>PLHQ01000153.1:0-175589 GCA_003138975.1 Acidobacteriaceae bacterium | reverse complement strand
CTTGGCTACCAGTTCGTCGCTCGATCCCATGTACGACGCCGAGACTTTGCAATTATGCTGCTCCTCAAAAGCCTTGACGAACGAGGGATCGGCATAGCCTTCCCATACCAACAGATTCAGCGTTGGCGTTTTTTTCGTGCACGAACCGGTGAACACTGTCACTGCCAGCAGGAACAGCAGTACTACCCGGGATCGCATGTTCATTGTTCCTCCTTCGCTGCCGGAAACAGCCTCCGCCGGCGCTTGCATTTCAAAACGTCGGCGGCGTATTCACCCACAGCACCCAAGTCTCCGCCCGGCCAGGATTTTTCCAGTGATGCGGCGTCGCACTCTCAAAATAAAAACTGTCCCCAGCCTTGAGCCGGTATTGTTGTTTCTCCAGCGTGATCATCAATTCCCCGCGTAGCACATAAAGGAATTCCTCTCCGTCATGCGTGTAGGAGTCGCCGCTGCCCGCTTCTGGCGCCACGCGAAACAGATGTGGCTCCATCACCGTGTTTCCCCAAGCCAGCAACTCCATGCGAACACCAGGTCCAGCTTCCAGCACTTTTCTTTGTCCCGGCTGCACCAGACGGCTGCTCGCTCCCGTAGCGTCAAAAAAATCCAAAATGTTGGTCTTGTAAAATCGCGCCAACTTGCGCAGCGTTCCCACCGACCCACTCATCTGCGACCGCTCCAGCGCGCTCAGAAATCCCACCGATATACTCACCGCCTGCGCCACCTGCGCCAAGGACAAACGCCGCTTCGCCCGCAATTGCCGCAAGTGCGAGCCTATCGCCCCAGCGCTTCCGTCTGCCGCTGGATGCGCCCGCCCTTCCCGTCGCAGCAGTTCAACAATCGCCGCCGCGTTCAGTCCCCGCACTTTCCGCAGAAACCGCGCCCGCTTCAGCAGCTTCACGTCATCGCCCGTATACAGCCGGTACTTGCTTTCCGTGCGCCGGGGACGCGTCAGCCCCAAGCTCTCCCACGACCGGATCACCGAGGGCGATACTCCTACGCGTCTCGCGACATCTCCGATCTTTAAGTAGGGTTTAGCGCTGGATGAGCTCATCGTCCACCGGACAGGGCATTCAAGTTTTCTATGCGAAGGAACGCGTTTTTCTCCTTGACAGCACGCGTAGCTCTTCTCTAACCTTGCGGGATTATAGCAAGGTTGTGGCTGCACACAAGCTGTCGTTTTCAAGAAAAAAACAACTTCCCCAAGATGCCTGGAGGTTCCATGCCGTCACTGCGAGCCCGCTGGACCGCCGTTTGCCTTGTCGTCGCGATCTTTCTCGTGGTTCCCCTATTGCTCCCCGCACAGGGCACCGGCGGACGCATCCTCGGCCGGGTCGCCGATCCCACGGGCGCGCTATTGGGCGGAGTGAAGGTTACCGCCATCAACCAAGCTACCGGAGTAGGCCGCGACACCCAGACCAGCGATAGTGGCGATTACGTTTTCCCGGACCTTCCGGTTGGAACCTATACTCTCAGTTTCGAATTGGCGGGATTTAAGAAGGATGTTCGCAAGAGTATTTCGCTCGACGTCAATCAGGTCATCACGCTCAACATGGCCATGCAGCTCGGCGAAGCACAAGAGGTCGTTGACGTAACGTCCGAGGCGCCACTCGTCGACACCACCAGCACTCAGCTCGGTGCCGTGGTAAACAATCGCTCGGTCAATGAACTCCCGCTGAACGCCCGCGATACTTATCAGTTTCTTCAGCTGCAGCCCGGCGTGCAATCGCAGTTAGGCTCAAGCGGTGGGACTTTCTATGGCAGCGACGATGCCGGAGCGGTGTCGGTCAACGGCGGTCGCACCCGTGCCAACAACTTCAGTGTCAACGGCGGGGATGCTAACGACCAGTTCGTTAACTTGCCAACGATCCAGCCGACCCCTGACGCAATTGAGGAGTTTCGTGTCATTAGCAATACGTTTGATGCGGAATACGGCCGCAACTCGGGCGCAGTGGTCAACGTCATTACAAAGTCGGGCACCAATCAGTGGCACGGCGATGTCTACGAGTATTTCCGTAACACAGTTTTGAACGCACAAGGTTTCTTCAACACGGTGAAGCCGCAGGAGAATCAGAATCAGTTTGGTGGAACTTTTGGAGGCCCGATTAAGAAGGACCGCACCTTTTTCTTCATTTCTTACGAAGGCCGACGCGTGCGGCAGGGCATCTCTGGGCAAACCGTGATTGTCCCAACTCCGCAAGAGAGGAGCGGTGTTTTTGGAGGAGGAGGCGGCCTCGGCGGCGTCATCACCGATCAGTTCGCAGCTGACGCGCTGAATGGAAGGCCGGGCTGCACCCTGGCAATCGCAGCAGAGGGCGGGCAGATGCCCGTTGCCGGCGCAAGCTGGGGTAATATTTTCCCCACCGATGTTAATGGGAACGCAACCATCCCAGCGCCCTGCATGGACCCGGTCGCAGTCGATATGCTTCGGTTCGTCCCAGCTGCAAATCGAGCGGACGGCGTCACTTATCAGGCCGTGCCCGTCAGTGCTGACACTCAGAATCAGTTCACACTCCGACTCGACCATCACATCAACCAGCGGCAGAATTTCAGCTTCTACTACTACTTCACCAATGACGCGAATTTTCAGCCCTTCTATGATTTTCAGGCTTCAGGTGCGAACATTCCTGGATTTGGCGCCAATGTAGGTTCCCGGTATCAGCAGTTCAACCCCAGCCACACTTGGACAATCTCCAATTCCTTGATCAATGAAGCTCGCTTCACCTATATGCGCGAAGGCCAGCTGACCTTCCAGCATCCGCAATCCACAAACCTTGTGCAAGATTCGTGCTCCTCTCCCGCGGCGCAGGCCGTTTGCTTCAACGGCACCTCAGACTCCAACAGCGGGCCGAACTCGATTGTTGGCCAGTTAGGCACCAGTCCGCAGTACGGCATTACGACCGGCTTACCTTCTAATCGTCAGGGTGTTCCGTTTATCGGCGTCGGGGGTGGCTTCGCCATCGGCAACGGCTGGGAGGGCGAACTGCCCCAGGTGGGGAACTCATTCATGTGGACGGATAGTCTGACTTGGGTCAAGGCAAATCACACCGTCAAGTTTGGCGCGGATGTGCGCCGCTCGCGTTTTGACCAGACACTTTACTACAACGTTAGCGGCGATTTCACTTTCAACAGTACGACCGAAAATTCCGTTTCCTACAACGATAATTACCCCGGCTACTTGCTGGGCCTGGACGACAGCTATACTCAGGGATCCGCACAGCGCGAAGACATACGCAACACCGGCGTCTACGTCTTTGCGCAGGACAGTTGGAAAATCAAACCCTCACTCACCATGAACTACGGACTTCGGTGGGAGTTGGATACGCCTCTGGCCGATGCCCTCCACCACGTTCAGACCTTCCGTCCCGGCCAGAACTCAACCGTTTATCCTTGCGTGTTAACTCCCGCCGAGCAGGCTAATCTCGGGGCCAGTAACTGCACTGCCGCTGGTGTGCAGCCCACGGGACTGGTCGTTCCTGGAGACTCCGGCGTCTCTGCGGGACTTACGCAGACTTATTACAAAGCCTTCGCCCCGCGCATTGGATTGGCCTACAGCCCCAACCCTAAGACCACTATCCGCGGCGGTTGGGGCCTGTTCTACAACCCCATGGAGCAACTGGTGCTCGAACAATTCGGCGCCGAACCACCCTTCGGGGGCAGTACCTTCTTGCCCGCAACGTTTCTGAACACTCCTTTTATCTCGCAAACCGGCTCTGTCAGTCCAAACCC
Organism: Acidobacteriaceae bacterium; assembly: GCA_003138975.1. Lineage (GTDB taxonomy): Bacteria > Acidobacteriota > Terriglobia > Terriglobales > Acidobacteriaceae > Sulfotelmatobacter. Next base: position 171,863 of record PLHQ01000153.1, on the reverse strand, counting down.
GTTCAACGGAATACTCAGCCCCAAACCCGGAACTCCGCAAGACTGGGCTTCCTTCCGCCCAATGCTGCTGTACGGGGATTTTCAGCCTCACATGCGCACCCAATATTCGGCCCAGTACAACTTAAATTTCCAACAGGAAGTGGCTCGAAATGTGGTCTTTCAACTTGGTTATGTCGGATCGCAGGGACATCGGCTCCTTGCTTCGCATGACGTCGATCCCGCGAATCCACAAACCTGCCTGGACATAATCGCCCTCGCCAACAACAACGCTAACAGTGTGTCATCCTATGGTTCGTCGGCAAGCTGCGGCCCGTTCCTCGAAGACAACCAATACACGGTCACGCTTCCATCCAGTAATGGAACCCTCTTGCCCAACGGATTCCATTTGCCCACCGGCGGCACGATTCAGGCTGCAGGGCAAACGCTGAACTTTGTTGGCCTCCGTCCGTATTCTTCACCCAACTGCAATCCCGTAACCGGTGGGCCCGGCAATGGATGCCCGGCTGATGGTGTTCCCGTCTTCACCAACATCTTCGCCGAAGATACCATCGCCGCCTCCGCGTACAACTCGCTTCAGGCCAGCGTGGAAAAGCGCTTCTCTCAGGGACTTCAACTGCAGGCTGCCTATACGTGGAGTAAATCTCTGGACTGGGCGTCCAGCTTCGAAGAGACCGTTAATCCCTTCGACTACAAAGCCAGTCGCTCTTTGTCACTCTTCAATTCAGCGCAACGCTTTGTCATCAATTATTACTGGGAGTTTCCGGTGCAGAGGTATAGCGGATTGAAGGGAAGAGTTCTGGATGACTGGGCTATGTCCGGAATCATTCAATTCCAGAGTGGCTTTCCCATCCGCATCCAGACCCAGGATGACTACGAGCTGATCAGCAGCTTGTTCTTCTTGGGCGCGGGCGCGCCCCAACTAACTGGGCCATTGCAGATCTTGAATCCCAAGAAAAGTGGCAACTTCTACCTGAATCCTTCTCAATTCTCCGATCCGACCCTCGGTACTTTCGCCACCACGCCGCGTTCCATCTGCTGCGGTCCCGGCGAAAACCAGTGGGACGTCACTTTCTCGAAGAGAGTGACTCTCACTGAGACTAAGTACTTCCAGTTCCGGACGGATATTTTCAATCTGTTCAACAAAACGGAGTTTGTCAATCCCGACGGCAACTTTAGCGACACAACCTTTGGCCAAGTGCTTCAAGCTCGCGACCCGCGCGAAGTGCAATTTGCCCTTAAGTTTTACTTTTAGTTTGCCCGTGTAAGATATGAATAGTCAGCACCCCGGGCGGTTCCGCCGCCCGGCATTCTAATGGCCGCCGGTTCACCAAAGTGACGACGTCCTGAGTTATCCCGGAGCAATTCGATGTATCCCGATCTGCAGAAGGAACTCGACACGTTCGAGCGCCGCACGCCCAAATCCGCCGAAGCCCACAAAAAGAATCTCAAACGCATTCCGCTCGGCGTGGCCAGCAACTATCGCCATTACGATCCCTGGCCTATCTTCGTGAAAGAAGCCAGCGGCAGCAAGTTCCGTGACCTCGATGGCAACGAATACATCGATCACAACCTAACTTTCGGCGCGCTCATGGCCGGACACTGCCATCCCGCGGTGATGAAGGCCGTCGAAAAACGTCTTTCCACCGGCACCATGTTCGGCATGCCGCACGACATGGAATGGGAACTCGCCGAAGAAATCTGCAACCGTTTTCCGGTCGAGATGGTCCGCTTCGGCAATAGCGGCACCGAAGCCACGATGCATGCCATCCGCTTAGCACGGGCTGCCACGGGCCGCGACAAGATTATTAAGTTCGAAGGCGCCTACCACGGTCTGCATGATTCCGCTCTGGTTAGCGTCAAACCCCACGCGCCCGACTTCGGCGACATCGACAATCCCATATCTGTTCCCGGCGGGCTTGGCGTGCCCAAGTCAGCCGTTGCCAACGTCACCATTGCAACGTTCAACGACCTCGCCACCGTCGAGCGCCGCTTCAAAGAGAATCCTGGCGAAATTGCCGCGATCATTCTCGAGCCGATCCTGATGAACGTCGGCCTCTGTATGCCGCAGCCTGGCTTCCTGAAAGGTCTCCGCGACCTCGCCACCAAACACGGCGCGCTCCTGATATTCGACGAAGTAAAAACCGGCGCCAAACTGGGCTGGGGCGGTGCCAGCGAATACTTCAACGTTCATCCTGATATGATCTGCCTCGCCAAGTCCATCGGCGGAGGCCTGCCCTTGGCCGCGTTCGGCGCCAGCAAGTCCGTGATGGACCTCATCTCGCAGCACAAGGTCTTCCACGGCGGTACCTACAACACGAACCCGGTTTCCATGGCCGCGGGCCTCGCCACCTTCCGCGAAGTCCTTACACGTGCCAACTACGCTCACGTCGATAAACTCGGCAAGAAACTGGCCGACGGATATCGCAAGACCATCGCGAAAGTTGGCCTGCAGGCCTACATCGCGCAAGCCGGAGCCAACGGCGCGCTCATGTTTTATCCGAAGGAAATTCGCAACTACCGCGACTGGACCACGATCGATATCGACCTCTGGCGTCACTACTGGTTCGGCATGGTCAACCGCGGCGTGATGGCCCAGCCTTACTGGTGGGATGAGCAGTGGACCATCTCCGTCCAACACACCGACGCCGACATCGATAAGCATCTATCTGCGTTCGATGACATCGCCGCCTCGCTCGCGAAAGCGCAGCAAGAACGGGTAGGTCAACCAGTGTTAGCGGCGCACTAAGAAATGTATGTGTGGGGCGGGCGCGCTCGCCCGCCCTGCATGCGCCGTCAATGCTCATGTGGAGACAGCCGCCTCGGCTGTCCGCCAAAGCGAAGCGAGGCGACTCTTAGAGAAACCTTTGTCCACCACCACCCAACCCGCAGTTCAGCCTCACCTGATCCGCGCCCTCGGACGCCGCGATCTCGTCCTCCTTTTCGTAGTCGCCGTCTTCAACCTCAACGTCGTCCCCTCCATCGCCGCCAATGGCGGCGTCACCATCTGGCTCTGGATCATCTCCCTTCTTCTTTTCTTCTGGCCGCAAGGCATTGCCGTCATCGAGCTTGCCCACCGCTATCCCGGCGAAGGTGGAGTCTATCTCTGGGCCAAAGAAGTCTTCGGCGACTTCCACGGATTCCTCTCCGGCTGGTGCTACTGGACCAACAACATGCTCTATGTGCCGACCGTGATGCTCTATTTCGTCGGCGTGTCGGTCTACGTGCTCGGTCCCAGCCATCTCCGTCTTGCGGATAACAAATTCTTCGCCTCTACCACGTCGCTGGTCTTGCTCGCGCTGCTCACCGTGCTCAATATCGTCGGTCTCGGCGTCGGCAAGTGGATCAACAACCTCGGCGCCATTGGGACGTTCATTGCCGCTGCTGTCTTGATCGGCCTGGGTACGGTGATGTGGTCGCGCTTTGGCACCACCATCACGGTTGCAGATTTCAAGATTCCACCCAACCCGCGCTTCGTTCTAAATTCCTTCGGCGTGATTTGCTTCGGCCTGGTAGGTCTCGAACTCGCTTCCGTTATGGGTGACGAAATCAAAGATCCGGCTCGCACTCTTCCCGGCGCCGTAGCTTGGGGCGGCATCCTTTCCGGCGCACTCTACGTCGGAGCTACGCTCACTCTCCTTATCGCTGTCGGGAGGAACGTCAACGTGCTTCAGGGGATCGTTCAGGCTGTCAGCCAGATGGCTGGCCGCGTCGGCGTCGCCTGGATCACCGTGCCGTTCGCGCTCATGCTAAGCTTTTCCATCGCTGGCATCGGTTCCGCATGGATGGGCGGTTCCGCCCGCATCCCATTCGTCGCCGGCCTCGATTCCTACATGCCGTCATGGTTGGGCAAAGTTCATCCACGCTACGCCACGCCCTACGCCGCACTGATCGTCCAGGCCATCGTCTCGGCATTCTTAGTCGTCATGAACTTTCTCGGCGCCGGTGTTCAGGAAACTTTTCAGAAACTTCTCTCGCTCGCCGTAGTCCTGCAGCTGGTTCCGTTCCTTTATATGTTCGGTGCGCTCATTCGATTCGCCGTGAGAGAAACGACGCCCCACGGCCAATACAGCCGCGCCACACTATTTCTCGCGGGCATCAGCGGCTTGCTCACAACCATTCTCGGCATCGCGCTAGTATTTTTCCCGGCCCAGCAGATCACATCGCTGTGGTCCTATGAATTATGGATGTTCGGCGGCACGCTGTTTTTCATCGGTCTCGCGGCATTCTTTTTCTTCGTCTACGGCCGCCACAAAGCGCCGCAACAGGTTCAGGTGGGGACAGCCGCCCTCGGCTGTCCGGCGAGCGAAGCTCGCAAATAAGGGAAGGGCGCGACTTCAGTCTTTAGCCTGCCCTGAGCAAGCGAAGCGCGCCGAAGGGTGCCGCTCTGATGAAACAAATATTGGGCCTTCAGGCCCCGAGGTAAGCAGGAGGTCGAAACAATGCCCGGCGGAGTCACTACCGAAGTTCGCACCTATCAGATGTACATCAATGGCGAGTGGGTCGCCAGTAAGTCCGCGAAGACTTTCCCCGTCTACGATCCTTCCACCGAAGAAGTCATCGCCCAAGTCCCCGATGCCAGCGCCGGGGACGTCAACCGCGCCGTTGTCGCCGCTAAAGCTGCGTTCGAAGACGGCCCATGGGCGACCTCGACCGCGCAAGAACGCGGTCGCGTCCTCTTCCGTCTCGCGGAGAAGGTCCGCGGCAATATTCCGGCGCTCGCCGAACTCGAATGCCGCAACACCGGCAAGCCCATCGTCGAGGCCGAATTCGACATTAACGATGCCGCCACCTGCTTCGAATACTACGGCGGCCTCGCCACCAAAGTAGTCGGGTACGTCAATCCTGTTCCCGACAACGCTATGTCCCTTTCGCTTAAAGAGCCAGTTGGCGTCGCCGGACAAATCATTCCGTGGAACTATCCGCTCCTCATGGCCGCCTGGAAACTGGCGCCTGCCATCGCTGCGGGCTGCACCTGCGTCCTCAAACCAGCCGAGCAAACTCCGCTGACCGCTCTCGAATTCGCAAACTATTTCAGCGAATGCGGTCTGCCCCCGGGCGTGGTCAACATCGTCACCGGCTTCGGAGAAAGCTGCGGCGCTCCACTCGTTCAGCATCCCGACGTCAACAAGATCGCCTTTACCGGCAGTGCCGCTGTCGGCAAGATCATCGTGAAGCAGGCCGCCGACACCGTGAAGCGTGTCACCCTCGAACTCGGTGGCAAATCGCCCAACATCTTCTTCGCTGACGCGGATTTCGAAGCCGCGATTGACGGCGCTCTGTTCGGAGTTTTCATCAATCAAGGCGAAGTCTGCTCCGCCGGAAGCCGCATCCTGGTGCAGAAATCGATCTACAAGAAATTCGTCGAAGCGATGACCGAGAAAGCAAAGAAGATCAAGCTCGGTCCTCCACTCGAACGCGAAACGAAGATGGGTCCGCTCGTCAGCAAAGAACAATACGACCGCGTCAACTCCTACATCGAGATCGGCAAGAAAGAAGCTAAGCTCGCCTCCGGTGGCGGACGCCCCGAGAAGATAGGGAAGGGCTACTACGTCCAGCCTACGATCTTCTCCGACGTCTCTAACTCCGCCCGCATCGCGCGCGAGGAAATCTTCGGCCCCGTTGCGGCCGTGATTCCTTTTGAAGACGAAAAAGACGCGCTGAAGATCGCAAATGATTCGCCTTACGGTCTGGCCGCCGCAGTCTGGACCCGCGATATTTTCAAAGCCCTGCGCGCCGTGAAAGCCCTGCGGGCCGGCATCGTCTGGGTAAATCACATGCAGCCAACGTACGTCGAAGCTCCATGGGGCGGTTACAAACAATCCGGCTTCGGTCGCGAACTGGGACCCTGGGGCATCGAAGAATATCTCGAAACCAAGCAGGTCTACATCAATCTGAACGAAGCGCCAATCGGCTGGTATTGATGAACGAAGCTCTCAAGCATTGTCATCCTGAGCGAGGATTGATCTTCGCGCCAAAGCGAGAAGATCAACCGCAGTCGAAAGCCTGCCCTGAGCTTGCCGAAGGGGATCCCTGCTTGTTGTCTACGTCCTCAGCCGGTCCAAGGAGTTCTCACGAGAAACTGATATGAGTACGATCCGCATCAAAACCCCGATCCCCGGCCCGAACTCCCGGGCCCTCGCCGAGCGCCGCGCCAAGGCCGTGCCCCGCGGCCTTTCTCACGGCACGCCCATTTATATCGCCAAGGCCGAAGACGCATGGCTTGAAGACGTCGACGGCAACCGCTATGTGGATTTCGCCGGCGGCATCGGCTGCCTCAATGTTGGCCATCGCCAGGAAGCTGTGGTCGATGCCGTCCGCGGCCAGCTCGACAAATTCCTTCACACCTGCGTCCAGGTTACGCCTTACGAAGGCTACGTTCGATTAGCCGAACGCATGAATCAGGTCACGCCCGGCAAGTTTCCCAAGAAAACTTTTTTCGTAAACAGCGGCGCTGAAGCAGTTGAAAATGCTGTGAAGATCGCCCGCGCTTACACCAAGCGTCCCGCCATCATCGCCTTCGAAGATGCTTTCCACGGCCGGACCATGATGACGCTGGCGCTCACCAGCAAGACGCATCCTTACAAGGCAGGGTTTGCGCCGTTCCCCGGCGAGGTGTATCGCGTCCCGTTCGCCTACTGTTACCGTTGTTCGTACAACCTGAAATATCCCTCCTGCGATCTCTACTGCGCCCGCCATCTCGAAGATGCCTTTAAGCGCGTCGTCGCCAATGAAGAAGTCGCCGCAGTCATTGCCGAACCGGTCCTGGGTGAAGGCGGCTTCGTCGCTCCACCGCCTGACTATTTCAAGGTTCTCATCGATCTCTGCCACAAGCACGGCATCCTCTTCATCGCCGATGAAGTTCAATCTGGCTTCGGACGCACCGGTGCGCTCTTCGCCAGTGAACGCTACGGCATCGAGCCCGATCTTCTCGTCACGGCGAAATCCCTTGGCGGTGGTTTGCCGCTTGCCGCCGTCACCGGCCGTGCCGAAATCATGGACGCGCCCGCTTCCGGCGGACTCGGTGGCACCTTTGCCGGCAATCCGCTTTCCTGCGCCGCCGCGCTCGCCGTGCTCGATTTGTTTGAGAAAGAAAACTTGTTAGCCCGCGCCAACGAACTCGGCGAGCGCTTCCAACGCCGTGCTCGCGAATGGCAGCGCCGCTGGCCCATCGTCGGCGACGTGCGCGGTCTCGGCGGTATGCAGGCCATCGAACTGGTCAAATCGCAAGAATTGAAAACTCCAGCCACCGACGAAACCAAACAGATCACACAGTATTGCTACGAGCACGGCTTGATCACCATCACCGCCGGTTCGTACTCCAACGTGATCCGCGTCCTGGTCCCGCTCGTTGCAACCAACGAGCAAATGGACGAAGGCCTTGACGTGCTCGAATCGGCGCTGGCGGCGGTGTGCGTCAAAAAAGGCGCGATTGCGCAGTTGGTGTAGTGCTTCAGTAGATTTATCATCCTGAGCGAGGATTGGCCTTCGCGCCTCAAAGCGCGAAGGCTAACCGCAGTCGAAGGATCTCTGTAACGCTGTATCATTAGTTATTGTTCGAGGGAATTCTCACGTTGCCCATGGCTTTCGTGATTTCCCGCGCACGACATTCTTCGCGATAGCAGAGGCCTCATCATGCCCGTAGCCGCACCTCCCATCACCAAGCTCACCAACTACATCAACGGCCAATGGACCGACTCGCACGCGACCGAATGGCGAGACGTCCTCAATCCCGCAACCGGAGAAACTCTCGCCCAGGTCCCTCTCGCCGAGGCAGCCGAAGTCAATCAGGCTGTCGAAGCCGCCGCCGCAGCCTTCCCCGAATGGCGCCGCACTCCGCCCGAGGACCGCATCCAGCCACTGTTCAAGCTGAAGATGCTTCTCGAAGATCACATCGACGACGTCGGCCGCATCATCACCCAGGAAAACGGCAAGACCTTCACTGAAGCCAAAGCCGAGATGCGCCGTGCCATCGAGAACGTCGAAGTCGCCTGCGGCATTCCCATGATGATGCAAGGCTATAATCTCGAAGACGTCGCTCGCGGCATCGACGAGATGATGATCCGCCAACCGCTCGGCGTCACCGCTGCCATCGTGCCCTTCAACTTTCCTGGCATGATTGCATTCTGGTATCTGCCCTATGCTATCGCTACCGGCAACACGTTCATCCTCAAGCCGTCTGAGCGCGTTCCGCTCACCATGCGCTACATTTACGAACTGCTGGAGAAAACCGGATTACCCAAAGGCGTCGTGAGTCTGGTTAATGGCGGCAAAGCTGTTGTCGACGCGCTCGTCGACCATCCCAAGGTTCGCGCCATCAGCTTCGTCGGATCAACTCCGGTCGCGCGTTACATCTATGCGCGCTCCGGCGAAAAGGGGAAGCGCTGCCAGTGCCAGGGCGGAGCTAAGAATCACGTCATCATTCTTCCCGACGCCGACATGCCGATGGCCACGCAGATCATCAGCGACAGTGCCTTCGGGTGCGCTGGCCAGCGTTGCCTGGCCGTCTCGGTCGCCGTCACCATCGGCGAAGCGCAGAAGACCTTCCGCGATTCCATTGCCGACGCCGCCTCCAAACTCAAAGTCGGCAACGGCCTCGACGAAGGCGTGCAGATGGGTCCCGTGATTACGCCGCAGAGCAAAGAACGCGTCGAATCGCTGATCGGCCTCGGCGAAAAACAGGGCGCAAAAGTTCTGCTCGACGGCCGCAACTCGAAGATCCCGAAGTATGAATCCGGCAACTTCGTAAAGCCCACGATCCTCGACAACGTCCCCGCAACCAGCGATCTTGCCGATACGGAAATCTTCGGTCCCGTGCTCAGCCTCGTCCACGCCGATAACATGGACGAAGCTCTCGCGTTCCTCGAACGCAGCGCCTACGGCAATCAAGCATCGCTTTTCACGTCCAGCGGATCAGCCGCGCGCCGCTTCCGCTACGAAGCGCCCGCCGGAAATATCGGCATCAACATCGGAGTCGCCGCGCCCATGGCCTATTTCCCCTTCAGCGGGTGGAAGAACAGCTTCTTCGGCGATCTTCACGGCCAGGGCCGCGATGCTATCGAGTTCTATACCGATAAGAAGGTTGTCGTCGAGCGTTGGGCCAAAGAGCACAGCCGCAAGTTCTAGCAACGCTCGGCATGTTACCTCTCGTTCCATAACGGAGTTCTATTGATGACTACTACCATTGCTAATCCGGTGACGACCACGAAGATGACTGGCAAGGAAATCGTCGACCTTTCCCGCAAGCACACGCTTTATGAATGGTCGGCACAGTCGAAGGTCGATCCCATTCCCGTCGCCAGCGCCAAAGGGATTTACTTCTATACGCCGGAAGGGAAGCGCTTCATCGACTTCAACAGCCAACTCATGTCCGTCAACATCGGACACGGCGACGAGCGCGTCATTCAGGCGATCAGCGAGCAGGCAGCAACGCTCGCCTATGCGAATCCTTTCATGGCGACAGAAGTTCGCGCGCGCCTTGGCGCGAAGCTCGCCGAAATCACTCCCGGAGACATCGACACCTTCTTCTTCACCAACGGCGGCGCTGAGGCCAACGAGAACGCCATCAAGATCGCGCGCTTCTTTACCGGACGCCACAAGATCATCGCGCGCTATCGTTCCTATCACGGCGCGACCGCGGGAGCGATGAGTCTTACCGGCGATCCTCGCAGATGGGCCGCGGAGCCTGGGATTCCGGGCGTGATTCACGTGCTCGATCCTTATCACGGCATTGAGCGCGGATGGGAATCGGCCGAGACTTCACTCGCCATGATTGAAGAAACGATTCAGCTCGAAGGCCCGCAGACGATTGCGGCATTCATCCTCGAGCCCGTAACTGGGACGAATGGCATTCTTGTTCCTCCTGATGGATATCTCGAAGGTATCCGCAAGCTGTGCGACAAGTACGGCATATTGATGATTGCCGATGAGGTGATGGCTGGCTTCGGACGCACCGGCGCGTGGTTTGCGGTCGATCACTGGAAGGTGGTTCCCGATCTGCTTTGCATGGCGAAGGGATTGACGTCCAGCTATTTGCCGCTGGGAGCGGTTGGCATGCGGCATCACATCGCGCAGCATTTTCAGGACAAGGTGTTTTATGGAGGGCTGACTTACAACAGCCATCCCATGGGATGCGCGGCGGCGCTGGCGACCATTCGCGTGTATGAAGAAGATGGACTGATCGACAACGCGAAAAAAATGGGCGCGATCCTGAAGCAGCTGGGTGCGGAGATGCAGGCGAAACATCCGTCAGTGGGCGCGGTGCGCTCGATTGGATTGTTCGGCATCGTCGAACTGATTCGCAATCGCAAAACGCGTCAGCCGATGGCGCCGTTCAATGGCACGTCCGATGAAATGGTTGCGCTCGGACGCTTCTTCCGCGAGCAAGGCCTTTACACGTTTGTTCGCTGGAACACTTTCTTCACCAATCCTCCACTGTGCATCAACGAGCAGCAGATGCGCGAAGCGTTCGCCATTATCGATCGCGGGCTCGAGATCACGGATAAGGCTGTGACCTAGCTCTTGGCTCTTAGCTTTTAGTTCTTAGCAAGACCCGACGTGCTCGGCTTGTGTGGCACGGACACTCTTGTCCGTGTCTTTCCACGTGCAGGACTCCCAATCTTTCCCGCAGCCCTCTGCGTGGATCCGAGGCCTTTGCCGCTGAGGCCATCCCGAAGGCGACTGTCATGCTGAGCGGATCGGCGACGACCGCGAAGCGATCGTCACCGCGGAGTCGAAGCATCCCTACCTTCACTCGGCTGCATCCACGGGTACCACTCCGAGGCCAAGTCCTTCCAGTGTGGATTGCGCCGTTCCAGCAGAGCGACTTTCTTGGCGCGCGCCCATCCTTTGAGTTGCTTCTCGCGGGCCAGCGCCTTGTGGACGTCATCGTACGATTCCCAGTAGAGCAGGCGAACTACGTCGTAACGGGCATGCAGGTGTTGCAACTGCTCGGGAGCGGGCAGATGGACCCGAAGACGGCGGGACTGAAGCTCTACGGGCTTCAGACGGCGAGCGCCAACCTAACGCATACGAAGTTCGAGGCGGAGAAGGCGACCGATGTGGTGATCGACCGCCATACCGTGGATCAGACCTGCATCAACGGGCCACAGTGGTTTGCGCGAGATTTCGCGGATGGAGTGGAAGAAGGCGAACCGAGCCGAGCGGCGGCAAGCGGCGAGAAAGTGCAGGCCGAGGTTCCCTCGGGTAAGGTTCGTGCAGATAAGCGAAAAACGCCGGAGCGCGCCGGTATCGAAGAGGCTCCGGAATGGGCGAGGGACATCGTGCGCAGCCTCTTGTCGGAGACGACAGGGGCGGAAGCAAGGGTTGGGGCGGGATAGCAGCAGGGTCCTCGCCCGCCTTCGGCGCGCTCGGAATGACAAGAGATATAGAGACGCGATGCAGGCCTACTGTTGTTGCTGTTGTTGTTCGTGGTCGATGCGCGGGGTGCGGGCGGTGGTGGGGCGGGATTGGATGACCAGGGTGGGAGGGAGTTGGACGGGCGGGGGAGCGTCGGAGGGGCTGACGGTGACGGAGACACTGAGGGCACTCTGCGCTTCGCCTTTGTGGACGCCGCGGGTGGGAGGGACGTCGGCGTAGTCGCGTCCGAGGGCGACGCGGATGTGGCGGTCGGCGCCGATCAGGTTGTTGGTGGGGTCGAAGGCGATCCATCCTAGATTAGGGATGAGGGCCTCAATCCAGGCGTGGGACGCACCTTCGAGCGAGCGATCCTTTTTTTCTTCGGCTGCGTCGCGGTGAAACATGTATCCGCTGACGTAACAGCAGGGAATGCGCAGGGGACGGACGAGAGCGATCATGATGTGAGCGAAATCCTGACAGACTCCCTGGCGGGAGTGGAGGGCGTCGTCGATGGGCGAGTCGACGTTGGTGCTGTTGGGGACGTAGGCGAAAGACTCGTAGATGGATTGATTGAGTTCGGTGAGAAGTTGCAGCGGAGTGTCGCGGCGCTCGCAGCGAAGATCTTTGGCGAAGGCTTCGAGGCAGGAGGTGGATTTGGCGAACTGGCTGGGGAGAAGCATCTCCCAGTAATCGTCGGATCCGGAGACGGAGGAAATGGCGCGGTCGAGGTCGGACCAGGAGCCGGCGTCGGCGGAGTTGGGAGGCGGTGCGGACTGGACTTCGACGGAGGAACGGGCGGTGACTTTGACCTCGGAGTGTTTTCCGGCGATATCGAAATGATGGACGGTGTTGCCCATGAAATCACGGTACTGCATGATGTTGGCGGCGGGAGTGACGTCGAGTTCGAAGGTGAGGCAGTGCTGAGGGCCGTCGCTGCGGGGCTGCAGGCGGACTTCCATCACGCTCTCGCGGACGGCGGGCTGGTAGGTGAAGGTGGTGGTGTGGAGGACGGAGTAGATCATGGAGGATTTCCCTCAGGGGCTAAAGCCCGAATCATTCTTGCGCTTTACGCGGCGCTGAAGCGCCGCTCTACCACGGTGCTGCGTGCGTTGTTACGCGACCAGGGCCGATTCTACGGAATAGTCGAAATAAACTTGTTGGATGGCGGTGTGGGCCTGGGCGCACTGCCAGCGGATGCTATCGACGTAGGCGATGGCGCCGGAGGCCATGATTTCGTCGATCTGACTGAAGCTGAGAGTGGCGCGAAGGCGTCCGGCGATGCGAACGGGTTGCTCGGCCTTGCGCTCGGTTAACTCGGCGATGGCGGTAAGAGCGGTGTGGACGCGGTCGACGGAGAATGCTATGGAGTGCGGAAAGCCTGGATTGAGCAGGAGAAATTCCGCGACGCGCAGAGGGCGCAGTTCGGCGGTGTGAGCTTTGCAGTAGGCCTGGAAGGCGGCGCAGGACTTCAGCAATCCCACCCATTCGAGATACTCTTCGCTTTCGACGGCCTGATCGAGAGGATGAGGCAGGCGGATGAAGTGAGTGCCGATCAGGCGGGCGACGGCTTCGGTGCGTTCGACGAAGCGTCCGAGCTGGATGTAATGCCAGCCCTCGCCGTGCGACATGGTGGAATCGGTGATGCCTTGAAACAGGTGTGCGCCGTCCTGCACGGCGCGGAAGAAGCCGTGAGAATCGGGCAGGCCACAGTCGCTGGATGCGGTGCTCTTGACTTGCAGGAAGAGGCGGTTGAGTTGCTCCCACATTTCGGAACTGCACTGTTCGCGGGCTTGGCGGAGATTTTCGCGGGCGGCGGCGACGCAGGAAATAATTGAGGAAGGATTCGTACGGTCCAGGGTGAGAAGGTGAGTGAGAATTTCGGCGTCGAGGGGGACATTTTCCGGAGCGGGTACTTGAAGGGCTTTGAGGAGACCGAGCCACCGGTCAGAGCCGGCTTCGGGGGATTGGTCGAGACGGAGTTGAAGGTCAACGTCGATGAGGCGCGCGGTGTGCTCGGCGCGCTCGAGGTAGCGGCTCATCCAGTAGAGGTTGTCCGCGACGCGGGAGAGCATGGTGGTTTCGCGGTGATCGGTCATGCGCGTAGTACCCATGTGTCTTTGCTGCCGCCGCCCTGTGAGGAGTTCACGACGAGCGATCCGCGGCGCAGAGCTACGCGAGTGAGGCCGCCGGGGACGAGTGTTACGTTTTCACCGTAGAGGATGTAAGGGCGAAGGTCGACGTGACGGGCTTGGGCTTCTCCATCGAGGAAGCAGGGAGCGCGTGAGAGGCTAAGCGTGGGCTGGGCGATGTAGTTGCGGGGCTCGGCCTGGATGCGGCGGCGAAAATCTTCGCGCTGCTCGGCTGTGCTTTGAGGGCCGATCAACATGCCGTAGCCGCCCGATTCACCTACGGCTTTCACGACCAGTTCGTCGAGGTGATCGAGAACGTAATTTTGTTGCGAACGATCGGTGAGCAGGTAGGTGGGAACGTTGGCCAGGATGGGATCTTCGCCAAGATAGTAGCGGATGATCGCGGGGACGTAGGCGTAGACGGCTTTGTCGTCGGCGATGCCGGTGCCGATGGCATTGGCCAGGCTCACATTGCCGGTGCGATAGGCGTTGAATAATCCGGGAACCCCGAGGCTGGAATCGCGCTGGAAGCAGAGGGGGTCGAGGAAGTCGTCGTCGACGCGGCGGTAGATGACGTCGACACGGCGAAGTCCCGCGGTCGTGCGCATGTAGACGACGTTGTCGTGGACCAGTAGATCGCGCCCTTCGACGAGCTCGATGCCCATCTGCTGCGCCAGGAAGGTGTGCTCGAAATATGCCGAGTTGAAAACTCCGGGAGTGAGCAGCACAACAGTGGGCTCGTGCCGGCCGTAGAAATTGGGCGGGGTAAGGGCGCGCAGCGTTGCCAGCAGGGCTTGGGCGTAGTGATCGACGGGACAGACACCGTAGTCGCGGAAGAGTGTGGGAAAAACCTTTTTCAGGACTTTCCGGTTGGCCAGCATGTAGGAGACGCCGCTGGGGACGCGCAGATTATCCTCCAGTACGGCGAAGTTGCCATCGGGAAGGCGGACGAGATCGGTGCCACAGATGCTGACGTAGATTCCGCGGGGGACGTTGAGACCGCGCATCTCGCGGCGGAAGTGGCGGCAGGTGTAGACAAGTTCTTTGGGGACGATTCCGTCCGCCAGGATTCTTCCGTTGTGGTAGATGTCTTCCAGAAACAAATTCAGGGCTGCGATGCGCTGAGTGAGCCCGCTTTCGATCTTGCGCCATTCCGCGTGGGGAATAATGCGGGGCAGAAGATCGTTGGGGAAGACCCGCTCGGTGCCTTCCGAGTTGCCGTAAACGGTGAAGGTGATGCCTTGATGGAGGAATGACAGTTCGGCGGCTTGCTGGCTTTTGCGCAATTCCTCCGAGGGCAGATCGAGCAAGGTCTGAAAGAGAGCGCGATAGTGGGGGCGCGGGATGCCTGGGGCCTCGAACATCTCGTCGTAGGCACTGTCGAACTGGTAATTCCGGAAAGGCGGGCGGAACAAGGGATGGGCAGAGTCCGGCAGGGTGACGCGCCGGAGCAGACCGCGGGTTCGAGTGCGACTAGGCTGCACGCTAGGACTCTAAGTCGCGGGCAGACGCAAGTCCAATCGAATTTGCCTATGAGGTCGATTCAGATTTTGAGGCTGGTTCTCGACAGACGAGCATTGCACATTCGCAAAAAAGCCAGATTTCCCGCGCGCTTGGAATGACAAGGCTTTAAAAGGCCTTCAATGGAGGTGAGGTGTGCCAGACGTGTTGCTGGGCGTCGAGGGAGGAGAACATTACGGGCTCGTGGTGGACGCTGGTGGCGTGTTGATTGATGGCAGTGGCGGCTTGGGTGCGGAGGTTGCCGTCGCGGGGATCGAAGTCGAGAGTGCTGACGTGATGGGCGCAGTGGGTGCAGGTGAACTGCATGCCGCCTTTGACGCGTCCGATGGTGTAGAGGCGTTTCACAGTTCGAGTGTAGTCTTTTGGCGGAGAAGTGGAAGGCACGGGGGTGGGGCAGCGAAAGTAATGAGGATAGTGGGGGGATGGGAGTTCCCCAAATTGGGAATGAGTCTTACCTCGGCGGCTGAAGCCGCCATTTCAGTTTGTGGCTTTATTGCAGCGCTGAAGTGCTGCGCCACCCAAAAGCTGCGCTGAACAAGATGGAGATCGTCGGCAACCTGAGCCGAGCTTCGCTCGGCGGACGGGCGAGTCGCCCGTCTCCACACGAGTTGTGCCGACGCCAGCAAAAAACAGGTTCCTCCGCTGCGCCGTCGCTGGCGCTCCGGCTCCGGTCGGAATGACAAAGTTTAGTTAGTTCAGGGTCATCTTGCCAGGCGGTTGTACTTTTTTAGCACTTCGCGGAGGCGGTCGTGCGGTAAGGCGATGACTTCGTGGTCGTCGATGCCTTTCATGGTTTCGGCGGCGACCATAGCGTTGACGACGGCTTCTTCGGTGGCTTGGACGGTGGCGAGGAAGATGGGGTCGAGGGAATCGTTGGGGAGCATCGTTAACTGGTGGAGTCCCTTGGTGCCGACGGCGCCAGGATTGGCGGTGGAGAAGGCGAGGAAGATGTCTCCAGAGCCATCTCCGGAGTAGCTGCCATCGCGGCCGAGGCCGAGAGAGACCTTTTTAGCGATGCGCTTGAGTTGCGTGGGGATGAGCGGTGCGTCGGTGGCGACGATGACAATGATGGAGCCGGTATCTTCACTGTCGCCATAGGCGGGATGCTCGGGGATTTCTTTACCGACGGGAACGCCGGCGATGCGTAGCTGGTCGCGGCGGCCGTAGTTACACTGGACGAGGACACCGACGGTATAGCCTCCAGCTTTAGTGTCGAGGATACGGGAGGAGGTGCCGATGCCGCCTTTGAATTCGTTACAGATCATGCCGGTGCCGCCGCCGACGTTGCCTTCCTCGACTGGGCCGGAGCGGGCAACGTCGAGGGCGTGGAAGGCGTCTTCGGGGTGGACGTGGAATCCGTTGATGTCATTGAGCCATCCATCCCAGGTTTCGGCGACGACGGGGAGGGACCACCAGTAGCCTTCCATGTCGGGTGTGCCGTGGTTTACTTTCCAGGCGATGACGGCGTCGCGGACGACGCCGACGCTGTGAGTGTTGGTGATCATGACGGGGCCGTTGAGGAAGCCGGAGTCGTCGACCCAGGTGGTGCCGGTCATTTCACCATTGCCGTTGAGGGTGAACCAGGC
Source organism: Acidobacteriaceae bacterium (assembly GCA_003138975.1). Lineage (GTDB taxonomy): Bacteria > Acidobacteriota > Terriglobia > Terriglobales > Acidobacteriaceae > Sulfotelmatobacter. The sequence continues at coordinate 155,272 of PLHQ01000153.1, read as the reverse complement.
GGCGAAGACGGCGTCGTTGGCGTTCTTGCCGCGGGGATGAATGGCGGTGACGCCGGTGCGGATGGGACCCTTGCCGACTATGAGTTTGCCGCTGCCGGTGATGATCGTGGTGTGGCCGACCTCGACGCCTTTGACATCTGTAATGGCGTTGTTGAGGCCGGGAGTGCCGTCGAAGGGGACGCCGAGATCGCGGGCGCGGGGCCTGGTTTGGGCTGAGGCGGCGAGAGTCAGAGTGAGGACCAGAGCGATGAGTGACTTTAGCAAAAAAGCGGGCTTCGGGCTTCGGCTATCGGGCTTCCGGCTGGCTACGATTGGAGTTGCATTAGGAGCGGCGTGGGCGGTTGAGCGGCGCGACATGGGGCCTCCGGGAAGAACGGAGAAGTATAAAGGATAGATGTGACGGTCCGGCTGTCAGGCTTGGTGCGGGCATGCGGCTGACAACGCGGGAGGGAGAAGAGGCATCGGAGAGATGTGAATAAATGGTGAGGGAGCGGGGTACAATCGCGTGAAGAAAAAATTTCGCGAGGCAAACATGGAGAGCTGGAAGAAAGCGGTGGTTGCGGCTTCGGTTGGGGCTGCAACGGTCTTGTTTTTGAAGAGGAGAAATGCGGCGGGAGTGCTGGCGGGTGGGGTGGCGCTGGCAGTGCTGGCGGCGGAGTATCCGGAAAAGTTTGAGAACGTGCGGAAGCAGTTGCCGGATTATTTCGACCGTGGCATGCAGGTGATGGAGATGGCGGCGCGCGCCGGGAAGAGGATTACTGAGGCGGCGGGGCAGAGCGCGATGGATGTGTGGGAGGAGTTTGGCGGGTGAGCGCAATGTAGAAGTTAGAAGTCAGAATGCAGAAGTGAAAATCGACCACCTTGTTACTTTTGTATTTTGACTTTTGACTTCTGACTTTAGTCGATGCCGAGCTGTTTCTTGGCATCGGGGCTGAGGCGTTCGGGGGTCCAGGGCGGAGTCCAGACAACATTGACTGCGGCGTTGCGGATGCCGGGCAACTGTTCGAGGCGTGATTTTACTTGGGCGCTGATGTTGACGTGCTCGGGGCAGCCGGGTGAGGTGAGGGTCATGTCGACGGTGACGTCCTGCCTGGCTTGTTCAGGCGTGTCGGCGGGGACGGGCGCGAATGTGACGGTATAGATGAGGCCGAGGTCGACGATGTTGACGGGGATCTCGGGATCGTAGCAGCTTTTCAGAGCGCTTAGGACGTCCTGTTCGGTAACTGGGGGCATTGATCGGGTTTCCTTCATTTCAGTGTACCGTAGGACGGCTGTTTACTCGCGATAGCGTCTAAAATCTTCAACACAGAGGGCGCAGGGGATCACAGGGCAGGGAATCACTTGCATGATGAGCGAAGAGGCCAAGAAGGGGATTCAGATTGCGCTGGCACTGGCCATTGTGGTTGCGGGCGCGCGCGCGGGATACATTCTTTACCAGCGGCATGAGGATTATGTCGCTGCGCAGAAGCAGCAGCAAGCGAAAAGCGCGGGCTACTCGAATGCGGATTACTATGTTACGCCGAAGAAGCTGTATCCGTATGACTTGAAGTCGGCGAAGCAGTTGACGCAGCAGCCGGTGTGGGTGAAGGAAGGATATCGATATACCTATTATCCCTACGATGTGGCGCGCAAACGGACGGACTTTGGGCATGAGGCGGGGTTGTTGCCGCCGATCGACCGGCTGGAGATTAAGGATGTGGTAACGGATATTCCGGTGGGGGCAGGGAACCGGCGGCAGGTGATGGCGGTGTTCGAGAAAGAAGGGAAGAGCTACGCGGTGCAAATTGGATTCGAGGCGGAGGGACAGTTCAAAATCTATTCCGATGAGATTTTTTATGTCGAAGATCCGCATGAGCTGTACAAGCATTGGCCGGCGGATGTGTGGCAGGCGGTCGAACAGCACGAAGTAAAGCCGGGAATGGATGAACTGCAGGCGGACTTCGCGGTGGGAATGGGAGTGCCGGACGCGGGCACATCGTCTGACGAGAAAACGGTGCGGTATCCGAACGGTGGGAAACCGCTGGTGGTGATTTATCAAGGCGAGAAGGCGACGGAGATTAAACCGGGGACGTAAACTCGCTCAGGGACCCGGAACGCGAAAATACTCTGGACGGTTTACGCGGCGGCGTGGCGTCGGTCGTCCAGGTTTATCTAAATATCTAAAACCGCAACTTACTTCACTTCACGGCCGCTAGCGCTTTCGAGACTTCGTTAATATCGGGCACAACCGGGATGTCGTAGTTTTTGTGCCATGCGAGTTTACCGTCGCGGTCGATGATGGAGATGGCACGGCCGGTGATGCCTTTGTCTTCGAGATAGACGCCGTACTTGGCGGCGACGGCGCCGCGTGGGTGGAAATCGGCGAGCAGCGGGTAGTGGATGCCCATCTTGTCGGCGTAGGCCTTGTGGGACCAGACGCTGTCTACGCTGATGCCGAGGACTTGGGCGTCGAGTTGATCGAATTGTTTCTTATCGTTGACCATGCAGGCGTGCTCTTTGGTGCAGACCGGGCTCCAGTCGAGTGGATAGAAGACGAGAACTACGCGCTTCTTGCCACGGTAATCGCTGAGCTTTACTTCCTTTTGGTCCTGATCTTTCAATGAAAATTCGGGCGCGGCTGCGCCGATGTTTGCTGACATAATTCCTCCATGAGATTCCATTCTAGCTTCTTTATTTTATTCTTGCCGTGCTTACCTATTTCACGATGGGAGAGTCAGCGTCGGCGGGTTTTTCTTCATCGCAGTGGATCTTGCCGTCGTCTTCAGCGTAGAAGGAGCGATGCTCGGCGTCAAGATGCTGGGGCGTCATGGTAAGGATGAAGCTGTCTTTCTTGCCGCGGAAGCTGGCGGTGTAGTCGCCGCGGTCGGGATTGACCATGCGTTTGGTGAAGGAGCCAGAGTGGACGAGTTCGGAGAGTGAAGTGGCGAAGTGGCCGTATTGTTTTTCGAAGCGGTGCTGGGCGCGGAGGACGACGCGCATGTAGGCGAGGGCGGCAGCTTCGGAATCAGATCGGGCGGGGTCTCCGGTAAATTTCGGCTGGTAGGTGGCAGTGGGAGCCTGGGCGGGCAGTGCTGGAGTCAGAGCAAACATAATGGCCGCGAGGAGTGCGACGCTGCCGATTACGGCTGCGAAATGAGTGGTACTAGTTCTCATGCTGAATGTTCTCCGCGAGCGGCATGGCGGAATAAACGGGCCAATTTCCGTCTCAAGAAACGCTTCTCCACCTTCCTTTTTCATGTTACTCCCGTAATTCAACTTCGGTCACGTTCTCTTTGCAGGGCGGCCAAATGCCGCTATGCTCTAGCTACGTAACTACGCTCCACAGGGAAACCTATGAAAGCAGCCGTAGCGAGAAAACCAACCATTAAGATTGCCGTGGTGGAGAGCGACCCGCTGAGGTTTGTGGGATTTCGCGCCCTTTTCGACACTGAGCCCGAATTCGAACTGATCTCCGCCGGACTGCCTGAGATTTCTACATTGCAGGACGTGGACCTGATTCTGCTGGGGAACCGCTCCGGCCAAAACTTGTTTGATGTGATGGCGAGCCTGAAGGCGACACGGCCGGATCTGCGCATTATTGTGACTGGGTCGGGAGTGGACGAAGAGACGATTCTTAAGGCGATCGCGTCCGGGGCCAAGGGCTATGTGGACGAAGCGGCCTCACCGGCTGAATTTGCGCAGGCGATTCGCATCGTGAGTCAGGGGTCGGTGTGGGCGCCGCGGAGAGTGCTATCCATGTTCATCGAGCGGGTGTCGTCGGCGCCAGGGAGGATCTTTCCGGCGGGTCGCGTGACGTTTACCGACCGCGAAAAAGAAGTGCTGGAGATGCTGGTGGCGGGACGCTCGAACAAAGAGATTGGCTCGCAGTTGGGGATTGAGGAGCGCACGGTAAAGGCTCACGTGGCGAAGTTGATGCGCAAGGTGGGCGTGCAGAATCGGATTGCACTGTCAGTGCATGCGATCACGCATTCGCTGGTGGCGGCGAAGTAAGTGCGCTTCTGGCTGCTAGCTTCCAGCCGCTAGCTATCAGCCTTCAGCTTATGAGTTTCAGATTTCAGTGTGGATCGGATGATTACTTTGGGACGATGACCTTGGTAATCTTGTAGGGAAGGCGCGTGTAAAGGATACTCGGCCTACCTACCACAGAACCTGGGAGACGGGGTTGAGAGTGGCGATTAGGGTCACTACTTTCAGCCCCGATTTTTTTGTCCGCAATGAGCTCGACTCTTCCACCCGTTTTACAATCGATCCTTCCTTCCTAGTTAAGCGTTCCTGACACAGAGCCGCACGGTTCGTTTACAATCCAGAGCATCAGATCCCAGAAAATTCTTGTGTGACGAGGAACCATGAAAAAGTTCTTGTTGTTGATCCTGATTGTTTCTCTTTGTGCTTTCTCTTTTGCGGCGGATGAGGAAACGAAGGCTACGGAACGGGTGCAGGCGGCGGCGGACGTATTGAACGACATTCAAGGCGCGCCGGATAAGGGTATTCCCGAAGAGGTGTTGGGCTCGGCGGAGTGCGTGGCGGTGGTGCCGTCGATGCTGAAGGGCGGTTTTATTGTGGGCGCGAAGTATGGGCGCGGGCTTGCCAGTTGCCGCACACCGAAGGGATGGAGCGCTCCGGCATTTTTTGTCGTGACCGGTGGAAGTTTTGGTTTCCAGATTGGCGGCCAGGCGGTGGACCTGGTGATGCTGATCATGAATAAAGATGGAATGAGGCATTTGCTGTCGAGCGAGTTTGCGCTGGGGGCGGACGCTTCGGTGGCCGCGGGGCCGGTGGGGCGTCATGCCGAGGGGAACACGGACTGGAAGATGCGGGCGGAGGTGTTGACCTATTCGCGGGCGCGCGGGCTGTTTGCCGGCGTAAGCCTGAACGGGGCCGCGATTAAGCAGGACAAGGATAGTACGCGGGAGTTTTATGGACGCATGGTGCCGTTTCGGACGTCGCTCACGGGAGAGATTGAGCCGCCGCCGGCGGCCAATACGTTTCTGACGACGCTGGCGAAGTGGGCGCAGGAAGCGGCGAAGTAGGGAAGCGAGCCAAACGCGCCCTTCGGTCGCTAGAGCTCTCTCAGGGCAGGCTCTGTGGATTCACGCCGACTCGCCCAGATTCCTAGCTACGCAAAAAGCGCTTGCTCGGAATGACAATTTACTTCCTCTCGTTTGCAAATAATTCTTGACGGTGGTACCGTCACGCTTCCCCGATGCGGCAGCGACTTGAGTACACGGCAGCCTGGCCGTTTATAAAAATCCTCGGTATTTTGCCGCGGCCTCTGGCACGAGGCATTGGCATTGGCCTGGGTTGGGTGGTTTATCTTCTGCACGTGCGATTGCGGCAGGTGGGTATGCGCAATCTCGCCTTGGCGTTTCCGGAAAAAAGTGAGGCGGAGCGGGCGCGGATTCTGCGCGGAGAGTTTGCTTCGCTCGGGCGTCAACTGGCGGAGGTCTGCCACTTTCCCAAGTACACGCTGGAAAACGTTGAGCAGGTTGTGGTGTATGACGGGCTGGAGAATTACGAGCGGGCCTATGCGCGCGGCAAGGGGGTGCTGTTCCTGACCGCGCATTTTGGCGGCTGGGAGCTTTCCGCGTTTACGCATTCGATGCACGGACACTGGATGCATGTGGTGATGCGGGCGCTGGATAATGAGTATCTAGACCGCCTGATCCGACAGTACCGCACGATGCATGGCAACAAGACCGTGGACAAAGACAACTTTGTGCGCGGGCTGCTCTCGGCGATGCACGCGGGCGAAGTTGTGGGCATGCTGATGGATACGAATATGACTCCGCCGCAGGGAATTTTTGTAGATTTTTTCGGCATCCCTGCATGCACGGCGAGCGGGCTGGCTCGAATTGCGCTGCGCACCGATGCGGCCGTGGTGCCGACATTCACGATCTGGGACGCGGCGCTGGGGAAATACCGGCTGCGGTTTGATCCGGCGGTGGAGTTGGTGCGCACAGGCGACCTGGAGGCGGACATCAAGGCCAACACGCAGAAATTTAATTTGATTATTGAAGACTACGTGAGGAAGTATCCGGAGCAGTGGCTGTGGGTGCACCGGAGGTGGAAGACGCGGCCGCCGGGGGAGAAGGCGTTGTATTGACGCGCACGCGTCTGCGTCCGAAGGACGCCTGACAATAGCCCGGCGTTTTAACGCCGGGTGGTCGGGAATTCGGAAGCGCATCCCGTAGGGATGCCTGAATATCCCCGCACGTGCTTCGGATCATATTCCACGCCGTTCTTCTTCAAGAATGCGAGAAATTCTTCTTCATAATTATGCTTGCGATGATGTTCCGCTTGGCTCCGGATGTAGGCGATGGTGTCTTTCTTTTGCGAGATTCCGAGGGTGAAGGCGCCGTAGCCTTCTTGCCCGGCGAATTCTGATTTGAATTGTTCGTTCATCCAATGGGAGGATGCGCCTTTTACCAATTGCATGGCTTTGGCTAAGGTCAGGGTTGCGGGTAATGACAGCAGGATGTGTACGTGATTTTCGGTTCCGCCGACCATGAGCGCTTTGAATCCGTTCTTGCGAGCGATGCCGCCGAGGAAGGACCAGAGTTGTGGTTGCACCTCAGGCGAGATTAGATTGCGGCGTTGCTTGGTGGAGAAGACGCAATGGATGAGTTCAGAGACGTAGGTGTGGGACACGGTAGGCTCCGGGGGAGAGTTCAACCGTCCCTACGGGACGGGGTTCCAACATCCCACAATCGTACCCGGCGTTGAAACGCCGGGCTATTGTCAAACGTCCTCCGGACGCCTTTCGTTCCCGTATTGGCACAATTCGTCTTCCTGTAGAATCGAATCTTCCTATGAAAACATTCGAACAAATCGCGGAGCTGGAAAAGAAATATTTGCTGGGGACTTACAATCGCTATCCCCTCGCGTTGACGCGGGGGAAGGGCGTATTTCTTTACGACCTTGACGACAAGCGCTATCTCGACTTTGTTTCGGGACTGGGGGTGAATGCGTTGGGGCACGCGCATCCGCGGATCGTGAAGACGATTCGGGAGCAGGCGGGGAAGCTGATTCACGTCTCCAATCTTTATTACCACGAGTATCAAGGGGCGCTGGCGGAGAAGTTGTGCACGCTCTCCGGGCTTAGCCGTGCGTTCTTCTCGAACAGCGGGACTGAGGCCATCGAGGGGTCGATCAAGCTGGCGAGGCTGGCGGGACATCGCGCGGGTGGCGAGGTAAAGTGCCGGCTGGTGGCGCTGCAGGGGTCGTATCACGGGCGGACGTTTGGAGCGCTGTCGCTGACCGGGCAGGAGAAGCATCGCAAGGGATTTGAGCCGCTGCTGGAAGAAGTGACTTTTGTGGAACAGAATGACGTGGAAGGTTTGCGGGCGGCGGTGAACGACAACACCTGCGCGATTGTGCTGGAGCCGATTTTTGGCGAGGGCGGAATCTACGAGTGTTCGGTGGAGTTTCTGCGAGAGTGCCGGGCGGCGGCGGATCGGCACCGGGCGGCGCTGATCTTTGACGAGATTCAGTGCGGACTGGGGCGTACGGGTACGATGTTTGCGTTCCAGGGCTTTGGCGTCACTCCGGACATTGTGGCGATCGCGAAGCCGATTGCAGCGGGACTTCCGCTGGGGGCATTTATCGCGAAGGAAGAATTTGCCAATGCGATTGCGCCGGGACAACACGGGACAACTTTTGGCGGCGGTCCACTGGCTTGCCGCGTGGCGCTCGAGTTTTTGGCGATCGTGGAAGAAGACAAGCTGCTGGATAATGTGAATGTGGTTGGCGCGTACTTGCAGCAGGAGTTGAAGATGATCGTCGAGAAGAGCGCGGCGGCTAAGGAAGTGCGCGGGCGAGGATTTATTCAGGGGATCAATCTGGAGATTCCGGCGCGGCCGATTGTGGATGAGGCGCTGGCGGAGGGCGTCCTGTTCAACAGCACACAGGATACGGTGGTGCGGTTTTTGCCTCCGTTCTTGCTGGAGGAGAAGCACGTGGACAAGGGGATACGGGTGCTGAAAAAGCTGCTGAGGAAGAAGCGGAAGGCGGCAGCGTGAGGATTTGCGTGAGTACCCACGAGAAAGCGTCGAGCGAAAGGCTTTGCGGCGCTGGCCACGACGTCGGGTAATAGGGATCCTTCGACTGCGCCGATGGCTCGCTTCGCGATCCATCGGCTGCGCTCAGGATGACGCAGAAAAAACGGGGAGCCGCAGCTCCCCAAGTGAAGCGAACAGAGGCGATGTTCATTTAAATAGAATCGCGCGGTGGGGAAAAAGTTGTCCGGAAAGAGAGAAGAATTGACGGTGCTGACGGCGGAGCGGGAAAAGTCTTCCGCGAGCTTTCCAGGGTTCAGTCCGGGCGTAGAGGAATGCTGGATGGACCTGGATGGAGCGCGCATGCGGTATCTGCGCGCAGGTTCGGGACCGGCGCTGATTCTGGTGCATGGGTTATTGGGATATTCGTTTTCCTGGCGCTTTACGATGCCGGCTTTGGCGCCTCACGCGACGGTGTATGCGCCGGACATGATGGGGGCGGGATTTTCGGATCGCGTGCCGGGGATCGATTATTCGATGCGGGGAACGGCGCAGCGTCTTCTGAGATTTATCGAACGCCTGGGAATTTCTTCGTTTGATTTGTTGGGGACTTCGCATGGCGGGGCGGTTGCGATGATGGCGGCCGCGGAATGCCTGAGCGGGAAAGCCGGGCTGCACTTGCGGCGGTTGGTGCTGGTGGCTCCGGTGAATCCGTATTCGGCGCACGGGCGGCGGCTGGCACCATTTTTTGGCACGAATTTTGGTGCTGCCCTGTTCCGGCAGGTAATCGCGCGTACGCGCTTCTCCTATCCCTATTGGCACAGGCGCCTGTATGCTGACCGTCGCCGCATTCCGCCGGGAGCTCTTGCCGGTTACGAGGCTCCGCTGGCGAAGCCCGGGTTGTTTGAGCATGCGCTGAGCATCGTCCGCACCTGGACTGAAGATTTGCGCGAACTGGAGGCGACCCTGCCGAAGTTGGCGAGCGTCCCTACGCTTTTGATGTGGGGCGAAAAAGATCCCGCAGTATTTGCTTCCTCGGCCGCGCCGCTGGCGAAATACTTTCCGAATTCCGAGTTGATCGTTTTTCCCGGGATTGGGCATCTGCCCTACGAAGAGTGTCCGGAGGAGTTCAACCGAGTATTGATTGAATTCCTGACGCGTGAGAAGCTTCCTGCCTGAGCAACTTCGGCCCGCAACATTCCAATCATGACCCACCACATTCTCACGCTGCTGCGCGACGCGCTGGTGCACTACGGATACTGGGCCGTGGCAGCCGCGTTGTTGTTGGAAAGCGCTGGGTTGCCCCTGCCTGGTGAGACCGTGCTGCTGCTGGCCAGCTTCCTGGCGTATTCCCAACATGAGTTGCGATTCCCCTGGATCATTCTGGTCGGGACTGTGGCCACGACGGTGGGCGGAGAGTTCGGCTTTGCTCTGGGCCGACACGGGGGACGTCCGCTGATCGAACGTTACCGGCACGTCTTCTCCATTCGCGCGGAGAGCGTGGCGAGGGCGGAGCGGCTTTTCGAGCGGTACGGATCGGCAACTGTTTTTCTGGCACGATTTCTCTTCGGTATGCGCGTGCTGGCCTCGCTGCTGGCGGGAGCGCTGCACATGCAGTGGCGGAAGTTCGTCCTGTTCAACTTCTTGGGAGCAGCGGTTTGGGTGACAGCGATCTGCAGCGCGGGATATTTGTTTGGCGGACATTGGGGGCGGCTGGCCAACGATCTCAGGCGCTTCGATTTAGTGGTTAGCATTGTGGTTGTGGTGGCCGCGTTGTTGCTGTGGTGGAGAAGCCGCAGGCCGCAGCTGGGTCTGTAGAGCGCACCTTATCAGTCAACTTCTGTACATGAGGATTTCGGCGAGCGGCAGCTTATACTGTGCGGGTGTCTCGGGCGTGCCGGCGTGCAGGCCGGGTCCGTGGCCATTGATTTTCGATCTTACCGGCGGCGTCCGCGCCGGAATTCCGACGAGGAGGAACGTATGAAGAAAATCGGGTTCTTGACACTATTGATCACAGCAACGCTCTTGTTGACCATGGCTTTAACAGCAGCGGCGGCTGGTCCAAAGGCACCGGCTGCTGCTGTGGCGGTGGCTCCGGCTAGTCCCGCGGCGGCTGCCCCGACCCCAATGCCTCCACACCCGCGCGTGCATGAGGCGATTGAGGCGTTGCGAAGCGCCCGGGATCACATGGCGCACGCCGAAGGCGAGTTCCATGGCCATCGCGACAAAGCGATTGAGCATATCGACGCGGCGATTCACGAAGCTGAGATCTGTGAGCGGGAACCGTAGAGATTGGAACAAGAAGAATTGAGGCAGCGTCGAGAAGACGCTGCTTTTTTTGTTTAAGGGTTTGGGTGCGCCGCGGAATCTCAAGGCGGATTCCGCGGAGAAGTCACTTTTGACCGATGGTGTAGCCGATTGAGGCGCCGACGCGAAACACGCTGTCGGAGTGGAACTGGAAATTGTTCTGGATGTGATAGTAGTGAATCTCGGGGCGGACGAAGACGTGGGGTAAGTGGTGCCAAACGTAATAGCGGACCCCTCCGCCAAGGTCTTCCATGAAATGATTGCTGCTGGTGTAGAAAGTGCATCCGCCCGTGGGGACTCTGCAGGAAGTGGTGTAGGGAGGTGAGAAGCGGTAGCTGGCGAAGCCGACGCCGCCAAAAAGGTCGAGGGTAAACTTCTTGCCTACACGCGGCTGGAAGAGCGCGTTGACGTCGGTAAAGAAAGGGCGGTAGGTTTGGCCATTGTCAGAGTAGTTGGCCCGCTTATCCCTCCAGGCGGTTTCTGCGTTAAAGCCGAGGCGGTGCTTGAATTTGATGAAGTCACCGCTGATGGAGGGGTAGGTGCCACCCTTTTGCGTGGGTGGCTGGAAGCTCACCGAGTCGTTGTTTGGGGCGGAGGACATGAGGGTGCTGCCCCCGACCATGATGTCCCCTTGCTGGGCAGAGGCGAAGTTCGTGAACAGAAACACCACACACGCGGATGCGAGCAGCGCGAATTTTCTCAATACATCCCCTTGTCAGTTCGTCTGGGCCTCTGGAATGCGGCCACTGGATTGGTGGCGCACCTGGGAAGCAGCCGCGAACGGTTGCAGGAACAGAATTATCCCGGCTATCGGAGTTGGCTTGTTCCCGATGATACCAAACCCGCGGCGACGCGACGGAGTCAAAGCCTAGTCGTTGCCGATGGTGTACCCGATGGACGCGCCGACGCGGAATACATTGTCGGTGCTAAAAACGTCGGTGTTATTTTGAATGTGGTAGTAGTGAACCTCGGGGCGGACAAAGAAATGGTGCCAGACGTAATAGCGGAGACCGGCGCCGAGATCCTCCATGAAGTGATCACTGGTAGTGTAGTTGATGCAACCGGAAAAGTAGCTGCACGAAGTGGCATAAGGCACGTAGAAGCGGGTGCTGGCAATGCCGATGCCGCCGAAAAGATCGAGACCGACCTTCTTGCCCAGCTTCGGCTGGAAGAGCGCGTTGAAGTCGGTCAAGATCGGACGGTAGGTTTCGTAGCCGAGGTAACTCGCCTGACTCGCTCTCCAAGCAGTTTCAATGTTGAAGCCGAGGCGCTTCTTGAAGCCAACAACATCCCCGCTAATGCCGAGGTAAGTTCCGCCCTTCTCCGCGATGTTTCCGGAAAACAGCTGATTCGTGCTGGGCGAGGACGACAACAGAGTACCGCCGAAAAACATGATGTCGCCCTGCTGGGCCGTAGCGAAGTGGCAAGAAAACACAAGAGCAAGAACCGGTGCGAGAAGCGCTAACTTTCTCAAGGGAAGCCTCCAATCAGTTCGTGGTAAGCGATAAGATGCGCCTACGAAATCGTTCGGATGCAACTCGGATGCGACAAAGTTGGTCCCGACTCATCATAATTTCAGAAGACGTAAAGAAACGTCAAAGGGATTTGGTAAACCCCCGTTATTCGAGACACCGTCCGCAACGTGCAATAAAACCCGGAAGCCGGCAAAAAGTTGCGCGGGTGGGGAATATTTGTCCGTTTTCCTGTCCTTCAGGAATTATGGAGGTTCGGCAGCTACTTTGATTTGCCGCCGCCCGGAGCCCGGATGTGGTCGAAGGCGATAGGGCCAGCGCCTAGGAAAATAAGGCCGAAGGCGATGGCAGCGAGCGCCAGGGGGAATTCGTAGCCATGCTCGCCCATCAATCCGTTGTGAAAGTGGACTTTAGCGATGGCAACGGACAGATCGATGCAGATGGCGAAAGCGGCGGCCCGGGTGAACAGGCCAAGGAGCACGAGCAGACCACCGAAAAACTCCGTGAAGGCGGAAAGATAGGCGGTCCATGCGGGCAGTCCGAGGCTGGCGACGAAGTGAGCATGCTGTTGAAGTCCACCGAAAACCTTGTGGTATCCGTGTCCGACCATGACGGCGCCAAGGGCGAGACGCATGAAAAGAAGTGCGAGGGGCTGCAGGCGATCGAGGTAGCGCAAGGAGTTCCTTTCCGAGAAAAGATAGCATAGATTACAGCAGCGGAGGTTTAGAGGGAAGTAGTCCGCCCGCAGTATCAACACTGGACCCGATGAGGCTCCGGGCTTGTCGATGACAATACAAGTGATTGCGCGAGTGGCGAAGTTCTGGTAACGTTTTTTCGCCCCACGATACAGGTTGCCGGTGACGTTTAGTCGCATCTGGGTTCGTGCATCTTGCGGGCCTTCCGCTTTGGCTCAGGAAATTTTCAATCACGCAGGGTGGAATCTGCGAGCTTCGTGTTTAAGGTGGACAGAGTCCGGAACTGACTACGCATTGCGCAAGCGGGGTGGTTGCCGGAAAAAGCCGCGGTAGAAGTCTAGAGATCAGGAGGCTGTAATGAATCGCACTTCGAGAAGTGAGAAGATGCTGCAGAAGTGGCTAGTGTTTTCGTTATGTGTAGTGGTTCCGACATTGGCCTGGGGCCAGCACAAGCCGAGCGGGGGTGGGGGCGCTCCCAAGGCGGCGCCAAAAGCGAGCGCACCTTCGCATCCGTCGACAGCTTCGCATGGCGCAACGCAGTCGCACACTTCGACGCCTTCGCACGCGGCGACGGGCGGAACGCACGCGACGACGGGTGGTACGCACGCGGCGACGGGAACGCATACGACGACGGGCGGTACGCACGCGGCGACGGGAACGCATACGACGACGGGTGGTACGCACGCGGCGACGGGAACGCACACGACGACGGGTGGGACGCACGCGGCTACGGGCAGCCGTCCAGGTGCGGCAGCGGGCCACACGACGACAGGCAGCCGTCCGGGCACAGCAGCGGGCCATACGACAACCGGCGGACGTCCGGGAGCAGCGGGAGGTCGCCCGGCGACGGCCAGCCGAAGCAACGTGGGCAGTCGTACTCCTCCCGGCAGGAATGTTTCTCTCAGGGGCGGAGGATCGGCGAGCATTCGTCCTAATGGATCGATTCGTTCCATCAATCGCAACGGCATGCAGATTAACCACGGACTCCACGGCGGGCGCACGGTGGTGAGTGAGCGCAACGGAGCGCGCATCGTAACCCGAGGACATGGAGGCTACGTGCAGCGGGCGTACGTGACCCGCGGAGGCCATGCCTATTACTCGCGGACATACTTTGCCGGCGGGCGCTATCATGTCGGCCTTTATCGCGGCTACGGCTGGGGTGGACATATGTACTACGGCTATTACCCAGGCGTTTGGTACCATCCGGGATTTTATGGATGGGGCTACCAGCCTTGGGGAGTGTCGGTTGCCTGGGGCATCGGGGCATGGGGTTGGGGAGGAGCGCCCTGGTGGGGATTCTATGGCGGATGGTGGAATCCTTATCCCGTTTATGCTGCTCCGTACTACTGGCTGACGGATTACCTGATTGCGGCGAACTTACAGGCAGCGTATGCGGCGCGGACTGAGGCCAATGCCGACGCGATGGCAGCAGACGCAGCTGCCAGCGCTGGCGATGGTGGCGGAGATGCGGCTCAAGCAGCATCCTCCGGCCCAGTGGCGCTGACTCCCGAGGTGAAGGAAGCAATTGCCCAAGAAGTGAAAGCCCAATTGGCCGCACAGCAGGCACAGGCCGGCCAGGATACGGGTGGCGGACAAGCCTCGGCAGCTCCGGCACCGACCAGCGATCAACCGCCGCCGGCGTTGGATCCAGCGCAGCGTACTTTTGTGGTGGATACCGATGTGACGGTGGTGGCCAACGGGCAGGAATGTGGCTTGACGTCGGGTGATGTGATTACGCGCCTCACAGACACTCCAGACGCGGACCAAACCGTGAATGCCAGCGTCTCGGCGACCAAGAAAGGCGACTGCGCGTCGGGACAAACCGTTGCCGTGAAAGTGGATGATCTGCAGGAAATGTACAACCACTTCCAGGAGAACATCACCAGCGGCATGGGCGAACTGGCGAAAAAGCAGGGTACTGGCGGTATGCCGAAGGCGCCGGACACCGGCACCCAGGCAGGGGCCGTTCAACCTCCGCCACCGGATACCAGCGTGGCGAAAACTCTGCAAGACCAACAGCAGCAGGCCGACCAGACGGAGTCGCAGGTCAAGCAGGAAACTGCGTCCGGCGGAGGAAACTAGGACCGGCGGTTGTAAAGGGGTGGGTTCCGCTGATCGTCAATTACGGGGGCGTCGGACGACGACGCTCCCTTCTTCAATCAACGGACGATATCTCTTGCGATTGAGCGGTTGCTGTTCAGCGCCCAATCAGAATCAAGTTAGGAAACAACGAGTCGGAGGGTCTAAGATGTCGCGGAAATTCGACAACGTAATGCCAGGGATCGTGCTGCTGGCTGCCACAGTTTTTCCGTTTTCATTGGCCGGTGCTCAGGCGGTTTCTCTGCAGGAGCAACTTGCAGCGCAGTACAAGCTTGTGAAGATGGGATCGGACACGAGCGGATACTCCGTGGTGGATGCGGGCACGCTGTTAGCCATTCAGAAAGGCGGAGTTCTGGGCGTACCTTATGGCGACCAGAACGTCCCTGCCACCAGGTATGAAGGCGGGACGATTCACGGCCCCAGCGGTCTGGCGCTGATGGGACGGAAGTCGATCATGGGAAAATTTGGAAAGGAACAGACGACCCACTTATTCGTGGTGGGAGACAAAGTTTATCCCATGAAGATCGATGTGAACCTGGCCAAAGATAGCGTGACTCTCGGCATCGTGGCTTGCGACACCTGCAATAAGACCGATCCGCCGACCTACAACAAGGCGCAGGTGGTCTTCCAGTTTCCCAAGGGGTCGTTAGCGAATGCGAGTGCCGGTCAGGTGGAGGACACGATCGGGCAGGTTCTTTCTATCAGCAGTGACGATGCGCAGCAGGGCCAGGGCGGTCAGCAGCAGGGCGGAGATCAGGGTGGGCAGCAGCCGCAGCAAGCAGCGGATCAGGCGCAGCCACAGCAGGCCGAGCAGCCCCAAGCTGAGCCCCAAAGCATCGAAAAGGGAATGACCACGGATCAGGTCGAGGCGGCCATGGGCAAGCCGGAAAAGAAAGTGACGCTCGGGACAAAACAAATCTACGTCTACAAAGATCTGAAAGTGACTTTTCTGAACGGGAAAGTTTCGGACGTGCAATAGGTCGGCGGAGAAAAACGGGTTGGATATTCGCCAAGGCGGAGCTTGCCAGGCACCAGGCACCTGGCGGGTGCGGCTTCGGGTTGAGCCAATAAAAACAACCGCTGGGACCAGCGACATAGTACTTCCGTACCGTCTCTAGTACTTCGGTTATCGATACACCAGTGACCTATCCCCACATGCATGACCACCACTACTAATAGACACATCAATGGACGTGTCCACAGCCTGTAGAATCAGCTCGAAAACCTCAAGTTTCTCTTTTCCAGAAAACCCTTAAAAACCCCAGTAAAAACGGGAAACTCGCGTGAGCGCGGGGTTTTTCGGGGCTGATATATGCTCGGGACACCGAAAGCCCTTCGACAGGCATAGAGGGCGAGGGCGTCTCCCGAGATGAACCTGGGGCCGGAGACATGGGCGCAGGATGTTCTGGAGACAGGGTAAGGAAATATGGCCGACTCGCGGGAAGTGATGACCATTCGCCAGGCGTCGCAGTATCTGGGAGTGAGTCCGGACACGCTGTACAAGTACGTCGGGGAGCAGAGTATTCCGGCTTTCAAGCTGGGCAACCGCTGGCGCTTCAAGAAGTCGAGGCTGGACCAGTGGATGGAAGAGAAGTCGAGCCAGATGGAGTTGGGAGCGAAACGTAAACCGAAGGCGGCGATGAAAGCCGCCGGGTCACAGTAAGAAAAGGCGGGCACATGTTTGGAATGGGATCGAAGACGATTGTAGGTCTGGATGTGGGCTCTTCCAGCATTAAGGCAGTGGAGTTGAAGAAGAAGGGTGGGCAAATTGAAGTGGCGCACCTGGGACTGGAAGCACTGGCCTCCGACATTGTAGTGGACTCGATGATTGTGGATTCGGGAACAGTGTCGAGCGCGATTTCGAAGTTGTTTGCCGACTGCCTGATTAAAACCAAGTCGGTGGCGACGGCGGTGAGCGGCCACTCGGTGATCGTCAAGAAAATCTCGCTGCCCTCGATGAGTGATCAGGAACTGGCGGAAACCATCGAGAAGGAAGCGGCCCAGCACATTCCCTTCGATTTGGCGGACGTGAGCCTCGACTATCAGATTCTTTCGGAGGAAGCAGGCAGCCCGCAGATGGATGTGCTTCTGGTCGCCGTCAAGAAGGACAAGATTTTGAACTACACCAACGTACTCTCGATGGCCGGGCGTACCCCGGCTATTGTGGACATTGATGCGCTGGCTTTGCAGAACTGCTACGAGTACAACTACCAGCCGGCGCCGGGCCAGGTGGTGGCGCTTTTGAACCTGGGCGCCAGCGTGATGAACATCAACATTGTGAAGGGGACAACGCCGCTGTTCCCGCGCGACGTCAGCGTGGGCGGGCATCAGTACACGGACTCATTGCAGAAGGAACTGGATCTGAACTTTGAAGATGCCGAGAAGCTGAAGTTGGGCGAGAAGGTTGGCACCGTGAGCGAGGATGCGAAGGCGCCGATCCTGCAGCAGGTGACCGAGATCATTGTGCTGGAAATTCAGAAGACGTTCGACTTCTTCCGGGCGAGTGCAGCGGGCGAGCACATCGAGAAGATTTACCTGGCAGGCGGTTCGGCGAAAGTGCCGGGACTGATGGAAGCATTGCGGCAGGAATTTTCCATGCCGGTCGAATTATTGAATCCATTCCAGCGCGTGGTGCCACCGGCGGACGGCCCCGGGGCGGAGCTGGTGGAGCAGAACCCGGGCCAGCTCGCGGTAGCAGTAGGTTTGGCGTTGAGGAGCTTTGAATCCCTATGATCAAAATCAATCTGCTGGAATCCTCCAAGGGGAAAAACAAGCGCGGCGGCAGCAGCGGGCCGACGATGCCCACGATGGAAATGGGCGACATGGGGTCGCCCAAGCTGAAGGTGCTGGTGGTGCTGCTGCTGGCAGGACTGCTGAATTTTGGCTACTGGTACCGGCTGGACCGTCAGGGTAAGACCATTGCGACGCAGATGCAGTCTGCCGAGCAGAAGAATCGCGAACTCAGCGATGTGAAGGCGCGGTACCTGGAACGGCAGACCCAGGCCAACAACTACAAGCGGCGGGTCGATGTGATCGATTCATTGCGCGCTGGTCAGGCCGGCCCGGTTAACTTGCTGGCCATGCTGGGCGAAACCGTGAACGGAACCGAAGCGGTCTGGCTGAGGAGCATGGATGACACGGGCGCGAATGTAAGTTTGGAAGGCACTGCGCTAAGTACGGACGCGGTGGCGAACCTGATCGCGAATCTGCAGAAGACAGGTTTCTTCAAGAACGTCGAGATCAAGGAGACCTTCCAGGACGACGCGATCAAGGACATGCAGGCGTTCCAGTTCACGCTGACCTGCGAGAAGGGAAAGTCGTAGAGGCGGACCTATGGCGATGAATTTCAACGAACTGTCGGGCTTGAAGCAGTGGGGAGCGGTGATTGTCGGCGGCGCTATCGTAACAACAGCGCTGTACTTCACGGTATTCAAGAGCCAAAGCGATAAGAATGCCGCGGCACAACACGCGCTGCAAGACAAAGTTCGGGAAAACAACGAACTCGAGTCTTACCGTCCCAAACTGAAAGATATGGAACGGCAGCTCGCCAACTTGAAACAGCAACTGGAAATCGAGCGGCGCATCGTTCCAGACGAGAAGCAGGTCGACACGTTTATCGAGACGCTGGATGGCGAAGCGACGAAGGCGGGCGTCGAACTGAGACGCTATACGGCGAAGCCGGTTGCTTCGAAGGAGTACTACTCGGAAGTTCCTTTCGAGATGGAGTTGGACGGTCCGTATTACTCGATGCTGAACTTCTTTGACCGCGTGGGCAAGCTGGAGCGCATCGTGAACGTCAGCGGGCTGCTGGTCTCGAATACGAAGAATCCAAGTGGGGCGAAGGCGAAGCGTTCGTATCAATATGCGCCAAACGAGAGCGTAGTGGCCACGTTTACGGCGACGACGTTCTTCAGCCACGATTTGGAGCCGGCCGGAGCGGCACCTGGAACCAAGCCCGCCACAACGGGCGTGAGCAAATAGGAATCGCTATGAAGCTAACGACAGGCATTCTGGCAGTGGGAATGATGACGGGCGGACTCTGGGCACAGAATCCGAACATCATCAACAAGGTGCAGGGCACCATGGACGCGGTGCAGCAGACGAAGACGAATGACTCAAACGCCGCGCTCGGAGTCACGAGTACACCTTCGGCCAAGCCGGCAGCGAAACCAGCTGCTGGTGCGGCGGCGAAACCGGGGGCAACTCCGTCGGTGGCCGCGCCGGTGAAGAGCGCTCCTGCTCCGGTGACTGTAGTTGCAAAACCGCACGCGGCCCCTGCAGCCAAGCCAACTGCGAAGCCGCAGCCGGAAATCGCGGCCAAAGGGACCGCACCGAAGCCAGCCGTCAAAACCGTGATTTCAGCGGCCACGAAGATTTCGGCGGATGCCAAAACGGCTGATGCTAGCAAGGTCGCAGAAGCACCCAAGCCGCCCAAGCCCGAGGAAAAGAAATGGGCAATGAGCGGGAAGCGCGATCCCTTCTTCAGTCCGGTAGTGCAGGAGCCTTCTGGCTCGGGCTGCTCCACGGGGAAAAAGTGCCTGGAGATCGGGCAGATTAATCTGCGCGGCGTGGTGAAATCCGAAAATGGCTTCATCGCAGTCGTGACCAACAGCCTGAACAAGGCTTACTTCCTGCGCGAGAACGATCCGGTGTTCAACGGGTATGTGGTGAGAATTACCGGCGATACGGTTGTGTTCCAGGAAACGGTGCAGGACAAGTTGGGTAAGCCGCTGACGCGGGAAGTGACGAAGCGAATTTTCACGCCGGCTGTTTAGCGTGCGAAAGAAGCGCGCCGGAGAAACCGGAGCGCCAACAAAATCGAGTTCCAGTAAGGACACGCGGGGCAGACCCCGCGAGTTGGGGAGAGGCGAAATGCGAAAGCAACTGCTGAGTGTATTCCTACCGTTGTTGCTCTTGGGGCTGATGGCTTCAGCCGCGGAGACTCCGGCGCTGCAAGGGGCGAGTCAACGAAACGAACTGCAACGAGTGAACGTGGTCCGCGGCACGGATGAAATCCGGGTCGAGATCAGCGCTCGTGGGTCAGTGACGCCCAAGCTGAGCACGGCGAATTCGCCGGCGCGCCTGATCGTGGATTTGCCCGGCACCGTCATGGTGACAGGGCAGAGCCGGATCAGCGTAGGCAGCGCAGGCGTGAAGGGTGTGCGCATCGCCATGGATGGCCAGAAGCCTCCCACCACCCGCGTCGTGGTCGATCTGGAGCATGCTTGCCGTTATGAACTCAACTCGACTTCCGACGGAAAGCTGGTGCTGACGCTGCACACGCAGCCAACCGCAGCGGCGAGCGCGAGCATCCCCAAAACCGTGGCGGAGCCTTCTCCGTTGCCGTCAGGCAAGAGCGTGTCTCCGTTTGCGCCGCGCGTCATGGAAGTGAAAGCGGAAGCCAAGCAGGAAGTGTCGGCTCCATCGGCGATCAGCGACCCAGTTAATCCGAAAGCGGTAACCGCGAGTGCGACCACCTCTAACCAAAAGCCGGAGCCAGCTTCATCCAGCGATTTTGTATTCGTTGAGCCTACCTACGCGGCCAAGACGAATACGCCGGAAACAACGGTTGAGCCCACAGAACGCGCCCAGGAAGCGGCTGCAAAGTTTGCCGACAAAACGGCTGCTGAGCTACTGCCGGTGAGCGTGAACGCAGCGCAATCATCGCAGGGCCCTTCTTCCAGCACTGGCATACAGCCGGCGGTAAATCTTGCAGCGGAGCAGAAAGCGCAAGCTGGACAGCAGCCCGCTTCGGTTGGTCCCAAGTACACGGGCGAACCGATTTCAGTCAATTTGAAAGATGTGGATCTCAAAGACTTCTTCCGCCTGATTCACGAAATCAGCGGATTGAACGTGGTGCTTGATCCGAATGTTCATGGCACCCTGACGGTTGTGTTAGACGATGTGCCGTGGGATCAGGCGCTGGACATCGTGCTGAAGAACAACGACCTGGCACGGGAGCTGGAAGGCAACGTCCTGCGCATCGCCACGGTTGATACTTTGAAGAAAGAAGCTGATGGACGGCGCGCCCAGGTGGAAGCCGAGGCCTTGGCCGTAGAAAAGGTTTCTGTCACCCGTTTCCTGAGCTATGCCCATGCCAAGGATGTGATGGTCACGGTGAAAAAGTTCCTCTCGCAGCGCGGTGATGTGGTTGCGGATGAACGTACCAACGCCGTGATCGTCAACGATATTCCGAAAGTGATTCCGATCATCGACCGCCTGCTGACTCAGCTGGACCGCAAGACGCAGGAAGTGGAAATCGAGGCGCGCGTAGTAGCGGCGACGCGGCAGTTTGCCCGCGACATCGGTACGCAGCTAGGCTTCGGCTGGGGCGACGGCCACAGCGCGATCGGCGGTGCTTCCGCGGTGGGCAGCTCACCGACGACAGCGAGCACTTCCTCCACTCCCGGCTACATCACCGTACCGGGAAGTAGTGGCACGGGCTCAGGATCATCCATCCCACTGTTTTCCAACTTGGGTTCGACTGCACCCACCAGCGGCTTGACGTTCCTGAACGCCAGCAACACGGTGCGAATCGATGCCGTGCTTTCGATGGCCGAGTCGCGCGGTCTGCTGAAGGTTCTGTCGCGGCCTCGAGTGGTAACCCAAAACAATATCCAAGCGTTGGTGAAGCAGGGCGTGCGCGTGCCCATCGTGACTCAGGCGCAGTTGGGCGGTCCTCCGACCGTGACCTACGTCGATGCGTTCCTGCGCTTGACCGTTACGCCGCAAATCACTTCGGAAAATACGATCTTCCTGAACGTGGATGTGGAAAATACTACGCCAAACTTCGGTCAGGAAGTGCAAGGCAACCCCGAGTTGATCACGCAGCAGGCGACAACACAGGTGCTGGTGACCGATGGTGGCACGGTGGTGATCGGCGGCGTCATCCAGACGCAGAACTCGATCAATATCACGCAGGTGCCATTGCTGGGGAACCTCCCAATCCTGGGCAACCTGTTCAAGCACACGCAGGTGAACACCTCGAACCAGGAATTGATCTTCTTCATCACGCCGCGAATCATTCAGACATAGCAGCGCGCAGTTGAAGATTTAGAGCCGCCGGCCTGAAGAACCTGTCAGGGCCGGCGGTTTTGTTTTTCGGGCATTGCCCGGATAGATCCCAGAACTGAGAATTCCCCGCCTTCCGCCTGCTAAACTCGACAGCAATGGACTTCGTTGCGCGCCAGAAGAAACTGCGGGAGCACCTTGCTACGACCCGGTTTGATGCGCTGCTCATCAGTCATCTTCCTAACATTCGATATCTGTGCGGCTTCACTGGCAGTGCGGGTTTTCTGCTGGTCGAAGAGGCCGGGAGCGTCTTCTTCTCTGATGTTCGCTATGACACGCAGGGTCGCGAAGAGGTGAAGGGTGCCAAGGTGGTGATCGCGCGAAAGTCGGTGTTGCAGGCGCTTGGGGAGTGGATGGGATCCCGGCGCAAGAGGTCGGGAGGATGGACGATCGGGGTAGAAGGCGAACACATGACGGTGGCCGAAAAGAAGAGGCTGACGGATCTGTTGCCTTCCGGCGTGCGGTTGAGGAACGCGCCCGCTGTAGTGGAGCGCGCCCGCATGGTGAAGGATGCCGATGAACTGGGAAACATCCGCGCGGCGGTGCAGTTGGGCGCGACTTTGTTTGACCGCGCGCTGGAAATTTTGCGACCGGGGATAAAGGAAACGGAAGTAGCTGCCGAGATGGAATACGCGGCGCGGCGGCATGGCGCGGAAGCGATGTCGTTTCCGACCATCATTGCCTCGGGGACAAGATCGGCGTTGCCTCACGGGAGAGCTACCGCGCAGCCCATCGCTGCCGGTGGGTTCGTAGTGTGTGATTTCGGTGTTATACTCGCAGGTTATTGTTCGGATCAGACCCGCACCGTTTGGGTGGGCACCGTGTCAGAGGAGGCACGCCACGCCCATGAATCGGTGAGGGAAGCCCAGGAGGCCGCAATTGCGGCGGTTCGACCCGGAATTAGGGTGGGCGACGTGGACGCCGCGGCGCGCAGCGTGTTGCGCAAGGCCGGGCTGGGGCGTTATTTCACGCATTCCACCGGGCATGGCGTGGGGCTGGAAATCCACGAGTCTCCGAGAGTCGCAGCTGGGCAAAAGGAAATCCTGCGGCCGGGCATGGTGATCACGATTGAGCCCGGAGTATACTTCCCCGGAAAATGGGGCGTGAGGATCGAGGACATGGTGGCTGTCCGCGAAAGTGGCTGTGAGGTGTTGACTCCGACGAGCAAAGATTTCCTGTCCGTTTAGGTCTTCTTAGATTTCAAGCAGGTTAGATTCAGCTGGCTAAATCGAGCGGTTCATGCGGAACGCGTGGCTGTTTCCGGCGGGATAGTTCTGGCGCGGAGCGGAAAGCGCTTCCGCCTTTATACGAATGAATCAAAAAGAGCTGAAGGAACTCATCGAGTTCTTAATCGAAAAAGACATTGCCGAGTTCGAGTTGGAGCGCGGCGACGTCAAGGTCAAGATCAAGCGCGGGGGACAAGCCACCGTAGTCCACGCGCACGGGGAGATGTCCTATCCGGCATACGTGGCTGGGGGGGCGGCGGAGCCGAGACCGACGTCCGCAGCGGTTCCCCCAATCGCCCCGCCTGCTTCGAGCGAACCCGCTCCGGAAGAAAACCTGCAATTCGTGAAGTCTCCTATTGTGGGAACGTTCTACGAGGCACCTTCGCCGGGCGCACCGCCTTTCGTAAAGGTCGGGGATACGGTGGAAATAGGGCAGGTGCTGTGCATCGTGGAGGCAATGAAACTGCTGAACGAGATTGAGTCGGATGTGGCCGGAGAAATCGTGAAAAAGATGGGAAGCAACGGCCAGCCGATCGAGTACGGCCAGGAGTTGTTCGCCATCCGGGCGAGGAAGTGAAGTATTGTTAGAACAGGCGCGCACCTCGCGCGCCTTTTTGCGTCTGAGGAGGCGCGGTTAGGGAGCCGGGCTGCCACCCGGCGCGGACAGCCGAGAGCTTGCCCTGAGCGAAGTCGAAGGGCGGCTGTTCCCACATTGATCTAAATGTTTAAGAAAATTCTGATTGCGAATCGCGGAGAGATTGCGCTGCGCGTCATTTGCGCGTGCAAGGAACTGGGCATCCGCACCGTCGCTATTTACAGCGAGGCGGACCGCCATTCCTTGCCGGTGCGCTTTGCGGATGAAGCTATCTGCATCGGGCCGCCACAACTGGCACTGAGCTATCTGAACATCCCCGCCGTAATCAGCGCAGCGGAGATCGCGAACGTGGATGCGGTGCATCCGGGCTACGGATTGCTGGCGGAGAATGCCAATTTCGCGGAAGTGTGCGAGACCAGCGGGATCAAGTTCATCGGGCCGCGGCCGGAAGTGACGCGGCTGATGGGCGAAAAAGAAAAAGCGCGTGCGGCCATGAAACAAGCGGGCGTGCCGATCCTGCCGGGATCGGATGGAATCCTCGCCTCCGAAGGGGAGGCCGTGGAGTGGGCGCGGCAGGTGGGCTTCCCGGTGATTGTGAAGGCGTCGGCGGGCGGCGGCGGACGTGGCATGCGCATCGTGCGCACCGAAGAGGAACTGCCTGGGCTATTCAGGGCGGCACAGTCGGAGGCGGCGGGCGCGTTCGGCAATGGCGACCTGTACATGGAAAAGTATGTCGAGCATCCGCGGCATATTGAGTTTCAGGTGCTGGCGGACGAGCATGGCAATGTGGTGAGCCTGGGGGAAAGAGAATGTTCGATCCAGCGGCGGCATCAGAAGTTGCTGGAAGAGTCGCCGTCGACCCAAGTCACATCGGAGTTGCGCGATCAGATCGGCGCGGTCTTGTGCAAGTCGCTGGCGGAGATCGGCTACACGAATGCGGGTACGATTGAATTTTTGATGGACCAAGACCGCCGGCTGCACTTCATCGAGATGAACACGCGCATTCAGGTGGAGCATCCTGTGACGGAGATGGTGACGGATGTGGATTTGGTGAAGAGCCAGATTATGATCGCCGCCGGCGCTCCCATGTCAGACGTGCTGCAAGGCCCCATCGTGCATCGCGGACATGCCATTGAGTGCCGGATCAATGCGGAGCATCCCGAGAAGTTCACGCCGTCGGCGGGAAAGATCACTTCGTTTCATCCGCCCGGAGGCACCGGGGTACGTGTGGACACAGCCGCGTATGCGGAGGGCGTGATTCCTCCGTACTATGATTCGCTGATCGCCAAGTTGATCGTGCGCGGCAAAGACCGTGGCGAAGCGATTTCCCGAATGACGCGGGCGCTCGAGATGTTCATCGTCGAAGGTGTGTACACGACGATTCCCCTGCACCGGAAGATTCTGGCGGATCCGGACTTCCGCGCCGGGAAGTTTGATACGGGATTCATCGACCGATTTCTGGCGGCCGGCAATAAGGATTCGGCGGCGTGATTTCTGTCCCTCTTCTTTACGCCATTGTGGATGCAGCGTGCTTCTCATCCACGGAAGACTTGGAAATCTTTGCCGAGGAACTTGTTGCTGGCGGATGCACACTACTGCAGTACCGCAACAAAAGCGGAAACCCACGCGTGATGCTGGAGCAGGCGCGGGAGCTAAAGAAGCGTGTCGGTGGTGCGGTTAAGCTGATCATGAACGACCGCGCAGACTTGTGTCTGGCTGCAGAGTTCGACGGCGTCCATGTGGGGCAGGATGATCTCTCGCCGGAATCGGTGCGAAGGATCATTGGACCCGACCGCTGGCTCGGAGTTTCGACGCATAAACCAGGGCAGCTTGAGGAGGCTGATCAAACCTCTGCCGACTATCTCGCGATTGGACCCGTGTTTTCCACGTCCAGCAAGAACCAGCCTGATCCGGTGGTCGGCCTCGACGGTGTGCGCCGGGCGCGGCCGTTGACGAGAAAACGACTAGTGGCTATTGGGGGAATCACTCGAGGTAACGCAGCTTCCGTGATTGAGGCCGGGGCCGATTCCGTGGCGGTGATATCGGATTTGTTACGGGAGCCGCGCAAATCAGCAGAGGAATTTTTTCGCGTCTTGAGGTAAAGTCATTCCACCCTGAGAGTGCCCGTGGAACTGCGGCAAGAGCCGCGAGCATGCTTCAAGGAGGGATCCTGAGCACACCGACAACGCGGCCGGCTGCCGGCAGCGATTGGGAGATTCATAGCCATCAAGATAAGGAGTTGGTCAAGGGCCTGGGCCTGACCAGCGCCACCATGCTGGTCATGGGGTCGATGATCGGCTCGGGCATTTTCATTGTTTCGGCGGAGATTGCCCGCGAAGTGGATTCACCCGCGCTGCTGATTGGCGCGTGGGCTGTGGCCGGATTCATGACCATCGTCGCTGCTCTCAGCTATGGCGAACTGGCGGCCATGATGCCGCGAGCCGGTGGGCAGTATGTCTATCTGCGCGAAGCCTTGGGGCCGTTGTGGGGCTTCCTCTACGGCTGGACTCTATTCCTCGTAATTCAGACTGGGACGATTGCGGCCGTGGGCGTGGCTTTCGGGAAGTTTCTGGGTGTTTTCTTTCCCGCAATTTCTTCTTCCCATTGGATTCTGCATCTCTGGAAAGTCCCGCCGATTCGTCTTGGGCCCATGGTTTTGGGCAACATGGATGTCGGAATCAATACCCAGAACCTGGTTGCCATTCTCCTTGTAGTGTTCCTCTCGGTGGTGAATATCTTCGGTGTGAAAACCGGGGCTCTTATCCAGAATGTTTTTACTGCAGCAAAGGTCTCGGCGCTTCTGGGATTGGCCTTGTTCGGATTGGCGCTGGGGCGGAATGCTCATGCTTTGGCTGCGAACTTCAGCGGACATTTCTGGCGGAATGCGGGACTGGGCGCGCAGCACGCCGTGCAGGTGGGAGTGGGGGGGCCGGTGGTGACGGTGGGCACACTGACGATTCTTGCGGTGGCACAGGTGGGTTCGCTTTTTTCCGCGGATGCTTGGAACAACGTGACGTTCACTGCCGGTGAAGTAAAGAATCCCAGCCGCAACTTGCCGTTGTCGCTGGCGTTGGGCACGGGGGTGGTGATCGCGCTCTACATTGCCTGCAACCTGATTTATCTGAACGCGCTCCCGCTCGACGGAACACCGAGCGCAGCAACGGTTCTAGGGCGGGGCATCAAGTATGCGGCTGAGGATCGTGTGGCAACGGCGGTGATGACGCAGATGTTCGGCTCCGTGGGAGGTCTGCTGATGGCCGGGGCCATTCTGATTTCCAGTTTCGGCTGCAACAATGGCCTGATTCTCTCTGGCGCGCGCGTTTACTATGCCATGGCGAAAGATGGCTTGTTCTTCAAAAGCGTCGCCAAACTGCATCCCACGTACAAGACGCCGGCAGTTTCGCTGATGGTGCAGATGGTGTGGGCGTGTCTGCTCTGCGTGTCGGGCAGCTACGGGCAACTTCTGGACTACATTATTTTCGCGGTGCTCGTGTTTTACATTTTGACGATCGTGGGACTGTTTGTGCTGCGGCGCACGCATCCCGATGCCGAGCGGCCTTATCGTGCCGTGGGCTATCCCGTGCTGCCGGCGATTTATATTGCGATGGCTTTATCTATTGATGTCGTACTATTACGCTACAAACCGCAGTTCACATGGCCGGGGCTGATTGTGGTGCTGCTGGGTATCCCGGTATATCACGCGTGGTCGAGAAGCGCGGGCGCAAAGCGCGTACCGGCATAGCTTCCAAGGAGAAACGGACGAATGGCAAATCTGCTGGCAACCAAGCCACTGAACCTGCTGATGGAGGAAGCCCGCGAGACAGGCGAACACAGCCTCAAACGCGCCCTCGGTCCAACCAATCTGATTACGCTGGGAATCGGAGCCATCATCGGTGCGGGGATCTTCGTGCTGACCGGAGCGGCAGCGGCTCAGTATGCGGGCCCCGCCATCGTACTCTCGTTTGTCCTGGCGGGCATTGGCTGCGCTTTTGCCGGCCTATGCTATTCGGAGTTTGCCTCGCTGATTCCCATTGCCGGGTCCGCCTACACTTACGGCTATGCGACGCTGGGCGAGATCTTCGCCTGGATCATCGGTTGGGACTTGATTTTGGAGTATGCCTTCGGGGCTGCGACGGTGGCATCCGGCTGGAGCGGATATTTCAACAGCTTCCTGCAGGACTTCGGGATTCATCTTCCGCCTGCATGGACGGCTACGCCGGGAACAGACTTGGTAATGTACAACGCCCGCTGGGAACGGCTGGCGACCATCCTGCCAACGCTGCAGGCGCACAGAGTGAACCCATCAACCCTTCCACACGTGCAGGGCGTCTTTAACATGCTGGCATTTCTGGCGATCACAGCCGTAACCGTGGTCCTTGTGATCGGCATCAAAGAGTCGGCGAACCTCAACTCTGGGATTGTGATGATAAAGATTGCGATTGTGCTCACCTTCATTGGGATTGCTGCCATTTTTGTCAGTAAGCATCCCGGCATTGCCGCTGCCAACTGGCACCCTTTCATCCCTCCCAACACCGGCGAATTCGGACACTACGGCTGGTCGGGTATTGCCCGCGGAGCAGGGGTGATTTTCTTTGCCTATATTGGTTTCGATGCGGTGTCTACCGCTGCACAAGAAGCCAAGAATCCGCAGAGGGATATGCCCATCGGGATTTTGGGTTCGCTGGTAATCTGTACTATCCTCTACATTCTAGTGGCCGGACTGCTAACAGGCGTAGTGTCCTACACAACGCTGAATGTCCCCGATCCGGTAGCGGTAGGAATCGATCATACCGGCGTGCGCTGGGGCAGCATCTTGGTGAAACTTGGAGCGATTGCCGGGTTGGGCAGTGTCATGCTGGTGATGTTGCTAGGCCAGTCGCGCGTCTTCTTTTCCATGTCGCGGGACGGCTTGCTGCCGCCGTGGGCTGGCGCAATTCATCCCAAATTTCGCACGCCCTGGATCTCCAGCATCACAGTGGGAATCTTTGTAGCTATTTTCGCTTCGGTCATCCCGATCGGAATTTTGGGCGAATTGGTCAGCATTGGCACGTTGTTGGCCTTCGTGATTGTCTGTGCCGGTGTGTGGATACTGCGCCGCCGCCGGCCCGAACTGAAACGTCCGTTCAAGACTCCGTGGGTTCCATTCGTTCCGTTCATGGGGATTCTTATTGCGGGATTCATGATGGCTAGCTTGCCTCGCGATACGTGGCTGCGGCTGATTGTCTGGCTCATCATCGGGATGGTGGTGTATTTCGGTTATGGAAGGCACCACAGCCGGGTGCAGGCTGCCCTTGCCAAGCCTAGTCCTGCTCCGACCATGGCGGACTGACGTCTTGTAGCGCGGCCCTCCGCACAGCGCGGAGGGCCTTTTTGTTTTATAGTCAGTGGCTAGTGGTCAGCAAAACCAACGGCGTTACTCGGTCGCTGTTACTAATCACTGGCTACCGATCACTCACCACTGCATTTCCATGAAAGCTGTCCGCAATCTGCGAGTGATTGGTGCGCTGCTGCTGATAGTCATGGCAGTGGGAACGGCCGGATATCACTTCATCGAGGGATGGCCATGGTTTGACGGCTTTTACATGGTGGTTACGACCTTGACTACCATCGGATATCAGGAGGTGCATCCGCTTTCCCACGCCGGGCGCGTCTTCAACGTGATTGTGATTCTGACGGGTGTATCGCTGGTGTTGTTGGGCGTGGGGGCCCTGAGCCAGGCTTTGCTAGAATTCGAGTTGCAGAGCTTCTTTGGAAGGCGGCGCATGGAGCGCGACATCGGGCGTCTCGACGACCACTACATCATCTGTGGCATGGGACGGGTAGGGCGCAGCGTGGCGCGAGAATTGGCGCGCAAGCCAGCGCCGTTCGTCATCATCGAGAGCGCCGAAGCCAAGCTGCAGCGCTATAGCGGCGAGGACTGGCTGGTGGTTACGGGCGATGCTACGCAAGAGCAAGTTTTGCGCATCGCACAGATCGAGCGGGCCCGCGGGCTTATCGCCGCCACTACTACGGATGCGACCAACCTCTACATTGTGCTCACCGCGCGGGGATTGAATCCGCATCTGAAAATCATTGCGCGGGCCAGTGAAGACGGGGCGGAGAAACATCTGCTGACTGCCGGCGCGGACTCTGTCGTTTCGCCGTATTCGTTTGCTGGACAGCGCATTGCGCAGTCGCTGTTGCGGCCGCACGTGGTTAGCTTTCTCGATACCGCAACGACTCATCTTGGCATGGATCTGGAGATTGGCGAGATTCACATCACCGCCAGGTCCGTCTTTGCGGGCACAACGATCGAAAGTTCGCGCATCCGTCAGGATCGCGGCGTGATTATCCTCGCCATTAAGCGGCAGGCGGGAATGCGATTCAATCCTGCACCCGATGAACGCATCGAGCCCGGAGACTGCCTGATCGCAATGGGCGAACCCTCGCAACTGCGGCAACTGGAACAGACCGCAGGTTCCCGGTCATGAAAATCGTTACTGCTGCAGAAATGCGAGCCATTGACGTCGCCACCAGCGAGCGTTTCGGGGTGCCCTCACTCACGCTGATGGAGAATGCGGGCGCGGCCGTGGCGGATTGCGTGCTCTCGCATCACGGAGCGGCGCGGAGCATCGTGGTTTTCTGCGGTAAAGGGAATAATGGCGGCGACGGTTTTGTGGCGGCGCGGCGGTTGCATCAGGCGAGAAAACGGGTTCAGGTGATCCTGCTGGCGAACCCCGACGATTTGCGGGGCGATGCGGCGATCATGCTTGGCAAATTACCGTCGCCTGCAATCGCGGTGCATTCCAGCGAAGAATTGAAGAGTGACCGGGTGCGGCCCTCGCTGCATGCGGATCTTTATCTGGATGCGATTCTGGGCACGGGTTTCAAACCGCCGGTGAGCGGACTCTATGCCGACGCGATCGCGATCATGAATGCGAATGAGGCGCCCGTAATTGCCGTGGACATTCCTTCCGGGGCTGATGCAGACGCGATGACCGCGCAGACTGGGATCATCGCCCGAGCTGATGCGATCGTTACTTTTACAGCGCCTCGTCCGGCGCACGTGTTTAGCTCACTCACTGCGGGATTAACCTTTGTGGCTGGTATCGGCTCTCCGCAAGAAGCGATTGTTTCAGCCCTGCAATTAAATGTCATCACGTCGCACGACCTTGCCCCGCTGATTGGGCCACGCCCAGCCGAGTCGAACAAAGGCAACTACGGCCACGTGCTGGTGGTTGGAGGATCACTCGGGAAATCTGGAGCGGTGGCAATGGCAGGAATGTCGGCCCTGCGTGCGGGGGCGGGGCTTTCGACGGTGGCGACGCCGAGGTCCGTGCTGGGAACGGTGGCGGGATTCCATCCGGAGTTGATGACCGAGCCATTGCCCGAGACGGATGCAGGCACGATTTCGGCTAACGCACAAGATCGAATCGCAGAGTTGACGAAAGGGAAGAACGTGCTCGCGATTGGGCCGGGAATTTCGCGGGATCCGCAGACTTCGGAGCTGGTGCGTAGTCTGGTCGCCAAGTTGCACGTCCCTATGGTGGTAGATGCCGACGGCCTGAATGCGTTTGAGGGCCGCACGGATGAATTGAATGGCAAGGGCCGGACGCTGGTGATCACTCCGCATCCGGGAGAGATGGCGCGGCTGGCGGGATCCAGCATTGCCGATGTGCAAAAAGATCGATTGGGAGTGGCGCGGAAGTTTGCGCGCGAACACGAATTGATTGTCGTGCTCAAAGGCCATCGCACTCTGGTGGTGAGGCCAGACGGCGAAGCTTGGGTGAACACGACGGGCAATCCGGGAATGGCCACCGGTGGCACGGGAGACATTCTGACAGGTATTGTTGCGGGCATGATTGCACAGCACACGAAGGATGCGTTCGCCGCAGTGCTCGCAGCCGTGCATCTACACGGTCTTGCCGGCGATGTGATGCGCGAGAGCGTAGGCGACCATTCACTGGTGGCGACGGATTTGCTGAAGGGATTGCCGAAGGCTTTCCAGCGCACACAGAAGGCCGCGAAAGAAAAATTGGTGTGCTGGGGTGACTAGAGTGCCCTTGGGATCCCGCCCTCACCTCGAAGCTGGCAAGTGAATCGTCTTTCCTGAAGATGCGGAACGACGTGCGGCATCCAGGATTTCCGTTACAGTGAGATTGGTTTCAAGGGATGACAAGTCATCCGGTTTCATTCCATCGATTACCACTGCCCTTAGAAGAGAAAGCGAGTTATCGTATGGGGCAGGAAGGGGCTTGGCGGCGGCCTGCTCTTCCTGGCCGCCGGCACGCCGTACGCGAACATCATCCCGCTTCACCGTGATCACATATCCCGTTTGTCCGTATACTTCGATGTCTTTGCGGTCGAACGGCCAATTCCAGGAGGCTTGTACGATGGCTTGGGCTTTGGGATACGTCAGGATGATTGTCGCCTCGTCATCGACTCGCGGGTAGATTTCGGGTTTGATCTGCTGGGTGACGGCGGTGACTGTTTCGGGGCGTTGCCCGTCCATCAACCACGTCATTAGGTCGGCGCCGTAGCATCCGAAGTCGAACAGGGCGCCTCCGCCGTTGAGTTTGGGATCGGTAAGCCACGTCAGGAATTCGGGGCCGACACCGATTTCCTTGGGCCCACTGTGACCATCGTGGACGACGACCTTGCGCACGTCACCGAGTGCGTGCTCGTGGACTAGATCGTACGCGGCACGGTTGCTCGGGTACCATGTCGTCTCGTAGTTGACGAGGACATGAATCTCGCCCAGGTGTGCTGCCTTCTGGATAGCCAGTCCATCCTCCAAACTGACCGCCAGCGGCTTTTCCATCATGACATGGACGCCGTGCCGGGCGCAGATTTCGACCACGCGGCGATGGTCGTAAGTATTGGTGTAGACGAGGACGGCCTGCGGATGTGCTCGTGCGAGCATTTGTTCCAGGTCGGGGAACAATAATCCTCGATCGATGCCATAACGCGTCGCGTATTGAGAAGCGAGGGACTGGTCAGGTTCAGCAATGCCGACGATCTCAATTTCTGGATTGTAAAGCGAATGCTCAAAAAATCCCTGAACATGTCCGTGAACGAGACCAACGATGCCGACGCGGAGTGGAGTGCGAGTCTTCGGCGAGGCAGTCTGGCTCTGGAAATATACGGTTAAGGATAAGAAAATCACGATGGAACAAGCTAGAGATGAATAACGACGCATTGAAGTGCTCCTAGCGCCAAGATGAAGGTGGTTCTCGCGGCTGCTGTTAAATCCACTTCGTCTGATGGGACATTGTATCAATAGTAAACAGACTGCTAAACGCTTGTGTGCGAAAGATTTGGGT
The DNA here is from genome assembly GCA_003138975.1 of Acidobacteriaceae bacterium. Taxonomy (GTDB): domain Bacteria; phylum Acidobacteriota; class Terriglobia; order Terriglobales; family Acidobacteriaceae; genus Sulfotelmatobacter. The sequence goes on along the minus strand of PLHQ01000153.1, from coordinate 122,510 downwards.
GCGCTGTAGAGAGGCTAGCAGCGCGGGAATCCGGCCATTTGCTTCCGTAACCTGTTACCTGTTCCCACGGCGTGTCATAGTCCAGTCAGCTTATGACCCACTTCCCCCAACCGCACCCATCGAGGCGAGCGGCCCGGGTCCAGCTTGGAGATTCAGTCCTGGCTGCGATCCGTTTAGAAGATGGCCGGCGTACAAGAGCTAAACTCCAAAGCATCTCCGTGACCGGTGGACTGTTGCAATTGCAGCATCCCCTTGGAACCGGTTCTTTCGTCGAACTGGCATTTCAGACGCAATCGGGGCCAGTCCATGGCATGGCTGAGATCCTGAGCCCCATGCGGAAGACGGTGAACGGAGTATTGCAGCCGTTCCGCTTCGTCGCGTTCGAGGATGACGACCACCGCCGCTTGCGCACGTCGGTCGATCATGTAACGGACCGGAATCTGCTGGGGCTGAAGTCGTCCGTTTTCGTGGTGCCAAAGACGATCTAGTCCTGACGCCGTCGCATACGCGGATCGGTGCCGGCGCTGAGTTCAACGCTCTCGATATACTGATCCTGGCTTGGGCGCGATTTATCTGCGACCAAGATTCAGGAAATGACGCGGGAGATCACTACACACTCGGCGGAGGAGACGATTGCCTTCGGGCGCACGCTGGCGGAATTGCTCGCGCCACCCAAGCTCGTTCTTTTGCGCGGAGATCTGGGAGCTGGGAAAACCACGCTGGTCAAGGGAATTGCGGCGGCGTTTCAGGCAGCGAAGGAAGATGACGTTACCAGTCCCACCTTCACACTGGTACACGAATATCGTGGGCCGCGAGCCAATCTTTATCACATTGATCTTTACCGCGTCGATACGCAGCGCGAGCTGGAGACGCTGGGCTTGGATGATTTGCGATCCGAGGACAGTATTTTGCTGGTTGAGTGGGGAGAGAAATTTCCGCGTCTGCAGCGGGAGCGGGATGTGGAGATTTCTTTGGAGCGCGCCGGGGAAAATGGGCGGAGGATCAGGACCGTCAGTTAGGGTTGCGCCGCGGCTGGCAGAATTAGGAGCGCCCGTGCGCAGGACGCAGGCGCGCTCCATTCGCGCACCATCGAGAAGAGGATGGCGGCCGCGAAGAAAGCGAAGATCAGGCGGTCTCTTCTCATCCCATCCATTATCCCATGGGGAGAGCTTGTAGTGGCGGTTCTATGGCGACTGAGAACCTAAAACTGCTTTCAAAACCCCATGATGTTGTAGCCGCAATCGACGTAGATGACTTCGCCTGTGATGCCGCTGCTGGCATCGGAGGCGAGGAAGACTCCGGTCGAGCCGACTTCTTCGACTTCCACGCGGCGGCCCAGCGGGGCTCGCTCCTCGTGGCCCTTGAGCATGTCTCCGAAGCCGGCGATGCCGCGCGCCGCTAGAGTCTTGATTGGGCCAGCGGAAATAGCGTTCACGCGAATTTTCTTCTTACCGAGCTCGAAGGCTAGATAGCGCACCGTGCATTCTAGTCCAGCCTTTGCGACTGCCATAACGTTATAGCGCGGCACAACTTTCTCCGAAGCGTAGTAAGTCATGGTGAGGATTGATCCGCCGTCCTCCATGAGGGGAGCGGCGGCGCGGGAAACGGCGACCAGCGAATAGACGCTCACATCCATTGCGACGCGAAAGCCTTCGCGCGTGGTGTTGATGAAGTCGCCTTTCAGTTCGTCAGCGGGAGCGTAAGCGACCGAATGCACCAGCGTGTGCAGTTTTCCGTGACGCTCTTTGAGAGTGGCAAAGAGGCGCTCGATCTCTTCATCTTTGCTGACGTCACACATATAGCCTTCAGCGCCGGGCAGAGAGAGGATGAGGTCTTTTGCTTCCTGCTCCAGACGCTCGTTCTGGTATGTGATGGCGAGCTTCATGCCGGCGGCGTGGAGTCCCTGAGCGATGGACCAGGCGATTGAACGCTTGTTGGCGACCCCGAAGACGACGGCATTGCGGCCCTGCAAGTCGGCGGACATGAGTGCTCCTTGGAATGGAAAAGAATAACAGGTGGGAAGAAAAGCCAGAAGGCAGAAGTCAAAATGCAGAGTTCGAGTCAGCTTTCATTGGGAACGGAGAAACCGAAGCACCGGCGCCCACCAATCGTCCGTTGGAGTGCGGTAGAGTGCATCGTGCGGAAACCCGTGAAGAACTGCCAGTTGTTTTGGTTCCGGCGCGGATTCGAAAATGCGCTGGCCCATCGCAGGGGGATTCACCTTGTCTGCATCGCTGTAAACAACCAGCAAAGGCACGCGCACGAGTTTGGCATTCTCGACGTTGTCCCAGGCGTCCGGGATCGCATAGAGCAATGCGAGCGAGGTCCCACGTTTTCGGCCCGCGTCCCTCAGAGAGGAAAAGGCGTTTGCTACAACCACGCAAGATGGAGGAGGGCGAAAATGCGGCAGGGATTCAAGCAGTGGCGAGTTACCCATGGAGTGACCCAGCACGCAAAGGCGCTCGCTGGGAAATTGTGATACGAAAGTTGCGTAGGCTGGGATCGCGTCTTCATTGAGATGAGCAATGGTTCCGGGACGTGAACTGTCTCCGTGACCGGAGTAGTCGAATACGATCGAGGAGATGCAGTGGTCGTAGAGAAACCTTTGCGCCAGAATCCATTCGGAAATAGTTTCCATGACGCCGTGAAAGATTAACACCGCGACACGAGGCTGGCAGGTGCCAGGGGCGCGTACGAGGTAGGCATCGAGAACACGGCGTCCACTGGAAATTTTCAGCCTATCAAAGGCAAGACCAACGGTGGCGGGTGTTTCAGGCCCGTTGGGGCCGGTGTTCAAAAATGTCTTGGACTCGAAGTTCAGGATCACTGGCCGGAGCGCCACAACGCAAGCCAGCAAACAGAGCAGTCCAATTGCAAAGTTCGCGCGTCGCGCCATATAGATTCTTGTGACTATACGCCAATGCGTCTGGGGCGTTTCAGGAGTCGCTAATCGGCTGGAACGGTGTCGCGATTTACCGTTCCTACTGGCCAGCTGGCAGCTACAAACGACAGCCCGTAAACGCACGCCAGAATGGCGAATGCGGCTACCAGGCTGACTTTGTGTGCGACCGCTCCGACCGCTAGGGCCAGCACAAGCTGGAGGAATGTTCCGAAAAAGTAAAAGGTGTTTTGCACCCGACCCATGAGATGGTTTGGGACCATTTCCATAAGGCTGGTGTTCATGGCGATGCCTCCGACGCCGCGCGCCGAACCCATCACGGCATACAACAATATGGCGGCCACCAGCCAATGCGACACTGGAGCGCAAATCACGCATGCGGCGATGATCGCCATGGAAAACGCAACGGAACGACGCCCGCCCAGGCTGGCGATGATAGCTGGGGCATACAGCGCGCTGAGAAAGGCGCCGGTGCCCCATCCCGCGTTGAGCCATCCGTAGCCGACGGCACCGGCATGAAAGATGCGTTCGCTCAGCGACGGAGTGACGACGACTCCCGTGATCATGGCGCCAAGAAATAATGCCCAACTAATGCCGAGCAAGATTACAGCGCGATGGTCGCGGAGAAAGTGCAGGCCTTCGCGCATATCGCGCCAGAAGCGCTCGAACTGGGTTTCGGCGGCGAGGATGTCGGCTCGCAATTCTTCCGGGCTGAGTACAACGTGACGTCCCTTACGCACCGCGAAATAGCAGCAGAATGAAACCACGTAGGTGGAAACGTCGATCAACAGCACGCCGCCGAGGCCGATGTGGTTATACATGAAGCCGACCAGAGATCCGGCGATGAGCCAGCCGCCTTGAACGCCCGCCAAAAGGAAGGTATTCGATTCCACAAATTGTCCTTCAGGCGTGAGTTCCTGGATGAGAGCGGTGATGGTGGGCCAGAACATCCAGAAGCCGGCGGCGACGAGGGTATTCATCAAATAGAGTTGCCAGACTTGTACATGGTGGCGAAACGCGAGGATGGCCACCGTCACAATAATTACGGCTCTTACGGCATCGAGCCACATGACCAGGCGGCGGCGATCTTCGCGATCAATAATGACGCCGGTGAAGGGAAGCATGAGCATGGCGGGAATGGTCTGCAGAACGGCGAACGTGCCGAGCGCCATTTCCGAGTGCGTGGCTTCGAGGATGTACCAGGCGACCGCGGCCGAGTTCATCCCGCTGCCCAACATGGAGATCACGTTGGCGGCAAAGACGAAGCGCAGTGGGCGCTGACCGAGAATGGTTCGCATACTTCACTTTAGCCGAAGTGGCGCGAGAGAGGTTCACGTAAGGGCTTGCTTACGCGACAGCCGTTAATTTGTCCGCTTCCTCGCGAATCCTCTGCCACGCGCGCTCGACGTGTCTGGCTTGGGTGTTGGTCTGGCCGACGCACAGACGCAGCGTCAGTTTTCCATTCAGCTTGGTGTGCGTGAGAAAGAGATCGCCGCTGCGATTCAGCCGATCCATGATGGTTTGATTCGCCGCGTCTCCGGCTTTGTGGCGGAAGCAGACCAGGTTCAACGGGGCGGGGGCAGCGAGTTCGAAGTGCTTGTCGTTGCGCACCCAGCCAGCGAACTGTTGCGCCAGTTCGACGTGGCGGCGGATGTGGTGCTGCAGGCCTTCCACGCCGTAGTGGCGAATAACAAACCAGAGCTTAAGCGAGCGGAAACGGCGGCCGAGCTGGATGTGCCAATCGCGATAATCGATTACCGCGCCCGATTCCGTGGCTTGGTTGCGCAGGTATTCCGGCAAGATGCTTAGAGTCTGGATGAGCGCTTTGCGATCGGCGACCCAGAAGCAGTTGCAATCGAAGTTGGTGAACATCCACTTGTGCGGGTTGAAGTTGTAGCTCTCGGCCAGTTCCACACCTTTTTGCAAGGGACGGAATTCCGGACAGAGTGCGGCAGTGCCCGACATGGCTGCATCCACGTGCAGCCAGAGGTTGTGCTGATGCGCGACGCGGGCGATCTCGGCGATCGGGTCCATCGCGTTTGAGGATGTCGTGCCAACTGTGGCGCAGACAAAGCTGGGAACCAGGCCAGCGCGCTTGTCGGCTTCAATCTGGCGGGCGAGCAGGTCGGGGCGCATGGCGAAGTTTTCGTCCACTTCGATGGAGCGCAGATTATCGACGCCGATTCCTGCGATCATTGCAGCTTTCTGCAATGACGAATGGGTTTGCGTGGAGACGTAGGCTACGATGCGGCCGTCGCATCCCTTTTTGTTGCTGATGTAGTTGGTGGCGCGTTCGCGGGCAGCCAAAAGCGCGCAGAGCGCTGCACTCGAGGCAGTGTCCTGAATCACTCCGCCGCCGGTACTCGACGACAGAAATTTATCCGGCAATCCCAGCATGGTTACGAGCCAGTCGAGCACATGCGTTTCCAGTTCGGTGCAGGCCGGACTGGTGGACCAGAGCATGCCCTGAACGCCCAGGCCGGAAGAGAGAAGATCACCAAGAATTCCTGGGCCGGAGGCGTTGCACGGGAAATAGGCGAAAAAATTCGGCGACTGCCAGTGCGTGACTCCTGGCAGGATGAGATTCTCGACATCTTTCATTAGGATGTCGAACGGTTCTCCGTGTGCCGGAGGATCCGCCGGAAGCGACGCACGAATTTCTCCAGGCTTCACCTGTGAGAGCACAGGGAACGACTCGATGCGGGAATGATAGTCCGCGATCCAGTCGACCACGGTGTGGCCGTAGCGGCGGAATTCGTCGGGCGTCATGTGAAAAGATTTTTCGTCGGACACTTAGGCCTCGCAGGATAAGACCAAAGCTGATCGTATCAGCAGATCCTGTTTTTCTTTTAAGTCAACCGGCCGAAGTAAAGCCGGGTCTTGTACTCGAATGCGACCCGGTTCTCGGCGGCACAATCATCGAAGATGCGGCGCAATTCGCGCAGCATTGGCACGTGCTGGGGATGATCCGGTCCGGGCGCATACGACGACGACAGTAGGCGACCCTCTACCCCCGCGTAATCGAATTTCTGGAGAATCCCAAAGACTCGTTCCTGAAATGGGGCGGGGTCGAAGAATTCGTTGACCGCGGAGGTCGTGCGTTCGTGTCGAACTTCTTCATAGTCGGTTCCGTAGGTCAGCAGCAGCTGTTCGTAGGCGCGAAGAAACTTTGTCGAATCCGTGAGGCGCTCATTCCACAGAAGCACCAGCCAACCGCCGGGCTTCAGAATGCGAACGAATTCACGCCTCGCCCGCTGGCGGTCGAACCAGTGAGCGGCTTGCGCTGCGGTGACAAAATCCACGCTCTGATGTCCCAGAGTGGTTGCCTCGGCTGTCCCTGCGACGCTGCTAAACTTCGGAAACCCAATCAGCAGCCCTTCGGCCGCTTCGCGCATCTCGGGATTGGGCTCGACACCGAAAACTGGGTTACCATTCTCCAGCAAGGTGCGAGTCCAAATGCCGGTTCCGGAGGCGATGTCAGCCACGAAGTGAGTGGGCGCGAGGGCGCATTCGGTTTTCAGGGCGTGCAGCGCTTCCGGCGGATATCCGGGCCGGTATAGCACATAGTTTTCTACGCGATCGGAAAAACGGCTGGTGGCATTGGAGGCGGGCATGAATTTAAAAAGTGGCAACAGTTTTCGTCTTGCCAGAAATCCATTTTAATTCGACGATAGGGATGTTGTCCTGCGCACCGGGTTCCTTGGGCCTCAAGCCCGGGTGACTTCGATAAGGAATGTTCATAGACCATTAAGGGGAAATCCTCCTCCGAGACCGAGTGCGGTACCATTCCAAGTGAGCTAGGAAATCTTCTATCGCATGAGAGTCGTCATCAAAGTCGGTACCAGCCTGATCGCCCCTGGCGGTCAGATTGACGCGAACCTGTTGCGTGCCATGGTCGACCAGCTCGATCTCAGCAGGAACGAATACCTGATCGTTACTTCCGGCGCAATCGCTGCAGGAATGTCGGGACTGGGATTGGGCAAACGACCGAGCGACGTTCCGGGAATGCAAGCTTGCGCGGCCGTCGGGCAGAGCAAACTGATGCATACTTATGAGCGCTTGTTCTTTGGCAAGAAGGTTGTGGCACAGCTCCTGCTATCGAGTGACGACTTCACGTCGCCTGTCCGCTACCGCAACTTGCAAAACGCCTTGGCTGAGTTGCTTTCGCTAGGAGTTGTGCCCATCGTGAATGAAAACGACAGCGTCTCGGTGCGTGAGTTAGTTGGCGCTTTCGGAGACAACGACGAACTGAGTTCTCTGTTGGCCACTGCTGTGAAAGCCGACTGGCTCTTGCTGCTGACTGACGTCGACGGGTTCTACTTGCCGAATGGGCGCAAGAAGCCGCGCCTGGTGCGGGTTGTGCGGAAGCTGACTCCGGCGCTGGAAGCGCAATGCAATGGGAAGAGCAAGTTGGGGCGCGGCGGAATGATTTCCAAACTGCGGGCGGCGAAGCTGGCCAGCGAAGCCGGAGTCCATGTGGCGATTGTGAATGGGCGCCATCCGCAGGGAATTACGCTGGGCATGGAACGCAAGATTGGAACCTATTTTCCTCCGCAGCGAGGAAGAGTCTGATGGCGACGACCATTGCCAGCTCGGTTTCCACGCAGGGGAAGCTGCTGCGCGCGCGCACAGCGGCTGCGAAACTGGGACTGCTCTCCACGGACGAGAAGAACGTGTTGCTGCTGGCGATCGCCGATGCGATTGAAGCCCAGACCCAGGCGATTCTTGCGGCCAACCGGAAAGATGTGGAAAGTTCGGGTTTCGAAGGTGCTATGCGCGACCGCTTGCTGTTGACCGCGGTGAGAATCAGGGAGATGGCGCAGGGGGTGCGCGAAGTGGCGGCGCTCGGCGATCCGATTGGCGAGACTCTGGTGGAGTGGACCCGCCCCAACGGCCTGCGCATCCGCAAGGTGCGCGTGCCGCTGGGAGTGGTGGGAATTATCTACGAGTCGCGACCGAACGTTACTGTGGATACGGCTGTCCTCGCGCTGAAAACGGGCAACGCCATCGTGTTGCGCGGCGGCAAAGAAGCGGCGTGCAGCAATCAACGGCTGGTGGAAATTCTTGCGGCGGTGCCGGGAGTGCCAGAGGGAGCAATCGAGCTCCTCGATTCGAGCACACGGCAGTCGGTGCAGGAACTCACTAAAGCCCGGGGGCTGGTTGACGTGATTATTCCGCGCGGCGGCGTGGGACTGATCACCTTCGTTACCGAGAATTCCTCTGTACCTGTGATAGAAACCGGTGCAGGGAACTGCCACATCTTCGTGGATGAATCCGCCGATTTTGAGATGGCCGACCGGATCGTGATCAACGCCAAGACGCAGAGGCCGTCTGTGTGCAATGCAGCGGAGAAGCTGCTGGTGCATGAACGGATCGCGGCGGAATACATCCCGCGAATCGTGAAGAAGCTGATTGAGGCTGGAGTGGAAGTTCGTGGAGACGGGAAGTCTCGCAGCCTGGCGGCTGGATTGAACATTGAGCCGGCCGCGGAGCAGGATTGGTACGAAGAATATCTGCGGTTGTGCATGGCGGTGTGCGTGGTCGCGAATGTGGATGAAGCCATTGTCCATATCAACCGCTATTCGACAAAGCACTCCGATTCCATCGTGACGCGCGATGAGGCCAGTGCTCGCAAGTTTCTGCGTGGCGTGGATTCAGCTGCCGTTTACTGGAATGCTTCGACGCGTTTCACCGATGGCGCAGAGTTCGGCTTCGGCGCCGAGATGGGAGTCAGCACGCAGAAGCTGCACTGCCGTGGGCCTTTCGCGCTGGCTGAACTGACATCCTCGAAGTACGAGATCATTGGGACGGGGCAGGTGCGGTAGTCTTTTGCTGTGGGCCTGCCTCTCGCGCGCTCATCTGCATACTTTCACACCCGCTGTACTACTTTACTTACTTTCCCAGCGGGAGCGTCATGAGATTCTTTTATTCGGCACTTGCTTGTTCGGTCGTCTTCCTCGGCTTTGTGTTGGCCAGGGTGAGCGGCCATGCCGCGAACTCTTCCGGTGCGCCAGCTCCCATTTTTGGCTTTCGCGATGCTGCCGCCGAAAACGCCACTGAAGCCCGGTTTCTTGCGGTGCCTGATCCCAAGCTGGCGGAAGAGCACTTGCGCACGCTGACGCAGGCTCCGCACATGGCGGGCACGCTCGAGGACAAAGCCACGGCGGACTATGTGGCGCAGAAGTTTCGTGCCGCCGGGCTCGACACCGAAATCGTCGAATACAAAGTGTGGATGAACTATCCGTTGGAAATCAGCGTGGATGTTACTGCGCCGGCTGGAGTCGAAATGCACGGGCCTACTCGCGAGCATGTCGCTGGAGATCCTTACGACGATGATCCTCGCGTTGTGATGCCATTCAATGGCATGTCGCCGTCAGGAGATGCCGAGGCGGATGTGGTTTACGGCAACTACGGCACGCCGGAAGATTTCGAGAAGCTGGAAAGGTTGAAGATCGACGTGCGTGGCAAGATCGTGCTGGTGCGCTACGGCCAGAATTTTCGCGGCGTGAAGGAATTTGTCGCTCAGGAACATGGAGCGGCGGGAGTGATCATCTACTCGGACCCGTTCGACGATGGCTGGCGGCGCGGTGATAAGTATCCTGATGGACCCTGGCGGCCGGATACCGGCGTGCAGCGTGGATCGGTGGGATACATGTTCGAGTTTCCCGGCGATCCAACAACGCCCGGATTTGCATCAGTGCCTTCGTTGCCAGAGAGTAAGCGCATTTCTCCCGAGCAGTCCGCGCAGATGCCGAAGATTCCGGTTACTCCACTTTCGTATCACGATGCGTGGCCAATTCTGCAGCACTTGGGCGGGCCTGACTCGCCACGCGAGTGGCAGGGTGCGCTGCCTTTTACTTATCACGTGGGGCCCGGACCGGTACGAGTGAGGATGCATCTCAAGCAGGACTATCAGTTCCGCACGCTGTGGGATGTGATTGGCCGGGTGCGTGGCAGCGAGTTGCCCGATGAGTGGGTGGTTGCGGGAAATCATCGCGACGCGTGGGTATACGGCGCAGTCGATCCGAACAGCGGCACGACGGCGATGCTCGAAGCGGTCCACGGGGTCGGCGAGTTGTTGAAGTCAGGTTGGAAGCCGAAGCGCACGATGATTTTTGCAAGTTGGGACGGCGAGGAAGAGGGACTGATCGGTTCCACCGAGTGGGCCGAGCAGCATGAATCCGAACTGGCCAATGCTCCCGCATATTTCAACATGGACGTGGGAGTCTCAGGGCCGAAGTTTGGGGCCTCGGCGGTGCCGAGTCTGAAGCAATTTTTGCGCGATGTGACCAAGGCGGTGCCCAGTCCGAAGGGCGGAACTGTTTACGAGGCGTGGCAGAAAGTGGATCAACCGGGTGTTCCGTCGACACAGTCGCCTGCTGAAGCAATTGGGGACGGCCGCCGCGTGCCAGCCGCGTCAGCCAAGGGCGAGGTTCCAGTCGGGGATCTGGGCAGCGGTTCTGATTACAGCGCTTTCCAGCAGCACCTGGGCGTGCCTTCCAGTGACATCAGTTCAAGCGGGCCCTATGGCGTGTATCATTCGGTTTTTGATAATTTCGCGTGGTTCAAGAAATTCGGAGATCCGGATTTCGTTTACGAGCAGCAGATGGCGAGAATTTTTGGTTTGGAGGCGGTGCGCATGGCCGATGCCGACGTTCTGCCTTACGATTACGAAGAATATGGCAAGGAAGTTGCCACTTATCTGGATGCGGCCGGCAAGCGGGCGGAGAACAAGTTTGGCGACCACGTGCTCGATCTGGGTGCAGCGACTGCGGCTGCGAAGCACTTTCAGGATGCGGGGACGAAAATTCTGTCGAAGCAGAAGAATCCGCCGCGTGATGCAGCACGACTAAACCAGGCGCTGCGCGGGGCCGAGCGGGCGCTACTGCTGCCAGAAGGGTTGCCGCACCGTCCCTGGTTTCGCCATGCTATTTATGCTCCAGGGGAATACACAGGATATGCGGCGGTGGTCATTCCGGGGGTGAACGAAGCTCTGGACAAAGGGGATGTGGAGCGCGCGCGCCAGCAGTTGGCAGTTCTAGCCGCAGCGCTCGAACGCGCCGCCAAGGCGCTGGAAGGATACCGGTAGAGCATGAATTCTGCACACGCGCTGGGACAGTTCCTGCGTACGCTGCCTGCTTCGGCGGCGGAGACGTTCCTCGCGCTCTTTCCGATTGTCAATCCCTTCGGCGGGGTTCCTATCTTTTTCACCATGACCTCTACCTGGACCGCTCAGGACCGGCAGCGTACCGCTGTGAAGACTGGCGTCTGGGTTTTTGTCATCCTAGTCACGTTTCTGTTTTTTGGCCGCTTCGTGCTTTATTTTTTCGGCATCTCGCTGCCGGTTTTGAAAATTGCGGGCGGATTGATCGTGGCCAACACCGCTTGGGGCATGGTCACGTCTCATGCGCGTATCACGCCGGAGGAAAGCCATGAAGCGGAGGACAAAGAAGATATTTCTCTTACTCCGCTGGCTATGCCGCTTTTGTCGGGTCCGGGAGCCATCGGCGTCGTGATGGCGCTCGCGGCGCACGTGGATAGCACCACTTCGTACCTTGGGATGATTATCGGCATCGCCGGAGTGGCACTTTCTGTGTTGTTGTTTCTCTGGCTGGGAGGGCCGCTAGTTCGCCGGCTGGGGCCCGGCGCCGTAGGAGCCATCAACAAGATTTTTGGCTTTCTGATTTTGGCCATCGCCGTCCAGTTGGTGTGGGACGGCGTGGCCGACTTCAAGAGCTGAAATTCGAACGCGCCCTTCGACAATTCCAGAGCAAACCTTGGACCACGAAAGCGATTACTTCAGCGATACCAGCTTGTCCACCAGTTCCGAATAATCCTTCTTCTCGATGCCGTGGACCTGCTTGTTGTACTCGTCTACCTTCGACGAATAATTCATAGAGCAAAATTTCGGGCCGCACATCGAACAGAAGGCCGCTTCTTTGTAGTAGTCGTCGGGCAAGGTTTCGTCGTGCATGGACCGCGCGGTCTCAGGATCGAGCGAGAGCGCAAACTGTTTCTCCCAATCGAATTTGTAGCGGGCGTAACTCAGGGCATCGTCGCGGTCGCGCGCGCCGGGGCGCTGACGCGCGATGTCCGCGGCGTGCGCTGAGATCTTGTAGGCGATGATGCCATCCTTTACGTCTTTCTCGTTCGGCAGGCCGAGATGCTCTTTCGGCGTCACATAGCACAGCATGGCGGCACCGTACCATCCGATCATGGCTGCGCCGATCGCTGAAGTGATGTGGTCGTAGCCCGGAGCGATGTCGGTGACCAGCGGCCCGAGAGTGTAGAATGGCGCTTCGTAGCAGAGCTCGACTTCTTTTTCCACCTGCTCCTTAATCTTGTCCATCGACACATGGCCGGGACCTTCGATCATGACCTGTACGTCGTGTTGCCAGGCTATTTTTGTGAGCTCGCCAAGAGTTTTCAGTTCGGCGAACTGAGCCTGGTCGCTGGCATCGGCTACGCAGCCGGGACGTAGTCCGTCACCTAGAGAAAAGCTGACGTCATATTTCTTGAAAATCTTGCAGATATCGTCGAACCGTTCGTAAAGGAAATTCTGCTTGTGGTTATAAGCCATCCATTGCGCCAGAATGGCGCCACCGCGGCTCACAATGCCGGTGATGCGCTTGGAAATCAGCGGCAAGTACTGGATCAGCACGCCGGCGTGAATGGTCATATAGTCCACGCCCTGTGCCGCCTGCTCTTCGATCACTTCCAGCATCACATCAGCATTTAAATCTTCCACGCGTTTCACGCGGGCAATGGCTTCATAAATCGGCACAGTGCCGATGGGAACAGGCGAATGTCGCAGGATGGCCTCGCGGATTTCGTGAATGTTGCCGCCGGTGGAAAGATCCATTACCGTGTCTGCGCCGTAGTGCACAGCGGTGTGCAGCTTTTTCAATTCCTCTTTGATTTCCGACGTGACCGCCGAATTGCCGATGTTCGCGTTGATCTTGCACAGCGACGCCACACCGATCGCCATTGGTTCGAGTTCCGGATGGTTGATGTTGGCGGGAATGATCATGCGGCCGCGGGCTACTTCGTCGCGCACCAATTCGGGGGTCACCTTTTCCCGGTAGGCCACGTAACCCATCTCTTCCGTGATCACGCCCTGACGGGCATAGTGCATCTGGGAAAAGTTGCCGGTAGTGTTCTCTTTCGTGCGTCGGGCGAGCCACTCAGCGCGGGGCCGAGGAACTGTGGAACCATTGGTACCGCTACCATTGGAAGCATTAGGAGAAATCATGACGGGCCATCCTCGCTGGGATTTTTCTGAAGACTTCATTATACCTGTGTCCGGAAGATGAACGGGACAGACGAGCCGAAACGCGCTCTGGAGGCGTGGATTCGATGTATGTAATAGTTGTGTAATGTGTCAGGGATCACCGCGTGAAGCTGAGTTGGGACGTTAGGCTGGAAGCACAATCAAAATGAAACCTCATCCAAAAGGCAGTCACGCTCGCATCCTTCTGAGTTCGGTCTTCGGGCCTTATGCGCAAGACGATGAATTTGGCAGCCGCGCTATCAATCCCATGGAGCTCTATCACAACCAGGTAACCCGGGCTCAGGGCAGCTTCTCGCTGCGCATGTTTCATCGATCCTGGGGCATCATGATGATTCAGGAAAATATTTCGGCGCCCTGCAGCGTGCTGGATTTCCCCACGCGCGAAGCTTTTGCCCGTGAATTGACCACGAACCAGTATGACATCGTTGGCATTTCTTCGATCATCGTGAATGTTTTGAAGGTCCGGGAGATGTGCCGAATGGTGCGAGAACTGTCCCCGGATTCTGTGATCGTGATAGGAGGACACGTAGCCGCCATTCCCGCTCTGGATGCGATGATCGATGCCGATCACATCGTGCGTGGAGAGGGAATCTCGTGGATGCGTCGGTACCTGGGAGAAGACGAGCACGCGCCCATCCGTCATCCCGCCATCGTTTCCGGCCTGCAGACACGCATCATGGGAGTGCGTCTGCCACAGCGGAAGGGCGGGACGGCAGCAACCATCATTCCGTCGGTGGGCTGTCCCATGGGATGCAACTTCTGTACCACGTCCGCTTTTTTTGGTGGCAAAGGAAAGTTCATCAACTTCTACGAAACCGGCGATGAACTGTTTGATGTGATGTGCCGGATCGAATCTGAGCTCAAGGTAAAATCTTTCTTTGTGATGGACGAGAACTTCCTGCTGCACCGTACGCGCGCGATGCGCCTGCTGGAGCGCATGAAGGAAGCAGGCAAGAGCTGGGAGCTTTCCGTCTTTGCCTCCGCTAACGCGATTCGAAAATACACGATGCTGGAACTTGTGGAGCTTGGCGTTTCTTGGGTCTGGATGGGGTTGGAATCTCCCAGATCAAGTTATGGCAAGTTGCAGGGCCAGGATCTCACACAGCTGACGCGGGAACTTCGCGAACACGGAATACGTGTGCAGGGCTCGACGATCATCGGACTCGAACACCACACGCCGGACAATATCATCGACGAAATCGAATCAGCAATTGATTACGAGACCGACTTCCACCAGTTCATGCTTTACACGCCAGTTCCCGGTACGCCGCTCTATCAGGAGATGGCTGATCAGGGGCGTCTGCTGCCAAATGTTGACTATGCCGACATTCACGGACAATACAAATTCAACTTTCAGCACGGCGCGATTTCCCGCGACGATTCAAAGCGCTTCCTCGATTGGGCGTTTTGGCGCGACTTTGAACGCAACGGACCGAGTCTTTATCGTTTGTGCCAAACCATGCTGCAAGGCTGGCAGCGCTACAAAGACCACCCCGATCCACGCGTCCGCGAGCGGTTTACGCGCCAAGTGAAGAAGATCATTGGCGCTTATAATGCAGCGCTATGGGCGATGGAGCGAGACTTCAAGAAAGTGAATCGCACCGTGAGCGAGAAGATTCACCATCTGCGGCGCGAAGTGGAGAAGGAGTTCCCAGTCGTAGCCCGCCTTACTGCCGCATCGTTGGGTCCTGTCTTGTTGTGGTCGACGCGCCGGGAGGCACGCCGACTGGCGTCGGGACAGACCTACGAACCGCCCACGTTCATCGAGCGCAGCCACTGGATTGCAGCTTCGTAGTCTTCCATCCTTGCTCCTACGGAGATCGGGGCTTAAAATCTCAACCGTTCTTCAAAGGAGAAGTCTCGATATGCGTGTGTCCCGTCTCTTGCCGGCTTTGCTGCTTCTGACGAGCGTTGGCGGCTTCACCCAAACATCTTCCTCCTCGAAGCCCGCTCCCGGCTTCAGTCTCGATAATGTCGACAAGACAATTGATCCCTGTGTGGATTTTTACCAGTATGCCTGTGGCAACTGGATCAAGAATTCGAAAATTCCTCCTGACCAATCACAGTGGGGCAGCTTCGTGGAACTTCGCGAGCGCAATCTTGACATAGAGCATGACATTTTGGAAAAGGCTGCCGCAGGCGGGGCCAGCCGCAACGCTATCGACCAGAGAATCGGCGATCTCTACGGATCCTGCATGGACGAGAAGGCGGTGAACGCAAAAGGCATCGTACCGCTCAAGCCCGAACTGGACCGAATCGCAGCCGTACCAGACAAAGGCGCTCTCATTGACGAGATCGCGCACGTGCACCTGACCGGACCAAGTCCGCTGTTCAACTTTTACTCCGCACCCGATCTGCACAACGCCGATCAGGTTATCGCCTATATTGACCAGGGCGGGCTCACCTTGCCGGATCGCGATTACTACATCAAGGACGATCCTGACAAAGTGGAGAAGCGGCAATTTCTGGTTGACTATGCCACGCAGCTGTTTACCCTGGCGGGCCAGACTCCGCAGCAGGCGGCCCATTCGGCGCAGACCGTCCTGGTAATCGAAACCATGCTGGCCGTCGACTCGATGGATCGCACCAAGCGCCGGGATCCGAAGAATCGCGATCACAAGATGACCCGCGACGAGGCGGCCGCGCTTGGTCCCAATTTCTATCTCGATCGCTACTTCACGGCCGTGGGCGCTCCGAACTTCACTCAGCTTAATGTTACGAATCCCGAGTTCTTCAAGCTGGTAAACGGCGTGCTGGAGGTTGAGCCTCTGGATGCTTTGAAAACTTACGTGAGTTGGCATGTGCTCAACGCGGCGGCTCCGTGGCTTTCGCAGCCATTTGTGGAGGCCAACTTCAAACTTCAGCAAAAGCTCACGGGCCAGGAAGAAATCCAGGCGCGCTGGAAGCGTTGCGTCACCCTCACCGATCGCGAACTGGGAGAGGCGCTGGGGCAGAGATATGTCGACGCAACTTTCGGTCCCGACGGCAGGCAGCGCATGCTCAAGATGGTGGACGCCCTCGAAAACTCTCTCGCGGAAGATATCCACGATCTTTCCTGGATGAGCGACGAAACCAAGAAACAGGCCAAAGTTAAACTGGATGCCATTCGAAACAAGATCGGCTATCCGGATGTGTACCGCGACTACAGTTCGGTCGTAATCAAGCCCGACGACTTGCTGGGGAACGTCGCTCGTGCCGATGAGTTTGAGTCGAAGCGCCAGATCGCCAAGATTGACAAGCCGCTCGATCGCAGAGAGTGGGGCATGACTCCGCCGACCGTGAACGCCTACTACAACGGTTCGTTCAACGAAATCGTATTTCCAGCGGGCATATTGCAGCCGCCGTTCTTTGATAAGAGCATGGACGACGCAGTGAACTTTGGCGGCATCGGCCTGGTGATTGGCCACGAACTTACACACGGCTTCGACGACCAAGGCCGTAAGTTCGATCCGCAAGGCAATCTGCACGACTGGTGGACGGTACAGGACGGCAAGGAGTTCGAGAAGCGCGTGAGTTGCGTTGCCGACGAATACTCAAATTTTGTGGCCGTTGACGACCTGAAGCTGAACGGACGCCTCACGCTGGGTGAAAATACCGCCGACAATGGAGGCGCTCGCATTGCGCTGATGGCGCTCCAGCATATGATTGCCGATGACAAGACCGGGAAAGAAGGCCAGAAAATCGACGGTTACACGCCCGAGCAGCGCTTCTTCCTGGGATTCGCACGCGTGTGGTGCGAGAAAAGGCGTCCGGAAATCGCGCGTACCAGAGTGCTCACCGATCCGCATTCACCGGGCAAGTATCGCGTGGATGGCGTGGTGCAGAACATGCCGGAGTTTCAGAAGGCTTGGGGTTGCAAGGCGGGGCAGCCCATGGTGGCTGAGAACGCCTGCCACGTTTGGTGAGTGCTAACAAAATACTTAGACAATATGTTTGACACAACGAAGGCCCGGACCAATCGATCCGGGCCTTCGTTACTTCTGAATCTTGTCCTCTGTAACGTCTCAGTGCTTCTCTGGAATCTTGAAGCCTTTGCGGCGTTGTTCACTGTAGCGGTGCAGGGCGTCGAGGATGATGGGATATGCTTCGCCGGCGGGGCGTATCTCATCTACTTCCACAGCTTTGCCTTCGAGCTGTTTGTAATCCTGGAAAAATCGACGCAGCATCAGCATGCGGTGCGGCGGCATCTCTGCGGCCTCGCGGTAGGAGTTGAACTCGGGGTCTTCGGTGGCCACAGCGATGATCTTGTGATCCTGCTTGCCGGCGTCGATCATGGTCATCAGGCCAATGGCGCGGGCGTGGATGATGGTGAGCGGCACCACGGGTTCCTGGCAGAGTACCAGGACGTCGAGCGGATCATCGTCTTCCGCCAGCGTTTGCGGAATGAAACCGTAGTTCGCGGGATAGTAAACGGCGGAGTAGAGAATGCGGTCCAGCTTGATCAAGCCGCTCGCTTTGTCGAGTTCATACTTCACGCTGGATCCGAAAGGGATCTCGATCACGCAGTCGAATTCTTGCGGGAGCTTGTCGCCGGGAGTTACGTCGTGCCAGGGATGAATCATAGATTTGCCAAACCATTTCCATTCTAGCGGACGCAAGCTTTTATGAGATGGTCGCAGGGCAGGTAGAAGACCATTGGCTCCTCCGGAATCTTGATTCTGGGCTCGGCGTCGCGTAGAGTCATAAACGTACGTACCTGTGGGGTGGTCCTCTATGTCCAATCAAGCCAAGACCTATCTGAAGTTCGGCACGGCCACGGTTGTGATCCTGCTTCTACTTGGCTATCTCGCTTACACCGGCGTACAGGACAGCAAGAGTTACTACGTCACCATCAGCGAGCTGCACAAGATGGGGAACGGCGCTTACACGAAGCGTCTGCGGGTGGCGGGGAATGTGCAACCTGGCTCCATCAAGCGCACCGGAACGCACGTTCAGTTTGTGCTGATGGAGCAGGATCAGTTGCTCTCGGTGGACTACACTGGAACCGAAGCGCCTCCCGACACTTTCAAGGACGACTCTCAGGCGCTGGCCGATGGCAGCTTTGGCCGCGATGGCGTCTTCCACGCCAAAGCCCTGCAAGCCAAGTGCGCGTCGAAATATGCGCCGCAGCAGCCTGGCAACCAGATGCAAGCCGAGCCAGCCAAGAGCATGACGCAGGCGCAACCTGCGACCTCTGCAGGCGTCTCGAACTAACTGCCTGTCTGCTGCGTTCCATCCCTTCGCAAGGTGACGGACCTCGTCATCGTGACGAACGAAATGCAGAGAATCCTGCGCTCGGGTAAACTCAGGCCGGACTCAGAGTGCTGTAATTTCCCGACGCCCGTGACCGACGCCGCTCCTATCATCACCGTCAGCAACCTGATCAAGCAGTTCGGCCGTTTTGCCGCGCTGCGCGGCGTGACCGCGGAGTTCGATGCCGGCAAGTTCCACGTGATTCTCGGCGACAACGGGGCAGGGAAGACCACTCTGCTGCGAGCCCTGGCCGGGTTAGCTCATCCTACTCGTGGCACGATTTCCATCCTTGGCAAGAATCCGCAGGATGCATGCCGCGAGGTTGGCTATATGGCGCATCCGTCTCTGCTTTACGACGAGATGAGTGGGCTCGAGAACCTGCGCTACTTCGCTCGACTCTACGACATTGCCGGCGACGGCCGCTGTGAGCAGGTGATTCGCTCGGTGCGGCTTGATCCCGAGTTGGCACGTCCGGTCGGGCAGTATTCGCAAGGCATGCGGCAACGCATGTCGCTGGCACGGGCCATCCTGCACGATCCCACGATTCTTTTGCTGGATGAGCCATTTTCCAACGTGGATGTCCATTCGGCGCGAGAAATGGTGGTGTTGCTCAAAGGCATGCGCTATGCCGGCAAAACCATTTTCGTAGTCACACACCAGGCATCGCTGCTGGAAGGCGTGGCCGACGAATTTGTCTGGATGCGGGACGGGCAGATCGTGGACCGCACGTCTACCCTGACTCCGGACCGAGCGGGGACACAATGAGTTCGCTCCGCTCCATCACTCTAGCTACGCTCACGAAAGACATCCGGCTGGAGTGGCGCTCCCGGGATGCGATCAACTCCATGCTGTTTTTCTCACTGCTAGTGGTGGTGATCTTCAGCTTCTCTTTCGATCCGAACGCCGAAGAGTCGCGGGAAATTGCGGGAGGGTTGATATGGGTTGCCTTCCTGTTTGCCGCCGTGGTTGCCTTGAACCAGACTTGGGCACGCGAGCTGCGCAACCAGGTACTCGATGCCTACCGTGTTTCTCCCGCACCGGCCAATGCGTTGTTTGTTGCCAAAGCGCTGGGCAACTTCATCCTGGTCAGCCTGCTGGAAGCGGTGATGGCGCCGCTGTTCATGATCTTTTACAACCTCCGCGTGCTCGGTCCCTCATGGCAGTTGATTCCCGTGGCGATTCTAGGAACGTGGGCCCTGGTGGTGAATGGAACATTTTTTGCGGCCATGTCATTGCGCACCCGCAGCCGCGAAATCATGCTGCCGCTCCTGCTGTTCCCCATCTCAATTCCAGCCGTGCAGTCGATGGTGGAGGCTACACGCATCATCCTCGCCGGTGACGGCTCAGCGCGATTCTGGATCGTATTGCTTCTCACCTATGATGTGGTGTTTACTACTGCTTGTCTGGCTTTGTTCGGAACCATTCTGCAGGCAGAATGAAACGGGCCTTCCCCATCCTCGCAGTTCTTACAGCACTGCTGCTGGCTTACGCTTTCTATGAAGCTTTCTGGGTCGCGCCCATGGAGCGGACCATGGGCGATGTGCAGCGGATTTTCTACTACCATGTGCCTTCGGCTTGGACCGCGTTCCTGTTATTTTCCGTGAACCTGGTGGCTTCGGTGATTTACCTGATCTCGCGAAGCGCCAAGGCAGATGCNNGGGCATCTGGTGGACCTGGGATTTGCGCCTCACCCTGACTCTGGTCCTCTGGCTGATCTACGTCAGTTATCTGGTTCTGCGGCGCTTCTCGGATAGCTCGCAGACTCCGAAGCTCGCAGCGGTGCTGGCAATCTTTGGCGCGCTCGATGTGCCGCTCGTCTATTTCTCGATTTGGTTTTTCCGTACGCAGCATCCGCAGCCTGTAATTGGCGGCGGCGGTTCGATCGATCCGCGCATGTTGCACGTGCTCCTGATCAACTGGCTGGCGTTTTCCTGCTTTGCGTTCCTGGTTTGCTGGTGGCGTTTTCGCCTCGAATTGTTGCAGCGTGACGTCGAGGAAGCTCAAGCGCTTGAGTCGTTACTCGGAGATGGAGGTTCGTCCGCGCCAGCCGCACGAGCCAGTGTTCCGTTCAACAAGACTCCATCACGACCGGGGTCGGCATGAATTCCATTAAGTTTCTCTATGCAGCCTACATCGCGACCTGGCTGATCCACGGCCTCTATCTCGGCAGCATCAGGCGCCGCTACAGTCGTCTTCGGCAGCAGTTGAAGGATCTGGAGAGAGGCGGGAAGTAAACGAGCCCGCTCCTTCAGTTCGCCGCTTTCCAATCTCTTTGCAGCGCGCTGAGGAAATCTGTACTCCCGCTGGAGCGCAGGAATTCGTAGTCTTCAATCATGGCAGCGGTGCCGACGCGCAATGAGGGTAGAGGCGATTCCGACCGGATCACGCGGGCTGTGAAGCGCACCCGAACCGCATCGGTGAGCGTGATGTGAGGCGGGAAGGTGAGCGTAACTTCACAGGGCGTGCCCTCGAGAACCGGCCGGTCAAGATAAAAGAAGACTCCGCGCGCGCTCACATTTTGAGTTTCCGTTTGAAATTCGTTGTCTTGATCCAGCCGAACCACTGCGGGCAGGCGCATGTCGAAGCGCCGCATCAACCTTCGTTCCTGAGAGTCCGGGGGCATCCGTGGCGTATTTTCCGAAAGCATTGTTCCCCAAGAGACCAAATCTAATGCAGAACGGAATCAACAGCCAGGCTGGCAGGCACAAGGCCCACCCGTTGCTTTGGGGGCAGGCCCTGATAGCATTTCACTTTATAGATTTGCCGGCAGTTTGCAAGAACAAAAAGACGCATGGAACTCGGTCGGTAAATGCTCGCGCGTACCTTGGAGGGATGGTCCGGCGGAATGCACGACAGCCCTGTTTTAGCATGCAGGACTTTGCCGGGATGCTTTTGCCCCCGCCTGCTCAGATCGCTTCATTCACTTTCGTGGCACCTCGCAGCATCTTTCCTCCGCTACCAACGCATCTGATAGGTCGTGGAGCGCGCAGGGATGCGGACGCTCGCTTGACTTAGCTATCCGTCAGATGTTTAAGTAGTTGTTTATTTTCCGCCAGTTCTAAAGTGACATATCAGCAGCGGGCGGTTTCGCCGGCGCCGGGTAAAAACTGCGCATCGGTTTTACTCTCTCCATTTATGATCGGTGTGCATCGGAGGAAAAGCGTGATGGGAAATGGCCGCGGGGCGTTGATAGGAAAAGGGTCGGGAAGCAGGTTGCAGCTTGGCCGGGTCGCGGGAGCGGGTTTTGTTTTGCTGTTGGCGGCTTGCGGGATACTCGGATTGGGCTCCCGCCGCTACTCGCAGAAAGCGTCGGCACAGGTTCCTGTCTCCCCGATTCCAATCGCCTTCGGCCAGTCTCCGTCGAAATCGAAGCCGGACGCCCGCGCCATCCTCGGCCAACTCCCGCTGATCTTCGAGCCCAACCAGGGCCAGGCCGATTCCAGTGTGAAATTCGTCTCGCGCGGGTCGGGATATAGTCTCTACCTGGATCCATCCGGAGCGGTGCTGGCCATGCAAACGGCGCGACCGGCGTCACCCGGTCATAGCGGGCCCGGTCGGAGCTTGGAATCGGTACGCATGAGGCTGGTGGGCGCCAACCCGGCGGCAGCCGTCACCGGAAGCGATCCGCTGCTAGGCAAGAGCAACTACTTCATCGGAAACGATCCGAAGAACTGGCACACTGGAATTCCGCAGTTTGCTGGCGTTCACTACCAGAGCGTTTATCCGGGAATCGATCTGGTTTTCTATGGAAGCCAAGGCCGCTTGGAATACGACTTCAAGGTCGCCGCGGGCGCTGACCCGTCACAAGCTGAGTTGCAGTTTGATGGCGCAACCAAGCTAGAGTTGAGCGGCGGAGACTTGATTCTCAAGGGAACCTGGGCCGATGTTCGCTTGCAGGCTCCGCGTGTTTACCAAAACGCCGCAGGTCAGCAGCTGCCGGTCCAAGGGCGCTTCGTTCTTCGCGCTGCCAATCGCGTCGGCTTCGAGATTGGCGCATACGATCGCGCAAGAGAACTGGTCATCGACCCCACCATCAGCTACTCCACCTACTTTGGCGGCGCGAACGGTGAGGAAAGCTGTCCCTCGACTCTGGTCAGTCCCTCGACTCCGGTCAGCTGTACCTCGATTGCAGTGAACGGCAACGGCAACATCTACCTCGCGGGATCGACCACTTCCAATGACCTGCCCATACCAACGGGCGCGACCCCTTACCAAGGCTCCCTGGTCGGCGCGCAGAACGTTTTCGTCATTGAGCTTAATCCGACTCTAGGGCCTTCCGGTTTGCTCGCCATTACTTACCTCGGTGGTAGCGGAACCGACACCTCGGTCGGGCTGGCAGTTGACACTGCGGGCAATGCCTACGTTGCGGGAACAACTACTTCGCTGAATTTTCCCACCAGGAATGGATACACGTCGCCCGACGCCCTTACGGGGGCGGCTCACGTTTTCGTTAGCGTTTTGAACCCGACCTTCACTGCCCTGAATTACTCCACTTACCTGGCCGGCAATGGCACGGACATCGCCAGCGGATTGGCGATCGACAACAATCAAGATGCCTTCGTCACAGGCACCACGACTTCCAATGACACGCCCAGTCTTGCAGACGTCTTTCCCGCGAGCAAATTACCCCAGCCATTTCAAGCGGCGTCGCTAGCCAGCATCCAGTTCTTCGTGACGGAGGTAAATACCAAGACCATCGGTACGGGAAGCGTTGCTTATTCGACATACTTTGGCGGCGGCAACCCGAGTACTGGTGCGATCGCTGTCGGCGGCGGCATCGCCGTCGATACCACCGGGAACGTTTACTTCAGCGGCACCACAAATTTCTACAATAGTGGTGAAGGCACGAACGGCACTGGTGGTCTGACGACAAGCGATTTCCCCATCTCGAACGCCTACCAGCCCTGTCTCGATACGACTCCTCCGACCACCATCACTTACCCTGTGACTTGTACTCCACCGGCCAGCCCTGCGCCGACAGATGCTTTCGTGGCAAAACTGAATCCCGCCAACGCTCAGACGGGTGCCACCCAGCTACTGTTCTCCACCTACTTCGGTGGTACCAACAACGATTCGTCCACCAGCCTCACCATTGATACTACTGCCTCCGCCATCTACATCACCGGGTCGACCAACTCGCCGGTTTTCAACATTCCTACCGGAGCGGGGATATTTCAACCCTGCCTGAATGATCCAGGCGTGACGACATGTTCGACGACCCCCAACACAACGAACACCGATGCCTATGTGGCGAAGTTTACGAATCCAAGCGAGTCTACCGGAACCACAACCAACACCGTAGGCCTCAGTTATTTCTCTTACCTGGGAGGTGGCGGAAACGATAGCGGCTTGGCGATTGCCGTAGATACCGGGGCCGGAGCGCTAGTCACCGGCGCGACCAATTCGGGAACCAATTCGGTGATTAACAACCCGCCCAACTTCCCAGTCACCGCCGGAGCCATCCAGACCACGCTCAACGGCACGCAGAACGCTTTCTTTGCGCACATTGATACGACGACGACGTCCGGCACCAATACGGTCGGTTCTTACGCTACTTATTTCGGCGGAAGCGGGGTAGATCAAGGCACCAGTATTACAGTCGACCCCAGCCTCAACACTTATTTTGCTGGCGATACTACCTCTAACAATTTGCAGGTCCAAGGGGCGTTTCAGCCGACCTTTCAAGGAACCACCATGGACGCGTTCGCCGTGATGCTGCGACCCGCGAACAGTTTGTGTATTACCTGCGTGGCGCCGGTGTACTCTCCGGCCTCAAAAGTGGTGGGCGCGGGCAATCCGATCACAATCACCTTTACCATCACGAATCAGGGGCCGGACTTGGCCACGAACATCACTGTGGGCGGCCAGCTTTCCACCAATATATCGGCTACCTTTACCAGCGCCTCCGCTGGATCTGGTAGCATTTGCAGTCTGCCGACCGGCAACACTGCGGTTTGCCTTATCCCTGTTCTACAATCAGGTTCCATCGCGACAGTCGCCTTTGCGGTAACCCCGACCACGGCGGGGAGTGGTTCGGTTACGGTCACCGCAACCAACAGTAACAATACGAACCAAACCATCTCGACCACGGCACCGTTCACGGCCACTAATTTTTCAGTGAATATCCTTCCTTCCAGCCAGACCGTAGTCGCTGGCGTCACTGCGGCCTACTCGGTGCAGGTGTCTCCGGCCGTGACGTTTGGAAACAATGTCTCGCTCACTTGCGGGACTACTCCGGTGGGTGCGAGTTGCGGGTTCTCTCCAGCCACCCTCACCTTTAATGGGCCTGGTCCTCAGTCAAGCACGCTCAACCTGACGACAACTGCCCGGCCGCCGACCACGATCAGTTCCGCAAAATGGCGCGGCCCGTTTTATGCTCTCTGGCTGATAGCCCCAGGTATGGCTCTAATTGGGCTAGGCGGCAAGAAACGGAGACGAAATCGCCTGCTGGGCCTGCTTGTGCTTTTGACGCTTTTCGCGTTCATCGTCCCGCTGCCGGCGTGCAGCAAGGCCAAGCAGCAGCCGGTAGTGAGCGGAACACCGGCAGGCACTTATACTCTCACGGTGACGGCTACCTCGGGTTCGTTCACACAAAGTGTTGGGTTCAGTCTGACGGTGCAGTAGGACGGCAAACACGTTTTTCGTGCGAACTGGTATTCCGCCGAACCCGTCCTATCGTGATCGCGATGGTAGCTTAGGCCCCGGCGGAGAGCTTGTGGTGGCCCTTGCCTTCGGCGATTCCATATTGCCGAATCTTATAGAGCAGGGCTTTGTAGCTGATCTGCAGAAGCCCGGCTGCCTGTTTGCGATTCCAGTTGGTCTGTTCGAGGGCTTGCCGGATCGCTTCCCCCTCGGCTTCGTCCTTGGCGCTGCGAGCCAGCGACTTCAATCCGCCGCCCGCTTCTCCGCTTTTCACTCCGGAATCCGTGCGTGCACCGCCTCCGTTACCGTCATGAAGGGGCTGCAATTCGGCTGCTGCCAGATTCTCATCACCCAGGATCAAGTAGCGCTTCAAGAAATTGTTCAATTCCCGCAGGTTGCCCGGCCACGAATGCCTTTGGCACGCCTCCAGCAGCGGCGGTGATAGCGGAAGCTGGGGCCGCGCGTACTGTTCGGCCATGCGCGTCATGAAATGTTTCAGCAGAATGGGAATTTCTTCTTTGCGTTCCCGTAGCGGCGGCAGTTGCAAAGTGAACGCGTTCAGGCGGTAGTAAAGATCTTCGCGCAGGCGCTTGGTAGCCAGCGCCTGAGGGATGTCAATGTTCGTAGCCGCCAGGATGCGCACGTCCACCTTGATGATGGAACGGCTGCCGAGCCGCGAGAATTGCTGGTCCTGCAATACGTGCAGCAGCTTGGCCTGCAGGGCCGGCGGCATCTCCCCAATTTCATCGAGCAGGATGGTGCCGCGGTTGCACAGTTCAAACTTGCCCGGTTTGGCGTGCGTCGCCCCGGTAAACGCGCCCGGCTCGTAGCCGAACAGTTCGCTTTCCAGCAAGTCCGCAGGCACGGCCGCGCAATTTACCTTCAAGAACGTTCGATGCGCCCGCGGCGAGAGCTTATGAATTAGGCGGGCCAGCACTTCCTTGCCGGTGCCGCTTTCTCCCAGCAGCAACACCGGAATATCCACGTTGGCGACCAGCGCGGCTTGCGAGCGGATCTTTCGCATGGCTGGGCTGGCTGCGATGAAAAACACGTCGTCGGCAACTTCCTCGACTTCGCCTCCTATCGGACCCTTGCCCTGATCCAGGCATTGGTGAATGACCGCATCCAGTTCCGCTTTCTGAAAGGGCTTGGTCAAGTAGTCGTGCGCCCCCAGGCGCATGGCCTGCACGACTTTGCGCGTGTCGCTGACGCAGGAGAGCATCACGACCTTGACCCCTGGCCGTTTCTGTCGAAGTTGTTCCAGCGTCTCCAGACCGTCAATCCCCGGCATGAGTACATCCAAGAGAACCAGGTCCGGTTCCATACCCTTTTCCACCCGCTGCAGTGCCTCTTCCCCCGTTGAAGCCGTCTCTACTTTATAGTCATCGACTTCGAGCAATGTCCGGATATACCGGAGCATGGCCGGCTCATCATCCACCAGAAGAATCTTGGCGGTGTCACTCATCGATTCTTTCCTTTGCCGCTAGGAGTCGAGGAAGGTTTGAAGGGAATTAGAAATGAAAATTTGCAGCCTGCGCCCGAATCGCTTTCCACCCAGACTTTTCCACCCATCCCCTGAACCAGGCGGCGCACAATCGCAAGCCCCAGGCCCATGCCGTCCTGATTTTCATTGCCCGGCAAGCGGAAGAAATCATCGAAGACTTCCTGATGAAACTCTGCCGAAATTCCCGGGCCTGTGTCGGAGACGCTCACCTTCACGGAATTGGGTTGAGAATTGATCTGCCGGCGCCTCTCGCCGGAAGACGCTGGCTGAGCGGTAGCGCGGCGTTCCCACATGTAGGGTTCGGCATGCAACCAAACCGTACCGCCTTGTGGAACAAACTTGAAAGAATTCTCCAGCAGGTTCGAGATCACGCGTTCCAGCTTGGGAAGGTCAAACTCAAATTCCGGCAACTTGTCGTTCGCCAGAAAATAAAGAGCCAATCCTTTTTCCTGGAAGCGCATCGACCACAAGCGGCAGACTTCGGACAGGCACTCGTTAATGTTGCCCACGGCAAACTGCATCTTGAGGCCGCCGGTTTCCAAAGCGCTGTACGTGAGGAAGTCCTGAATAAACTGCTGCAGACGTTTGCCGCTCGCCTGCATGTCGTGCAGCACTTCTCGCTGACGGTCGCTGATCGGTCCCAGCTTCTCGCTCTGCAACAATTCGACGTACCCGTTCAAAATCGCCAGAGGGGTTTTCAAATCGTGCGCAGCCGATCCGAGTGCGTTCGTCGTACGCTGAAATCGCTGTTGCAACTCGGAATACGCTTGCGGAAGATCCGCCGGGTTGGGCATCCCTGTCCCCGGACCCTGAGACACTGACGCATTCGTCTTTCCTTCGCCCTGCCTGGAAACGCACATATTCTTTTGCCCAGTGGCCATAAGGAGCACGACGGTGTAGCACAGAAGGGAGGAGGCATTCCACCGTTTAAGGAAGAATGCTGTATCAAAATCGTATGCTAGGTTACTTTTCGTTGTCAACGAAAAATGAAAGCTGATTACCCAAGTGTAGCAAAAGCTTGCACTTCTAGACCGTTTCAAGCCGCTGCCTAGGAAGCCCGTCGCAGAGAATGAAGCTACGCGGAAGATCATGGAAAGACAGTGCTTTGTCCAGCTTCTGGCGGTTTGGGCGGGCGAAGACAATCGAACACTTATGGCTTTCGTAGGCCTGGCTCGCAGCGTATTGCCCTTTACGCTTGATTTGGCCCCTGAGGTGCTTGAAATGTTGCGTAAATCAGCGACGGAAGGGGTGTGCGTGAACCCAAAGACTCCAACGGTAGAGCGTCGGCGATGGCCGCGCTTGCCCTTGGCCATTCCCGTCTTTGTTAGAACTCGGCTTGAGCACGACAAAGAGTTCCTGGAATTTGCAACCGCTCTCAACGTCTCCGCCGGCGGCATGCTCGTAGCGGTGCGCCGCTCTCTCCCTTCAATGGCGGAGGTTTCGCTGGAAATTCCCAGCGCACCGTTGGCTGCGCTGGCCGCTCTGCCAAGAGCCTCACGCACCCTGCGCGCCAAGGTACTCCGAACCGAGCACGCCGAGGCCTATAACCTGGTTGGCCTGAAGTTTTCCCGGCCGCTGGTCAACGCCGGCGACAAGGTCACGGCGTCACTGAGGAAGCAGGGTTCTTTCGTGTGAAAAACTTTTCTCTTATTGTCCTCGTAGTCTCCTGTGCCTAGGCGCCCCCTCGATTACTAGTCGTGTCCTCCTGGAATCTTTAGTAAGTTGCTTTTCATCAACTAGATAGACTAGCCTTAATCTGTACCAGCCCGTTCGCTTGCGTTTGGTTCTCCGGATGCACGCGCACGATAGCCTGTGCCGCCGAGCCGGTAAAGCCCTATGAGCACTGCAAACTCAGTCAGTCCTCTGGTCCAGCCCCTTGGTGAGATGCCTCCAGAGGCGGTCGTTTTTGGGGGCACCGATGCCATGCAAGCTCTGCGCGAACGGCTCGCAAAAATAGCCGGAGCGAACGTCCCTGTGCTGATCCAAGGAGAGAGTGGCACCGGCAAAGACATCATCGCGCGCATGATCCACGCTGCTTCGCCTTGGAAAAGCGGGCCGTGGGTAAAGGTGAATTGTCCTGCGATTCCCGGAACGCTCCTTGAGAGTGAACTGTTTGGCTACGAAAAAGGAGCCTTCACCGGCGCCTTTGGCACCAAACCCGGCCGCGTCGAGATGGCGCATCGCGGTACGTTGTTTCTGGATGAAATCTCCGAACTCGACCTGAGTTTGCAGTCGAAATTGTTGCAGCTGCTCCAGGACGGCCAGTTCTGCCGCATCGGCGCCCAGGAAGACAAGAAGGTGGAAGTGCGCGTCGTATGCGCCACCAATCGAAAGCTGGAAGAGGAAATTGCGAACGGCACTTTCCGGGCAGACCTTTTCTACCGCATCAACGTCGTCAATCTGCGAATGCCAGCGTTGCGTGAGCGGGTTTCCGATCTGCCGGACCTCATCGCCTATTTCCTAGATTGCTACAACCGGAAATTCAACTCACGCGCGAAACCACTCTCTGCCGATTTGATGAACGCCCTGAAGAAGTATCACTGGCCCGGCAACGTGCGCGAGCTGGAAAACCTGATAAAGCGCTACGTCATCTTAGGCACCGAAGAGGCCATCTCCGGCGATCTGCGGCCGCAACAGCCCGATTTCTTCAGCGCCGACATTGCCGTCGACGGACCGATTTCGCTGAAGAAAATCACTCGCCAAGCCGTCCATGAATTGGAGCGCAAGATCATCCTCAAGGTGCTGCAGCACCACCACTGGAACCGCAAGCAGGCCGCTCGCGCCCTCAATATCAGCTATCGGGCGCTGCTGTATAAAATTCGCGACGCCGGTCTGCCTTCCAACCGTGCCGCTCGCCGTCCTCAAGCCGGTGGCCCGGAGAACCACGACGTCGCCGCTGACTGACTCCAAACCTGCTCGTCTTAATTGTCATTTCCTCACCACTCTTCGGTTCCACTCAAAATGCGCAGACATTTTCACCGAATCTCTGCCCAGCGGACGCATAATCTGTTCAAATAATTGAGATCAAGGAAGATAGAGAGCACCATCCTTTGGCATGAGGAGTGCTTCGTGTTGCGCAACTACCTTTAACGCTACCGGGCATAACCCGTGATATCTTTCTCCTAAAGGCTAGCGGCGGAACGTTCCCAGGAGAGGAAAATGAAGAAAATTGTTACGTTGGTCGTCTTGGCGCTTGCCCTGCCATTGGCGGCTTTTGCGAGCAACAGCGTGGATTTCAGCAATAGCGGGGGCATCTTGTCAGGAACCAGCAGCGGTCTCTCGCTCACGGGCTCGACTCTGGTTGCTGTCAATGGTTATGAAGGAAACGGTCTCATTACGGGATCGAACCTGGGTAGCTTGACCTTTAGCACCGCCGCGCTGGCGACCGGTTCGTTGAAAATGGGCGGAACATTCGACCCTGGCGGATCCTTCACTATCACCAGCAACGGCAGCACCGGATTGCCGAATGGCGTGCTGTTCTCCGGCACATTCAGCAGCGCTACTTGGACCCTGCTAACTTTGCCCAATGGAACCCACAAGTATACCTTGACCGGTGTGCTCACGGGCGCTTTTGCGAGCGGTTACAACACCAACGGCGTCGTCCAATTGGCCATCAACACCGGCAAAGGTTACTTCAGCGGCCGCACCCGCATTTCCAGCGGTTACACCACCGTCGTGGTTCCCGAGCCTGGCTCGCTGGGCTTGCTCGGAACCGGCCTGCTGGGTCTAGCTGGCGTGATCCGCTGCAAGATCAAACTCAGCTAATCCACTTCCTTCCATCCATCCCGAACCCCGCCGCGCCCCACCTCTGCGATCTGTTTTTCAAGCCGCCGCTTGCTCACTCCGCTGGAGAAAACCCAGCAAGTCCCCGTTGATCTGTTCCTTATGCGTTGAGCACATGCCGTGCGGCAAGCCCGGATAGACTTTCAGCGTTGCCCCCTTCACCAGCTTGGAAGACAGCAGTGCCGATGCGCCGATCGGAACGATTTGGTCGTCGTCACCGTGCAAAATGAGCGTTGGCACATCGAACTTCCTCAGATCTTCGGTGAAGTCGGTCTCGGAGAACGCCTTGATGCAGTCATACGCGGCATTGAATCCGCATAGCATTCCCTGCAGCCAGAACGAGTCCCGCAGCCCTTGCGATACCTTCGCCCCCGGCCGATTCGCCCCATAGAACGGCGCGCTCAGATCTTTGAAAAACTGAGAACGATCGCTGAGCACCCCAGCGCGGATGCCATCGAACGCCTCCATCGGCAAACCGCCGGGATTTGCCGCTGTCTTCAACATCAGCGGCGGCACCGCCCCGATCAGCACTGCCTTGGCTATCCGTCCCGTGCCGTGGCGGCCGATATAGCGTGCAACTTCGCCGCCGCCCGTAGAATGCCCGACGTGGATCGCGTCCCTCAAGTCCAGCTTTTCGACTAGCGTCGCCAGATCGTCAGCGTAGGTGTCCATGTCATTGCCATCCCACGGTTGGCTCGACCGTCCATGCCCGCGTCGATCGTGCGCAATGCAGCGATATCCGCGCGCCGCCAGAAATAGCATCTGGTCTTCAAACTCATCCGCGCTCAGTGGCCAGCCATGGCTAAATACCACCGGTTGTCCCGCGCCCAGTCTTTGTAATAAATCTGCGTTCCGTCCTTTGTCGTAATCGTAGGCATAAGTGCCCTCCTCAGTTGTTCTTCACTGCTGCAAACTGCATGAATAAACCGGAAATTGGCCAAACAGGGAATTGGTCTAAGCGGTGCGGACCGGCTGGCTGCGGAACCTCTTCATCGCGAGAATCGTAAGCACCACAAAGACCGCAAGCACGATCAGCTGTGCCACCAAGAATGGCGGCTCTTTTTGTGTCGGGGCCAGCGCCTTCAATGCCGGAACTTTCATGAAGGCTTGCACCACGGCGACGAACACATTGAGATAGAGAGCCACAGCGGCGCTGGCCACGAAGATCCAACGCCACGCCCCCGTGAGATGAAATACGTAGCGTGCCGGGATTGCTACCGCCAATATTACCAGCGAAATCATCCCGATAATATGGGACGGCAAAAGGTGTTCGACCGGGAAGGCGAACCCGGTCGCGCTTGTCGCCACCGTGCTCGCCAGAAAGATGGCAGTCCAGCCGTCGAGCCGTTTCGCCGTCAGTAGTCCATACATGACCACAAATCCCGTGCCGATCCCCACGAGGCTTAGCAATACATGCACGAACGTGAACGTAGATGTCGTCATCCCCAGAATCATGACGCACCTCCTTTTCGAGCAGCGATTATGCGTCAGCTCGCTGTGGATAGGCTTGGTTCGGCGGATGGGCGACAGAACTGATTCAGTTGGCGGTGACTGGCCACTTATTATGAGATGCAAGCGGTTCGGTAGAGTGGCTACATCGGGCCTGTAGAGAGGTGCTATCGGTATAGCTGTAAGATGATTTTACGAGATGTCCGCAGCATTACGGCAAAACCGCTCTATGGTTCATGAGCCGCGATGTTCCGGCGGAAGCAGCCTATCCGCGCAGCTCTGACAGCGCCTTGCGTGCGTCACTGTGATTTGGATTGATCTTCAACACGCGCTCCAGTTGCTGGCGCGCCTGGGCCGGCTGATTCACTTTTTGATAAGCGAGCGCCAGATGATAGTGGACCGTCGGATCGTCCGCCGCGCCTCGTTTTTCGCTAAGCCGCAATGACTCCTGGAACATATCGATCGCGGATTGATAGACGCCCTTCTTGTAATATGCCCAACCCAAAGTATCGGCTGCGTTCGAGGAGTCCGGCATGCCGCGGCGCCCCGTCTGCGCCAACGCCAGGGCGACATCGACATTGCCGCCCTGCTGCAACATCACGTAGGCGAGATTGTTTGAAGCCACTGGCTGATTCGGCTGAATTTCCAGCGCTTTCTGATACATCGCCTTCGCCTGGTCCCAGTTGCTCTGTGATTCATACATCTCGCCGGCAAGAATGTAGAACCCAATCTCGCGGGGGTAATCCTTGATGGACTGCTGATACGTGGCCAGCGCGTCGCTCACCGATCCTTGCGCCGCCTGCACCTGCCCCAACTTCAAAAGTGCGTCGGAATTATTCTTGTCAAGCTCGATTGCCTTACGCAGCGCGGCATCGGCGCCACTCAGATCTTTCTTTTGAAACAGCGCGGTGCCCAGCAAATCGTAGAAGCCGCTAGTATTGGGCGACTTTGCGATCCGTGCCCGCGCCGCCGCGATGGCCTGGTCGGGCTGCTTCTGTGCCAGATAGACATTCATGATTCCCTGCAGCGCGTCGGTGGACGCCGCATCCTTATCGAGGGCCTGCTCATAAAACTTGATCGCCTCCGCGTACTGCTTCTGCAACTGGTAAAGGTTGCCCATCTGAACGTATGGCGTCGGACTCCCCGGAGCCAGCCCCATCGCTTTGGTCAGGTCCTGCTGCGCGTCGGAAAATTTCTGCCGATTCATCTCCGCCAGCGCGCGCATCATGTAACCATCAGGTGCGTAGGGCGCCCCCGTGATAATTTGCTGCGCGGTTTGTGTGAGAGCATCGAGGTCGCCGCGGCGCAATTCCAGCGCAGCCAGAGCCCGATGCGCCTCCGTGAGATCGGGACGCAATCCCACGGCAGCGCGCCACTCCGATTCGGCGCGGGCATCGTCGTGCTGCATATCGAAAGCGATGCCGAGTTGATAGTGGGCCACGGCATTGTTGGAATCGTTCTTGAGCGCCTGCTGGAGGGAATCCACGGCACCGGCAGCGTCGTTTTGGCGGAGCTGAATCTGGCCCCGATAGACCAGCGCGTCCACGTNNGGTTCTTCAGGATCAGAAGCTGGACGTAGTTTTTCTTGACCTGAGTGTCCCTGGGATGGTCGCGGTAGAGCGAGGAGTACTCCGCCGTGGCTTTGTCCAAGTCGCCACTGGCGAAATAAAAATCGCCAAGCATGCGGTAGCCTTCGGGATTGTCCGAGAGGTCGCTTTTAGCCTGTTTCAGTAACGCCTCGGCTTCCGTTTTCTTACCTTCCGTCATGTACAAGCGCACCAGTGCTTCGCGGGGTGCGGGATCCTTGGGAGCAAGTTCGACAGCGCGCTTGAACTGCTGCTCGGCTTCGGGCATGCGGTTGCGTGACTGGTAGAAGCTTCCGAGAGCCAGTTGAGCGTTCATCGCATGCGGGTCAAGGTCGGCGGCCTTCTTGAAATTGGCTTCGGCTTGGTCAGCGAGGTTGGATCGGAGTTGAAGGAACGCCAGATTCAAGTAAGACTCTGAACGGTTGGGATCGGCGGCAATAGCTTTCTGCATTTCGTGCAGCGCTTCGCCTAATTTATTCTGGACTGCGTAATAGTCGGCCCACGCCTGGAAGACCGAGGGATTCTGAGGCTGCTTCTCGCGGAGAAGGTCCAGTTCCACGCGCGCCTGCTTCAGGTATTCATCATTCACAGACCCATCCCGATTTCGTGAGCCGACGACCCAAAGATTGGCCAGGTCGATATGGGCGGGATAGTTATCCGGAGCAAGATCGACGGCGCGGGAGAGTTCCTGAACGGCGCGGCTGCCGTCACCAAGCTTGAGATAAGTTTCTCCCAGCTTGTAATGAGCTTGCGCGAAACGCGAGTCGACCTGCAGCGCATTAGCATACTGGATCGCCGCTTCGCGGTACTTGCCTTTGTCAAAATAGCGGTCGCCACTCTCCAGAAATTTCTGTTTGCGGACGTTGGGATCGCGCGAGCATCCTGTAAACAGAGCGGTGATGAGGAACCCGACAAGAAACAGACGAACGACTATAGAGCGGCTCATGTCTTCTCCAAAGAAGTCGCGAATGCGCAGACGATTACGAACTTAGGGACACTACACTAAGGTACTGCAAGCTGGAGTGTAAATAAAGTTACTGCGGTCATGCCGGAGCGTGGCGGGGTCGTTGGCTTGGTANNTGTCGGCTGGCTCACTTTGTCGTGTCACAGAGCTGGGCCAAGCCGGTTCTTTGAAAGTCGATTGATGAGAAGTGGCACGACACAACGATGTCGCGCCACTTTATACTTCAGCGCTAAGTTCCTGTTTTCTTGGCTCGCGCCAGCGACGGTGCCCCCAACACCGCCGCAACTTGACTCCCGACCGGCGATCCCAGCCCGGTACATGCATCCCATCCAGGACCTGCCGAGTAGGCGCCGTTGTTGCCGGAGGTAATGTCATTGAAATCGGCGGCCTTACCCGCATTCTGATACAGCAATGGGTTGATGAAGCCAGCCGGCTTTCCAATACTCTCGTTGATGAGCGCGATCAACGCAGCCCAGAGGGGAGCGACAGCACTGGTTCCTCCGATGACATCGGGCTGTCCGTCGACACGAGTAACGTAACCGGTGGTCGGATCGGCGTCTCCTGCAACGTCCGGAACGCCTCGACCGACATTGTGGGTTGGATTGGCGGAAGGCGGCACGCCGGCCCCACTCTGCCAACTGGGAAGAGGGAAGGCGTCACTGACGCCGCCTCCGGTTGCGCCCTCATTATTTGCGAGTTCGTTCCACACGGTTTCGCTGGTAATGGTATTACCCGAGGCCACCAAATGTGTGCCTCCACAGGCCAGAACATTGGGACTGGATGCCGGGAAATCCACGTGGTTCAGGCCATCCGTTACGCCGTCAGTGGAGCCGTCGTCTCCAGCCGCCACGCAAACCGTGACGCCCATTGCGGCCGCAGACTGAAATGCCTCATCCATGGATGTCATGGCCTGCTGGGTCCAGGAGGATTCGGGACCACCCCAACTAATAGAGACCACTGACGGGTTGTTCGTGCTGTCGTGGACTGCGGTTGTGATCGCGTTGAGAAAGCCGGCGTCGGTGTTGTCCGCAAAATAAGCGACGATCTTTGCGCCAGGTGCGATCGATCCGGATACTTCGATATCCAACATGACTTCGCCATCTGGCCCGTTCGGGTCTCCAGTAGGATTGTTGCTACCGTTGCCAACCGAAACCGAGGACACGGTGGGCGTCTTGGTCAGCTTGAGTTGACTCCAGTAATTGCTCAGATCCGTAGGGTTGTATCCGCCGCCCAACTCAATCAGCCCGATACATTCTCCGGATCCGTTTACACCGGACGGAAAGTTGTAAAGCGAGGCTACTTGCGTCGGCGTGTAGGACAGGCTGACGGCAGCGGCACGGGCCCCAGCGGGCCCATGCCGCCTACGAAAATGTGGCTTGGCCTGAGGGCGATTATCCAGGCCAAAAACGCCCTCGACCACGTCGTGCAGTTCGGCGGGAAGGTGGATCGATCCCGTGCGCCCGCGATACCTGCCGGTGGGATGCTGGTATTCCTTCAGTTCGACGCCAAACGCCTCGTTCATTGCCGCGACAGTTCCGGAGAGAATGACCGTCCGGCGGGCCGGGCTCTTCTCCCTTACCAGGAGTTTGTGCGTGCGGGCAAAGGACTCGACGAGAGCAATGCTTTTAGGATCCGCCCCATGGCGTTGCTCGAATTCCTTGCGGCTCAAGATGGTGCGCTTCTCAATCGGTTTCGTGAATTCATCAGGGTTGACAATCGGCTTCTTGCCCGCGCGAGATCGCAAACGAATGGTCACGTCAACGGTTTCATCGGGATTGGCTGGACCTATCTCCTGCGCTCCTTCGAGCGGAGCGCGCTCACTACCGGCAAGTGGAAAACGATTCTTGGGAGCAGACATATATCTCCTTCGGTGCGGCCGAGCCGAGCGTCAAGAGAAACATAGCGGCGTTACCACGGGAGTGTTTCGCGGAACCCACCCAAAGGAGCCGACCCCTCTGCATCTCCGAGTCGGTGCTGGCCCGTTAGATGGCTGGAAAGTAGCAGCAGACCGACAACAACGCAAGCAATTTCCTGCGCTTGTTACGAAAAACGGACAAAAGTTCTTCGTGTAGCCGCGTGCCCATTGATGAAACTCCGGACGCGACGCTGTCAGCAGGCGAATTGTTACGTGATGTCGGAATAAGAGGATGAAAAGAAATCCGGGTGCTCCCAGAATTTCGCGTAGCACTCCGCGCACATCCAGTCGTGGCCGTTGGTGTAGCCGGTGCCGTGGTCGGCGTCGTTTTGCGACTCGAAGAGTTCCCAGCGGCAGATGAGGCAGTGATCTTTCTTCCAGCCGCCTTTGACGAGTTCGAAATTTTCCGAGTCCTCTGCGAGTCGAAGGTCGAATGAAACTTTGCCAGTCTTTCTTGCGACCACGATGTCGACATTCGTCCATGCGCGCTTGTCCCAGTGCCAGCTGTACATATGGCAGCGCTGGACGGCGTCGCGGACACGTTCGGCACTGCGACGGACGCCGTGGATTTCGATTGCACCTCTCGAGATGGAGCCGAACCTCCGGGTGCGAATGGATTCATAGATTCCTGGCATCGATTGCTTCTCGGACGAATCGGCGAGTTGCGATCGAATGCTGGTGGGATCGGCTCCTCCTTCACGCAGAAGCTGGGCGGCAAAGCAGTCTTCCTCGTCGATCAGTCCCAGAAACAAGTGCTCGGTTCCGATGTGCCTGTGTTCCAGCTGTTCTGCTTCATCTGCTGCATATTTCAGAACGCGCTTCGCGCCGTCGCTGAGCGGCAAATCGACGGTGGTTGGGATCGACGGGTGCTTCGGCAAATGCTCATCAACTCGCTGGCGGATTGTTTGAAAATCTGTTCTTGGTAGCCAACGGTACAGAGCTTTGTGCTCGCGTATTAGACCGAGCAGGAGATGCTCCGAGTCAATTTCCGGCGAGCCGTACTGGCTAGCTTCGTAGCGCGCGAAGAAAACGGCGCGTCGTGCCTTCTCGGTGAACCGTTCAAACATCTTCTACTCCACTGCTACAGACTTGTGGTTGCTGCGCTTCCAGTACAAATATCCTGGCACGCCGACCAGCACGATGGCGGTGCCCCAGAAGGCTTCGGTGGGGCGAGTGATGATGGTGTTCAGCGTCCAGGCCGTGCCGACTAGCACGTAGATCGCGGGCAGCCACGGATATCCCGTGCAGCGATAGGGCCGCGGAATCTCAGGCCGCTTCCAGCGCAGCAGAAACATTCCAATTACGGTTAGCGTGTAGGAGAGCACCATGCCATAGATGACGTAGGTATAGAGCTGATCGTAGCGGCCGCTGACGGTGAGCAGCGCGGCCCAGATGCCTTGTCCAATCAGGCTGAAGGCGGGCGTGCGCCATTTGGGATGGATGACGGCCATGCGCTTGAAGAAGACGCCGTCCTGGGCCATGGCGAGATAAACGCGCGCGCCGGAGAGCGTGCAGGTCGCGGCGGCGCTGAAGCATGACACCGCGATCATGAGCGAGAGCCACACGGCGGCATGAGGAGAAAACAGCGTGGCCGCGGCGGCGTGGGCGATGGTTTCGTGTTGCGCGATTTCGGTGAGCGGCAGTGCGTAGAGGTAGGTTACGTTCATGGCCATGTAGATGGCGCCAACCACGATCACGCCCAGCACCATGGCCAGCGGCACGTTGCGGCGGGGCTCTTTGACCTCGCCTGCGACCCAGGTGATGTATACCCATCCGTCGTACGCCCAGAAGACTGCGATCAAAGCGACGCCCATGGCGGAGATTAACTGCGCGGGGTGAAGTCCCATGGTGAGGCCGACGCCGTGGGAGTGGAAGTGAGACCAGTCGCCTTTGCCGATGGCGAATCCGAGGATTACGAAGGCGGCCATGGCGGCGAACTTGGTCCAGGTGGAAAGATTTTGCAGGAGTGTGCCCCAGCGCAGACCCGCGACGTTTACATAAGTAAGGATCGCGATGAGGAGCAGACCGAAAAGATGTGCGCGGGTGATGGTGATTCCGAGAAGCGAGAGAACTACACGCTCCTGCGAGACGATGGGGAAAACTTGTCCGGTGTAGGCGGCGGAAGCGACGGAGAGAGCGGCAATGGTGCCGCCGTTGGCGACAGCGAAGAGCATCCAGCCGTAGAGGAAAGCGACGAGGTCACCGTAAGCCTCGCGAAGATAAACGTATTGGCCGCCGGACTCGGGGAACATGGAACCGAGTTCGGCGAAGGCGACGCAGCCGAAGAGAGAAATTACGCCGCCAATCACCCACACCAGTAAGAACAGCATGGGCTGCGGGAGCGGGCCGGCGATGTCCTTGGCGGTCAGAAAAATGGAGGACCCGATGATGCCGCTGACCAGAAGCAGCACGGAATCGAGCAGGCTGAGTCCGCGAACCAGAGTGGGTTGGGAGTCGGAGGGAGTTTCGGCGGTGGGCGGGGCGGCGGCGGAGTCCATTATCCGATTCCGAGTTCGTCGGGAGATTCCAGCGGCGTGCCGCAGCGGCGGCAGATGACCGCGGAGCAATCGCCGCAGGTCAGCGGGTCAATGACTTCTTCTGCACAGTTGGGGCAGTAGAGCGATCCGGGGCCGGGTTCCGGCGGAGGATTCTGAGGGCGTGTCGCCATGAAGAGGAAAACTGTAGCATAGAGGCGGTGCCGGCGTCTTTATGTAGCCCTCGTGATCAGACAAAAGATTCAATCACGAAGGTACTGACGTCGACGAAGGAAAATATTCACGAAGGAAAACTTAGGTTGACTAACAAACCTCTCACTCCCGACGAGAAACTGCAGCAGGAATTCAACCGTTGGGCCGCGGCTGGCGAGGGCGCGAAGATGGAGAGTCATCACTTCGACATTACGGCGAAGACGATTCGCCGGATGAACTTGCGTCCGGGTGAACGCGTGCTTGACCTGGGTTGTGGCTCTGGATGGGCGACTCGGCTGCTGGCGCGGCTGGTGGGCGAGGGGCCGGATGGGTTCGGGCAGGTGGTGGGCCTCGACGTTTCCGACGAGATGATTCGCGAGGCGCGAGCGGCTTCGAAAGATTTCGACAATGTGCTTTACGTTTGGGGATCAGCACAGCAGATTCCCTGGGAAGAGAATTTTTTCGACAAAGTGTTGTCAGTGGAATCGTTTTACTACTATGCCGATCAGGACCGAGCGCTGATGGAGCTGTTTCGCGTGATGGCGCCGCGGGGAAGGTTATTCATCCTGATCAATCTATACAAGGATAATCAGTACTCGCTGCAATGGGTGGACAAACTGAAAGTGCCGGTGCATGTGCGATCGGAGGCGGAATACGTGGAGCTGTTGAAGAAACATGCTTTCGAAAATGTGGAGGCGTGCCGTGTTCCCGATGACACGCCCACGCCGGATGACTACCAGACGAAATCGTTCCATAATCTGGATGATTTGCGGGCGTTCAAGCGGGAGGGCGCGTTGCTGCTGATGGCGTCGAAACCTGATCTGCGCACGCCGGCTCCGGGATATACGATTTACTAATTGTCGTTTCCTGCACGGTTTCCGGCTGGATCAAGAATGAATTCGGACTGCACGTGAATCATCACATCGTCGGCCGCAACTTACGGGGCGAACTCGGCAGCGGCGGCCCGCGCATCAAACTCTCAAATGTGAATGGCCGGATCGAAATCCGCCACGCCTCCGATGGCCGCGTCCTGAGCCCGGCGAAAGACTTGAGCCATCGCGACAAAGACGACGATGACGATAGCGAAATTTAAGGATTGCCAGGAAACGACTGGTCGAAGGAGCGCCTCGAGCAGGCGCGCATCGACATCGACTCAGATAGAAACCATCTTTCGATTCGCACCCGGTATCCCGACCCACGATCTCACTTTTAGCTGGGGCTTTCACAATTTTCCCGCCCTCGTCGAATACAACCTGACCGTGCCGCGTGCCGCCCGGCTCAACGAAATCAAGCTGATCAACGGCTCTCTCGCCGTAACCGGCGCAACGGGTGAGGTGCATGCCTCCTGCATTAACGGTAAATTGGAAGCCCACAATCTCTCCGGGCGGGCGGAACTTTCCACGATCAACGGCGTCTTGAAGGCGACATTTGACCAGCTTCCTGCGTCAAACGTCGAACTGAGCTCGGTCAACGGCGTGGTCGAGTTGACGATTCCTTCGGATTCCAAAGCAGAAATCGAGGCCAGCACTTCACGGCATCGACCTTAACTTCATCGCGGTCCCAGGTGGAGATGTGAACTGCGCCGTTGACGTTCTCGAGTTCCACGCGGCCGTCGGAGGCGAGGGCGTAAGTCTGATGGAACTCTTCGGTGAATGCGCCGCGGTAATCGGAGGCATGCGCTGCCCTGCCCAGAACGAAAAGGGTACAGATGGTTCCGAGAACGATTCCTAACCGAACCGGGAATTGGCGTTGGCGGTTCATGGCCTCCGTTTAAGCCATTAGACGTGATGATTTGCAATTGGTAAGGGCTAAGGCCGAGAAGGCCCTCCTCACACACTCGGCTATACGAAGGCCGGCCCCACGATGTTCCCGGTCATTTGCGAGCAGAGGTTGGATTTTTCTTGCCCGCTTCGGTGAGCAGGTAAATCCCCAGAATGGTCATTTCCGGCTCAATGGGATGGCGATAGCGCTGGCCGGGATAGACCACGTAGTAAATTGCTGGATATAGCAAGATCAGCCAGA
This sequence comes from Acidobacteriaceae bacterium, assembly GCA_003138975.1. Taxonomy (GTDB): domain Bacteria; phylum Acidobacteriota; class Terriglobia; order Terriglobales; family Acidobacteriaceae; genus Sulfotelmatobacter. The sequence goes on along the minus strand of PLHQ01000153.1, from coordinate 81,536 downwards.
ACAGCAGCCAGGCGCCGGGTTTACGCTGCCGTAGAGCGCGTCCGAGTCCCCAAAACATCAGAACGGAGGAGGCCAGGAAGAGCGAATTTTTCACTTCGGCCAACCACCAAATTTTTGCCAGACGCGGCGGGCCGGCCCAAAAATAGATGAAGCGCTTGAGGCAGAGGATGGCGAAGCGCGGGTAATCGGCTTTGATGTAATCGAGCGCCTGCCGCTTGCGCCTCTCGATATAGGCCAGCTCGCCCATGGCAGTGTACTGGCGCATGGCGTAAACATCCTGCGTGGGATGCAGGTACTGCATCCAGGTTCCGTCGGCGCCTTTACCATTGCCCAAGCGAAGTTCCGCGCCAAAGTTATCGCGGATGAAGATGAACTTTCCGAAGGTTCGATAGTTGCGCACTGTCCAGGGTGTGACGCAGGCAATGAAGATTACAGAAGCCAGCACGACACCTGTGAACGAAGGCTTGCGTAGCTTCGCGCGGTGATACCACGCCCATAATCCCGAGGCCGGAAGGAACGCGATCAGTATCGTGCTGTTCAGCGCCGCGATCCCCCAGAGCAGGCCGAACTGGAGCCAGGGTTTTAGTCCGCCGCGATCTTCCATGGTCAGGGCCAGCCAGAAAATCACGGCCAGCAGCAGGGCGGAAAAACTCGTCTCCCACACCCAGCGCGTGCACCAGAACATGACGTAAGGCAGAAGAGCCCAAGTCCAGGCGGCGCCGACCGCGACTTTCTCTGAGAAAATTCTGCGCGCGATCAGGAAGATTGGAATGCAGGTCAGCGCGGAAAAAATGCTGTTGATGGTGAGCAGAATGAACGCCGACGCTCTCGAATAGATGCCGAAGATGTGAAAGACGCCGGCAGTCAGGTAAGGGTAAAGAGGCGGTTCCCAGGCAGTGGGACCGGTGGGCGCGCCGAAAGCATTGCTGAAGCCGTGCCCAGAGGAGATGGAGGCGCCGATGCGTCCCATCTCCCAACCAAATCCGAAGTTATCTTCCGCGGGCTTGAACTTATAGGTGTGGCCTACGATGATCCAGCCCACGCGCAAGAACAGGGCGATGGCGACCATCCAGAAGTGCGAGATGCGGATACGAGCCCATGCATCGAGAAGCAGGGTTGGGATGTGTTTGTGGCCGGCGGCCACGGCGGGTTTTGAATCCATGGATGTTTCTATTTGTAGCTGAGTCTCGATGCCGCGGCAACTCGACAACCGTGCCGTAATGGATTGACACCTGACCGCGGTGTACCTAGACTGAGGTGCTTCGCGCCATTTGCCGGGCGGTTGAACGTATAATTGTTTCGATAACTTGTACGGACNNTCTTCAACTGGGCGCGGAAATCGGCCGTGTGGCCGATGACGTTTGGCTTGGCTTGCTGCGCGATCGAGATGATTGCCTCGTCGACCTCGCGATTCGATATCGCGCGCTTTGGTTCGGAAGTATTTCGTCCCAGCCCGCGGCAGAGCGATCTGATGATCGTGGCCGGCACCGTGACCTTGAAGATGGCTCCGGTGGTGAAGCGCATTTATGACCAGATGCCTGACCCGAAGTGGGTGATCTCGATGGGCGCGTGCTCGTCGGTGGGCGGACCGTTTAATACTTACGCTGTTCTGCAAGGCGTCGACAAAATCGTGCCCACGGACGTGTATGTCACCGGATGCCCGCCGCGGCCGGAGAATCTTTTCTACGCGCTGCTCAAGCTGCAGGACAAAATCGATACCATGACTTTGGCGAAGAAGCCGACGGAAGTGCGGCTCGATCCGAATATGATGGAGAACTTCAAGCGCCAGGTGATGATCGCGCAGACGGTGCAGCCGAAATAGCTGTCAGCAGTGAGTATTCCGCCATCTGAGAACTGAAATCGGCCTACCATGAAGATCGCAGCGGTAGTCGCGGTCACGGCGTTATGTCTTTTGTCTGGCGGACGCGTTTGGGGACAGAGTTCGACGAAAGAAACGGCGGTCGAAAAACAGATCACCGAGACCCTCCACCAGATGTATGAAGCGGAGAAGCGGAAGGATCTCAAGTTCGTCCTGTCGCATCTCGCGGATGATTTTGCCGAAGTGGCGGGTGACGGAGGCGTGTACCATCGCGCGGATATTGAAGCTGGCTGGGCCGACGTTGTGTTGCGCGACTACAAACTGTCGGACTGCGCGTTCAAGTTGATGGCTCGCGACGCCGCTTACTTGACCTGCAAGATGGAAGTGGATGCGACCTACAAGGGCCAGCCATTTCCGCAGCGTTTTCGCCTGACCACGGTGTGGACCCGACAGAGGGGTGAATGGCTGATACGGCTCGAGCAGGGGACGATTATCCCCGAGCCCCCGAAAGACAGCCAGACAAGGCAGAACTGACAGAAGACTGCGGGGCCGAGGTTAAGATAATGCCTGCGTTCCTTAAACTCACCACCGAATCCGAACTCCCGCCCGCCGACGAAGCCCAAGAATTTCCCTGCGGCGCGAAGACGATCTGCGTCGCTAACGTAAACGGCACCTACAGCGCCATGGACAACGTATGCCTGCACCGCGGCGGCCCGCTGGGGCAGGGAATGATTGAGGGAGGCAAGGTGGTGTGTCCCTGGCACGGCTGGGCATGGGATCCAAGGACTGGCGAGGCGTCGCAAAATCCCAGCGCGAAAGTCGCCGTGTATCCACTGAAAATTGAAAACGGCGATGTGCTGATTGAGATCTAATAGGGCTGTCCTGTTGGCTTCGTTCTCGTTATCCCAATAATCTTAAGAATTTCCCCGGCTGATTGTCGTATCCCGGAAACACTTCATTCAAGTTCTTGTTCCCCATATGTCGTGCGACGGCCTCGCCGAGAACTTGACGAAAGTCCGTGGTCAATGCCAAATCGCGGCCTTCGTAGAGCTGCGATTGATCGAGGCCCGGCCAGCGTCCGTAGACCTCGCCGCCTTTCACTGGTCCGCCCAGCACAAACATTACGTTAGCGTGGCCATGGTCGGTGCCGCGATTTCCATTTTCGCGTGCGGTGCGGCCGAACTCGGACATGGTCACGACCACCGTGTCTTCGCCGAGGTCGCCGAGATCGGTCCAGAAAGCGGCGATCGATTGCGAAAAGTCGTGGAGTACGTTAGCAATCTGGCCCTCGGTTGCGCCTTCGTTGACGTGATGGTCCCAGCCGCCGATGTCAGCGAACGCCACCTGCACGCCGAGATTCGCCTTGATGAGCTGCGCGAGCTGGCGCAGGCTGTCGCCGAAGCGCCCCTTGGGGTAATCGGCGCCGGGCGCAGGTTTGTACTTCGACGGATCCGCGGACTTGAGCATCTTGACCGCGTCAAACGTCTCTTCTCCGGTACCTTGCAGGACGGTATCGAGCGAGTGGTCGTACATGGACTCGAAAGTATTGGCGACTGGCGAGGCTTTCGGATTGCGTCCGCCGACGGAGAAATCGTTGATGTTGTTGATGGCGATGGCAGGCTCGACGCCACTCAAGATGCGCGGAATCGACGGCCCCATGGCGATGGCTTCGAAGGCCGATTTCTGCGATGGTTGAGGCAGCTTGCGCAAAGCGCGATTGAGCCATCCATCTTCTGTGGCCTTCACGCCTGGAGTGCCGGCCTCCATAAAGTCCTGTGCATCGAAATGGGAGCGGCTGGGATCGGGCGATCCGGCCGCGTGCACAATCGCCAGTTGACGCTGCTGCCAGAGCGGCTGGAACGGCGCGAGCGAAGGATGCAGGCCGAAGAAACCATCGAGATCGAGTACGGATTTTCGCGGAATGTTGATGGTGGGCCGCATCGCGTAATATTGCGCCTCACCATGAGGCACCACAATATTCAAACCGTCGGCCGCACCGCGCTGGAAGATTACGACCAGGCGTTTGTTGCGTGTGCCCGGTTGAGCCGCACCCATGGCGGCGCGAGCGAGAAAGCTCGGCACTGCCGCCGTGCCGACGACGGCGAGTGCGCTATTGCGAAGAAAGACGCGACGAGTGATGGACATAAAATGCTCCTAGCTGCTAGCTTGCAGGCACTACGCTCATAGCCGCCAAGGTGTCCCGTTGCTTCTAGCTAGAGCGAGTAGCCAGAAGTCAGCGGCTATCTTCTCTGAAACTCCGGCGAGCCTAGCAGCAAGCCCGCGATTGTATTCACATCCGGAGGACGCGATGCATCCACGGGCTTGCGCGCTCCGGTCTTCTTGTCTTGCTTCTGCTGCGCGCCATTAGTTGCTGCGGCATCGATCTGTGCCGTGATCGAGTCGTGCGTCTGTTTTGACACGTCTCCGTCAAGCAGGCTGACTTCGAGCGCGGCGAGTGTCCGGGTCGAATCTGGCGGCGGATTGGGCGGATTGCTCCCCGCCAATTGCGCCACGTCCACCTTCACGCCCTTGATCTTGCCGTTGCTCAGCGCCAAAGCAAAATTCATGCGATTGAGCAGCGCAGACGAGCTCACCCACGTTTCCGCCTTCATGGAATAGCCGGTGGGCGGCTGCGCGCCGTAAAGTGGCATGCCCATATTGTTGAGCTGGCGGATGAGCGGCAACGCATCGTCGACCTCTGCGCCGGTGGCCCGCACCGCCGAAGCCACGAATTCCAGCGGCGTCTTTACCTTGTCGCGGTAGGTTCCGTCATCCCAAAACTCAGGCGAGTGAAAAAGCGCCTCGAGCACTTCGCGAATGTCGCCCTTCTTTTTCAGGAACGTTTTCGCCAAGTGATCGACCAAAGCTGGAGGCGGATCATCCGAAACAAACCGTTCCGCGAGCTTGAGCGAGATGAAGTGCGCCGTCTGCGGACTTGTGGCCAGCCGGTGCAGCAGTTCCAGTCCCTCGCCTTCACCCTTGGGCTTGATGCGGTGACCGAGCACGAACTTGGGTCCGGGCTCGTGCATCCGCGGATCGAATTTGAAGCCGCCGCCCTGGTACGGCGTGTCGATAGTCCACCCGGTAAAGACTTTGGCAACCTCAGTGACATCGCGCTGCGAGTAGCCGCCGTTCACGCTCAACGTGTGCAGTTCCAGCAACTCGCGTCCATAGTTTTCATTAAGGCCACTGGGGCGCTTGCCCTGATTAGGTCGACGCGGAGGATAGGGGCGCCCGTGCGGTCCATAAGGATGCGGCGGAATACCCATAGCTTGCGGCGAGTTCGGACCCACGCTAAGCCAGTTGTCGAGGTAAAACAACATCGCCGGACTCTTCGCCGTGGCCACAAGCAGGTCTTCGAACTTGCCGAGCGCGCGCGGGCGAATCACATCGCGCTCGTAGCTGGTAATGAGTAGCCGATCGACTCCCTTGTCCACGAATACATTGAAGTGGTTAAACCAAAAATCGGTCATCACCTCCTCCAGCTGACGCTCGCTGTAGATGGCGCGCAGAAGCTTGGCCTGCGTCAGTTCGCCGGTGACCACGCCCGCAGGATTATTCATGGCGAGCAAAATTTCCTTCTGCTTCAGAGGCACGCCCTCGAGGAACTCCTGGCCTTTCCCTCCGCGCAGGGAATCGGCAAACGCGAGTTGTGCCGTCGGCGACATGCTGAGAATTTTCTTGAAACGCTGCTCGGGCGGAATGCTCGCGAGTCGCTGCAAATCCAGATCGGCGTAAAGTTGGTCCTCGCGCCGGCGCGCCGGGTCTTGCTGCTCGGGCGTCAGCTTGGCTGGAAGCGCGGTGACCGCTGTCGTTTCGCTGGTGTCTGTGGTAGTTCCTGTGTTTGTATCTGCGGCAGTGTCATTGCCTGTGGCGCCGTGGTTCATGGCGGCGTTTGTTGCAGAATGATCCGCATCTGGTGCAGCGCCGGACGCCATCGTGGCACCCTCAGCGGGTGCGGCCACGGGATTCGTATTCTTCGCGGCTTCCTGCAAACGCTCTTTTCTCTCCTGTTGCCGGTCGATCTGAACTTGATACACCATGCGTAACGCGGCGTCGGATGGCATGGGCTTCTTGCCGTTCATCACCTGATTGATCTCTTGGCCATCCGGAAAGCTTTCTGCAAGTTCCTTCGTGCTCATGCGAGTTGTGCGGAAAGGCTCCAGACGCGCATCGAGGGCGCTGTCGTCGATTTTTTCGGGATGCAGTTGCAGATCAATCCACTTGTCGACACCGATCGTCATTACTCGCTTCACGTCTCCGGGCCGCGGACCGAAAGTCAAACGATTGAGAGCGTGTAGGGCGCGGCGTTGATCGCCAGCACTGGGGGGCGTCTTGTCCCTCTTTTTCGCAAGCAAGGGCGGGACGGTGCAAGCCAAGCTGACGGATAGAAGAATAACGGCGAACTTGGCGCGGCCCACAGGCATGAAGACTCCGGATCAGCGAGGGAGGACAGCCCTCTTATTATGAACCCGAGCGAAGGAAAAAGTTGCTGACCGATAGGTTACCGAAGGATAACGTTAATGTTGGAACCAAGAGCCAAAAGCCAAGCCAGAAGCCAGGAGTTAAGTCAGATACGTTTTGCCGCGGGAGACTTTGTGCTGCAGAGTGGCGGCTAACTGGTCGACATCGGTTGGAGCAATGTTCACTGACATATGATCGGCCAACAACGGAACGCGATTACTCCCCACGGCATCGCGGCGCACCTGGATCAGCAGGGCCTGAACCGCGTTGGGATCGTATTTTTGCGGAGTCATGCGCACGAGATCACTCAGCGCGCCGCCCAGGGAAAGCGGTTCGCGGTAAGGACGTAAGCTGGTCATCGCGTCGAATGTATCGGCGAGCGCCATGATGCGCACCGGCATGGGCAATTCGTCGCTGGCCAAAGCATCGGGATATCCGGAGCCATCGCTGCGCTCATGATGCCACCGCACCGACTCATGAATCTTCGGCCAAGGGAATTCCACGCTGCTGACAATTTGATGGCCGACCACAGTGTGGTCCGCCATCTCGCGAAACTCCTCGGGGTTGAGCGCTCCGGGCTTGCCGAACAGGCGGCGGTCCACCGCCACCTTGCCGATATCGTGCAAATATCCAGCGCTGCGCAGCGCGGCGACGTCGCCGCCTTCCACGCCCATCGCTTCACCAATGGCAGCGGCGTAGCGTCCCACGCGAAGAGAGTGACCGTGAATGTTGACGTGCTTTACGTCGATTGCGGTGGCGAACGCCTCCAAGGCACTGTCATAGAAGCCATGTAGTGAAGCCATCAGGCGCAGATTTTCAGTGACCCGCTGAGCCAGTGTCTGGGTTAGCGCGTGGTTGTGCACGGCTAGCCCGATGTAGCTGCACAGCAGATCCACGGCATCCAATTCGGCTTCCAGATAGGGAGCATCTCCCGGACGCCGCCCCAGGGCCACAACTCCGGCGAGCTTGCCAACCGATTTGAGTGGAGCGATGCACTTGAACAATTCGGGAGCGACGTTGCCATTGGAACTGAGAAACACCGAATACGTGGAAGCATTGAGCACAATCGCTCCGCGCGCAGCGGTGAGGGCATGAGTGTGTTTGGGCAGAAGAGGGATGAAGGCCGGCTCGGGAAGCATGGCGAAGCCTTCCGCTGCCACGGAGGTGAGCATGGTGGGCTTCTCATTGAAAACGAAAAGCGCACCTTCGCGCGCGCCTGCCGCTTCCATTACAGCGGACAGCATGCGGCGCGACGTTTCGGTGAATTCACGCTCGGCTGTCAGCTCCGGTCCAAGATCGGAGAGAGTTTCAACCGTGCGCAACAACCTGCGGAAATTATTTGTTTCCACGGTAGACAAGTAGTGCAAGAATGCTGAACAGAACGAGCGTAACATGCGGGAAACTTGCACAGTGAGAGAGGGTTGTTGGTTAGTTTGGTGCTTGCGGGCTGCTGAAAACTGAGTGACGAATTTGGTTCTGGCTTTTCCTGTGCTCTCGGACTCTGTGAAGGGCGGGCCTCAAAAATACTCGCGCAGCTCGGCGAAGCGTCCCACGCTGAGCAGACGCTGTGGGGGAGGAGCCGCATTCAGTTCATCATGTTCGAGAACCCAGGTGTTGCCGTGAGGGACGAAGACCGCGTGCAATCCCGCAGCCAGCGCCGGATTGATGTCAGATTTCGGACTGTTGCCGACCATCCACGTGGAATCGTGGGCCAGTTCATATTTCTCGATGACCGCCTGGTAGGCCGCGGAATCTTTTTCGGCAACGATCTCCGTTGCGGCGAAATATTCCTTCAGTCCTGAGCGTTCGATCTTTCCGGTCTGCTCCACGATGGCGCCCTTGGTCATCAAGATGAGGTGATGCCGGTTCGAAAGATACTGAAGCGTTTCAGGCACGTCGGGCAGAATTTCAATCGGGTGGCCGGCGACGGTGTGGGCGAAGCTTTGGATCTGCGCGTGCAACTCGGGAGTGACCGGCTCCACGCTGAGCCGCTCGAACGTGTCCACCAGCGCGTGCGCAAAGCTGTGCAGGCCGTAACCATGCTTCACGATGCATTCGCGCTCTACGTCGTTGAGCACCTCCCGCACTTGCGCGGAAGAAAATTCGTGGTGATTGAGGAATGAAATGAAGCGCACAATGGCCCGCTCGAAATAAATGTTGTTTTCCCAGAGTGTGTCGTCCGCGTCAATCAGCAGGGTCTGTGTTTCGCAGGTGTTTTCTGTCGTGCCGGACAAATGCGCCATGCCCTTGAAGAATCTCTCTACGCTACCCAATCCACTCGTGCCTCAGGCCCAATGATGCCCGCTTTGTGGCCCATGTCGAGCAGACGTGCAACGCCTTCGCGTCCTTCTGGCCCATAGTCGAGCGTACGCTCGTTCACGTACATGCCGACGAACTGGTCAGCCGTTTGTGTGTCGAGATCGCGCGCGAACTGCATGGCATAGGACAAGGCTTCTTCGCGATGGTCGAGAGCATACTGAATGCTGTCGCGCAACGCGCCATTGACTGCGGAGATGAGTTTCGGGCCGAGCGTACGGCGGATGGCGTTGCCTCCCAGCGGAAGCGGCAGGCCTGTCATCTTCTGCCACCAGCGGCCAAGGTCGACAACGCGGTGCAGGCCGGCCTTGTCGTAGGTTAATTGGCCTTCATGGATGATGAGTCCGGCTTCGTACTTGCCCTCGAGTACCTGCGGAATGATCTGATCGAACGGAACGACTTCGGTCTCCACTCCCGGAGCAAAAAGTTGCAGCGCAAGATACGCGGTTGTAAGCATGCCCGGAACCGCGATGCGCTTCTCCTTGATCTCACTTTGCGTAAACGGGCGCGGCGAAACGATCATGGGCCCGTAGCCTTCGCCCACGCTGCCTCCGCACGACATCAGCGCGTACAAGTCCTGTATATAAGGATAGGCGTGAAATGAAATCGCGGTTACATCGTAGACGCCTTCGCGCGCCTTCTGATTCAAGGTCTCGATATCACAGAGGGTATGAGTGAAACGCAGTCCCGGCACGCGAACCTTGCTGGTGGCAAGGCCGTAGAACATAAACGCATCGTCGGAATCCGGGCTGTGAGCAATCGAAATCTCGCGCACGTGCGACGACTGGTTGCCACCGGAATGTTTTGTTTCCGCTTCCGAAATTACTGTCATCTCTTGAACTCCAAAACTTGCTACTGTGTTTTCGTGCCGTCCGCAGAAGAGCGTTGCCATCGCGCCGCAATTCCGGCAGCCATCATCACCTTAATTACTTCTGCAAACAGAAACCAGTAAAGGCCCCAGCGGAAGGCTTGCAGCACGGAATGCGTCAGAACCGCGAGCCAGGTCAGACCTCCGGTGAAAAGCACAGCTTCGCCGAGAAAGCCACTTATCGTGGCGCGGGCGAAGCTCCTGTGTCCATGTTCCATCACATATCCCGCCACCCACGCAACCAGTGGATAGGCCAGCAGGAATCCGCCAGTTGGCCCGAGCAGGTGGGCGATTCCCCCGGGATCTAGGGGACTGAACACGGGCATTCCCATCGCGCCTTCGGCCAGATAGAGTGTAAGCGCCGCAAAACCGCGGCGACTGCCCAGCAGCAGACCCACCAGCAGCACTCCGAAGTTCTGCACCGTCAGCGGCACCGGCGTGAACGGCAGCGGAATCGTAATATGCGCGCACAACGCCACGAACAAGCTGCCCCCAACCACGAGGGCTACTTGTCGCGCAGATTCGGGAACGAAAGAGCGTTCCCTCGGATTGCTCAGAGCTTGCATCGCTGGTTTTTCCATGGGAAAGCCTCCGAATCAACGCGGAGTAAATCAGGCCTCGGTATTGCCTGACTGACGCTTGCCGTCCAGCTGTCTGGCGCTTGCTTCCTGGGCTGCATGCGCGGCCTGCAAGTGGCGCCGCAAACGCATGTACAAGGCGATCGCAACGCACACCACCACCAGCGTACTCATACCCAGGATCAGGAACCACCAGATCATCCGCACAGCTGATTAGAATAACAGATCACCGTGCAGTGAAGCGGACCTTTCGCGGCAGGAGCGCACTTGCGAGCACACTCAATTCATCCAAGAGGAACGCGAAGTTCTTCCCGGTGTGCCGCAAGATAAAGACCACGGCTACTTTCTAGCTAGTTTTTGAAGGAGCCATCTTTTCCCGCATCATTTCAACTCGCTTGAGCATGAACTTGAAACGTTCACGGCCATACTTGGAGCTCATGATTACTTTCTCGATAGTTCCGAACATCTCCGGATCGCCAACTTTTTCGCGCAATTCTTTGAGAAAAGGATGAACCTTCGCAAACACGATGAACATTTCCCCGCTTACGGCGGGCTGGAGGAACAAATCTGCACTCAACGCGCCGTGCAGCACGAACGACGCGGCCATGCTCCAATAGCCGCTCACTTGGCGCAGCCAATTGTTCTCCTGCGTCCCAGGAGCAAACGCGACCTTCATGAAGTCGTCGGCGCTAGTCGGCCAGAAAGTCGTAAACCACCAGTTGCGCGCCTTGCGCATTTCCGCTTCGCGGCGCAGATCGTAGAGTTGGAGAATTAGTTGGGCATCGGCAGCGGTCGGTTTCTTGGGCATCAGGTCCTCCTTATGATTTAGTGACCAACTGGAGTTAGACGGACGGATCAGCGGCGAGAACCATACAAATTGTGGACCCCGGGCGAAATTATGCGCTGGTCGCTGCGGCCTCGGCTGGCGCCGCACGCTCATAGTCACACTCTTTGTTGGGGCAGGCGATGACCGGTCCTGCTTTCAGGTTTTTTTCCACCAGATATTCGCTGCCGCAACTCGGGCACTTTTCGGCGATCGGCTTATGCGCCGAAGTGAACTTGCACGTCGGATAATTCCCGCACCCGTAGAACGTGTTGCCCTTCCGCGCGCGCTTCTCAACCAGTTCGCCATCTTTGCACTCCGGACACTTCACGCCGATGAAGTTCTGCTTCACGTACTTGCACTCGGGATATCCGCTGCAAGCGGTGAATTCACCGAAGCGTCCGTGGCGGATCATCATGTTGCGCCCGCATTTCGGACACAGCTCGTCCAGCGGAATGTCCGGAACTTTCTTCCCCTGGTCCAGACGCCGGGTTGTCTTGCAGTCGGGATAACCCGTGCAGGCCATAAACTGCCCGAAGCGGCCGCGCTTGAGCACCATCACCCGGCCGCAGTTTTCGCAGTATTCTTCCTGCGTGGTTTCCTGCACATCGGCCGAGTCAAGATCGGGCAGGTTGATCGGATTTTCTTTCGTAAATGTGCAAGTGTTCGGATCTTCTTTGTCGTAGGTGCTGCAGGCGTAGAACGATCCGTGCTTGCCCCACTTGATCACCAGCGGCGCGCCACAACGCTCGCACTTTTCGTCTGTGGGCTTTTCCATCCGCTTAATGTTCTCCATATGCTTTTCGGCATATTTGAGATCCTTCTGGAACTTTTTGTAAAACTCGGCAAGAGTGTCAGTCCACTTTTCCTTGCCCTCTTCGATCTCGTCGAGTTCTTCTTCCAGGCGCGCGGTGTACGCCACGTCGAAAATGTCGCGGAAGTTTTCCACCAACAGATCGGTGACCACCAACCCGATTTCGGTCGGCGTAAACTTGCCGCCCAATTTCTGTACGTACTGCCGTTCTTGAATCGTCGAGAGAATCGCCGAGTAAGTGGAAGGCCGCCCAATGCCACGTTCTTCCAATTCCTTGACCAGCGATGCTTCGTTGTAGCGCGGCGGCGGCTCGGTGAAATGCTGCTCGGGCTTCAACTCCTTGAGCGTGAGCTTCTGTCCAGCTTCGAGCGCTGGCAGCTTGTGCTTCAGTTCTTCGTCTTCTTCGTCCTTGCCTTCCTTCGACTCTTCGTAGACTCGCAGGAAGCCGTCGAATTTCAGCACCGATCCAGTCACACGGAACCAGAAAAGATCACCGCTCTTAGCTTTTGCGTCGATGTCCACCGTGGTCTGGTCGAAGACCGCGGGCATGATCTGCGATGCCACAAAGCGCTGCCAGATCAGCTTGTAGACCTTGAATTCATCTTCTTTTAGGTACTGTTTGATCTGGTCAGGATGACGCATCGCCGAGGTCGGCCGGATGGCTTCGTGCGCCGCCTGTGCTTCCTTCTTCTCTTTATATGTGTTCGGCGTTTCGGGCAGATAAGCCGCGCCGTATTCATTCCCAACGTATTCGCGCACTTCCTGAATCGCCTCGGGGGCAACGCGAGTCGAGTCAGTACGCATGTAGGTGATCAATCCAACTAGGCCTTCTTCGCCCAGTTCCACGCCTTCATACAGGCGTTGCGCGATCATCATTGTTCGCTTCACGCTGAAGCGCAATTTGCGGGAAGAATCCTGCTGCAACTTGCTGGTCGTGAATGGGGGCGCGGCGTTGCGGCGGCGTTCCTTCTTATCGACCGACCGCACAACCCATTCGGCTTGTTCGAGTGCCGCGCGGATCTTTTCCGCATCCTCGCCATTGGTGACCTCGATTTTTTCTTCGCCCTTACCCAGAAAGCGCGCGTCGAATGCGGGTGGCTTGCTGGCCGCAAGGTGCGCATCGATCGTCCAATATTCTTTTTTCTCGAACGCCTTGATTTCGCGTTCGCGCTCCACGATCAGTCTGAGCGCCACGGTCTGCACGCGCCCGGCGGAAAGGCCGCGGCGGACTTTATCCCACAAAAGCGGAGAAACCTGATAGCCGACCAGCCGGTCGAGTACGCGGCGCGCTTGCTGTGCATCTACAAGGTTTTGATCGATAGCACGCGGGTGCTCGAAAGCCGCCTGCACGGCACGCTTGGTAATTTCGTTGAACGTAACGCGCTGAATCCGCGGCGGCGCATCCCCATCTTCTTTCTTCTTCTTTTTCTTCTTTGAGGCACCACCGTTGCGCGCAAGTTCCCCTGCAAGATGTGCTGCAATGGCCTCGCCTTCGCGGTCCGGGTCGGGCGCCAGATAGATCGCGTCCATCGGGCCTGCCAGTTTCTTCAGCCTGGCCAGAACCTTTTCTTTCCCGGGAATCACGACGTAGTCGGTTTCGAAATCGTTGCTGGTATCCACCCCTAGAGTGCTCTTGGGCAGATCTTTCACGTGGCCGAGTGAGGCCTCGACAGTAAATCCCTTTCCCAGATATTTCTGGATGGTCTTCGCCTTGGCTGGCGATTCGACAATGACTAAACTTTTTACCAATGGACCCTCAGTTTGTAAGAATTCGTTTCGAAGCTAGCACGAATGGGACGAAGACAACAAGTTACTCGGGGGAAAGCTTCCAGCTTCTAGCTATTGGCCGCTAGCCAAAACCGTGACTTTCGGCCTTTGGACGAGCGAGGCTAGCATGCGCCGGATTTCCAAGACTTTCGCTTCTAAATCTTTGTGCTCATCAGCGTTCCAAATCCTTCGCGAGTCTTCCATCCGTCGCCGCTCTAGTTGAGCTAGAAGCTAGTAGCCGAGTTTAAAAGCTCTTCACAAAAATTCTTCCCCGGCATCTGTCTTACTTTGCCGGTCAGCTCCAGCTCGAACAGGGCCGCGAAGATTTCCGAAGACGACATTTCCGTTTCCAGACGTTCCACCAGTTCGTCGATGTGCGTGGCCTCGTCTGTCTGCAACAGATTAAGAATCCGCTGCTCGTGTGGAGGAAGCCCTTCGTCCGGGAATAGAGATGCGGAAGACGCGCCGCCGGATTCAGGTAAGGGTGGCGGAGTCAACGCAAGTTTCACTTCCGCCGCCAGATCCTCCCATACATCTTCCCAGGTGGCTATCAGCTTCGCGCCCCGCTTGATCAGCGTGTTTGGGCCCCAGGAATTCTTGTTCGTGACATTGCCGGGCACCGCGAAAACATCGCGGTTCTGTTCCAGCGCGCAGCGCGCCGTGATGCGGGTTCCGGAATACTCCGCAGCTTCCACAACGAGCACGCCGACCGACATGCCGCTCAAAATCCGGTCGCGGATGGGGAAATTCTGCGGCGCTGCAAACATCCCCATCGCGAATTCGGAGATGAGCGCTCCACCCAGTGCAAGAATCTGCTCCGACAAACGTGAGTTTTCTTTGGGGTAGATCACGTCAACGCCCGTGCCGAATACCGCGACCGTCTTGCCCTTCGCCGCGATCGCTCCGCGGTGGCTGGCCGTGTCGACTCCCCGGGCCATGCCGCTGATAATTACCAATCCTTGCGCCGCAAGGTCGCACGCCAACCGCTCAGCCATTCCCGAACCATAGGGTGTGGGATGACGCGTGCCAACCATGGCGATGCCAGGTTGCGCCAAAACCTCAGGATTGCCGCGAACGTATAACACCAGCGGCGGGTCGTAAATCTCTTTCAGGCGGGACGGGTAGCACAGGTCTTCACCGGAAAGCACTGTCACTCCCGCCGTAGCGTCGCGTGCGAGCTCCGCTGATTTTCCGGTTGCTATCGAGTGCGCCGAAACCGCCTGGATCCCCGTGCTTTCCAGTTCTGTCAACGAGGCGTGGAAGACCGCTTTGGCGCTGCCGAAATGTTCCACGAGTTTCCGCGCTTTGGTCGGACCTAGCCCTTGAGTCAGTGGTATGGCGAGCCATTCTAGAAGATGAGTTGCGGGTGCGGCCACAAGAGTCGGCAAATTTCTGCTCCAGGGTTACTTGACTGGGCGGACTGTAGCCATTGGCGGAAGGCAGTGTCAAGGGAAGCCGTCACAAATGGCTGCAAGAATGGTCTGTTAAAATCAAAAGAGGAATGAGACGTCTGCGCATCTCTGCGATTTCCTACCTTAATACCGCGCCCCTGATGTGGGACTTCGAGCACGGAAAGGCCGGCAGCGAGTTTGACATTTCCTATACGCTGCCATCGGCCTGTGCTCGCATGCTACAGGCTGGGACTGTCGACATCGGGATTATTCCGGCTGCTGCCTACGCCGAAATCTCCGGACTGATGGTATTGCCCGGTGTCGCGATTGCGTCGCGTCGGCCCGTGCGTTCCATCCTGCTGGTGAGCAGAGTGCCGGTAGAAGATATTCGCACCGTCGCTTTGGACACGTCTTCGATGACCTCGGTGGCGCTGACAAAAGTTTTGTTCGAAAAATGGCTGGGCGGCGGCCGGACATTCACCCCGATGGCCCCCGATATTGACAAAATGCTCTCCAAGCACGATGCCGGCTTACTGATTGGAGATCCCGCTCTGCAGATCGATCGTTCGCGTTATCTCACACTCGATCTCGCGGAAGAATGGATTCGCTACACAGGCAAGCCGTTCGTCTTCGCCTTCTGGGCGGTGCGTCAGGACGCATTGCGCGAATCCGTGCCGTCGCAAGACTTGGCGGCAATATTTCAACAATCGCGTGACCACGGACTTCAACCCGCCAGCCTCGACCGCATCGGCCGGGAATGGGCGCCCCGTCTTGGGATCGGCGAAGCCGATGCGCGTTCCTACCTTACGGAAAACATTTACTACAATCTGGACGCGCCCTGCCTGGAAGGCCTGCAGTTGTTCTATCGCTATGCGGCGGAGATTGGCGCCTTGCCCACCGCTCCGGAGATAAAGTTTCTGAGCACCGCGAAAGCCTGTATAGCGCAATCGAGAGCCTACCTGTAAACTCCTACAACCTGCATGCTTCTGCATCTTCATCCGTTGCTGGCGATGTCTGTGTGGCGGCATCTGCGCCGCATGGGCGGACCGGGTCTGGTCCTGTTAGGCATTGCCGACAATTCGGTGATTCCACTAACTGGCAGCATGGACGTATTGACCATCTGGCTGGCTGCCCGTCATCGCGAACCGTGGCCCTACTATGCCCTCATGGCCACGCTAGGAGCAGTGATCGGCGGGTACATTACTTATTCCCTGGCTCGCAAAGGTGGAAAGGAAACAATGGAGCGTAAGCTCTCGAAGAGACGCGCAAAGAAAGTTTCCAAAGCATTTGAACGCTGGGGATTCGGTGCGGTTGCGATTCCAGCACTTCTGCCTCCGCCGTTTCCTTTTGTGCCGTTCCTGTTGGCGGCTGGCGCCATGCAGTACTCGCGAAATAAATTTCTGGGAGCCTTAACGTTAGGTCGTGGCATTCGCTATACGGTCGCTGCCGGCTTGGGATTTCACTATGGTGCCCATATTCTCCGTTTCTTTTCTCGGTACTACAAACCCGCGATGGGCATACTGATCGGCCTGGCGGTTATCGGGGCCGTCATGAGCTTCATCCAATATCTGCGCATGAGAAAGACGTAGTGGATCCATGCCTCATTTGGAGTCAGCCGCCATCCTCCATGTAGAATTGAACTGCAATTATGCCCCTGACCAAGCAACAAGCCCTGGAAATGTTCGAGTCCGATGACCTGATCGGTATCGGGATGGAAGCCGACGCCGTGCGCCGCAAGCTGCATCCCGAAGGCGTTGTGACCTACATCATCGACCGCAACATTAATTACACGAACTTCTGCACCGAATATTGCACGTTCTGCGCCTTCTATCGCCCGCTGAAAGGGCCGGCAGCGAAAGAAGGATACATTCTCGATTTCGACACCATCTACGAAAAGATTCGCGAGACCGTCGAACTCGGCGGCACGGGCGTTTTGATGCAAGGCGGCCTGCATCCCGATCTCAAGATTGACTGGCACGACAAAATGCTGCGCGGAATCAAGCAGCGCTTTCCGCAGGTCCATCTGCATTGCTATTCGGCGTCCGAGATCATCGCGATCGCTGAATACAGCAGCCTCAGCATTCGCGACACGATTCTCCGCCTGCGCGATGCCGGCCTCGATTCCATCCCCGGCGGCGGCGCCGAAATTCTCGACGACGAAGTCCGCTACAAAATCGCCCGCCTCAAATGCCTTACCGGCGACTGGATCAACGTTCACCGCACGGCGCACCAGATCGGAATGCGCACCACCGCGACCATGATGTTCGGCGTCGGCGAGAACTACGAAAACCGCATCAACCACTTCCAGCAACTCTACGATCTGCAGGAAGAAACTGGAGGGTTCACTGCGTTCATCCCCTGGAGCTTTCAGCCGCAAAACACCGCGCTCGGCGGCCGCCACTGGGACGAAGCCACCGCCGTCGAGTACCTGAAAGTGCTGGCCATCTCACGCTTGTATCTCTCCAACTTCCTGAACGTGCAATCGAGCTGGGTCACGCAAGGACTCAAGGTCTGCCAGATGGGATTGCGCTTCGGCGGCAACGATGTCGGCTCGGTGATGCTCGAGGAGAACGTCGTGCGCGCGGCTGGCGTCACCAACTGCACCACCGAAGAAGAGCTGCGCCGCATCATCCGCGATGCCGGCTTCCGCCCCGCCCAGCGCGACACGCTCTACCGCCAGTACTTCCTAAACTAGAGCGGTCTGTAGAAAGCAATCAAAACCCTTTGTCATTCCGAACCGGGCGCAAGCCCGGTGAGGAACCTGCTGTCGCGGGGAAGCAGCACGAACGGGGAAGTGCACGGAGCCCGTGTGGAACGGACACTCCTGTCCGTTGCCTTTTGACTTTGACTCGGTCCCCCAACCCCAAAATGCAAACGGCCTCGGCAACCACCGAGGCCGTCGCGAGAGCCGATAGCCGGCACCCCGTCAAGGTCACATCATCATTATCAAACGCGCCTCGGCCTAAATCAAGTTACTTTAACGCCCGGTTTCAGTTCGAGTTTTGCAACCTCGACTTTGAAGTTTTTCGGCCCCCACCACTGCGCCAACCGATCCGCCTCCGTCCAGGCTTGAAGACCAGATCGCACGGCGCATCAAATACTCGTGTAATCACGAACTCCGGTCTGGCGCCTACGGCGGGCTTACTTTCTGCGTTGCTTGCGGGCATGTTTCTTCTCCTTTCTTTGGATTGAGTGCAGATAATCGTCCAAACGGTCGAAACTCTGTTCAAAGAAATGGCGGTAGTGCTCCACCCAATCGGCGACGTCTTTCAGCGGAGCCGCTTGCAGGCGGCAGGGACGCCACTGCGCGTCGCGTCCCTGAATCACGAGTCCTGCGTGCTGCAGGACCTTAAGGTGCTTCGAAATAGCCGGCAGGCTCATGGCGAAAGGCTCGCCCAGTTCGGTCACGGAAGCTTCTCCCGCAGCGAGCCGTGCCAGAATGGCGCGGCGGGTGGGATCGGCGAGAGCGGAAAAGTGGAGCTGAGGTGATCGGGCGTCATTTGTATTTAACCTATAAGTTAATAAACGATATGGTTAAATGCGAGATTTGCAAAGGATTTCCTCAGGCCGATGTGACATCTAACCTTGCCGTCCACAGGCCGGCAGTCGATCATGGTCAAGCCGGAGACTGTTAAGCCGGCTTAACCTAGCGCACTTGATCTTTGACAATCAGAATGACGGTGAAATAAGTCCGGTAAATGCGGGATCTTAGAATCCTGCTGATTCTAAGGCACTTAGCCGAGACGGTATCGTCTAACTAACTAAGTCCTTTGAATAAAATATTTTGCAAGTAAGTCTTTTGTCTTCAATATTTTAGGTAGACTGGAAGAGCGCAAGTTGCTGATTCCAAATATTTTACGAGCCCGAATCTGCAAATTTTTTGATCTGGATTGAAGATCAAGCCGGGTTAGAATAGCTGGTCGGAGCAACTCGATCGATCCCCACGGTGGGGACTCGGGCGAACTCCAGAATCCCCTCCCGCATTCGAACACGATGAAGGTTTTTCGCGCAGACCTGTTGTGGCTCGTCGTGGCGTCAGTCGCCGTGCTCTCAGTGCAGAGCCCGCCTTCATCCGGCGCGCAAACTTCGACGCAGGTGCAGGCCAAGCTCAGCGGGATCGTCACCAAGGATCCGGGCAGCGAGCCCTTGAAGAAGGCTCTCATCGAGTTGATCGCCGAGAGCCAGAGCGATGGCGGAAACTACACGGCACTCACCGGCGCGGATGGAAGCTTCCGCATCGAAAACATCGTGCCCGGACGCTATCGATTGTTTGTGGAGCGCACTGGCTACCAGGAAATCGACAAGCACCGCCGCCGGACCGAAGGACGCGCGCTTACGCTAAGTGCGGGCCAGGAGTTGAAGGATCTCGTCATTCGTTTGCAGCCTGCGGCGGTGGTGGAAGGCCGGGTTACCGACGAAGAGGGAGATCCGATGGCGGAAGCGCAAGTTGCCGTTTTGCGCCAGACTTTCATTGCGGGACACAGCCGCTGGGAGCAAGTGGGAGCCGAGCGCACGAACGATCTTGGCGAATACCGCATTCCAGCCCTTGCCGCTGGTAGCTATTTCGTGTCGGTGACGCCGCCGCCTGATTTCAGAAGTTTGATTGAAACCAGCAGCAATGCGACTGCTGGGGCGGCGCCCGCGGCCGCAGCCTCCGACAAGCCCGCGCCTGCCGCCTACCAAACCACTTACTACCCCGGTGCGCGCGATCGCGGGCAGGCGGCGTCGATCCAGTTGCACGCTGGCGAAGACTTTCCGGTAAATTTCTCGCTGACGCCCAGCCCCAGCTTAACTATCCGAGGTTCCGTGGTAAATCTGCCGCCCGGTTCTAGCGCCGCGATCGCGCTGCAATCCAAAGATTCCGGCTTGGTATTGAACGGTGCGGAGATGCACAAAGACGGCAGCTTCGAGATTCGGGACGTTTCTCCCGGGGTCTATAAGATTCTGGCGACAGTAGATAATGTCGCGGTGCCGATGATGGCGCGCCAGTCACTGCAGGTTGCGGAAAACGTGGACGGTCTGCGTCTCGCGCCTCAAACCGGCGGCACGATTCTTGGTCGGCTTCGTATGGAGTCTGGTGGTAACGTTCGGCTCGATCCCAGCCAGATGTTTCTTCTGTTGCGCTCGGTTGACGGCGATGACGAAGGATTGGGCGCGGTCGCCATGGGAGAAGGTTCTTCAACCGTGGCGC
This sequence comes from Acidobacteriaceae bacterium, assembly GCA_003138975.1. Taxonomy (GTDB): domain Bacteria; phylum Acidobacteriota; class Terriglobia; order Terriglobales; family Acidobacteriaceae; genus Sulfotelmatobacter. The sequence continues at coordinate 61,505 of PLHQ01000153.1, read as the reverse complement.
ACGTCAATGTCGATGGCAGCTTTGAGTGGAAGGGAGTTCCGGCAGGTCGCTACTCCGCTCAGATTTCTGACACCAGTGCAATGCCGGATTGGTTTCTGAAATCCGTGGTGGCAGGCGGGCGCGAGGCGGCGGATTCGGGATTCAGCGTAAGCGGAGGCATCATTCCGCTGGATTTAGTGGCGAGCGCCAATGGAGCGACCGCCGAAGGCATCGCCACAAATGAGAAGGGTGAGTCCGTCACTGACGCCGTGGTTGTTGCCGTACCCGAATCGCGCTTCCGTGGCCATCCCGAGCGCTATCGCAAAGCGCTCAGCGACCAAAGCGGACGCTTCACCTTGCGAGGCTTGTCCCCCGGCAACTACACGATCTTCGCGTGGGAAAGCGTGGACGGGGAAGCCTACTACAATCCAGAATTTCTCAAGAGCTATGAAGGACAGGGGAAGGCGTTGCATGTAACTGAGGGAGACCGCGTGAGGGTGCAAATCAAGACGATCCCTGCAGTCGAAGACGAACCGTAGCTCTGTCGATCCTCGCACCGCCTGGCCGTGATGGCGTATGCTTCGGAGTTATGAAATCTCTGCTGTCTGCCCTCGTTTTGCTCGCCAGCATGCTTTGCACTTGTGTTGTTCACGCCGAAGACGCGCCCTCCGCTGCATTGCTGGTGCTTGCCAAAAGCGATGACACACTTGCGATCGTTGATCCTTCCAGCTTGAAAGTGATCGCGCGGATACCGGTCGGTAAGGATCCTCACGAGGTGATTGCATCCACGGACGGCAAGACGGCCTACGTGTCCAACTACGGATTCGGAGCATACAACACGCTTGCGGTTGTGGATCTGGTTGCGCAAAAAGCATTGCCTTCCGTCAATCTTGGAGCTTTGCGCGGTCCGCATGGATTGACTTTCGTAGGTGGAAAAGTGTGGTTCACCGCCGAAGCCGCCAAGGCGATTGGCAGCTATGATCCCGCGACCAAGAGCGTCGATTGGATCCTTGGCACGGGCCAGAACAGAACGCACATGATCTACGTTTCGCCGGAGATGAAACTGATTGTGACCACGAATGTAAGTTCGGCCACGGTGAGCATGATCGAGAAAGCCATCGGCGGCCCTCCCGGTCAAGGTCGTCCGATGGGCGCTCCGGGAGGAGATTGGAATGAGACGGTAGTCCGCGTGGGCAACGGCTCCGAGGGTTTCGATGTTTCCCCTGACGGCAAAGAAATCTGGGTGGCCAACGCTGGGGACGGAACCGTGTCCATCATTGACGTTGCGAGCAAGCAGGTCATGCAAACGCTTGCGGCAGATGTTGGCGGCGCGAACCGGCTGAAGCTCACACCCAACGGAAAGCTTGTTCTCATTTCGAGTTTGCGCGGTTCGGATGTGACCGTCATCGACAGCACGACGCGCGAGATCGTCAAGCGAATCGCCGTTGGTCATGGCGCAGCCGGCATCGTGATGCAACCGGACGGCGCGCGGGCGTTTGTAGCATGTTCTCCTGACGGGTACGTTGCTGTCATCGATCTGCAGTCGATGAAAGTGGTTGGCCGCATCGAAGCCGGCCACGACCCCGATGGCCTCGCTTGGGCGATTCGCCGCTAGGAACCGGATAAAGAAGCGAGCTGTGAGAATACTTACGCCTTGAGCCAGACCTGCCCAAAATACCGTAGGAACAGCCCACTCTCAGACGCTGCCGAATTTTTACATGCGTCCGCGCACTCAGAAGGGCCGTCTTGTGGATATGAGGTTGAGAATTTGGGTCCACTAGCATTCTGAAAATGCAGTACTTTGCCCTCTTCCACAGATTGTTGACCGCGTTGGCATGAGAATTGCAATCTTCATGACGCCTACTCGGAGGAGCTTATGTCTGCTGTAACCGACGCAGAATTCGTTCGACTGCTTAAGAAGGACGTTGATTACTTCACGCGGGCGATGGAGCGCTTCGAGAATCTACTTCCGAGCGTGTGCTCGCCCGTCCAGGATCAATGGCGGTTGCAAGCCCAGGCCCGGAAAGATTTTACGCTCGAGCTTGAGATTCTCTTGGACAAGGCTGAGCGGTGCGTTGGCGCATCGTTGCGGGGCGCGGAAAACAAGAATGGCCAAGAGTCAGCTTCCTGCTAGCTTCGCAATCATTTTTATTCTCAGTGCTGCTTAAATCTCGAGGCCAAATCTTCGGCTGCCGGAATCCGGTAGAATAGAAGTTTTCAGCCTACCGACTTGCTGGTTTCTGATCTCATCTTGTCTTCGATGCTGGCTGCATGGTCTGCCCCTAAGGGCATTGGGCCTTATCTCCGCCAGCATCTGCTAGATAAGACTTTTCAGGGGCTCTACCACACCGACGCATTCGATCGCGCGTTGCTGATTCCGTATTTCATTGTGCTCGTCCTGCTGGCTGGTTACGGGATGCACCGCTACGTCCTGGTGTATCTGTATTACAAGCACAAGAAAAATCGAACTACCGAGCCGGCGGCGCTGTTCGAAGAATTGCCACGAGTCACGGTGCAGCTGCCCATCTTCAACGAGCAGTATGTGGTTGAGCGGTTGCTCGAGTCCATCTGCAAGCTGAAATATCCGCGGGAGAGGCTCGACATTCAGGTGTTGGATGATTCCACAGACGAAACCGTCGACGTGGCGCGCAACCTGGTGGAGCGTTACGCGGCGCTGGGAAATCCCATTACCTACCATCACCGAACCAACCGCGAGGGCTTCAAGGCGGGAGCGCTGGCCGAGGGCCTGAAGACGGCGAAGGGTGAATTCGTCGCCATCTTTGATGCCGACTTCACTCCGCCGGAAGATTTTCTGATGCGTACCATTCATCACTTTACCGATCCGAAGATCGGCATGGTGCAAACGCGCTGGACGCACATCAACCGCAATTACTCTTTTCTGACGCAGGTAGAAGCTATTTTGCTCGACGGGCACTTCGTGCTCGAGCACTCCGGACGCGCCCGCAGCGGCGTTTTCTTCAACTTCAACGGAACCGCCGGAGTGTGGCGGCGCGCGGCGATCGACCAGGCCGGTGGCTGGCAGCACGATACACTCACTGAAGACACTGATCTTTCCTACCGCGCGCAGCTCAAGGGATGGAAGTTTATCTATTTGCAGGATGTCGAGTGCCCTGCCGAATTGCCCGTCGAGATGACCGCGTTCAAAACGCAGCAGGCGCGCTGGGCCAAGGGACTGATCCAGACCGGGAAAAAAATTCTGCCGCGCGTTTTGCGCAGTGATGCGCCCTTCCATACCAAGGTCGAAGCTTGGTATCACCTGACCGCGAATCTCAGCTACCCGCTCATGATCGTGCTATCGGTGCTGATGTTGCCCGCCATGATCATCCGCTTTTATCAGGGATGGTTTCAGATGCTGTTCATCGATCTGCCGCTGTTTATGGCCTCGACCTTCTCCATTTCGAGTTTTTATCTGGTCTCGCAGCGCGAACTTTTTCCTAAGAGCTGGCCGCGGGCGCTGCTGTATCTGCCGTTCCTCATGGCCCTCGGAATCGGACTGACGATCACGAACACCAAAGCGGTCATCGAAGCGCTCATCGGCAAGGAGAGCGCTTTCGCGCGCACGCCAAAATACCATGTGGAATCAAAGAAGGACAAAGTCCGCGCCACCAAGTACCGCAAACGCCTGGGATGGGTGCCGTGGCTCGAACTAGTGATCGGCAGTTATTTTGCGCTTACGGTTTTCTACGCCGTTGAAAACGAGAATTACGTTACGATTCCATTCCTCCTGCTGTTCGTCGTGGGCTACTGGTATACAGGATTGATGTCTCTGCTGCAGGGACGCTTCTCGGGCGTCGCGGTCAGCGCGGAATCTCACACCAAGCCGTTCCCCGTCGGAGTGTAGGTCGAGGCCTCTATGGCTAAGATTTCCGAGAGGACTGCCAAGAGCCGGATTGGAACGATCCTCGTCCTCTGGACACTAATTGTGCTTTACGCTGGTTCAAGGGTTTTGCAGATCCTTCCCGGCAGAGTGCCCAAGCTCGCCGTCGTCGCACTACACGTGGTTCCTGCGGCACTCTTTGCACTGATTCACGGCGCCATATTTTACCGGACCCGCAGCATCCTCGCGTTCATTACCCTTTGCTTCGTGATCGGGAACATCTTCGAGAATGTCGGCGTCCGTACAGGCTTCCCCTACGGGCACTACTACTTTACCGATCTGATGGGTCCAAGGTTGTTCGTCGTTCCCATCTTGCTGGGGCTTGCCTATGTGGGAATGGCTTACCTCTCCTGGACGCTTGCGCGGCTGATTCTGGGAGTCAGAAAACCTCTGATCGGATCCCGCATCGTGACCCTGCCTTTGGTGGCTGCCTTCATTATGGTCGCATGGGATCTGGCGATGGACCCGGTCTGGGGCACGGTCTTGCACGCTTGGATATGGGTGAAGGGCGGAGCGTATTTCGGCGTTCCCGCTAGCAACTTCCTGGGCTGGTATCTCACGGCGTATGTCGTCTATCAATTGTTCGCGCTTTATCTTCGATGGAGCGTGCCCAGTCCCAAACGATTGTCGTCCGGCTATTGGCATCTGGCCGTGGTGTTTTACGCAGTTTCGGCAACCGGAAACCTGCTACTCGCTATTCCGCAGCCGGGACCCCGCGTTATTTCCGATCCTGCCGGTGTGCAGTGGAAAGTGAGCGACATCACCGGCGCCTGCGTCCTGGTCTCGATATTTCTCATGGGCGCATTTGCTGTGCTGGCATGGATAAGGCTTGCGGATCAAAACGCCGAAGGTGCAAGATCGCTCGGGGAAACCCCGGGAACTGGTTTGGGCAAAGCCGTCTTGTAGCTTTCCTCCGCGCTTTCTTTCGCTTGACCACTCGTTTACAATCCAGTCGCCAAAAGTTTCTCATCGGGCCCGGTACGCCAGTTGAACTCCCCACGTAATCTCGCGGTTCCATGGAGGTTCCGATGCTCCGCTCGCGCAAGCTATTTTCTCTTCTTGGACTGGGATTCCTTGTCAGCTCGGTACTTAGTTGCGGTCCCCACGATTCCAGCGAGTACTTTGTCTTCGTAGCGGCCAACCTGCAGGTACCTTATTGGCAGGCGGCTGGCGCAGGTTTCACGAAGGCTGGGGCGCAATTCAAGGTGCGCGCAGAGTTTGTCGGCCCCAACAACTACGACCCTAAAGCTGAACGCGACGCTCTCGACCAGGCGGTGCAGCAAAAGGCTACTGGCATCCTGCTCGGCGTCACCGATCCAGCGTTGCTCAAAGACAGCGTTGACAAAGCCATCGCCGCTGGAATTCCCGTGATCACGATGGATTCCGATGCTCCTGCCAGCAAGCGGCTTTTCTTCATCGGCACCAACAACTATCAGGTCGGAATGACTGGCGGACTGCGCCTGGCTCAGGAATTGAAGGGTAAAGGCAACGTTGTGGTCTTCACCATGCCCGACCAACACAATATGCAGGATCGTCTGCACGGCTATCGCGATGCGTTCGAGCGCACTCCTGGCATCAAGATCGTGCGTGTGGTCGATATCCAGGGCGATCCCCGCATTGCCTTCGATACCACTACGCAAATCATCGGCAAGGAAAAAGATCAGGTGGATGCCTTTGTCTGTCTGGAAGCGCAGTCGGGAAAGGAAGTGGCCGGCGTGCTCAACAGCTACCACGTTACCGGCAAGGTTGTGATGGCCATGGACACCGATCCTGAAACGTTGCAATTTATTCAAAGCGGGGCGATCGCCGCTACCATTGCCCAGAAACCCTATACCATGGCGTTCGTCGGCATGCAGATGCTCGACAACTTGTATCACCACAAGCCTTCTTCGCTTGAAACGGATTGGTCGAAGGATAGCTTTGCGCCGATTCCTTCCTTCGTGGATACTGGTTCTGCGCTCATCGACAAGGGCAATGTAGATTCGTTCCTGCAGGCAAAACAGAGCGCGACCGGCGCGCAGAAATAAAACTGTGAGACGATTGCTCTTGACGGGCCGAACCGTCCAACTGATGTGTCTTCTGGGACGGGAACTCTAGAATCTCTGGGTGGATAGCACAATGCGAAGACCGCGGTTTGCTGTTTTTCTGAAAAGTTTCCTTACCTGCTTTTTCTTTCTTGCCGTGGCTGAGTCGAGTCTCGCGCTCGATCGGCAGCCAAACTCCGATTACCACGTTCGCCGCGAAGCGCTGGCGAAGAAAGCCGGAGGCGTGATCGTTCTGTTCGCGCCCATGGAGAGTGAGGGACCAAACGACCTTTACGGGTTTCGCCAAGAAGACAACTTTTACTATCTTTCCGGCTCGACCGAGCCGGGAGCGGCGTTGTTGATTGCGCCGGCCGCCGAAGCCAAGGCTGATAAGCCGGCGCACTCCTACACTGAAATTCTGTTTCTTCCTCCGCGGAATCTGACGCAGGAGAAGTGGACCGGACCTAAACTCGGCCCGGAAAATCCCGAGGCGCCGAAGATCACCGGCTTCGATCGCGTCGAAGACATGGCCAAACTTCCCGAGGAGGTTATGAAGGTGACGTCGGGTGTACGTCCGGTTGTTTACACCGACGTTGCCTCGCACGATCAGACTTCGGCCAGCACCCAGCCGCTGGAGTTTCTGAAGGATGTTAATTCGTTCCTGAGTTTTCAGGACGTGAAACCTATGATCGATTCACTGCGCACCACCAAAGATGCGGGAGAGGTCGCGCTGATCCGCAAAGCGGTCGATGCGTCGGTGGCGGCACACTTTGCTGCTTTCAAAGCCGTTAAGCCCAACGTGAATGAGCGCGAAATCTCAGCTCTCATGCAATACGAGTGGGGCAAGCGTGGCTGCGAGCGGCCTGCCTACGCGCCGATCGTGGGCTCGGGCTACTACTCGACGGTGTTGCACTACTCTGACGATTCCAACGTCATGAAGGCTGGCGACGTGGTCGTCATCGATGCCGCTGGTGAATACTCAATGTACGCTTCCGACATTACACGCACGCTGCCAATCAACGGCCACTTTACTGCACGCCAGCGCGAAATCTACGGCATTGTTTTAGGAGCGCAGCAGGCCGCCGAAGCCGCTTTCAAGTCTGGCAAATCCAATATGAAGCGCGACGATCCCGACTCGCTCTACAAGGTCGCTTACGATTACATCAACACGCACGGCAAAGACTTGCACGGCGATCCGCTAGGGAAGTACTTCATCCACGGTCTGGGCCATCCCGTTGGCCTCAACGTGCATGACGCCACCGATCCCAACGCCCCGCTGGGACCGGGGCAGGTTTTCACCATCGAGCCTGGTATTTATATCCCCGAGGAAAGTCTCGGAGTACGGATCGAAGATGACTACTATGTGGATCAGGACGGCAAGCTGATCAAACTAAGCGGCGCGTTGCCGTCAAAAGCCGATGACGTGGAAAAAGAGATGGCAGGGAAGTGAGAGGCGGTGGTCAGTGGCTAGTATGAGCCGCCAAATCAACGGAGTCTTACTGACCGCTGAGCACCGCCCATTGCCCACTACCCACGGCTACGAAATGTATTCGCGGATGTATTCGTCCTGCGCGTTTGCCAGATCGTGAAGGTCGCCATCGAAAATTACTTTGCCCTCGCGTAGCATCAGAAAGCTCATCGGCACTTCGCAATGCTGCCCCTGCGGTAACGGGACCATGCGGTTGGCTTGTTTGTCGAACTGATGCGTGGCCATGGTGAAGGCATCCTGCAGGCGGTGTGTTACCAGCAGAGCACTCGTCTTACTGACGTCGCGCTGCTTCACAATCAGTTCGATGATGGTGTTGGAGGTCACTGGATCGAGGCCGCCAGTGGGCGAATCGTAGAGCAGCAATTCGGGCTGCGTAATCAGGGCGCGCGCAATGGCTACGCGCCGCCGCATGCCGCCTGAGAGTTCCGAGGGAGCCAGATCAAGGGTGTGCTCGAGTTCCACGAAGCGCAATGCCTCGCGCACTCTGCGGTCGATGTCCTCGTCATAGATGCCGTGCTCTTCCATCAGACGGTACGCAACATTGTCGCGCACGGTGAGAGAATCGAACAGCGCGCTCTCCTGGAAGACCATCCCGATCTTGCCGCGTAACTGGAAGAGTTCCGCTTCCCGCATCTGGGTCACGTCCTGCCCGAGAACAACGATCCGTCCGGAGTCTGGCCGGACGAGCCCGAGTGCCAACTTCAGAATCAGGCTCTTGCCGGAGCCGGCCACGCCGAATATGGCCTTCGTCTCGCCGCGAGGCAGGTGGAAAGAAACTCCACGCAGCACTTCGTTATCCGCGAAAGATATTGCCACGTCTTCGAACACAATGACCGGGGCGGAATTATCCTGCGTGGGCACGGTAGCGGAATTGAGTGGCAAGGTCGGGGCAGACATGGGATCAGCGATAAGAAAGCGTAGCCATCAGGAAACGAGTGACGATCAAGTCCATCGCGAGAATCAGAACCGAAGCCGCCACCATCGCCTGCGTGGTGGCGCGGCCGACACCTTGGGTTCCTCCTCGCGCGTTCATGCCATAGAAGCAGCCTATGGTGGCAATGATGAAGCCGAAAATGACGGGCTTGATCAGCCCCATAAAAACGTCTTGAAATACCAGCGTTTCCCACGCGTTGTACCAGTACTGCCGGGCGTCGAGCTGGAGCAACAGTTTCGCGATCGCGAGCCCGCCGACCAAACCTACGAGATCGGAAATGATAGCGAGAAAAAACAGCATGAAGACTGTGGCGACCACGCGTGGCGTGACAAGCTTTTTCATGGGGTCGGTGCCCAGGGCACGCATGGCATCGATTTGCTCGGTCACCACCATCGATCCGAGTTCGCTTGCCATGCCGGAGGAATTGCGTCCCGCGACCATCAGGCTGGTGAGTACCGGTCCCAGTTCGCGCACCATGGAAGTCGAGACCAGTTGCCCGACGAGAGTGATCGATCCAAAACGCTCGAGGGTATTGGAGGCTTGGAGCGCGAGCACGGCTCCGGTGAAGAAGCCTGTGAGAACGACGATGGGTAGTGATCCCACGCCGATGGTATCGGCCTGCTGGAGCATGTCAACGAAATACACCGGCTTGCGGAAGAGATTGGCGACCGCCTGCAGGCAAAATAGAATGTAATCCTGAACCGTCTGGACTTTATCTTTGGCGAGCTCCGTAGGCGAGATCAGTTCCATGCTGGTCTGGAGAGCGTGGCGCCTCGCACCGCGCTTTTTCGAACTATAGCAGAGAACCGCTTAGGCTTCAGGCTGCAAAGACGGCCAAAAGGTAAGCTGCCCGAACGTGGGTCATCCCCGCGACTTCTTTTTAATCTCGATGTTTAGCCGGCGGATTTTTTGATTCAGCGTGGAGAGCGGCACCTTGAAGCGTTCGGCGGCCTCGGTCTGGTTCCAGTTGCACTTCTCCAGCATGTCGCTGATGATGCGTCGCTCCACGTCTTCGACGATTTCAAATAGCGATGCGTCCGTGGGCGGATCGTGCAGCGTTAACGCCGAGCCCCGGCCCAGCAGATTGTCGGGAAGCAGGTCGATAGTAATGTCGCTGCCGGAAGATAGCACGACCGCGCGCTCGATTACGTTTTCCAGTTCGCGCACGTTGCCCGGCCAGGAGTAGGACATCAGTGGACGTAGAGCCTCCGGCGTGATGCGCCGCACCGGGCGATCGTTTTCTTCGGCATATTTCTTCAGAAAGAATTGCACCAGCAGAGGAATGTCTTCCCTGCGCTGGCGCAGCGGGGGCAGTTCAATGGTGATCACATTCAGGCGGTAAAACAAGTCCTCGCGGAAGCGGCCTTCCCGCACCAACTGGCGCAGATCGATGTTGGTGGCGGCGATGATGCGCACATCCACCTGAATCTCCTGTACTCCGCCGAGATGCATGAACCGGCGGTCTTGCAGCACGCGCAGAATCTTGGCCTGGGTTTCCAGGCTCATGGTGGCAATCTCGTCGAGAAACAAGGTGCCGCGATCGGCAATCTCAAACAGGCCCTTCTTGGAGGCGATGGCGCTGGTGAATGCGCCCTTCACGTGGCCAAAGAGCGTGGATTCGAGCAGGTCGGTGGGCATGGAGCCGGTATTCACCGGAACAAAAGGACGGTCATGACGCGGCGAATTCAGATGCAAGGCTTTGGCGATGATCTCCTTGCCCGTTCCACTTTCGCCCTGCAGAAGCACGGTGGAGCGGCTATTGGCGACTTGGGCGACGAGGTCGAAGATCTTCAGCATCGGCTCGCTTTTGCCGACAATGTTTTCGAAGTTGTAGCGCTGTTTGAGGGCGCGTTTTAGTTGGACGTTTTCTTCTTCGGCGCGGCGCCATCCCACGGCGGCGCGTACGTCGGCCAGAAGTTTTTCGTTGTCCCAGGGTTTCTGAACGAAATTGACCGCGCCCCCCTGCATGGCGCGCACGGCGTTCTCCACCGTACCAAAGGCGGTGATCATAATGACGGGCAGTCCGGTTTCGTGAGCGCGAATCTCGGCCAGAATTTCCATACCATTGCGGCCGGGCAAGGTCAGGTCGAGCAGGATCAGGTCGAAAGGATGTTCGCCGATGCGCTGCAATCCCGCTTCGCCGGTCGCCGCCGTTTCCACGGCGAAGCCTTCGAGTTCCAGCAAGGTCTGCAGAGATTCACGAATTTCAGCTTCATCGTCAATGATGAGCACCGCACCCGCCAGACCTGGATTTCCATTCGACGCCGTGCGCGGAATCACTGCAACGTCAGACATATTCGACCTCAGACATATTAGGTTTGGTCGTGCTTGGCGTAGACGGGGTTTGCTTAAACATGAACTGCCTTCCTGCTCAGGGGGAAATCCAGGGTGAAGGTGGTCCCGGCGCCGGGACGGCTTTCCACGCGAATCTTCCCCGCATGTTCCTGGATGATGCCGTAGGTGACGGAAAGGCCAAGGCCAGTGCCGCGCGCTTGACCTTCACCAGGCGAAGTCTTGGTGGTAAAGAACGGATCGTAAATGCGCTGAATATGCTCGGGCGCGATGCCGGAGCCGGTGTCGGATACGGAAACGCTGACACTATCGCCATTCATGGTGGCGACTCGCAGCTTGCCGCCGCCCGGCATGGCATCTTTTGCGTTGAGAAAGAGATTCAAGAATACCTGTTGCAGTCTTCCGGGATTTCCTTGAATGGGCTGCAGCTTAGGCGCGGGCGCGTGTTCGACTTCCACTTTTGCTACCTTAAACTGATGTTCCAGAAGCGCGAGCGTGTCGGCAATCACTTTATTCACGTCCACATCGCCGATCTCACTGCCGCTGGTGCGGGAGAAATTCAGCAGATTGTTTACGATCTCAGACGCGCGGAAGGTCTGGCGCGTGATCTTCTCCAGCAGGCCGGATTTTTGCGGATCACCTTGCAGCTGTTTGGAGAGCATCTGAGTGTAGGAGGAGATGACGGCCAAAGGCGTATTGACTTCGTGAGCCACGCCGGCAGCGAGCAATCCGATGGACGAAAGTTTGTCAGCTTGGGAGAGCTGGGCCTCCAGTTCGATACGCTCCGTAATGTCGTCCATGATGATGAGGCGGCCGATGACCTGGAATTTACGCGTAACCAGAGGCGCGATGGCGACGTTCACGGTCCGAACTTCGCCGGCAGGTGTCTTCAGGCGGAATTTGTAAAGGTTGTGGATGCCTGCGTCCTGCCGCGTGCGATAGAACTCTTCGACGAACTCCACCGGGAAAATAGCCTTGAGCGGCTGGGTCAGAGTTTGCCAGCGCGGCACTGCGTACATCACCTCCATCTGCGCGTTCCAGCTCTCGATGCGGTCTTCCATATCGAGAGCCATCACGCCCACGTTAATGGATTCGACGATGTTCTCGTTGAAATCCTTGAGCCGTTCATACTCCGCGGCTTTCTGCTGCAAGGAGGCATAGAGCTGGCCATTCTGGATGGCGATGCCGAGATAGCCACCCAGAGTTTCGAGCAATTCCATGTCTTCGCTGGAGAGGAAGTCGCCTTGCGTGGTCTTGCCCAGGCCGAGCACGGCGACGGTCTTCTGCTGCGCGTGGCATGGGATGTAGTAATTCAGGTCCAGGCGGGCGATGGTTTGCTGCGCGCCAGGGCTCTCGCGCGGTACCTGGTGCGTGTTCTCGAAAAAGAGGTGACCAGCCGGCTCCGGCCGCGGCACGCTCAGGAAAGACATATCGAGCGCAGCGGGCGCGGACAGGCCGAAGGACTTGGCCAGCACAAATCGCTCTGCATCTTCGCCAGCAAGAAAAATGGCCATGCGGTCGACCGCAAGCGTGCGCGACAATCGGTCCATCAGCGACGAGAGCATGGCGTTGAGGTCCGTCTCAGAGCTGAGTTCACGCCCGAACTCAAGCAGCGTACGGCGATAGTCGTAACGGGTGCGATAGAAGAACTGGTCGATGCGGTCCTGAATCCACTTGCGGACGGGATCGAACAGAAGCGCCGTGACTACTACGGCAAGGATCAGACCCACGGGACCGCTGCTGGGTTGCCGCATGTGCACCAGTTCGGCGACGCCCGCCACCAACCCGAAGTACATGCCCACCACGATCGCCGCGGCCAGCGTGTAGACCACACCACGCTTGAAGATGAGATCTACATCCATCAAACGGTAACGGAAGATGGCATAACCAAAAGTGAGCGGCAACAGGGCCAGCGAGAGCGCGGAAATTTTCATCGTCGCGCCGGGCAGCGAACCCATCAAGTAAGGAACAACATAGAACAGAGTGTAGGGAATGATGGCCAGAACGGTGCCGCGGGTGACCCACTTCAGTTGCTGCCGCAGAATCGTGGTGCTGGCGCGCCGGTAGCTGTACCACAGCACGGTAGCGGCGGCTAGAAAGAAAAGCGAACCGTAGGACATTTCCATGCGGTCGAGGTTCCAGCGCAGCCGCTCGCTGGCTTGCAGCCACCGCATGGCGCCGACGTGGATAGCCAGCAGGATCCCTCCCGGAACGTAGACAAGAGCCAGCAGCCAAGGGTGCTTGCGCACAGTCAAGCGTTTCTCCGGGAAGGTCAAGACGAAGTGAAGAAACAGCGCCGGCTGCAATACTCCGGCGGCGATGTTGCCCCAGTAGATGGTCCAGTCGAAGTCATTGAGCTTGCCGGTGTATTTGAAGGAGTACGCGATGAACGAGACTAGGCAGAAAATATAGAAGTGCGTGGATCCGGGAGCGGTCCAGCGGCGCAGAAGGACGTAAAGGCCAATGCCAAGATAGATGAGCGCAATCAGCCGCAGCCAGTTGTTGAGCGAACGTTCCGCCGGAACCAGAATGACGCTGGAATCGAGTGGGACCGACTGCCGGAGCAAGGAATAGGCTGCTTTGGACCAGACACCGTTTCGGTAGAGCTGGCGCTCGAAGCTGGAAATATTCTGGACTTCCTGCCCGTTGACGGAAACCAGTTGATCGCCCGGCTTGATGCCACTCTTGGCGCCAGGTCCATTAGGATCGACGCGATCGGCCGTGAGCCGCCCGGCGTGCTCGACCCACCAGACTCCATCGTCCGGAACCGAGGCTCTCAATTCTGCGTCGAAATTGAAGCCGGCGAATACGACAGCGGCTACCGTCAGCAAGAACAGAAGAACGGCAACGAAGCGGACTTGGCTTTCGCGGTTCATGGACTTCGGCGGCGGTCCCGAACCCTTAACGGGCTGGACCGGCGTGGCAATTACGTCCCGCCGGTCCTCAATGAGCAACTTCGCTGCCATGTCGTTTGCCACTTCCGGCAATGCTAAATGCCGCATCTACAGCACTTCCGAGATTATAGACGGGTTTTCGAACGTCGATTACGGCTTTTTGGATGTTTCTGTGGAATTTTGTATCTGACTGCGGGGCAGTGAGTTACGCAGGCGCGTCCGGATCGCATGGACGGGAAGGGGTCAAGTAGCGAAGAGATAAGCGGAGCAAGCGTGGCAATCCCAGCGCTGATTTTTCATCCGCTGCGGGGGCAGGCCTGCCTGCGATCATCTTTGCCAAAGAACCCCAAGGTCGTGCGGGCTTCTGAAAAAAAGGCTGCTGCCCCGGCCTTGAGGGCGCGCTCCTCATTGTTATTGCTTTGAGGATCGCCCGCGCTTACACGATGACAGGAACGCTGGAGAGCGCGTCGATGTTCTGTAGCCGGTCCAGAACGACGAAGCCGTCCCCGGCCGAGTTGAGGCGGGATCCTCTTGGTTCAGCCGGCCTTGCGTTCATTTGCAGCGGTTTCTGGGGGGAGATCATCGTCCCACTCAAACGAGAGCGCTCGTGCGGTAGTTTCTATGGGCTCGAGTTCCGGAATGTCTTCGGCCACCGAGGCGCCCAGTTCGGCAAACTTGCGGGCCGAAACCAGCACCCGGCTCTCCAGCGATCCGACGGCCTTGTTATAAGACTCGACGGCGCGGTCGAGCCCAGTGCCGACTGATGTGATATGTCCGGCGAGAAGGCGCAGGCGGTCGTGCAGTTCCTTGCCCAGTGCGCTGATCTGTTGTGCATTGCGCGCCAGTTTTTCTTGATTCCATCCGTAAGCCACAGCTTTCAGCAACGCAATCAGCGTGGTGGGCGACGCGGGAATCACACGCTGCAGAACCCCCTGCTCGATCAAGCCGGGATCTTGTTCGAGGGCTGCGCTGAAAAATGTTTCGCCGGGAAGAAACATCACAACGAATTCCGGTGTCGCGTCGAATTGCTCCCAGTAGTTTTTGCCGCTGAGAGTTTTCATGTGATCGCGCACTTGCCGCGCGTGATTGGCCAGACATGCGCGGCGGGCATCTTCATCCGTGGTTTCGAAGGCATCGAGGAAAGCTTGAAGCGGCGTCTTCGCATCAACCACGACGTGCTTACCGCCGGGCAGTTTCACCACCAAATCAGGACGCAACCTTCCGCTGTCGGTCGTTACGGACTCCTGTTCGGCGAAATCGCAATAGGAAAGCATGCCCGCGATCTCGACCACGCGGCGCAACTGAATTTCTCCCCACCGCCCACGCACGTTCGGAGTGCGCAAGGCTCGCACCAGATTGCCAGTCTCCGATTGCAATTCCTTCTGTGTGGTGATCAGCGATTGCACCTGGGCCCGCAATTCACCGTACGCGCCGCCGCGCGCCACTTCCATTTGCTGAATCTGAGCATCCACTTTATTCAGCGAGTCTCGCACCGGCGCGACCATGTCGGCGACGGCCTTCTGGCGGGCTTCCAGGTCGCCCGTGGCTTGGCTTTGGAAGCGCTTTAGCGCTTCTTCCGCAATCACCAGAAAAGACGAATTGTTGCTCTTCAACGCGTCGGCGGCCATGGCTTTGAATGCGTTGCGCAATTCTTCGCTGGCGCGAGTGATTAACTCGATCTTTTCGTTGCTGGTCTTCCGTTCCGATTCGAGAGCGGATTCCGCTCTGGCCTTGCCTGCCACCAAGTCGGTGTGAGCCTGCTGAAGCCGCGCCAGATCGGCCTTTTCGGCGGCTAATTCCTTTTCCATGAGCCACAAACGCGCGTTCAGTCCGGCGGTGCGCGAGCGCAGCACAAGCCAAGCAATCACACTGCCAAACAACAGGCCAATGACCCCACTGAGACCCAGTCCCATAGCGAAGGTAACTTCTCAAGGTGGATTTCAGCTTCTAGCGTAGCACTAGTGACAAGTTTGAGCCTGAGTTCGCGTCCTTCCCGGGATCGAGTTGAGTAGGCACAAGCTAATGTTAAGGGCCCCTAGAGCGACCGGTAGAAGATTCGCAATCGTGCTTCTGCTGGTAATGAGCGCGGTCTCGATCGCGCCGTCGGCTCGAGTGATGGCTTCCTCCGGGGGAAATGCGGATGGTGCGGAGAGGCAGCACGCGACTCTAAAACCAGCCTCGGCAACCGCTCCCGATATTCCTTTTACCGAGTACGATTCCGAGACCGAACAGCAGCTTCTGAGTCTGGCGAATCAGGCCCGAGCGCAAGCCGGTGCGCCACCTTTAACGCTCGATGCTGGCATGAGCCAGGCTGCCCGCGCGCATGCGGAAGCGATGTTTGCGGCGCGGCAGCTATCGCACCAGTTTGACGGTGAGCCCTCCCTACCGCAACGCCTGGCGGCGGCGACCCGCACGCAACTCGATCAGGAAGGCGAAAATGTTGCGCTCGATTTCGATGCCGCCCAAGCGCAGCAACATCTGATGCTTTCCCCCCCGCATCGCGCGAACCTGCTCAACCCGGCTTATAACCTAGTCGGGTTGGGCGTGGTCCGTAGCGGAGACCGGCTGTACATTGTGCAGGACTTCGGCCAGGCCCTCCCTAATTATTCCGCGGCAGAAGTGAAGGATCGGATTGCAGCAACTCTGGGGCACGCGCGGCGCCAGGCTAACCAACCTGATCTCGCCCGCCGCGATTTACCTACTGCGGACGACGCAGCCTGCTCCATGGCGCAAGCCGACAATCTCGGCACCTCCCCCGTTCATCAACTCGCGCAACGATACACGGTACTCACGTACACCAGTCTGCATCCAGAAACGCTGCCGGCAAATGCCAGTCATGTGCTTTCCAGCCACAATCTACGCAGCTTCTCGGTGGGGGCTTGCTACGCTCGCACCGAGACGTATCCTACGGGAGTCTATTGGGTGGTGCTGTCGCTGGACTGAAGAGCAATCCGCGGCGGTCCCTGTGCTCCTGCCTGTGCTAACCTTGCTCTGCCCTCCGTCCGCCATTTCCCATGGAACGTTCGCCCCAAGCCCACTCGAGTGATGTCCGCATCGGCACGGCTGGCTGGTCTTATAAAGACTGGGACGGCATCTTCTATCCTTCGGGGATGGAGCGCCGCAAGCAGCACCCTCTGGAATATTTGGCGCACTTTTTCGACATCACGGAAATCAACACATCGTTTTACGGACCGCTGAAGCCGGAACTGGCAAAGCTCTGGTGCCGCAAAGTCGCCGCCGTGAACAAGAACTTTCTCTTTACGGCCAAGCTTTACCGTGCCTTCACGCACTCGCCCATCGCGGTGATGGAGCCCACGTCGGCAGCGACAATTCGTCCCACCGACGAAGACGAGTTGCGCACCCGCGAAGGCCTCGATGCTCTTGCCACCGAAGGACGACTGGGCGCGCTGCTCATTCAGTTTCCTGTGTCATTCAAGAACACTTCGCTCAATCGCGAATATCTCGACCGCTTGCTGCGCCAGTTCATCGAGTATCCGCGCGTGGTCGAAGTACGGGATTCCAGTTGGAATAACGCTGAAACGCTGGCCGCGTTCACCCAGAAAAATGTCGGCTTCTGCAACATCGACCAGCCGTTGCTGGGGCGATCACTGGCACCCACCGAACACGTGACGGGAGCGATCGGCTACGTCCGCTTGCATGGCCGCAATTACGAGCAGTGGTTCGATTCCGACAATCGCAACGACCGCTACAACTATCTCTACAGCGAAAAGGAACTCGCGGGCTGGAAAGAAAGAATCGAAAGCGTCGCTCAGCGGGCACAAACTACGTACGTGATTACTAACAACCACTTCGAGAGCAAGGCGGGCGTGAACGCTCTGGAGTTGAAGGCAATGATAAGCAGGAAGCGAGTGCTGGCTCCGCCCACGCTGATCCAAGAATATCCCGAACTGAGAAGGTTTGCCGATCCCGCGGAAGACTTCGGCGAAGAATTAGGCGGACAGTTGCCCCTGCGCGCATGACTGATGAGTTGATGAATTAAAGGTGGGCGATAAAGATTGCTTTCCCGCCCGGATTGGAGTGAGTGTTTACCTGCCCACAGCCACGTGATCAGCCATACGCCGCTTGTTGTAACGCAGCGCAACGTTCATAAACACATTGCCGAGGGAGGTTTCGAAGCAGATGACCAGCGCCTCGACGTCTTCGCTGGTTTTATCTCCTTCAGCGGACGTCAGCAAGAGTGGAGGATGCACGCGGAAGTGAAAGCCCTGATCGTTGAGCGCGCAGACGGCGTTGCCGACCACCTGATTCGCCAGTTCGTAAATGGTCTCTTTGATCAGCCCGTCGGACTCGGGTAATTCGGCGCCCGCATAGTGGCTGGCTACGCGCACGGCGGTTTGCGGCTCGAGGTCCAGGATGATTCGGCCTTCGATGTCGCCGGTAAGCGCCACCATGCCGGCCACACCTTTGCGGCGATAAGCTTCCTCTTCCATCGAGAGGTTGCCCACCTTGGTGGTGCCCTGCAGGCCTTGCGACAACACGGCATCGGCCGCATTGATGAAAGGCTGAATCAGCTCCATCTTCATGCGACTAGACCCCCGCGCCGGCCACGTTCACGACGGCGCCGTCTTCTCCCATTACGTACTTGATGACTTCGTATAGCACTTCCGGCTTCACCGGCTTCTGCACGAAATGGCGCGCCCCGCGTTGCAAGGCAGCCACAATGTTTTCCTGGTAACCGACCGATGAGACCATCACGATGCGGGCTTCGGGATGCGCCTGCACGATCTTCTCGGCGGCCTCGATGCCTTCCATCTGCGGCATGGTGATGTCCATCAGAACGATGTCGGGATGCGTGCGATCGAATTCGCTGATCGCCGTCAACCCGTCCCCAGCCTCGCCCGCCACCTGTCCGCCGAAGCTTTCGATCATACGGGCCAGGTTCTTGCGTGCGAATACCGAATCATCCACGATCAGATAGCGCACGGCCTGTCCGTCTTTGCTGCGTTTGACTGCTGCAAACTGCTCCATAGCAACCTCCCCTTCTAATTTCAACACAGCGGTTTCCCGCCGGCCAGATGACTCAAGTCACCAGACCTGGATCAGCAACTTGTCCAGCAACTCGTTCAGCGCCCAGCGCCGAAAGACTTTTTCGCGCCGCTGCTATCTACGTGACCTTCGCTGCGGCCGCAAAGTGCTTGTAAAGTGGACGAAAGCACGTCCAAAGGCACGACCCGCGTGGCATAGCCCCGCTCGATTGCGGCTTTTGGCATGCCGTAGACCACGCAAGATTCTTCACTCTGGGCGATGGTCATTCCTCCAGCCTTCTTCACCGCGCCGAGACCTTCAGCCCCGTCATCGCCCATGCCGGTCATCAACACGGCGACGCTTAGCTGTCCGAATTGCTCCGCAACACTGCGAAACAGAACGTCGACGCTGGGACGGTGCCCGTTAACCGTAGGGTCGTCATTCAGCACCACAACGTCGCCCATAGGCAGCCGCTTTACCGTCATGTGACGGCTTCCAGGGCAAATCACCACGCGTCCCGCCTGCAGCAGGTCTCCCGACTGGGCTTCCTTCACCCGCAGAGCACACAGCTCGTCGAGACGGCGCGCAAACATTTCGGTAAAGCCCGACGGCATGTGTTGCACCACCAGAATAGTTCCCGGAAAATCCGGCGGAAGTTGCGCCAACAAGAACTCGAGAGCTTGCGGCCCCCCCGTAGAGATTCCGATGGCGACAATCCGGGTAGGGGTAGGCACAGATTTCGCGGTCGCAATTTTTTCCGGACGCGGTGGCGCCCCTCGCAAAGTTCCAGGCCGCACCACTTTGCAATCGGCGGCAGCTTTGATTTTTGCGATCAACTCCCGCGCCGTCTCAGCCATGTGCACCGAAGCGTCTTGCGGCTTGGTAACGAAATCGAAGGCGCCCAACCCGAGCGCCTTGAAAGTGATGGAGGCTCCCTCGGTGGAATGGGAACTTACCACAATCACCGGCAACGGATGCCGACGCATGATCTCTTTCAAGGTGTCAATGCCGTTCATGCCCGGCATTTGCAGATCCAGCGTGATCACGTTAGGCTGCAGTTCCTCGATCTTCTTCAGACAGAAATTTCCATCCATGGCGGTGCCTACCACCTCGATGGATTGGTCGGCTTCGAGCATCTGCGGGATCAGCTTCCGCATCAAGGCGGAATCGTCCACCACCAGTACGCGCACCTTTTTCAGACTCATGCCTGACCTCCCGCTGCACTCATTGCCAGCCGCGCCCGATCCCCATGGTTTAGCAACAATCCAAAGTTCGTCACTCCCGCTTCTTCGGGACGCAACCGCGAGACGTGTTCCACCACGGCGGCCAGATTCAAGATCAGCACGACTTTTCCGTCTCCAAGAATTGAAGCTCCATTCACCAGATCGGTGGCGAAGGTCTGATCGTCCAAAGCTTTGATCACCAATTCTTCTTCTCCTTCCAAAGCGTCGACGATCAGTCCATATTTCTTTTCTCCGACGGTAATCACCAACACAAAAAGCTTGCTGGATGTCCGGTCGCCCCCCTCCGGGGCGCGGTGCCCCAGGCGCAGCAACGGCAGCACTTGATTGCGCAATTGCAAAACTTCGTAGTTATCCACCTGATGGACTTCCGCCTCCGTGGTGCGGGCGATCTGGCTTACCGCGTTCAGCGGAATGGCGTACAAATGCTGCTCCACCCAGAACATCAGAGCCTTGATGATGGCCAGCGTGAGCGGCAGTTTCAGCCGGAATGTAGTGCCTTGGCCGGGATGAGTTTCAATGTGAATCGTGGCCTTCAGCCGGTGCAGCACGCTTTGCACGACATCCATGCCAACTCCGCGCCCGGAAACTTCCGTGACTTCCTCGGCCGTACTGAATCCTGGCCGGAAGATCAGTTCCAGGGTCTCGGCTTCGCTCAAACGTGCCACCTCTTCGGTCGAGACGATTCCCAACTCGATCGCCTTGGAGCGTATTTTCTGCGTATCGATGCCGCGACCGTCGTCACTGATCTCGACGACCACCTGATTGCCCTGATGCAGGGCATGCAGCCGGATCTTTCCTCGAGGCGGCTTGCCCAGACTCCGGCGTTGCTCCGCCGGTTCAATGCCGTGACTGACTGCGTTTCTAACCAGATGGGTGAGCGGTTCCGCAATCGCGTCGAGAATGCCCTTGTCGAGGTCGGTCTCCTGTCCGCTGAGTTCAAGATCCACTTCGCGCCCACACTGCCGCGCTACATCTCGTACGATGCGCGGAAAGCGCCGGAACAATTGATCGACCGGCACCATGCGGATCTTCATGACGGAGCGTTGCAGATCATTCAAAACCCGCGACTGAAAGGCCATCGCGTCGGCAAACTTACCGCGCAGCAGTTCCTTGGGATAGCGCTTGCCAAACTCATTCAATGCTTGCTGCAACATCGACTTGCCGATGATGAGTTCTCCCACCAAGTTGAGGACGTTGTCGATGCGTCCCGCTTCCACCCGCAACATATTTTCCGTGATGGTTTGCGCCGCAGGTTCTGGCGCCGGAGTCTGAGCCTCGGGCGGCTGGATCTGGATGGCTGGTGCAGAGGATTGGGTTGCCGAAGTTTGACTTGTCGGGCGTGCAGCTTCCAGCAACGACCGTGAATCTGCTGCAGGCGTATCATGCTCAACCGTCCCGGAGGATTTCGCCCTACTCGCGGCTACGATCAACGTCACCATCACATCCGCCGCAATCGTCGGAATACGGCTCTTGGCTGCGATTTGCGCTTCCGAGTGTGAAGTGGCAAATACGAACTCAACCTGCTTGGTGGCGGCGGGCGACTTTGCGTCCGGCCGCACCACCAGGACTTGGCCGATACCGCTGATTGCATTCTGAATCAGCTGCCGCGCCGCGATCGGCATGGTGCAGTGCGGATCGATTTTCACCACAACGTCATAGAGAGCCAAGCCAGCAGCTTGCGCTTGAGCCATGGCGCGTTTTTCCGCATCGGTCCAATCCTTGCTGGACTTTATGCTTGGTGGGGCGGAGTTTTTCTTACGCCGCAATTTCTTGGCGGCCGGGATGGATGTCAGTTCGCTGATTCTCTGGCGGAGAGCGTCGGTGGCGGGCATCGGGCCTCCGCTGTGGTAAGACGCAAGCATGGCCGCGAAAACGTCCGCCGCCGCAAGAGCAATCTCCGCCAACGCGCCGTGCGCCGCGGCGGTTTCCAGGGAAAGCGCATCCTCGAACTGGTGTGCCAGTTCGCTCAGTTCGCGCAGCCCGCAAGCCGCCGAGTCGCCTTTTAGCGTGTGTACCGTCCGCCGAATCGAACGCACAATCTCCTCATCGCCGGGATGGTTCTCCAGCTTCAGAGATTCTTCGTTCAGCGCCTGCAGCAGTTCCTGCGAGGTCTCAAAGAACAACTCTCGCAATTCTGCTCCGCGCTCGTCGGGGGAATCTGTCACTCTCGCACCTCAATCCGTTGATAAGCGGTTCCGCTGTCGCGGTGCACCATCTGGAATTTATTGGTCAGGCCCAGCAAGCTTTCCGCGTGGCCCACGAACAGATAGCCGCCGGGATTCAGGCAGCGGTAAAATTTTTCGATGAGACGCTTCTGCTCCGCCTCGTCGAAATACATCATCACATTCCGACAGAAGATCACGTCGTTGCGCTGCGGCAAGTACTCCGTCTTCAAATTATGAAAGTCGAAGTGGACCATTTCTTTCAGTGCCTTCTTGATCACGTAGCGGTCACCGATCTTGTCGAAGTAGCGCAAGCGGAAGCCGTAATCGACGGTGCCCATCTGGTGCTCGTTGTATGCACCTTCTTGTCCGGTGCGCAACACGGGGTAACTGATATCGCTGGCCAGTATTTCCACGCGCCAAGGTGGAGGAATCAGCGGTTTGGGCAAAGCCACCTCCACCGGCAGGGGATTGCGCAGATAGTAATAAGCCAAAGAGTCGACGGCCATCATGGCCAGTGTGTAGGCCTCTTGCCCGGTAGAGCAGCCAGCGCTCCAAATGCGAATTGAGTACTCCCGGTGCGCCTGTTTTTGCTTGAGCATGTCCTCCAGCACGAACTTCTGGAAGAGGTCCAACTGTGCCTTGTGCCGGAAAAAACTGGTTTCATTAACCGTCAGGTTCTCCACCAGTTTGGCGAGTTCTGCCTTGCCGTCCTGACTGATCAGCAGACGGTAATAGGCATAGAAGGAATCAGCCTTGCATTCCCTGAGTCGTTTCAGCAGACGGTCCTGCAGAAAGTGGGTGCGGCGCTCGTCAAAATGCATGCCGCACTCCTGATACACCAGCGCCTGCAGAAGACGAAGTTCCGCTTCGGTCAAGATGGGAGCCGGTGCCGCTCCGGATGTACTCATGCTTTCTCTCGTCTCATTCGCCGGTCGCTCACTCCGCCTCCATCAGGCTCCCATCCGAATTACTTGGCCGCCGCTGCGCGTGCCTCTGCTGCTTTGCCTTCGGCGTTGCCCTTCGCTTGCAGCAAGCTGGCCGGAGCCAGCAGCTTGCTCATGTCCAGCAACACGATCAGGCGGCCTCGCACCTTGCCCAATCCCGTGACACAGTTCAGACCACCCTCCTGGAATGCGGCGGGCGGCGCTTCGACGTCTTCGCTGGGGATTTTCACGACTTCGGACGCCGAGTCCACGATCAATCCCGCCAGCCTTCCGGAGTGTTCCACCACGAGAATGCGGTTTCCTTTTTTCAGCGCAGCCTGCTTTATGCCAAAACGCTTGCGCAAGTCCATGACCGAGACGATCTTGCCCCGAAGGTTAATCACGCCCTCGAGGTAGTCAGGCGCGTCGGGGACAGCCGTGATCTCCGGCACTCGCACGATTTCATGCAACGAAGTGATGGGCACGCCATAGGTCTCGCGCCCGATCTGGAAGCCCACGATATGGAGTTCTCGACTCATCGCTGGTCCTTACGAGCGGGCCGCCGCCGCTGCCCGGCGGGCATGGTACGACTTCTCGTCCGCCGCTGCCTGCCGCGAGGCCGAGGACTCATCCAAGGTGAAGCGGTCCATAAAGTCGAGCAGGCCGCGCGACATCTTCGACATTTGCTCAGCCGAAGCCGCCAGTTCGGTTGACCCGGAAGTCGACTGCTGTACCAATTCGCGCATGCGCTCCATGGCCTTCACCACGGCCTGCGCTCCGGAAGCTTGTTCTTCCACCGCCGAGTTGATTTCGTGGGTGATCTCGTTCAGCCGTGTGGTGGCGCGGGCAATCTGCGAGGACCCGTGCGATTGTTCATTCGTGGCCGCGCCGATCTCCTGCGCGAACTTGTAAACTTCGGTGACCACGTTCGAGATCTTGCGCAGCGCCGCGTTCAATTCCCCGCCCAGGTCCAGGCCTTCGTTCACAATCCCGGTCGAGCGGTCCATGTTTTCCACGGCCTTGCGCGCTTCCTTCTGAATGCTCTGGATCAGTTCGGAAATCTCTTTAGTCGACTGCGCCGACTTTTCCGCCAGCTTGCGCACTTCGTCGGCCACCACCGCAAAGCCCAGCCCGTGCTCGCCGGCGCGCGCCGCTTCGATGGCCGCGTTCAACGCCAGCAGGTTGGTTTGTTCAGCCAGATCGTCGATAACTTCAATGATCTTTCCAATATCGTCGGCGCGCTGTCCCAGCGCTCCGATGATTTCTCCTGAACTGGTGATGGTTGCATTGATGCGGTTCAGGCCGTCTGTGGCCTTTTCCATCGTGGTGATGCCGCTGTGCACTTCCTCGCGCGAGCGGTTCGAAATGTCGAGCAGCACCTTGGCTGTATCGGCCACGCGTTGGATCGAAGCCACCATCTGGTCGATCGAGGCCGAAGTCTCGCTTACGCTGGAAGCCTGCACCTGCGTGCTCTTCACCATGTTCTGCACGTTTACGCTCATCTCGTGCATGGTGCTGGTGACTTCATCGATGGCCGAGGAAGCCTGCAGCCCAATCTTCGCGGAGTCGTCCGACGCGTTGGCCACTTGTCCCGAGGCGCTGGCTACCTGGGCCGAAGCGTCGCGCACGCTGCGCACCAACCGCCCCAAACCTTCCACCATCCGCTCGAAGGCATTACCCAGCGTGTCGTGAGGAGAGCGCGGCTTCACCTCAACCGTGAGATCTCCTCCAGCGATTGATTCGGAAACCCCCGCCATCTCTTTGAGATAAGTGACCATCTTGGCGAAGGTCCGCGCCAGTTCTCCGATTTCATCTTGGCGGTTCACATCGATGTTGTGTTCCAGATCGCCGGTGTCGCCGATCTGCCGTGACACGGTCATCAGATTGGTCAGCGGCCCAGTAATCGACTTGGCGGTGGTGAATGCAACCATCCCACCGAGTCCCAAAGCCAGCAGTGTGCTGAAGACAGCGGCCATAATCGTCCAGGTACTCGCTGTCTCATCCGACTTGCGGCGGGCTTCCACCAGTTTGCGGTTTTCCCCATCGGCCAGATCCAACGCGTCCGTCGAATTCTTCACCCACGAGGAAGCATCCTTCTGAAGGTAGTAAATCTGTAATTCTGCGACGGTCGCATTGCCCGAGTCCACGTCCTTGCGCTTTTCGATCAGGGGCTGGGCGAATTCTTTGCTCCAGGCCTGCTCCAACTGATCCACCTTGTCCAAAGCCGAGCGCTCCTGCTCGGAATTCGCCAGCGACTTGCCCTGCTGCAGTTTTTCGGTGAGCGTGCGCAGACCCTCATTCATCCGGTCGACTTCCCGGCTGTCGCCACTGAGCAGATAGTTACTCAAATAGAGGCGGTTCTGCATCATCTGGAAGCGGACTTCATTGGTGGCATCCGCCAACTGCAGCGACGCCGTGGCCGCCGCCTTGGCAGCGTGCTCCCTTTGCACCGCCAGCAGGTTCACCAGAAACAGCACTACCACCATGCTGAGGATGATTCCGAAATTTACATAAAGCTTTTTGCCGATCGTCATCCGTTTCCTCCCGGCCGCCTCTATGCCCGCCGTTGTTCTACTGCCGAGCTTCGAACTTGAAATCCACCACGCCCGTGCTTTCCACCGTCGACGGTTCAAACCGCCATTTTTTGACCGCATCCAGCGCCGCGCTGGCCAGTACCGGATGCCCGCCTATCACCTTTGCATCCTTCACGGTGCCGTTCGGGGAGACCACTACCTGCACCTTCACCGTGCCCGTGATGTTCATCTTGCGGGCCAGGTCGGGATACACTGCCTGCACTTTGCTCTTGGCGCGACGCACAATCTCATTCCCAGAGTCCTGACCTCGAAGACTCACGGTGCCCGCCCCTGCCACCACTGCAACTACTGCCAATAACACTCCAGCCTTTCCGAAAGACACAACTCCTCCTTGGCAATAATCCTGGTGATTCCTTCGGAGCAACGTCGGGGCCATGCATCACCTTTGGAAAAAACCAAAGTCACACTTGGGTTCTGTCTGTAGAAGCAAAGACTTAGCCCCAGGCCTCCACCTTATGCATGACTGCGTTTGGGCATTCATCGCGTCTCATCTTGGGCGTTGTGTGGCATCATTCTCAAACTGAGAGCGCGTCCCTCCGTAATTCGCGGGGATTTCCCACTTAGGCACCCCTGTTTCCATTTCACTTGACTCAAATTGAGATGAAAGGTTAGTTTTCCATTAGATTCAATCACTTGTGAGAATCACTAAAATCTCTATCGGCAATCGGTGACGCTCTGAACATGCTAGGAGGCAACTCGACGCCGTCGCCGGAAGCCCGGACCCAAACCAACACCAACGAGGCTTTTCAGAAACTCCTTCTGCGGATCGACGCGAAAGCTGCGGAACGCCCTGATCCCAACTTGCTGATCCAGTTCTTCTGCCACGCTACGCGTGAGTTTTTTCAGTGCAGCGGCGTTTATTTCTGGCGGCGTCACCCGGGCGATGAACTTGTCGGAGAACAGGCCGACGGGAAACTGGCCGAGCGTTTTGTCGGCGTACGTCTCCTTCCTCAGCAAAGCGTCATCACCGGAGGGGTGATCCGCTCCCGCCGAACTACCTTCGTCAATCACGTACACTCCGCCGCTTTTCCAGCGGCACAGGAATTCGACGCTCACTCTCTCATGGCCGCTCCCTTGCTGGTGTTCGATGAAGTCATCGGCGCAGCGACTTTCTTACATGATTCCGAGGATGAGTTTTTTAATGAAGACCTCGCCGCCAAGGCGACTGTCCTCGCCGGACAACTGGGCAGCCTGCTGGAGGCGACCCGGCTCGGGGAAGTCGCCCGCGAGGAGCATCGTCGCGCCGAAGTCCTGGCCGAGGTTGCCACCGCGCTGCACGGAGCTCCAGACCTAGACGCAGTCACTGAGGCGCTTGCCGACCGTCTCCGCCTTCTGCTGCGCACACGTCTGGTCTCAGTTCTTCTGCGACGTGAGGGACCTTTCGAACTGCGGGCCGTCTCCGCCGAAACCCCGCAGTTGGCTACCTCTTTCCGCGCGCGCCATGATCGCCAGACCATTCGCTTCGCCGCTGATCTGGCCCAGCGTGCCGTTTCCGCAGGAGAGGCCATTACCGTCTCGCTCAGTAGCGATCAACACTCGCTGGGCTGCGTGATCTCCCCCGGCACGCTGATCGCCGCTCCCTTCCGCACGGCGCGTACGCAAGGAGCGATCCTCGTCTATCCGCGTGCAGACGGCATTTTTACCGCCGAGGAGAAATCGTTGGTGTCCGCGGTTGCCGGCTTTGGCGCGGTCGCCATAGCTCACGCCGAGTTGTGTTCCACCGCCCAGGGGCAGGCCCGCGAACTTCACCAGTTGCTCGAGATCTCTTCCGAACTTAGCTCCAGCGGCGACCTCGAACATTCTCTGCAGGCCTTCGTCGTCCGCGCCGCAGATTTCCTCGGCTTCGGCCGTTGCTTCATCGCCTTGCTCGAAGACGGGCAGTTCCACGTGCGCCACGCCGTCATTCGCGGCGTCTCGCAGAGCGTCGATAATATTTTCCCCGAGGGCATTGCCACTCGCGCCCTGCGCGCCAAAGAAGTTTTCTGGTCCGATGACGTCAGCCAAGAAGCTGGCGCCAACCAGCAAATCATCACCCGCTACCAAGCCAGGCAGTTGCTAGCCGTCCCGCTGCTGGGTGCCGATGGCAGTGTGCTCGGCATGTTCGGAGTGCTCGACCGCCTCGACGGTACGGGCATTTCGCGCGAGGATATACGCCGCGCCCGGGCCTTGGCCGCACAGGTTTCGGTGGTCATGGAGGTCGCTCATAACCTGCATCAGTCCGAACGCAATCGCCGGCGCTCGGACGTTTTAGTTCAGCTCGGGCGCGAAATCGATGGTCTGCTGCGACTGCCGGATTTCGCCCGCAAATTTGTCGAGCGTACCATCGAGTTAGCCGGAGCGCGCGCCGGGGCTTTGGCCCTCTTTCAGGATGGACGATTCCAGACGGTTGCTCTGCATCCACGGCCGCAGGCCCTCCCCGTGTCGAGTGAGCATCGCGGCTTGGCCGGTGTTTCCGAGGACGCTCATCCCACCGTCACTTCGGGCCCTGATCATTCTGGACAAGATCATCCCACCCAGCGTTCTCGAAGCCACGATCGTGCCGTCGAAGCCCCAGCCATCGACGCTCGTGGCCGCGCCGAGGATCACCTCCTGGAGCAACACTTAGCGCACTCCGTTTCCGAACTGGCCGCCAAGAGCGCCGATGCTATCGTCTCGGGCTCCGCCTCCGATCTGCTTGGAGCGGACTTGGCCTCCACTCTGGGTTGGAATGACTGCGTGGTGGTGCGGCTTCCCGGTTCTAACGGAGAACTGGCCGGTCTGCTCTGCCTCTCCGGACGCTCCCGCCCGCTCGGCACCGAAGACCGCGACTTGCTTGAAGCCATCGCTGGCCATGCCGCCATGGCTTTGGAAAACGCCCGCTTGTTTACTCGCATCGAGCAAGCAAACCGACACTGGCTAGAGATTTTCGACGCCATCACCGACTTGATCGTCGTGCACGACGAAACCGACAAAGTTTTGCGCGTGAACCGCTCGCTGGCCGCCATGATCGGAGTCGCCCCCACCGAACTGATCGGCGTCAACATGCGCGCGTTGCTGGCCCTCACCAGCGAGCCCACGCTTTACTCCTGCCCTTTTTGCCGATCCATGGGCGAAGAAACCGACGAATTCGTTCATCCCGCCCTCGACCGCACATACCTGGTTTCCACTTCGCGCGTCCACGGCGCCTCCGGCGAGAGTCTACAAACCATCCATGTGCTCAAAGACATCACCGACCGCCGCGAAGCCGAGCGCCGCTATCGCGAATTGTTCGACAACATCCAGGAAGGACTGTTTTTTAGTACCCCGGAAGGCCGCTTCGTCGAGGTCAACGACGCGCTAGTCGCCATGCTGGGCTATTCCAGCCGCGAAGAACTCTTGCAGGTGGATATCCCCACGCAGGTTTATTTTTCTCCCGAGCAGCGCCTGCTCCACAGCCAGGCTATGGAAGAGCACGGCCATATGCGGAACTATGAGGCCACGCTTCGCCGCAAGAACGGCTCTCCCATCTACGTCCTCATCAATGCCTTCGGTATGTACGACAATCTTGGAAGGCTATTGCAGATTCGCGGCTTGATGCTCGATGTCACCGGCCTCCACACTTATCAATCGGAATTGCAACGCGAGCGTGATTTCTCCGGCAAAATTCTCAGCAACACCCAAAGCCTTATCCTGGTTTCCGACACTGCCGGCCTCATCAGCTACGCCAACCGCCGATGGTACGAAGCAGGTTTTGAGCAGCGTGAACTTCTAGGACGTCCTCTACTCGAATTGGCTGCTCCCGGCTACGTGCGTCCCCTGTCAGATGCGTTGCAGGCCACGCTGCGCGGTGGACAAGTCGACAACCTCGAATTGCAGATCATGCGCGGCAACGGTCACCTCGGCCAGTTCTCCGTGAATCTCAGTCCCATGCGCGACGAGCAGAACAACATCAACAGCATCGTCGTTGTCATGACCGACATCACCGACTCGGCCGAACTGCGCGACAAACTCGTTCACGCCGAAAAAATGGCCGCCGTCGGACAACTCGTCTCCGGCGTTGCCCACGAAGTCAACAATCCGTTGACCGCAATCCTCGGCTTTGCCGATCTCCTTCTTGAAAACCCCGAGATTCCCGAGACTGCCCGTAAAGACCTTCGCGTCATCCTGCAGGAAGCCCAGCGCACCAAGACCATCGTGCAGAATTTGCTCAGTTTTGCCCGGCAAATGCCGCCGCAGCGTAACGCCGTGCAGCTCAACCTTATCCTGCGCCGGACGATTCAACTGCGTTCCTACGATTTCAACAGCCACGGCGTTGACATCGTCGAACACCTCGACGAAGACCTTCCTGACGTTATCGGTGACGCTCACCAATTGCAGCAAGTTTTCCTGAACATTCTGAACAACGCCTACGACGCCGTGCACGAGGTCGGCCGCCCAGCTCGTATCGAAATCATGACGACCAAGGCCGACAATGCCGTCGAAGTTTCCTTCCGCGACAATGGCTACGGTATCTCCCACCCCGATCGCATCTTCGATCCCTTCTTCACCACGAAAGAGGTTGGCAAGGGAACCGGCCTCGGTCTGAGCATCTGCTACGGCATTGTGAAGGAGCACGGAGGTGAGATTCTCTGCCATAACAACACCGACGGGCAGGGAGCCACATTCATCGTCCGCTTTCCCGCAGCGCCCCACACTGCCTCTCTGGGTGTGGCCGCAGGAGTGTTACAAAAATGACAAGCTCAGCCATCCAACGAGCTCTTTTGCCTATTCTCCTCATCGAAGACGAGCCTTCCATCATGGCTTTGGTCAGCGCCACACTCGAGCGCAATGGCTATGAGGTCGTCTGCATCGAATCCGGCGCCGAAGCCTTGCGCCTGCTGGAAAAGGGGAAATACCTCGGCGTGGTTTCCGACATGCGTACGCCCGGCGGAGTTGACGGCGCCCAGGTTCATTCCTGGATCTCCGCCAATCGCCCCGACCTCGTCGACAAAGTTGTGATCATTACCGGCGACTACGCCAATGAAGAAACTGTAACCACCCTGCGCAAGATCGGCGCACTCTATCTGGAGAAGCCCTTCCGCGTGCAGGATCTCATCTCTGCCGTCGAGAAAACTATGGGGAAGGCCCGGTGAGTCCAGCGTTAGCCAAAGAGGAACTCCGCGTCCGTCTGCTCGTGGTCGACGACGAGCAGAGCATCCGCAAGCTCTGCATCACCGTCGGCGAAGCCCTAGGCTTCATCTGCCTCGAAGCCGATAGCGGCGAGTCCGCTCTCACTCTGCTCGAAGAGCAGCCCGTGCACATGATCCTCAGCGACATGGTCATGCCGCACATGTCCGGTCTGGAATTCCTGGAGAAGGTCAAGAAACTCTTGCCCCGCACCGAAGTCGCGCTCATGACCGGACACGGCTCCATCGAAACCGCCGTGCAGGCCATGCGGCTGGGCGCCTACGATTACATCACCAAGCCGTTTTCTCCACTGGATGAACTGCGTTTGTTCTTGCGCCGCATGGCCGAGAAAGTCCGCCTGGTGGAGGAAAACGAATTCCTGCGCCAGCGTATGGATTCCGAAACTGCCGTACATGGCATAATCGGATCCTCCGCGAAAATTCAAGAAGTTCTGCGCGTGGCCTCGCGCCTCAAGGACACCCGCACTTCCGTTCTTATCTCCGGCGAAAGCGGCACCGGTAAAGAACTAATCGCCCGCGCCATTCATTTTCGCGGCGCCTTCGCCAATCGTCCCTTCGTCGCCGTCGATTGCGGATCGCTTGTGCCCACGCTGATTGAGAGCGAACTCTTCGGCTACGAAAAGGGAGCCTTCACCGGCGCACTGAAATCCAAGCAGGGACTCTTCCAATCCGCGGACAGCGGTTCGGTTTTTCTCGACGAAATCGGCGAGTTGCCCCTCGAATTGCAAGCCAAGCTGCTCCGCGTGCTGCAGGAAAAAGAAGTGCGTCCCGTAGGTAGTAACCAGCGCGTCAAAGTGGACGTACGCGTCATCGCCGCCACCAACCGCGATCTCGAAGCCGCCTACAAAAATGGAACCTTCCGCAAGGATCTCTACTTCCGGCTAAACGTTGTCACGGTACACGTTCCCGCGTTGCGCGAGCGCCGCAGCGATATTCCCATGCTGGTGAACTGGTTTTGCGAGCGTTATGCTCCCGGCTCGGATTTGCGCGTCTCCAACGCTGCCATGAAATCGCTTATGGGTTACGATTGGCCGGGTAATGTGCGCGAACTGGAAAACTGTGTCGAGCGGGCTGTCGCTCTCGGCGACGGAACTCTCATCGATCTCGGCGATCTTCCTCCGTCCATCGCCGCCCTGAATTCTCCTGTATCACGACCGTCGTCAGAATCCGAGCCCGAGTTGGGTTCCGATCTCGGGGCCACCGCCGAATTGAATTCCAGTGGTGCAGCCGCGACCCCACTTTCCACCACGGATCTTGAAGACATCGAACGCGCCACCATCCGGCGCGTCTTCGAACAAGTCAAAGGCGACAAAGCCCTCGCCGGACGCATGCTCGGCATCAGCCGCGCTACTCTCTACCGCAAACTCAAACGCTACAACATCAGCGGCAGTCCCGCTTCCGGGCCATCCAGCCACACGCTGCAGTAGACTCCACACAGAGCATATAGGCAAGAATCACGTCGAAAGGCGCGACAAGTGGGGCAGCCCTCTCGGGGGGACGTCCGGTGGGAGCCTTGAGACGTTTGTCGCAGACTGAGACTACATTCTCGCCAGAGGCTTTGTGTCGCGTCCCTGGAACTTACTAACCCATTGAAGAATATAGCTCCTGGGTACTAATCCTTCCGTTCCGCGTGATGGTCCCGGTCGTGCTCCTGTTCTTGGTATAACCGCGTGTTCTGGCTCCCCAAAGCTCTTCCTAACCGGGAAGAGGGGGAGCCCAACCGCACTTTGCGTGTGGGCGGAGCGAGTGTGAAACTTCCAGCGGCCGNNCACACGAGGGCACGGGAAAGGGTCATTAAGGCTTTGGGGCAAACCGGGATAGCGAAGGCGCGAGCGGGTCAGGCGAGCACGGTTGC
Source organism: Acidobacteriaceae bacterium (assembly GCA_003138975.1). Classification (GTDB taxonomy): domain Bacteria; phylum Acidobacteriota; class Terriglobia; order Terriglobales; family Acidobacteriaceae; genus Sulfotelmatobacter. The sequence continues at coordinate 29,084 of PLHQ01000153.1, read as the reverse complement.
CGACCTGGCGCGCTTTTTTCCGGAAGCAACGCCGGTGCGGATTCCGGTGGAGTTTACTCGCAGCAATCAGACGCGCGACGGCAAGCAGCCTGGCGGACTGGGATTGCCGGAGAGTACCGTGATTGAATTTGGGACAGCGCGCGAAGTTTTGTTTGCCTGCAATACGCCGCTGGAGTTTGCCGACGTACTGCGGCTGCGCAACTCGGATGGCTCGCTGGATACGGAGGCGTCCGTGGTGGCGGTGCAGTACCATCCTGGGAAGACGGTGGTGGCGGCACGCTTTCTGAATGCAGTTCCGAACTGGATCGTGAAATCATGACAGCATCTTCATCACCGGAGCCGGCATCGTCTGCTCCAGATTTTGCGGCGCTGTGGTCGAGTGCGCGCCGCCTCCATCCTATCTATATAGAACTGGCGCGAGAGTTTGTGATTGATGCGCCAGCTTTCGCCGCGCTAGATGAGCCGGTGGATGCGCCGGATCGCGAGACGGTAGAACAAGCGCAGCAATGGCTGCAGGACATGGACGACCGCATCCAGGTACACCAGTTGCGGCAATTTCTGCAAACCAGTTCGCTGGTGGACGGAGACGGGCTGGTTGCGCTCTTGCTGCACTTTCTGGCGAAGGCCGCGCGAACGGATTCTTCCCGCGACAAGATTGATTTCCTGCTGGTGCAGTATTTCAGCCAGCGAGCGCCGACGGAACTGGACGACAACGGAGCGGACCTTGCTTATGTGGCGCAAGGCTTGGAGCCGGTGCTGGGCCAGGTGGAGTTGAAGACTCCGGTGTGGCTGAACGCGCTGGATCGGGTTCTCGACGCCGCACGGCACTGCCGGTCGCTGGACGAGTTGCTGCACGGTGGAGTGCTGGAGCAGGGGCGCAAGGCCAAGGTGCAGGCGGGCGATTTGTTTTACCTGCCGATTGCGTTGACGGCTTTTACCCGCTTTGGATATCTGATGAGGCGCGTGTTCTTCCGCCTCATGCTTGCCGATCTCAACAACATTCTCGATGGGCTGACCGAACTGGAAGAGCAGGGCGTGGAGACGATTGACTGCCGGCGGGCCCAATTCTCGGCGCAGGAGCCGATCGTGCGCCTGCGCATGATCTGCCAATCGTGGAAGGTGATGTTCCAGGCGGAGTATTCGTCGGGGCAGCCACTGCGCATGCTGGTGGACCTGCGGGCGTCAGTGGATGCGGCGGTGGGGCGAGGGGCGGAAGCTGAGGCTGGCGAGAAAGCGGCGGAAGCGACGGCCGCTGCCAAGGCTGCTCCAGCAAGGATTGCGCCAGACAAGATTGCGACGCGGGCGGTTGCGGCTACGGCCGGAGCATCAGCGACGGCGAAGGGTGCACCGCATGCGGCCGCGAAACCGAAGGCTAAGTTTGCGGTGTCGAATGACGAGGCTCCGGAGTTTGAAATTTCCGCAGCGACGCCGGAGTGGAATCCGGATGACGAGTCACAACCGCCAAAGAGAAGGTAGGTTGCAGTAAGAGGACCGCTGGATCGAGAGACAAGAGATCAAGGGCGCCCGCATATCATGCTGGACGTGAACCAAAAGGAAACGAGCTAGTGGACCATCCGACCGTACTGGTTATCTCCGACGACGTAGAGTTTTCGCGGAGCATCATCGCGCGCTGGCAGGCGGAGCGCAATGTGCCTGCGTTCACGATGCTGAGCGGAGATCTGTGGCCGCGCAGCGTCGATAATTTTGAGGTCGCCATTGTCGGACCACTGCGGCGTGAATTGCTTTCGTTGATTCTGGAACCTCTGCACTCGACCTTGCAGCCTCTGTTCTGCATTTGTCAGGATGCAGCTACGGCGCGACTAGTGCGCGAGCGCTGGCCGCGTACATCGGTGTTGCGTCATGATGAAAATTGGCTGGATGGATTAATTCTGGGCGCAGGGGAAGCGGTACAGCGCGCCGCTGCCGAAGCTCGCGCTCGCGCCGCCGAACAGAACTGCTCCACACTGGAACAGCAGGCGATGCTCGGGCGCTACATGCTGGAAATGCGGCACGGCTTGAACAATGCGCTGACCTCGCTGCTGGGGAATTCCGATCTGCTGCTGATCGAGCCGGGCAGCCTGTCGGCGCAGGCGCGCGGGCAAATTGAAACGATTCGCAACATGACGCTGCGCATCCATGAGGTGATGCAGCGGTTTTCGTCGCTGGAAAAAGAAATGAATGTGGTCGCCCGGCAGGCAGAACGGGACTCGGGGAAGGTTCGCGTGGCGGTGGCGGCAGGCGGCTAAGAGCAGAAAAGTGTTGCTGCCCAAATGCGGCGAGTTTGGACCCGTTGGGAAAGGCTCTATGCATAGGCTAATTACGACGAGCACCATTCTGGAGCACGAAATTTCCGAGTTGCGCCTGCTGATCGAGCGCCAGACCGGAGTCGTACTCGACTGTCCCAACAGCGCGCTGGCCGCACGCGTCGCCGATTTTATTGAAGCACAGGATTTGGATTCATCGACTGCAATGCTCGATCGCCTTCGCTCTTCCGAGCAGGATCCTTCAAGTTTGCCATCTCTGCTCGATGGGCTGGTCAATACGAATACTGGATTCTTCCGTCATCCTGGAGCGCTGAATGCTTTGACGCGGCAGGTACTGCCGCAACTTTGCGCTCGCAAGTCGGCCGACCGTCCCGGGCCGATCCGAATCTGGAGCGCAGGTTGCGGCACGGGAGAAGAAACCTATTCGATTGCGATGGCCGTGTGTGACGCGATAAACCCCGCTAATGTGAGTGTCGCGAATAACGGCAACGGCTCCGGCAACGGCACGGGCAAGACGAGCGCACGAAACGGAGGCATTGCGGAAAATTCGCAAGGCACGCTGGTGCAGCCGGCGAAGCTGAATGCAGGATGCTCGATTCACATTGTGGGCAGCGACTTGCTGCCATGCAATATTGAAACCGCGGATCGCGGCGTGTATCCGCAGTCCTCGCTGGAGGGCCTGCCGCCGGCCACGATTCGCAACTATTTTTCAAAGATCGGCTCTTCTGCCGCCGCTGCTTCGAGTGACGGACAGAGTGAGGGGTGCAATGAGTCCGCCGTGCCGCAAAATCTCGTAAGCGCGGTGCACCTGCTGGTGAAGCCACGATTACGTAGCCTGGTCACGTTCAACTGTATGAACCTGGCTCGGCCCGGCTATATTGGGCGCTTTGACTGCATCTTCTGCATGGATGTGTTGCCGCACTTCTCTCGTGTGCAGCGCCTGGCCGTGCTCGAGCGGTTGCATCTCTACCTCGAACCCGGCGGCTATCTTTTCCTCAGCCAAACGGAAAAGCTCAGCGCCCCGAACCTGAACTTCCGCTCGGAAACATTCGATGGGTATACGTTCCACCGCAAGCCGCTGGCGGCTAGCGCGGCGTATGGGCGGTAGGCAAGAGAGAAGCCACAGAGGCTACCGTTTGCTGCGTGGTTCGGTTTTCGTTTATGCGAACAAAAATTCCTTCGTTCGCAACTCCTTAATCGTATCGCGCAGCTTCGCTGCTTTCTCGAACTCGAAGCGCTTGGCGGCTTCGCGCATGTCGCTTTCGAGTTTGACGATGTATCCATCCAACTCTTCCTGCGATTTGAATTCCGGCATGCCTTCGGCTTCGCCGCCGGTCAGGTCCATGTAGTCGGCGGCGACGATTCCGGCCAGCGTCATCTCTAGCGGACGCACGATCGACTCCGGAGTGATTCCGTTTTCAAGGTTGTATGTGGTCTGGATCTCGCGCCGTCGCAAGGTTTCATCGATAGCCCGCCTCATGGAATCGGTCATGCGGTCGGCATACAGAATCGCTCGCCCGCGCAGATGCCGCGCGCAACGTCCGATCGTCTGGATCAGAGATCCCCACGAACGCAGGAAGCCTTCTTTATCGGCATCGAGAATTGCTACCAGCGAAACTTCGGGCAGGTCGAGGCCTTCACGCAGCAGATTTATGCCGATCAATACATCGAACTCGCCCTTACGCAGATCGCGGAGAATCTTTACACGCTCCAAGGTTTCGATCTCCGAATGCATGTAGCGGCACTTTACGCCAACTTCGGCGTAATACTCGGCGAGGTCCTCGGCCATGCGCTTGGTTAAGGTGGTGACGAGCACACGCTCGCCACGCTCCACACGGGCGCGAATCTCATGCAGCAGATCGTCGATCTGTCCCTTTACTGGACGTACCTCGACCTCGGGATCGATCAGTCCCGTGGGGCGGATGATCTGCTCTACAACGACGCCAGCTGATTTCGTCAACTCATACGGTCCCGGCGTCGCCGAAACATAGACCAACTGGTTGGTGCGGTGCTCGAATTCTTCGAACGTCAGCGGACGATTATCCAGCGCTGACGGCAGGCGGAAGCCATACTCCACAAGCGTTTCCTTCCGGGAACGGTCGCCCGCATGCATCCCACGCAATTGTGGAATGGTCTGGTGCGACTCATCCACGAACATCAGAAAGTCGCGCGGAAAATAATCCAGCAAGGTTGGCGGAGGCTCGCCGGGCATGCGTCCCGTAAAATGCCGCGAATAGTTTTCGATGCCGTGACAATAGCCCATGACTTTGATCATTTCGAGATCAAACCTCACTCGCTGATGAATGCGCTGTGACTCGACTGCGCGGCCTTGTTTCTCCAGTTCGACTTCCCACCACGCCAGCTCTTTCTTGATCGACTCAACTGCCGATGCCCTGGTCTCATCTTTCATTACATAGTGTGTCTTGGGATAAATCGGCAGCCGCATATACTTCTGCTTCACCGTGCCAAACAGTGGATCGATCTGCGCCAGCGACTCGACTTGATCTCCCCACAAGTCGATGCGGTACGCCATGTCGTCATAAGTGGGGAAGACCTCGATCACGTCGCCGCGCACGCGGAACGTTCCGCGCCGGAATTCGCCGTTGGTGCGCTCGTAGAGAATGTCGACGAGTTTGCGCGTGATGTCTTCGCGCGTGATCTTCTGGCCTTTTTCCAGAAACAACATCATGCCGTAGTAAGCCTCAGGCGAGCCAAGACCGTAGATGCAGCTCACCGAAGCCACAATCAGGGCGTCGCGGCGTTCGAATAAGGACCTGGTCGCCGAAAGGCGCAGCTTGTCGAGTTCATCGTTGATGGTTGCTTCTTTCTCGATGAACAGGTCGGCGGCCGGAACATAAGCCTCGGGTTGGTAATAGTCGTAATAAGAAACGAAATATTCAACAGCGTTGTGCGGAAAGAAATTCTTGAATTCGTGATAGAGCTGCGCCGCAAGCGTCTTGTTATGCGCCATTACCAGGGCCGGACGGTTCACTGCTTCGATCACCTTGGCCATGGTATAAGTCTTGCCCGATCCGGTGACGCCTAGCAGAACCTGATGCTGCTCGCGGTCGTAGATGCCGCGCAGCAGGGATTCGATCGCGCGGCCTTGATCTCCCTGCGGTTTGTAATTGGAAACGAGTTTGAAGTCCATGGAAGAAGCTCTTAGCTGTTAGCTCTTAGCCTTAGCGGTTGCATGGTTATCGCTCCCACTCCTACAGGAAACAATTTCGGAGGGTGAGAATCTCTTTATTATAACGCTCGGAAAACGGATTGATCCGACATCGTATCTACACTTCAGCCTTATAATTCCGCCAGCAGGCGATGCACCAGATAGATAGAGATCGATCCTTCGCCGACGGCGGAGGCCACCCGCTTCACATTTCCGGCGCGAACATCGCCTACGGCAAAGACTCCGGGCAGGCTGGTCTCCAGCATTTGCGGCACACGGGGCAGTGGCCATTTCAAGTCATGCACGATCGGATCCAGGTCGCGACCGGTGAGAATGAAGCCCTTGCTGTCGAGAGCCACAGACCCTTGCAGCCATTCGGTGCGCGGAGAAGCTCCCGCCATAACGAACAAGTGACGGATGTCATGGGTTGATATCTCACCGGTTTTCTTGTCCTGCCAGGTCACGCGTTCCAGTTGTGTGTCGCCGTCAAGACCGACAATCTCCGTGCAGTAGTGCAAGTCGATAGCGGGATTTTCTTCGATGCGCTGGATCAAATAGCGCGACATCGTATCCGACAACTGGCTCGACCGCACCAGCATGTGAACCTTGCCCGCGGTCTGCGACAGGTAAACCGCAGCCTGGCCGGCTGAGTTCCCGCCGCCGACGACGATTGCGTCTTCCTTGCCGCACAACTGCGCTTCAATGTAGGTCGCTCCGTAGTAAACGCCCTGACCTTCAAACTTGTTCAAGTTGTCAATGTTCGGCTTGTTGTACTGTGCGCCGCTGGCAATCACTACCGCGCGCGCGCGAATGACTTGACCGCAGTCCACGCTCAACTCGTAGGGGCGCCGCTCGCAGTTCAATTTCGTGACGTTGCTGGCAATCAGCACCTTGGCGCCAAATTTTTGCGCCTGCGCGGCGGCGCGGCTCGCCAATTCGTTTCCTGAAATTCCCATCGGAAAACCAAGATAGTTTTCGATTTTGGAGCTCGATCCGGCTTGCCCGCCAGGAGACTCGGCCTCAATCACCAAAACGTCCAGACCTTCCGATGCGGCATAAACAGCGGCGGCCAAGCCGGATGGTCCGGCGCCGACGATCACGAGATCGCGCAGGCCGGACGCTGTGATGTGGGAGTTGAGGCCGAGGCATTTCGCCAATTCCTGAATCGACGGGCTGCGCAACACCGTACGGTTGTTGCAGATGACAACCGGAATTTCGTCCACAGCGACGTGAAAATGGTCGAGCAAATCCTGGGAGGTGGTGTCCGTATCGAGATCCACGTAAGTGTGGGGATGTCCGTTGCGGGTGAGGAACTCGCGCAGGCGCAACGTCTTCGCCGAGTGGCGTGATCCCAATAGAATCACGTTTCCCTGGCCACGGTTAATCAACTCCACCCGGCGCAGGATGAAGGCGCGCATGAAGATTTCGCTTAACTCCGCATCTCTCGCCACCAGCGTCCGCAAATCGCTGTTGCTCATCTCCAGGAATTCGCCGGGTGCCGTGACCCGGCCGCGCGCCAGGCAACGGCGGCCGGAGATCATGGTGATTTCTCCCGTGAAGCCCCCGGCATCGTGCTTGACGATCGGGTGTTCGCCGCGCAGGTCGGGCTGAACGATTTCCATGCTTCCCGAAAGCAGCACGAAAAATGGCACGTCGCTGTCACCCGGCTCAAACAGGATGTCGCCTGCGTTCACTTTTCGTATCTTGCTGAGAGGACGGATGCGGCTGATTTGTTCTGCAGTGAGCACAGGGAAGGCCTCACCACGGACATCCGCCGACAAGGGTGTTAGCTGGGTCGACATAGTTTCTCCCGGCAAAGTGAAGTGGAACAGATTGAGAGTCTAGATGACAAATGCAGCGGTTGGGGTTCACAGGGAAGCGAAATTAACCAACCGGCCAACCGTTACTTTTTCTGCACATCCTCGACGGCGAGAATCCTCGTGGTTGCGCGGAACTTCTTGTAATCGCGGAAGGTCTGTTCCTGCTCCACGTTGTACTCTTTGAGCAAGGCCAATCGCGCATCGACCTTGACGGCAACGTGTTGAGGCAACCAGACTTCATCATTCACGCGGGTCTGTTCGATCACGATGCGCGAACCTTTGTGAATACGAGCCAGAAACAGGCCCACAGACACCGTATCCATGCACTCGATATCCAACTTCGCCCACTGGGCATCGGTTTTGTCGATCCAGGCGCGGAAGCGAAACTTCGGCAGGAACTTGGCATCCTTCATATGCGGCTCATATCCCGGACGAGGGTCCGCATCGATGACCCAGGCATCGCGCCCGCCCAAGGATTCCGTACCGGTTAGGTGAAAATTGTAGGCATCGGCCACCTCGTGCACGAACTGGCGGCCTTCCTCTCGCTCTTTTTCTTCTTTCTGTTCGCGCTTCTTGCGCGCGTCTTCAGACTCGTTCTTGCGCTTGTCGAGGATCTTCTGAATTTTCTCTTCCTCTTTGGCTGCTCCTTTGGAGTCGAGTGGCTTATCGTCTTTTTCCGTCAGCCGTTGCACCTGTTCGCTGTAGAGTTCCATCACCTCGTAGGTCTTTACTTCGGTGGATTTCAGCCGCCCCTTGCCATCGAGCTTGTGTTCTTCGTCGCGCTCAATGTAGGTATAGTCGCGCAGGCGCTTGTCATTTTCGATGTCCTTATCGGCGACCACTCGAAACAAATGCTGCATCTGTTCCTGCGACAGGCTGCCATTCGCATCGGGCTTCAAATCGGGTAGGGAAGCGGCGTCCGACGTTTCTGCAACATTGTTCGCAGCAGGAGTCGCTAGGGGCGGAGGCTGATCCTGCTGAGCACAAGCCAGCACAGAAGCGAGAAGCGAGAAGAAAACGAAGACGCGAAGACCCACTCGCACATTTTATCGCAGGGAACACGAGAGCAGCAGTTCTGAAATCCTAAAGACGCCGCGGCAAGCAAAGACAAAAATTGTACAGACTGGTTACGCAGTGGTGACACGGTCAAATGGCGCGCGTCCTAACGTTTCCTAGGGTCGTCGGCTAGAGACAATCCAGCCTGCGGCGAACAGCCCTCTCATTTCAACTACGAAGGAGAACTACCATGCTCCGTTTGAATACGCTCCATTTGTCAGGTCGAACTCTGGCGCTTGCATCTTTCTTGGCCGTGATGCTGATGCTTATCCCCAGCACTGCTGCGGCACAATATCAACTCACCAATCTGGTTTCGAATCAAGCAGGAGCGGCTAAACACACGGACCCTTTGCTGGTGAATGCGTGGGGACTGGCCCATGGACCGGGTGGGCCTTTCTGGATCAGCGACAATGGCTCAGGGTGGTCCACTCTTTACGACGGTAGTGGAATCAAGCAAGGCTTGCAGGTGCTCGTGCCCACGGCGGGCGGCGAGGGCCCAGGTACACCCACGGGGATTGTCTTTAACGGATCGACGGAGTTCCAGGTTCAGGGATGGACCGCATTTTTTCTTTTCGCAACGCTGGACGGCACGATCAGTGGGTGGGCGCCGCAGGCAAACCCGAACGCGGCGATCGTTGCGGTCACCACGCCGGGCGCGGTCTACACCGGCCTCGCGATCAGCAGCAACCCATCGGGTAACTTTCTGTTTGCCGCTGATAATGCGAACAACAAGGTGGACATTTTTGACGGGAACTTCAAGCTCGTAACGTCGTTCACGGACCCGACAGTTCCTGCGGGATTTGCGCCGTTTGGCATCCAGGACTTCGGTGGCCTGCTCTACGTTTCGTTTGCGAGTTCGTCGGGCGCTTCGGGTGGTTACATCGACATCTACAGCGAAGGCGGGTTATTCCTGAAGCGCCTTGCGCAAGGCGCACCGCTGAACCAGCCTTGGGGTTTTGCCATCGCGCCCAAGAATTTTGGACCTCTCAGCAATACGCTATTGATCTCGAACAACACAAATTCCGGCACGATTAATAGCTTCAACAGCGTAACCGGCCAGTTTGTCGGCACGCTGACCGACACGAACGACAAGGCGATCCGTATCGATCAGCTCTGGGGGATTGAGTTTGGCGGAGGAACGTCGAAGGACGGAGCAACGAACCACCTCTACTTCACTGCCGGTCCCGACAACAACCTTGCGGGAACGTTCGGTGTGATCGAGCCCGAGTAATCACTGTGCTTCCACGGTGCGGGACGATTTGCGTTAGGAGTCGTCCCGCCGCATTCTATCCTCACGCTTCAACGCCTTGCCCAGACATTCACCCTGAAACAGCCGCTCATCTACGCGATGCAGGCGTTTGGCCATGGCTGGGGTGATCAGGGGGTAATGCTTGATATCGAACAGGTAATACACAATGAACCATACGGGCTGGTCTGTGGTCATCCAGTTCTGGCGGTCGAAGCGCTTCAGGTTGACCAAAACCGAAAAGCGCCGCAAGGTGCGCTCGCGCCGCAGGTTGAAGTAGCCGTTGAAATAGGTCAACGCCAGTTCGCGCAGCGTGCGATGGACCGGTTCGCGCCAGCGGCATCCGGTGTAGTTGGACTTGGCGACAGCACCCCAGCATCCGTTCTCACGAAAGACTGCGATCACGTGGTCGGTGTCGTGTTCGGCTTCAAAATCAAGCAGCAGTGGAGGATATCCGTTGGCACGCAGCGCCGCCGCGGCGAAGATCGCGCCCTCAAGGCAATGTGCGGTTTGCTCAGCCAGCACGCGACGCGGAGACCAGGCTGTATCGGCAAGGTGATAGGGTGCGTCGTCGAGAAATTTCTGAATGCCATAGGGATCTTTCATGCTGCGCAGCTTGCGGAGTTCCGAAGCGGTGAAACCCGTCGAATCGCTCATCGTCGCATGAGTTTACATGAGAGTATGGCCGCAGAATAAGCAAGAAGAATAGTCTCTTGCGCCTTAGGCGAAAACTTTAGCCAGTTCGTGAGGCTTGTCTACGAGCACGTCCGGCGGACTCGCTTGCAGTGTATGCGGGGCAAAGCCGTAACTCACGCCCACGGTCCACAGGCCGGCGCTGCGTCCGGTTTCGACGTCGACGTGGGAGTCGCCGACGATGGTGGTTTCTTCTGGTCTCACGCCATGCTCGTCGAGCAGCTTGCGAGCGCCTTCGGGGTCGGGCTTCTTAGTTGCAAAACTATTTCCGCCATAGACTTGCGCAAAAAACGGGCCCAGTCCAAGTGCCTCGACAATGGCACGCGATGGGACGACAGGTTTGTTCGTCAGTACCGCCATCTGGCGCGAAATCCCTTTGGATTCTGTACGCCCATGGCCATTTGGAATCTGGTATGAATTCTGAATGGCGCTGAGCGCCTCGTGGATGCCGGCGTAGACCGTGGTATGGTCCAGCTTGTGTTCGCGATAGTAGGAGAGAAAAAACTGCAGCCCTTGGCGCGCCAGCGCCTCATTCGTGGCCTCGCCGCCCAGCGCGCGCTGAATCAAGACAGGCGCGCCATCGCCGACATAGCTGGCGATGACATCATCGGGGAGTTCGGTCCGGCCGATGTGGCGTAGCGCGGCGTTTACCGAGTGCACGAGATCGAGGCGCGAATCGATCAATGTGCCGTCGAGATCGAAAATCACAAGTTTGATGGAACGAGGGTCGAAGGCACGGCGCGTATGGATCATGCGTGTTTCTAGAATAAACGATTGCAGGCGTGGACACGTTGCTATGCTTGCAAGGCCCCTCTACGGGGTTGCTCTGCGATGCGGTACCGTGCCCGTATAATTCCGCCATGGCGAAGAGTTGGAAGACGCGTTTAGTTCATTCCGATGTGCAGGTTCCGGAGGGATATCGGTCGCTGGCGAGTCCTGTATTTCGCGGCTCTACCACACTATTTCCTGATGCCGCTTCGGTCGATGACAGTTGGGATCAGCACGAGGTGGGGTATACGTATGGGCTCTACGGAACTCCCACCACTCTGGAACTCGCGGGAAAAATCTGCGAACTGGAAGAGGGCCACCGGACCATCATCACGCCCGGCGGCCAGGGAGCAATTTCGCTAATCAATCTCGCGTTCTTGAAGAGCGGGGATCACATTCTGATTCCGGAGAGTGTCTACACTCCCAACCGTAAGTTGGCTTATCACGTGTTGCGGCGGTTTGGCGTGGAAACCGGTTTCTATCCTCCGGAAATCGGTGGCGAGATTAAGGAGATGCTGCGCGAGAACACGCGGCTGGTGTGGTGCGAAAGTCCGGGCTCGATCACGATGGAAGTGCAGGATGTGCCGGCGATCGTGGAGGCTGCTCACGCCCGTGGAGTGCTGGTGGCACTGGATAACACATGGGCGGCGGGAGTGTATTTTGATGCCTTCGCGCACGGCGTTGACATAACCATGCAGGCGCTCACGAAATATGTGGGCGGACACAGCGACTTGCTGATGGGTTCGGTGACCGTGAAAGATCCAAAGCTATACCGGCAATTAGGAGCGACGCAACAACTTTTGGGGAGCGCGGCCTCGCCGGATGATTGCAGTTTAGCCTTACGCGGCATGCGGACCATGGCGGTGAGACTGAAACACATCGAGGCCTCGGCGCTGCAGATTGCGCGCTGGCTGGCGGGGCGGCCGGAGATTGAACGCGTGCTGCATCCGGCAGTTGAAGGCTCGCCGGGGCACGAAATCTGGAAGCGCGACTTCACCGGATCGGCGGGCGTTTTCTCCGTCGTCTTCAAACCAGATGCCACGAAAGCCGAAGTGCTGGCGTTTGTGGATGGCCTGGAGTTATTCGAGATCGGCTACAGTTGGGGCGGGGTGACGAGTCTGGCCGTGGCTTATGACTTCCATCGGTCGAAAGGACGTCCGGATTATGGGCACCGTATTGTGCGGCTGAACGTAGGGTTGGAAGACACTGAAGACCTGCTCGAAGATCTCGATCGCTGTCTGAGGCGAGTTATGGGCCGGATGAAGTAAGGTCGCCCAGCAGGCGGTGACCAAAGGTCCTTCTCCCAAGGCACGAACTTGAATGTTTTCCAATCTCTGGTTCCCATTTACAATGCAACCTGCCCGGTAGCACTGCGCACCTTGACTTAGTTGGCGGATCTAATAGCGGAAAGTTTTATAAAGCATTGATCAGGGAACCGGATGGCGACAACAAAAACCGACCCCAAACTCTCTCTCGCGGGCACAAAGAAATCCCCTAGTTATGAGGGACTTACGCGCGAACAGCTCATCGAAGCCTACCGCATTATGTACACCTCACGGCGGATCGACGACCGGGAGATCATGCTGAAGCGGCAACAGAAGATCTTTTTCCAGATGTCGGGGGCCGGGCATGAGGCGATTGGGGCGGCGGCGGGGATGGCGCTGAAGGCGGGTTACGACTGGTTCTATCCTTACTATCGCGACCGGGCGCTGTGCCTGGCTTTGGGCGCGAAGCCTTTGGAAATGTTTCTGCAGGCGGTGGGGGCTGCGGATGATCCAAGTTCGGGCGGACGCCAAATGCCTTCGCACTGGGGCTACCGACGGCTGAATGTGGTGACCCAGTCCTCGCCCACAGGATCGCAGATTCTGCAAGCGGTGGGATGCGCGGAGGCGGGACGATACTTTACGCAGCGCCCGAAAGCTGCTGAGGTTTCAACGCCAAAGAATGGGGAAAAGCCGGACTACCGCCAGTTCAAGAGTGTGACCTTCCGCGGCGATGAAGTCACTTATGTTTCGCTGGGCGATGGTACCACCAGCGAAGGTGAGTTCTGGGAGGCGATGAACGCGGTTGCGCTCAGCAAGTTGCCGGTAATTTTTTGCGTGCAGGATAACGGATACGCAATCTCTGTGCCGGTGGAAGTGCAGACGGCGGGAGGCAGCATTTCACGGTTGGTCTCGGGATTTCCGAATTTTCATTTTGAAGAGGTGGATGGCACCGATCCGGTGGCGAGTTACGGCGCGTTCCAGCGGGCTGCGCAGTATTGCCGCGAGGGCCACGGGCCGGCGTTTGTGCATGCGCACGTGATTCGTCCCTATTCGCATTCGCTTTCTGACGATGAACGGTTGTACCGTCCGGATACTGAGCGCGAACGGGACTCGGCGCGCGATCCAGTTTCACGCACGCAGATGTTCCTGCTGCGCGAGGGGATCCTCGACGAGAAAGGCATCAATGATTTGGAAAAGAAAATTGAAGAAGAACTTCAACTGGCGGTGGATCAGGCCCTCGAAGCTTTGCCGCCCGCGCCGGAAAGCGTTATGCAGTATGTGTATTCGCCCGATCTCGATCCGACATCGGTGGTGTTCGACACGCAGGCGGTGATCGGTCCAGATTCCGCCGACGGCAAGAAGCCCGTGGCGAAGACTATGGCCGATCTAATTAACGTGACGCTGCGCGACGAGATGAAGCGCGACGAGCGCATCGTGATCTTCGGCGAAGACGTAGCGGATTGCAGCCGCGAAGAATACTTGAAGCGCAAGCTAGTGAAAGGGAAGGGCGGAGTTTTCAAGCTGACGTTTGGGTTGCAGAACGAGTTTGGCACAGACCGCGTGTTCAACTCCCCGCTGGCCGAGGCTGCGATCGTGGGCCGCGCGACCGGCATGGCGACGCGCGGGCTCAAACCGGTGGTGGAAATTCAGTTCTTCGACTACATCTGGCCGGCGATGATGCAGATTCGCGACGAACTGTCAGTAATTCGTTGGCGATCCAACAATGTATTTTCTTGCCCGGTGGTCATTCGAGTGGCGATCGGCGGATATCTTACTGGCGGCGCGATTTATCACTCGCAGTGTGGCGAGAGCATGTTAACGCACATGCCGGGACTGCGAGTAGTTTTCCCCTCGAATGCGCTGGATGCGGCGGGATTGCTGCGCACCGCGATCCGCTGCGACGATCCTGTGCTGTTTCTGGAACACAAGCGGCTCTATCGCGAGACCTACGGGCGCGCACCGTATCCCGGGCCGGAGTACATGGTTCCGTTCGGCAAGGCGAAGATCGTGAATCCGGGGACGGACCTAACGGTGATTACTTACGGCGCGGTCGTGCCGCGGGCGCTGCAGGCGGCACAGAAGATTGAGCGCGAACACGGCGTGAAGGTGGAATTGATCGATTTACGCTGTCTGAATCCGTTTGACTGGGAGGCGATTGCGGCGTCCGTCGCCAAGACGAATCGCGCGCTCGTGGCCTATGAAGATACGTTGAGCTGGGGCTATGGCGCGGAGATCGCAGCGCGCATCGCCGATCAACTCTTCGATCATCTGGATGCGCCGATACGCCGCGTCGCCGCTGCCGACACATTTGTGGCATACCAGCCGATCCTGGAAGACGCCATCTTGCCCCAGCCCAATGATCTGTTCCGCGCGATGAAGGAGTTGGCCGAGTATTAAAGCCGGGCGACGGTTTGCTCTGAATCAGCGTGTGCCGGCTTGGTTTGCTGCCGTCCGATCGATGAGATATGAAAACTGCGACGAGCAAATTTGAGTTCAGGCCGATCGGCACAGTTCGCAGCGGGCTCGAGAAGCCCGTCGACGACGATTGGGGCTGCGTTGAGTCCCGCATTGATCTTGATGGTTCGCGATTTACCCCGGACTGCCTGCTGGGCCTCGCTGACTTTTCGCATGTGAAGTCGTTTTCCTCTTTCATCTGGTGCATGAATCCGAGATAGCGATCGGGTCGCGTCATCCTCGCGGTCGGCTTGATTGGCCGAAGGTTGGCATCTTCGCTCAGCGTGGCGAGGATCGGCCGAATCGCATTGGCGTCACGGTTTGTCAGAGTTCGTCGGTGGAGCACCTGTCTTTGAATGTTGCGGGGCTCGATGCGATTGACTGTACACCTGTTCTGGACATTAAGCCGTACATGCGGGAGTTTGCAGCGCGAGGCGAGATACGGCAACCGGAATGGGTTAATCAGCTCATGGCCGATACTGGAAAACTGCGGAATAACTGCCCTGCCACCGAGGTCAGGTTACGAAGGCTTTCTGCGCAAGCGGCTCCTCGTTGATCGTTCCTTCTTGCGGTGCTAGGCTGCGAATAGTGGGCTCCACTTACATGAACCCTGTGAATCCGGACGAAACCGGAAGCGGCCGCGTGCGCGCGTGGCTGCAATCGGCGACGGCCGAGGTGTGGGCGAAGTTTCTGCTCGCGCTGGTGGGATTGGGGCTGGCCTTCGGAGCGGCGCTGTTTTCCACGGCGTCGGGCGAAGCGGGCCATCCGTGGGCGTCAGTGATTCTGGCGTCCGTGGCGCTTTTGATGGCGGCGTTTGTCGGGCTGGTCACGGTGCCATATCTGGCGCGGCGTGTGGCGCTGGAGCGGTTGCGCCAGACCTTTCACTACGAAGTTACGAAGGCGGGCGTATTTTATGTGCTGGTCACGCTGGTGATCGGCATCGCGGCGCTGAACACGGGAAACAATCTGCTGTACATCGTGGTGGCAGCGATGCTGGCGGCTATCTTGGTTTCCGGGGTGGTTTCGGCGCTGGTGCTGCGCGGCCTGGAACTGGATGTGCGGCTACCCGAGCACGTGTTTGCCGGGCGCGCGGTGGTAGGAAGGATCGTGCTGCGCAACTCGCGGCGCTTGCTGCCCTCATTTTCGATTCGCGTGGTCCCGGCGCGCAGGGAAAAGAAAGTCCGCAAGCAATGGCGCTGGGAGCAGACCACGTTTGTTTTTCCGCTGAATCGTCCTCCACAAAATCAATGGGTGCGGCTGCGCGACTATCGCGTGCGGCGGGTAGAGGTGCCGGGCGCTCCGCCAGGGATCTTTGAGGGCATGGTGTACTTTCCGTACTTGCCGGCGAAAGCTGAGTTGGCGGCGGATTTGGAGTTGGTCTTTCAGCGCCGCGGACGCTACTGTGAGTCGAGTTTTGGGGTGGCCACGCGGTTTCCCTTTGCGTTCTTGACGAAGACGCGACACGTGGCGCTGCGGCGTGAGATTCTCGTCTACCCGCCGATTGAGGCGCCGGACGAGCTGTTTGAAATCCTGCCGTTGGTGCGCGGCGAGTGGGAAAGTTTTGTGCGCGGACGCGGCTCCGATCTGTACCGCATTCGCGAATACATGCCAGAAGATTCGGCGCGTCACGTGGACTGGAAGGCGACGGCGAAGTCCGGCTCGCTGAAAGTGCGCGAGTTCAGCCGCGAGGATGAGCGCAAGCTATGCATAGTCTTCGACAATCCGCCGGCTGGCCAGATTTCCGATGCGGCCTACGAGCGAGGAGTGAATCTGGCGGCATCGCTAGCCTGGCACTTTTCCACGCAGGATGCCGAGGTCTCATTTGTGGTGCCGGGGCAGGGACGTGGCACGGATCTCCACGAATTTCTGGCGCAGTTGGCCGTGATCGAGCCACTGGGAGCAACGCGTCCGGGGCAAGCGCCGTGGGCCGGAAGGCAGCGAGAAGACGCTCTCCCGGAGATCGGCTTGGGCAACGGCGAATACAATATCGTCCTGACGGCTAGGCCGCACGGGAGCTTGCCCACCGCATGGTGGAATTGCTCCTACTTCGTATTCCTAGGGGGCGAAGGTCCCCGTCGTCCTGCCAAGGAGTAAGTCCAGTCAAGGCCCCAATGGGTGGGGAGTTGCCACGTGCCCCTTTTCGTTTTCCCGGAATGATCTAGGGGGGGTTGAATTTTTATCGTCCCCAACTGTTTAGCCCTTCCCCTGCATCTGATTTCGGCATATACTCGCCCCCCGTTACAGCTTTTGGGGTGCTCGGAAGACAATACCCCGGGAGGATCCAATGCGTATCTGCGAGCTGATTAAGGACCAGGTAACCTACCAGGCAGAGATGGGGCAAACCGTATTGGAAACGGTGCGTGCCATGGTGGAACATAACATCGGTGCCGTTCCCGTAGTGCACAATGGCAAACTGGTGGGGATTTTTTCCGAGCGCGACCTGATGAAGCGCGTGGTCGCCGAAGGCTTCGATCCCCGCAGCACGTGCCTGGCCGAGGTCATGACCGACGATCCGCTCACCATCAGCATGGATGAGGAGTTGGAGAACTGCATGGCGCTCATGCGGCGGCACAGCTTCCGCCATCTGCCTGTTTGCCATGGCGGACAGCTGGTTGGCATTGTCTCGCTCCGTGACATCTTGTTGCACGACTTGAACGAGAAAGATGATGAAGTGCGCATGATGCGCGCCTATATCCACTCGGTTCCCGACGCCTAGAGAGACCTGCGAATACACTCGCATGTTGGCGCTGAACGTGTATCTTGGCTAACCAGCCGCAGCAAAAATATCTTCCAGAATGTTCTTCTGGACCTTCAACCATAATCGGCCCGCTTCTGGCTGCTGACCTCGGTTAATTTCCCCGTTCCGGCAAATGGCACAAAGGTAACGTTACTTTAGGTTACTTGAGTTCATTGAACACATGGGGCAAAAGGTTTAACTTCTTCTAATTAGCCTGTCCGTTGAGCACTGACCGTTTCCTTGCCGGCCATTCGTTCCCGAGGTCTGGAGAACTGTTGCGATGAGCGACAAAATTGCGATTCTTTATTACGTTCTCTGGATTACGCATCCCATTCTGCAAACGGCTATCGCTGTGGCTATGTTCCGTTACGGACGGCACCGGCAGTTCAAGTATTTTTTTGCCTATATCGTCGCGCAGATTCTCACTTTTGCAGTGGTCTTTCCGACATATCGATATAACATCGCCGCATGTGCTTACCTCAGCTGGTTGAGTACTGCGATCAGCGTGGCGCTAGGTTTTGAGGTGATCCACGAGGCTTTCCTCGATGCGTTCCGGCCATTCCACACCTTGCGGGACTTGGGCACCGTCCTATTTAAATGGGCAGGGCTAGTCATGCTGCTGGTGGCTGGCGTGGTATCGGTTTCCACGAATTCGTCGGACACGGTTCCGTGGGTGCAGGCCATCCTTACCGCGCAGCGCTGCGTGCGCATTGTTCAGGTGGGCATGGTACTTTTTCTGCTTTTCTTTGCCCGCTACCTGGGAGTGAGATGGCGGCAGTACAGCTTCGGTGTCGCCTTGGGGTTCGGTTGTTTTGCCATGGTGGAGCTTTCCCTCGTGGCGTCCTGGGTGGGGGATCACTTGAATAATCTTTCAATCGGCTTGGTCAACATGGCTGCCTACAATTGCACATTGCTGATCTGGTTGGGATATACCTTGGCCAAGAGCCCCGCCCGCGAAGCTCCGGCAAACCTATTGCGGCCGCAGCGCTGGGAGAAGAGCCTGACCGACATTCATCATCCACTTCCCGCGGACTCTTTGATCCCTATGTTTGAAGGCATGGTGGACCGAGCTTTATCTCGAACTCAGGCGTCGCCGTCGATGCCGCAAGAGAATTCCGCCCCTTCCAAGGCGGCTGCGGCTCAGGCTGGGGCCGCTTCTGGCAGCGGTCTGGGCTTTTCCGGGCTTTCGGGACGCGTCGCGTTGAAGAAGTAAAATAATCTTCAAGAGTTAGGGAGCCCAGACGCTTGTACGCCGGATTTTTCTCGCTCCCTTGCCGCCCGCAGTTCAATTCCGGATTTTGTAAATTCCCTGCCTGAACTGTCCCTGGCTGAAATTGTCCCGATAGACGATTCGCCCACTGGGTTTGCAATTGCTATGTAAGTTATTGATTAGCAAGCAACTATTGGACTTAGCGGAGGATTGTAGCGGGCGTGGGCAATGCCGCCTCTGCCGCCGAGGAGACGAACAGGGTAGGGGATGGGTGCAGAAGGGGCTTGACTCGTGTCTTATAATTCCTCACCGCGTCAAAGAGCTTACTTTTCGCACCCTAGGCGTGGTAGGAGAAAACCCATGAAGCAAGCAATCAGGATTTCGATCCTGATGTGTGGACTAGTGGGCACATATGTCGCAGCCGCCGTTCCGCAGGTTCCCGCCCCGGACGGAGGACCGATATTTGTGTGCCCACCTCAACAACAACTGCAAGGCAAATGCGTTCAACTGCCACCGATGATGAGATAGTAGTTAATCGGAGGACAGAGTTGGCCGCAAGATCACCAAAGTAACCTGTAGTAACTTGGGCCGAACACGGGCTCGCTATTTTTGGGCTGACGGACTCATATAAACCGTCAGCCCCGTTTTTTGTGCGCGGAGTTTGCTAGGAAAGCTGCCTTTTGGTGGCGGATTCCAGGACACGGCGCAATTCGGCCGCGTCCGTGATTGGTGGCTGGCAGGCGAAGCCGGAACAAATAATCGCAAACGACTTGCCGGATTTCAATTCCGGCAGATTCGGGATGGTAGACGCCAGAGCCGGAGGAAGATTCTCCGCGACTGCCTGGTTGGCGCTCAGACGAAGCGCAGTCTTATTGAACGCGAAAGTGGCATTGGCCGCCGAAGCCAGAGCGGTGCCGGCATCGTCCGCTTCACTCTCAGAAACCACAACCACCTGCACTGGATTCTCCAGCCAATGAACGACGGCAATCCCGTAGGTCGCGGCAAAAATTCCAAATTGCTCCGCCCCGCCGGCAAACGTCTCAAGCGTCTGTTCTGCCTTATCACGATATCCATCGTCGCCCGTGTGATGATGCAGCCTCAACAAAGCAATTGCCGCCATAGGATTGCCTGCCGGCGTGGGCGAATCCTGCAACGGCTTGCGGCGCGTTGCTAGCACGCCTAGGTTCTTGCCATCGGCCGCTGGTTCAGCGTCGAAGAATCCTCCGGAAACCGCGTCGAAGAACTTGGCAATCATTGAGTCGGCGATGGCTTTCGCAAACTTGAAATAGCTGAGGTCGGCCGTGGCCTCATACGCGTCGAGGCAAGCCAGAGTCGTTGCGGCATAATCTTCGAGCAGCCCGGAAACCTCGCGGTGACCGGCTTTAGGATCCGAATAAGCAACCACGTGCAATAACCGCGAAGCTGCTTGCGTAGCCTCCGCGCGTACGGGTGCGGGCGACTCGCCCACGTGCCTTGATCCATGCCCCGGTACCCAAGCTTCCGCTAAGATGCGGTCCAGCGAGCGCAGCGCGAAGCGCCGCACCTGAGCCAGGTTGAGCACCTTCGCTGTTTCCAGATAAGCCGAGACACACATGCTGTTCCATCCCACATAAACCGTCTTGTCGACGTAAGGCGTTGTTCGCTGCAACCGCGCGGCGTACATTTTCTTCTTCGCAGACGCGATCAGCTCTTGCACGCGCTCAATGCTCAGGCTCATCCGCCGCGCAATCTCATCTGCCGGCGCGCGCACATAGAGCACATTCTTCGCTGGATTGTGATGCATCTCGCCCACTTCATTGATGTCGTAGTGGAGTGCCGCAACCTGCGCTTCCTCTTCAGTCAACACGGTGCGGGTTTCGTCGAGCGTCCATGTAAAGTAGTCGCCGTCGTCGTCCATCGAAATGTCGGCATCCTGCGAAGCGTAGAAGCCTCCTCGCTCGCGGTCGCTTAGCCACTCGTCCATCCAGCGGATGATGTCGCGCGCGACATTGGCAAAGAACCCCGAACCCGTGGCCTGATAGGCATGCAGGTAGTTCTTCAGCAGCTCGGAATTGTCGTAACACATCTTTTCGAAATGCGGCACCACCCACCGCTCGTCGACCGAGTAGCGATGAAATCCTCCCGCCAATTGGTCGTAAACGCCGCCATTCGCCATGTGTTCGAGAGTGATAACGATCAAGTTGCGTAAGTTTTCATCTCCCGTACGCGCATACTGTTCAATCAATAAATCCAGCACGGAAGGATGCGGAAATTTAGGCGCCTGCCCAAACCCACCGTGATGCGCGTCAAACATCTTGAACGCGGATTCCTGAATCGCCGCAATCAGGTTGGCGGACAGGCTCCCCCTGCGCCCGGCAAAGGATTCCGCCTGTGCGATTGCGTTCTCCACCATCTTCGCCTGCTCTACGACGTCGCTGTTCTTTTCCTTGTAAGCATTAGCGATGCTCAGCAGCACCCGCCGGAAGCTCGGACGTCCGTATCCATCGCTCGGGGGAAAATATGTCCCGCCATAAAACGGTTTGCCATCGGGCGTCAGAAACGCAGTGAGCGGCCATCCACCCTGCCCGCTGACCGCACTGACCGCGGCCTGGTAGCGGATGTCGATATCCGGACGCTCGTCGCGATCCACTTTCACTGCGATGAAATGCTCATTCACAATGGCCGCTACCTCGGAATCGTCATAAGACTCGCGGTCCATCACATGGCACCAATGGCACCAGACTGCGCCAATGTCCAGGAGAATGGGCTTGTTCTCGCGCTGCGCGGAAGCGAACGCCTCCTCGCCCCACTCGTGCCACCGAATAGGCTGATGCATGGCGGAACGCAGGTAAGCGGAAGAGGCGCGGGCCAGGGAGTTGAGGGCGCTGGTGGTCATAAACTCAGTGTAATTGGTTTCGCAGGGAAGCTTACATCGTTGCCGGCGAAGTTTGGTCAACATCGACTACGGCATGCCATGAAGTCCCGTTCCAAACCGTTCGCGCCCTCTATTAAGACTAACGCCATAATCGGGCCGCGTGAGGCGAAACATGCGAAGGCTTGCTCTGTCCGTGAGTCTTCTGTTCCCGCTTACCTTGCTTGCTGGCAAGAACCTGGCCGACTATCCCTTGCAAATCCAGGTGATCGAATCTCATTGGAACTGACCCATCAACACCGTGGACCGCCGCTATGGGACCGTGGATGGATGGGGAAGAGGGAACATCAAGGATGGCGACTCGGTCCACGACTTCGATTTTAGTTACACTTCAGCAGAACCGTTTCACAGGACGGTCGGGGACGGGCACTATCTCGCTAGGTGGAAAAAAGATGGGTTGAAGATGGAGTTGCTGGTCGGAGAAATCGGGGCCCCGGACAAATTCCACACCTACGATCTCAAAACGACTGTATGGGATGACGTTTATGTGAGAGGACCCGACGGCGCTACGGCAATCTCTCAAGCGGAGTACAAAGCTAGAGAAGCAAAGTGAAGGCCTCGGCAAGGCATCACCTCGACTTCAAAGCAGGCGCTTCGCGATTGTGCAGTACAAATCAATAGCTTCCGCAAGCTGCTGCTTCTCGATGAATTCGCCTTCGGTATGGGCGACGTGAATCGATCCCGGACCGATCAGCAGCGGCTCGCCCCAATTCGTTAGCTTAGGAATGTCAGTAGTGAAAGCCGCGATCATCGAAGGCAAACCATCGACAGTGCGCAGGCGCAGGAAGGGAAGCTCCAGCGGAAACCCAACCTTCACCTGATTTCCCGCAGTCTCGAGAATCTGGCGGCGCAAATCCTGAGTTGGACCGATGAGACGATAGAGCAAGTCCGCGTGAGCATAATCCGGAATTACGTTTGGTGCGCGACCACCTTCGATCAATCCGATGTTCAGCGTGCACGGACCAATCTCCGGATCAGTTGGCAACGGCATCGCGCGTAATCGCGTGAGAGCCGCAATCAGCTTGTCAATAGCCGATTCGCCGAGTTCAGGATAAGCCGAATGCGCCATGCGTCCGGAAGCAGTTGCTTCTACGCGCAATGTTCCCTTCGATGCGATCGCGATGCGATTCTCCGTTGGTTCGCCATTAACCAGATACTTGCAGTTGTGCCCTTGTTGATTGGCCGCGTATTCGTTGGCAACTTTTGCGCCCAGGCTGTCGCGCTCTTCTCCCACCATAAATAGCAGCCCGACATAAATTCCTTCCCGCCGTAATCGTTCAGCAGCTGCGATCTGCGCGGCAATGATGCCCTTGGCGTCGCAGGAGCCCCGGCCGTAAATCCGCGCGGCATCTTCGGAAGAAGGAATGAATGGAGGAACCGTATCCATGTGCGTGGAAAAAACTACTTCCGGACTCGGCTGCTCTGGCAATGTGGCATAGACATCAAAGCGGTCGCCTTCCACCGGAATCTTGCGAGTCTG
The DNA here is from genome assembly GCA_003138975.1 of Acidobacteriaceae bacterium. GTDB lineage: Bacteria > Acidobacteriota > Terriglobia > Terriglobales > Acidobacteriaceae > Sulfotelmatobacter. The sequence continues at coordinate 6,011 of PLHQ01000153.1, read as the reverse complement.
ATAGCCGATGCGGCAAAGCTCTCCATAGAGATAGTTTCCAACGGCAGCTTCGTTGCCGGAGACGGATTCGATGTCGACGAGTTGGCGAGTCAGCGTAATAGCGTCCATTTGAGAAGGATAAACTACAGCCTGCGCAGCGGCGGCGAGTTGCGGCGATCATGTAATCTGAATATCGTGATTGCCCAGAATTCAACAATCAGGTCGCTCTTCCTGGAAGGCCCTGCAGGACAGCTGGAAGCACTGCTGAACGCAGGCGCGGACCATGCCACGCATGCGGGGGTGGTTTGTCATCCGCATCCGCTGTTTGGCGGGACCCTGCATAACAAGGTCGTGTTCCATACGATGAAAGCGCTGAATAGTTTTGGCTTTCCCGTGTTGCGCTTTAACTTTCGAGGGACCGGACTCAGCCACGGCGAACACGATCATGGCAACGGGGAAGTTGAGGATGTCCGCACCGCTCTCGACTGGCTCGACGCGGAGTTTCATTTGCCCTTGATATTTGCTGGATTCTCTTTTGGCGCAGCGGTGGGGCTGCGGGCGGCGTCTTCCGATACGCGAGTGAAAGCGTTGATCGCCGTGGGGACGCCAGTGGCTCCTGCGGTGGCTGACAGCGAAGCGCCGCGCGTTTATACATTTGATTTCTTGCGCGATTGTGCGAAGGCTAAGTTGTTTGTGAGTGGGGCGCGCGATCAGTTTGGCCCGCGAGCGAAGCTCGAGGCGCTCGTCGCGTCTGTGTCGGAGCCGAAGAAACTGGTTGTGATTCAAGGCGCGGAACATTTTTTTGAAGGACGCTTGCGCGAGCTAAGGGAGGCGATTGAAAGTTGGGTCCGGGAAGAAATCGTGCGAGACGTGTCTTTGTAAATTTGCTCATGTTTGATGCCAATCGTGATTCGCTGTTCCGCCAAATGTGCGACACGGCGCGGGAGATTTTCCTTCACGCGCTGGAGGAAGCTTCGATTGCCAGGGGTTTTGCGCGGCATGTGCATTGCGAGCGTGGGTTGTTGCGCGTCTGCGAAGATCTTTATGATCTGCAGGCTTACTCGCGGGTCCTGGTGATCTCCATCGGCAAGGCCGGACACACGATGGTTGAGGCGCTCGTGCAGCAAATGGGCGAGTCTTCGATTGAAGGTATTGTGGCCAGTTCGGTCGAGCCTCCGGCACAGGTGCGCGGTTTTCGCTATTTTCGTGGCGGACATCCCACACCCAATGCTGAATCCATTCATGCGGCGAATGCCATTCTGAAGGTGCTGGACGCGCAAACCGCGGCATCGTTGGTGATATTTCTGCTCAGTGGTGGAGGATCGTCGATCGTGGAGAAGCCCGTCGACGACGAGATCTCCCTCGACGATCTGATCACGACCTATCGCGTGCTGGTGCATTCGGGTGCGCCCATCGGGGAAATCAATGCCATTCGCAAACATCTTTCGGCGGTGAAGGGCGGACGGTTGGCGCGAGCGGCGTTCCCGGCGCAGCAGGTCTCGCTGCTGGTGTCTGATGTTCCCGATGATACGCCCGATGCACTGGCGTCTGGGCCGACGATGCCCGACTCAACCAGCGTGGATGACTGTTACCGCATCGCGGAGAAGCATGGGTTGTTGCTGCAGTTGCCGCATTCCACACGTGAACTGTTTGAGCAGCGAGCGCTCGAAGAAACTGCGAAGTCCGACGATCAGGCATTTTACCGTTCGCGTTGGTGGCCGGTGCTTTCGAACCAGACAGCGGTGGAGCAGGCGAGTGCCGCGGCCGAACGCGCCGGGTTCTCAGTGCACGTAGACAATTCTTGTGACGACTGGGACTATGCGCGCGCGGCCGACGATTTGTTGAAACGGCTCCGCGAACTAAGAGAAAAGTTCGAGCGCGTGTGCCTGATTTCCGGCGGAGAAGTCACTGTGAAGGTTACGAACGGTGGCGTTGGCGGACGCAATCAGCAGTTTGCGTTGGCGTGTGCCTCGAAGATTGCGGCAGAGAATATCACCGTGCTCAGCGCAGGGACGGACGGAGTGGATGGGAACAGTCCGGCGGCTGGCGGGGTGGCGGATGGAAGTACGGTGATGCGCGCGCAGGCTAGTGGGCTTGACGCTCACGCCGCGCTCGAGAAGTTCGATGCGTATCCATTCTTCAGCGCGCTTGGGGATGCAATCGAGATTGGGCCTACGGGGAACAACTTGCGAGACTTGCGGATTTTGCTGGCTTACTAAAACAAAGAGTCTTATGCGGCTTCGCTTTTCACCCGCACTCCGGCCCACTTTTCTAACAGGGTGAGGGTCGCGGCATAGTCCAGATCGCGATGGCCGTCTTCGGTGGCCATTTCGTAGATTTCTTCCACGGTTTCGAGGGCGGGCAGCTTTACGCGAGCCTCCTTGGCGGCTTCGAGGGTGAGAAGAATGTCCTTGTGCATAAGGCGCAGCGGAAAGTTGGGAGTAAAGTCGCGCTGCAGAATGAACGGGCCTTTGTAATCGACGACGCCGGAGCGGACCATGGTGGCTTCGATCAGCGAGAGGAGTTGCTTAGGGTCTACTCCGAGTTTGGTGGCGAGGGTAAGCGCCTCAGCGAAACCTTCGAAGATCAACGCGATCTGGAGGTTCATGGCCAGCTTGGTGGCCTGGCCTTTGCCGGTTCCACCCATGCGGAAGATTTTCTTGCCCATGGCTGTGAACAAGGGATTGAGGCGATCGATGATCGCTTCGTCGCCGCCGACCATGAAAATCAGACTGCCATTGGCGGCGCCGATTTTCGATCCGGTCATGGGGGCGTCGACGTACGCCACGCCCTTGGCGTGAACACGTTCGGCAAATTTCACGGTGGCGGAAGGAGAAATGGTGCTGGAATCGGCAATGATCATGCCCTCGGCGAGCGACTGGTCGACGCCATCTGCACCAAACAATATTTGTTCGACGGCTGCGGTGTCGGAAACGCAGAGCCATATCACTTCGGTTCCCTGTGCTGCCGCGAGCGGAGTTGGAGCGATGCCAGCGCCTTGCACGAGTTTACCGGGAGTGCGATTCCAAACTGTAACTTCATGACCGGCCTTGGCCAGATTCGTAGCCATGGCTTGCCCCATAATTCCCAGACCCAAGAAAGCAACTCGCATCTCTGAACTTCTCCTGTTCGAACAAAGAGACCCGCTCTGGAATTAGATATGAGGGGTAGGATCGAGGTCAAGCAAAGTAGCGCGGATTCGTGTGGAGCGCCGAGTGCAGCGGCAGAAGGTTTTTAGGGGGAACCGCGGGAATTACGCGCCTTTCTCACCAGCCTGAACTAAAATAGAGCCAGCCGCTTCCAGCTTTCATCGAATAAAGCAGGTCAGTTCAGGATGATCAAGGCAACGCTTCGCAATCCGGCCCTCCGCAAACGCGCGTCGCAGTTCGGTCGCCTGGTGCGGCATTCCGCGGTGACTCCGCTTTGCGGCGAGACCCACCTGCCGCGTCTGGCTTCTAACGGCGAACTCGGGGTCACGTTTATCGGCCATTCCAGCTTCCTGGTGCAAATTGGCGGGCAAAGCGTGATGATCGATCCGAACTTTGCGCGCTGGTTATTTGTGCTGAAGCGGTTGCGGCGTCCCGGAGTTCGCGTGCGCGACTTGCCGGCCATTGATTTAGTGCTGGTGACGCATGCGCATTTCGATCACCTGCACCGGCCGTCTTTGCGTGCGATTGTGCAGAACAATCTGCGCACGCGAGGCATTGCTCCGGCCATCATTATTCCGAGCCACGTGACGGATCTGGTATCCGATCTGGGTTTCTCGGAAATTATCGAGCTTGACTGGTGGAACAGTTCGCGGCACGGCAATCTGTCGGTGACGCACGTTCCTTCACGGCATTGGGGAGCACGGATTCTCAAAGACTCGCATCGCGGCTACGGTGGATACGTCTTGAAGGCGGGAAAGCACTCGGTTTATCACGCGGGTGACACCGCTTATTTTGCCGGCTTCCGCGAGATCGGACGGCGTTTGTCACCGGAGCTGGCACTGCTTCCGATTGGCGCCTATAATCCACCAACCTTCCGGAATGTACATACCAATCCCGCCGATGCCACTCACGCCTTCCTCGACTTGAACTCGCGTTGGATGGTGCCCATGCACTATGGGACCTTCCGGCTATCCCACGAGCCCGTCGATGAGCCGCTGCAGCTGCTGGAGCAGGAAGCGCGGGCGGCCGGAATCGAGGACCGCGTTGTAGTTCTAGAAGAGGGCGTTACGAAGTTCTTCGGATCCTGAGCGGCCAGGACCCCCCTCTGCTGGCATTCCCTCGGCTGTGACACTCCTTTGACAAACAGCCCGTGCATTTTGGTGTAAGCTCTGGTGCACGAATTTTCGCTGTAGGAGGCGAATATGACCGCTAAAGCTATACCAGAGGGTTATCACACCCTCACACCGTACATGACGGTCCGCGACGCCGCTCGGGCCATCGAGTTTTACAAGCACGCGTTTGGCGCAGTGGAAAAAGGCGTGATGAAAGGACCTGACGGCAAGATCATGCATGCCGAGCTGCGCATCGGCGATTCTCTGTTCATGCTGGCCGACGAATTCCCGCAATTTGGATCGTTGTCACCACAGTCGATTGGCGGCTCAGGCATGGGGCTGCACATTTATGTCGAGGATGTAGACTCTGCGTTTGACCGCGCGGTGAAGGCGGGCGCGAACGTGGAGATGCCCGTCGCTGACATGTTCTGGGGCGACCGCTACGGCAAGCTGGTGGATCCGTTCGGCCACAAGTGGTCCATCGCAACCCATACCCACGATATGTCCATGGAGGAAATCGAAGAAGCGCAGGAAGAATTCATGAGGCAGATGCCGAAGAGCGCCTGAAGAGCGTGAACCGAGTGATTTAGCGTTCCGCCGAGGGGCGTGGCTGGGCTGGCCGCGCCCCTCTCGACTTTTTTTCCGCAGTACTTTCTTCGGTGGTACTTCCGTAATGGCTGCAAAACCGCTATTACACAAGTATTACAGTGGTCTTCCCCGCGCCTTGATACGTTAGATATGTACGGTATCGAACTTAGCTCAACGAACGGGGATGTTCCTTGGACATGCAACTGGAAAGCCTGGAAAAACGACAAGCCGCAAGAAACGAAGTCAACTGGGTGACCGCGACTTTTATGATCTTGTTTCACGTGGGCGCTATCGCGGCACTCTTCTTCTTCACGTGGAAAGCATTGTTCGTCGCCATGTTCTTGTGGTGGGTCTCGGGGAGTCTGGGCATTGGCATGAGCTACCACCGGCTGCTCACGCACCGCGGCTACAAGACGCCGAAGTGGGTTGAGTATTTTCTGACGGTGTGCGCCACGCTGGCTCTCGAAGGCGGGCCGATTTTCTGGGTGGCAACGCACCGCATTCATCATCAATATTCCGATCAGGATGGCGACCCGCATTCGCCGATCGACGGGAAATGGTGGGCGCACATGGGCTGGATCTTGATGGGAAAGTCGATGCACCATGACACGACTACGCTGGCCCGCTACGTCCCCGACTTGGCCAAAGATAAGTTTCATGTCTGGATCACGAAGTATCACTACGTACCCATGATTGTGCTGGGCGTGATCCTGTTCGCAATCGGCGGACTTCCGTTTCTGATGTGGGGCATCTTCATGCGGACGGTGGTTGGTCTGCATGCCACCTGGCTGGTGAATTCGGCGACCCACTCCTGGGGCACGCGGCGTTTCACCACGCGCGATCTTTCCACTAACAGCTGGTGGGTGGCTTTGCTGACGTTCGGGGAAGGCTGGCACAACAATCACCACGCGCATCCAACAGCGGCCCAGCACGGCTTTACCTGGTATGAGATCGATATGAACTGGTACGGCATCTGGGCGCTGAAGCAACTGGGCCTGGCTTGGGACATCAAGCGGGTGAAGCTAGCTGATCTGGAAAAAGGGCTCGTGGCTACGCCGAATGGACAGCTGGTTACTGCTGCTCTGCCGCAAGTTTTGGTAGCGGGCGACTGAAGAGAGGTGTTTCCGAAAAGCCCCGACCAACCTTGGTCGGGGCTTTTGTTTGTGTGCCGAGCATGCTTGAC
>PLHQ01000052.1 GCA_003138975.1 Acidobacteriaceae bacterium | reverse complement strand
CCACAACGCGCAACTATGGCGGCACAGGTTTGGGATTGACCATCTCTGCCCGCCTCATCTCGATGATGGGCGGCAAAATCTGGTTGGAGAGTGAAGTAGATCGGGGAAGCCAGTTCCACTTCACTGTCCAGCTACGAGCTGTTCACAGTGATCCTGACCTTGAGACGATTGTTCCTACCGACCGTCTGCGCAGCCTCAGGGTCCTGGTGGTTGATGACAACTTCACGAATCGGCGAATCTTACAGGAGATTTTGAAACGCTGGGAAGTGGAAAGCACAGGCGTCGAGGGCGGCGAACAGGCCCTGACTGAACTGATGTCAGCTCAGCAAGGGGGACAGCCATATCAGCTGATTCTGACGGATATGCATATGCCGAAGATGGACGGCTTCGCCCTGGTCGAGGAAATTCGACATCGGCCCGGGTTCGGCATGATGGCGATTATGATGCTCACCTCGGCGGGACATCGTGGAGACGCCGAGCGTTGCCGCGCATTGGGCATCACGTCCTACCTTTTCAAACCAATTCGAAAAGCGGAACTGTTGTCAGCGATCTTGACGGTGCTGGGACAGAACCGTGCGATCTCGCAACCGACGACAACAACTCTGTCGAAACCGCCTGCGCAAGGCAAGCTTCTTAACATTCTGCTGGCAGAGGACAACCGGGTGAATCAAGTTGTGGCCACCCGGATGCTGGAAAAAATGGGGCACGCGATTACCGTAGCAAACAATGGGGCCGAGGCACTGGCGCTGCTGGCAGCTCATTCCTTCGATCTGGTGCTGATGGACATCCAGATGCCACAAATGGACGGCCTCACTGCCACCAAGAGTCTTCGCCTGCAGGAGACGACCACGCGCTTTCATTTGCCGATCATTGCCATCACGGCCCATGCCGTGAAAGGAGACCGGGAGCGCTGCCTGGAGGCAGGGATGGACGGATACGTGTCGAAACCGATCAATAGCAGAGAGCTGGAATTGGCAATCGCTAAGGCAATGGGTTCACCCAGCACCGACATTGGTTTGACGAACACGAAAGTCCGCCGGGAAGCGCAATCGGCGAAGTCGGTGACCTTAGATTTCAATCAAATGCTCGAGCGGCTCGGGGGCGACGAAAAGCTCCTTCATGAAGTGATCGAGATATTCGTCGATCAGGCTCCCACGCATATGGAGACATTGCGTCGCGCTTTAGCTCAAGGAGATGCCGATTCGGTAGAGAAAACAGCGCACAGCATGAAAGGAGAATTGGGGTATCTAGGGATCACGGACGTGACCCAGAAGGCTCGCGAACTGGAGGAACTGGGCCGGAGACATAACCTTGAGCAGGCAGCCCGGGTATTCGTCTCCTTCGAACCTGAGATTTCTGCCATCATTGCAGCGATGCGCGAGCCGAAATCGGGAAAGATTTTGGCGGCGTCCTCAGGGGCTGGACAATGAGTACTGGTCAGCTGACGACGCTCCATTCTCTGGAACCAGCGGGGGATAGTCCGAGTGGCCATGTGCTCATCGCCGACGATGACGCTATGTTCCGCAGAATACTTCAGACCTGGTTGGAGAGCTGGGGTTATCGCGTGATTATTGCGAAAGACGGCGCCCAAGCCTGGAGCATCCTGCAGCACGAGCATCCACCCGAGTTGCTAATCCTTGATTGGGTAATGCCTGGGATTGACGGCACGGAGCTGTGCCGCAGGATTCGCGAACGGCAGAGGTCCCCCTATCAGTACATCTTGTTGGCGACCGGGAAGGACGACAAACGAGACGTGGTGATGGGGCTGGAGGCGGGAGCTGACGATTATCTGACCAAGCCATTTGACCGGAATGAATTACGAGCCCGATTGCGGGTCGGTCGGCGCATTCTCACGCTGCAGCAGGATTTGATCAATGCTCGCGACGAACTTCGATTTCAAGCGACGCATGATGTGCTCACCGGTATCTGGAATCGGGGAGCAGTTTTGGACCTGCTGCATCGAGAACTGGAGCGTGCCGCACGAGCAAAGACGTCGACATCGGTCCTGATGCTCGATCTGGACCACTTCAAGAAGATCAATGACACCTTCGGACATTTAACTGGCGATGTTGTTCTTCGGGAGGTTGCAAACCGTATTGTCCACAGTGTCCGCTCCTATGACCTGGTTGGGCGTTATGGAGGGGAAGAATTCTTAGTAGTGCTCCCCGCTTGCAACGAAGTTGAAGTTGAGCAAAGCGCAAACAGAATTCGGTTGGCAATTGCATCCGCACCGATCCTTACTGCGAGTTCTGAGATTCCAGTGACCGCTAGCATCGGCGCCACGGTTTTAGCAGGAGCCGCCGCTGCTTCGGAGAAAGAAATGCTTCTGGCGGCGGATAAAGCGTTGTATGAGGCTAAGAATGGAGGAAGAAACCGAGTTTCTGTAGTGTAACGCTGCTCAAAGAGCGACCGTTTCTTCCGAGCTAGAGTAGTACGGCTTATGAGAATTCTTGTCATTGACGATAGCAGAATCATTCAAGCTGGCATGAAAAGAGCTCTAGTTTAGTGCAGGACATGAAGTGACTTTGGCCGGTGATGGTAAGGAAGGGCTGATCGCCGGTCGTCAGACACTTCCCGACCTGATCTTACTTGATATGATGCTACTGATAATGTCGGGAATCGAGGTACTCTTAGCACTGAAGATGGGGTGTACGAAGGATACAATATTCGTCCTCACCGGCCTCTCACAAAAGAACGAGGACAAGCTACTAAATGCGGGGGCAGCCAAGTACTTTGAGAAATCAGAACATTGCCTGGAACATAACTTTAAGGTCCTCGTCGAGGCAGTTGGGCGATGCAATACCTAACACGTATAGGCTGGCTGTCGAGAAAGCTCAATTAGGCCCTGTGCTCTCGGATCCTGGCTTTAATCTTGCTGAACGTAGACCCGATCCGCCTGGCTCCAAGACCGGCTCACTTGTAGCCCTGATCGCCGCCGCCACTCCGTTCTCAAAACACCTCTTATCCTCGACCCGCCTCGCAGCGCTGTAGCGCGCTGTCCCACGAAAACAGGGCCTGGGCGGCAGGATCAGATAATCGCCAACAACGTGTGCGCTCGTAGACAAATCCGTGCGCGCTGCCCAGTCAACCAACCTAACGTGAAACGCCGTTTCCCCGCAGCGAGTAAGCAACACGGAGCAATAGCGGACGCAGCAGCTCCTCCGGGGACCGGAATCCCGCAAACGCTCAATTGTTCCCGATGGACGCGCTGTTTGTTGCCAATCTGGAGGTCGGGAGGTAACAGCGTAGCAAGTATTTTCCGGTTTTCTCTTGCGATAGCCATGTCCCGAGAATAGTCGCAAGAGCGGACAACTTGCCTCTTAAGTTAGCGCTTATGGGGGCTGGCCCCGTAGGGATGCTCCCAACCTTTCCACGGATTGCCGGAGAAATAAGGTTTCGTTGGAGCCAAGTACCGTCGCCTGCGCACCAAGGTGCGTGCCCCAAAAGGCTCTCACGGTAACGTTAACATCTGCTTCAACGTGGCATCTAATGATGTCGGAACATGTCTCGGAGCCTCTCCTCTGTCATGGGTTCTCTCAGGGAAGTGTCCGAATGATTCAAGAGGCCGGAATTTGCGCCAAGTGCTGAAAAACCTTGGCAGGATGGAATCGATGTCAAGAATCCTTCTCAGTCTGCGCAAGCGATTGGCGCGAGTAGAGCGGAGTCTGACCGAATTCGCAAAGCGACAGCAGCTGCGCAACCTTCGCTGTAACTGCCGCGAGGTGATAGTGGCCGATCCGGACAAACCACAGGAATTTGAGGCGGAGATGAATGCTGGGTGTCCACTTCACGGATTTCGTCGGCTGGGCTGCTAATAATAAGGAACAAGGCGAAATTGCACGCTCTCATAAGGGGCTCCTTGCGAAACAAAGCCAACAGGTGCTCTGTGTTCAACAAGCCGATTTGCTGACTCTGCCAATCTGCCGTGTCCGACGATAGGTTTCGAATGGGCCGCGGGAGGCGGTCTTTGGATCATGGTCGCATGCGAAATGGTTCTGCTGCTACTGTGCGCTCGGAGGATGGGTGGCGACGAACTTGTTGTGAAGTCAGGAATGTAGTCAAAAACGAACGACGCAAGCAAGACTTGGAGCCGAGAAGGCNNCTCGAGGTTGGTCTCGCGGCGGTTAGACCAGCTGCGTCTTCGAGAGCGGCATTTCGCGGATGCGTTTGCCGGTTGCTGCATGGATGGCGTTGTAAAAAGCCGGAGCAAACGGCGGCACTCCGGGCTCTCCCACGCCAGCAGGAGGAGCATCGCTCTCGACGATGTAAACGCTGGTGTGTTTCGGAGCGCTGTTCATGCGAACGAGCTCATAGTCGTTAAAGTTGCTCTGGTTCACTACCCCATTGGTGACAGTGATCTCGCTGAGGAGGGCGAGACTTGCGCCGAAGTTGGCAGCTCCCTCGATCTGGTTGCGGACGTTGTCGGGCGCGACGACCGTCCCAGTATCGACCGCTGTCCAGACATTGGGGATTTGCACCTGACCCTTTTCGTCTACTTCGACTTCCACCACCGTAGCCACGTAAGTCAGGAAGGCGCGGTGTGCGGCGACACCGAAGCCATGTCCTTTCCCACTAGGACTTTTTCCCCAGCCTGACTTTTCCGCCACCATTTCCACTACGCGACGCAGGCGGGCTGTATCGAGCGGATAGCGCTTCTGTTCTTCCTGCTCGTCTGGCTCGGCCTTCAGCGGGACGATGCGTGGGGGGCCAATCAGCTCAAGCAGGTATTGCACGGAGTCCTTGTTGGCGGCGTTGGCCAGTTCGTCGGCGAAAGAGTGAATGGCAAACGCGTGATAGATGTTGGCAACGCTGCGCAACCAACCGATGCGTACATGGGCGTCGGCGGGTCCATTCTCGGCGCGATGATTAGGAATGTCGAATGGCAGGTTGTTCCAGCCCAGGCCCATTTCATCATCAGCGTACTTGGCGTTCACATCGAAGGTGGAGCCGATCGGAGGATAGGCGGTGCGCTGCAGCCAGGCCGTCGGCTTGCCGTCCGGTCCAACCGCCGCCTTCATATACATGGCGGCGACCGAGTGGAAGAAGTCGAATTGGATGTCGTCTTCACGGGTCCAGACAACCTTCACTGGCTTGCCGAGCTGTTTCGAGAGAACGGCTGCTTCCGCGACCTGGTCGGGTTTTGATTTCCGGCCGAAGGCTCCGCCGAGCAGGGTGACGTGGCAGGTGACGTCCTCTTTCTTAACGCCCAATACACTGGCAATCGTTTCCTGCACGGCTTGCGGGCTCTGAGTCGGGGCCCATGCCAGAACCTTGCCATCGCGGTATTCGGCGACGGCGACCGGTGGCTCCATCGAGGCATGCGCGAGATGCGGAGCGTAAAATTCCGCCTCGATGATCTTGCCGCCCTTGGCAAATTCCGCGTCCACGTCGCCCACGTTGCGGACTACTTTGCCCGGCTGACGGGCCGTGGATTCAAGTGTCTTGCGGAACTGATCGGAGTTGTAGACCGCGTTGGGACTGGTGTCCCAATTGACCTTCAAAGCCTTGCGCCCTTGAAAGGCAGCCCAGGTGTCATCGGCGATGACGGCGACCCCGCCCAGTGGTTGGAAGTGGTGCGGCGGTTTGAACGTCTCGATGGTCAGCGTCTGCTTCACGCCGCGCACCTTCAGAGCCGCCTTGTCGTCATAGGACTTAATCTTCTGTCCGAGGACGGGCGGATGCTCGATGGAGGCATATACCATGCCGGGCATCTTGGCATCCATGCCGAACGTGGCTTTGCCAGTGACGATATCCGGGAGATCGAACAGGGCGTTGTCTTTGCCGATGTAGCGCCACTCCGACCGGCTCTTGAGCGGAACATCTTCCTTCCTGGGAACACGCAGTTTGGCGGCGGCGGCCGACAGTTCGCCGTAACTAAGCTTGCGGGCGCTTGCCTTGTGCACGACGAAGCCCGGCTCGGTAGTGCACTCTTTCTCCGCTACACGCCATTTCCTGGCGGCCGCGGTGATCAGCATGACGCGGCCGGTAGCGCCGACCTGGCGCATCTGGTCGAAGAAACTGCGAACCGAGTGTGAGCCGTCGGTATCCTGATCGCCATACTTGGCGTCGCCGATGGCTTGGTCAATCTTGACCTTCGACCAATCGGCATCGAGTTCGTCGGCTACGACCAGGGGCAGCGCTGTGCGGCTGCCACAACCCATCTCGGAGCGATGAGCAACGATGGTGATGGTGCCGTCACTTGCGATACTGAGGAAGATACCTGGCTGAAAAAGGTCTGGGGCATCATTGAGTATGTCGGCCCAAAGCGGTTCGGGTACGAGGCGTGCACCCAGCACAAACGTCCCAGCTGCGACGGCGCCCTTCAGAAATCCGCGGCGGCTGACATTCTGGATGTTGTTCATGCCATCTCCTTCGCAGCCTGGTGAATCGCCGCTCGAATGCGCTGGTAGGTTCCGCAGCGGCAGAGATTGCCCGACATTGCCTCGTCGATCTGCTGGTCGCTGGGATTGTGATTCTGCCTCAGAAAAGCGATGGCCTGCATGATCTGGCCGGTCTGGCAATATCCGCATTGCGGGACCTTGATCTCCATCCAGGCCTTTTGCACGGGGTGCAGTCCTGTAGCGGAGATCCCTTCGATCGTGGTGATGCTGGTTCCTTCTAGCTCTTTCATCGCGACGGAACAGGATCGCACCGCTTCACCGTTCTGATGGACCGTGCAGGCTCCGCATAGAGACATGCCGCAGCCAAACTTTGTGCCGGTGAATCCGGCGATATCGCGCAGGTACCACAGCAGCGGCATCTCGGGATCGCCGTCGTAGGTCCTTTCCGTGCCGTTCACTGTGAAGCGGATCATTTCTCCTCCGCGTTTACGAGCAGATGGAAGCCTGCTGATTGTCCTATCCTAGCTGCCCCCAACGTACGGTTCAACAGCGTACCAGACTCAGGCGTGATCAGTCGGACTGGAGCCAATTCCGCCTGTATGCACCGGTGCGGGGTAGCTACACTATTGCAACGGCTGCCGTGACAACGAGCATATTGCCGGTGATCGGCACTATTCTTGGACGATATTGACGATATTAACGTACACACCGACGCCTACATTGTATCGACACTGATCGTGCTGACTGCACGGGACCCTTTTTGTCATTCCCTTAGCCGACAATTCTCACTGCGGCTGCCATGCAGTTGTGCATGGCAGCGGGCACACAGCGTGATTAGATTAGAATCCTCGTCCGAGCCCTGCTGACTGCTTAGTCGCTGGTGGTGTACCTGCAGATTGTTTCTTGAGCCACGGACCTGGCATCTCCAGTTGTCTCGCGCTAAGACCAGGCGACAAAGCTCCTTATACGAGTGGGGACCTACCCGCAAGGGTGGGCGCTTCGGAACCATTTCTGTCACGAAGCTTCCTGATGTAAGCAGGACAGGAACTTCTGCCTTTGCTCTTCAGGCAGAAGCTTGAAGAACCTCGTCATCGAGAACAGCATCTCCGGGTCTCCGTGGTCCAGGTTGGCTCCCGCCAGGAAGTCCGCACAGATCATCTCCAAACAGTATCCTCGGGAGCGGGCGCTCCCGAGCATCAAAGCCGCCGTCTCGATCGCCCGCTCAATCACTGGCATCCACGGCGAAAGAGCTCGCTGAAGCGGGCCTTTGCAGTTTGGAGCTGCCAACGGGCACCTGCCACGCGCTGTCCTTTTTTGTCATGCAAGCCGGAAACTGAGCTAAAAAGATTACTATTTAGAACACTTAAGTAACATTGACCCCACTACGTTCAGTTGTAATGCTGCTTGTTGTGGCAAGAAAGTTACAGAAGCCTTATAAGCGCACCAGGCCGCCACGCATCCGTGTCCCCAATAACGAGCGGGCAATATTCACCGTCGATAGCAACAAATTTGTTGGCCTAATTCGACGTCTCTCCCTTACTGGAGGCTCTGCTATCCTTTCCAATGGTCCTATTCCTGAGGGAACGCTGGCGCAAATGGATTTGGGCACTGTGTTTGGGAAAGTGACTGCACAAATCGAATTCATGCACCGTGGAGCTGATGGGATACCACTTGCTCAAGCGTTCCGCTTCATTGGGATGGACGACGTGAGTTCCGAACGATTCAGCGCTGCCGCCAGGCAAATGGAAAAGGCGGGGTTCAGTGATGTCGAAGAGAAAGAGAATCCCCTCGGCAATCTGGCATCCCAGACTCTGAACAAACTCCGGGACAGCATTCGCAGCCTTTCAATGGTGATCGCTCCCGGCGGGACGGATAAACCTTAAGATTTGCATAGCTATCCCTATCACGCGTGACCCTCCCAAACGAAGCCCTTTAAGAAAACCGCATTGGGGACTGGGTTGGTTGTCGGCAACCCTTCCCTCACCGGATTATGGAAGGGTTGCCCGTCGTCCGACGGCAATCGGGCCAAACCAATGTCGCGAATCCATGTCGCTTACTAGTACCGGTCTTCTGGCTTACTTCGAGCTGCGCAGATGCACAGGGGCCGGGCATGATACGACGTGCCAGGACGATTGAATTGATTAAATCTACAGTCAGGAACCGATGCTTCGAGACGGTGGTCGAGATCTGCTCATTTTGGGGTAGCCGCCGGCGTTCGCAGCGGACCCGGAATTCCGGTTTGAAATCTTATGTGTTGTCCGGCGCAGACCTTTGCAACTCCCCTGCTTTTCGGACAATCAGGCCCAGGCCCCGCGCCTGAGCATCGCGCTTGAGGGCTGCGAGCTGAGCTTGGGCGGCTGCCGCGTGTCCTGATTTCATTTCTATTTCAGCGAGTGCGAGACGAGTCTCGAATTGATCGGCAAGAAAACCTTGCTTGATCTCGCCCTTCAAGATGGCTTCGAGATTCGACTTAGCCTCCGCGAGGTTGCCGGATGCGGCGAGGGCGCGAGCGGAAGCGTTTGCAAACTTGATACTAACGGGCCGATTCTGGTTCTTCGCTGCGATCTCGACTTCGGCATCGGCCGCGGTTTTGGCGTCCGCCGCTTTGCCTTGCGCCAGCAATGCCTCGATCAGGACTGCGGCCGCGGTCAGCTCATCGTCGGCTTGTTGCTCGCTGCGAAACTCCATCATGGCCTCACGGGCCGACTTTTCGGCGGCAGCGGCGTGGCCCTCTTCGATGGATTCTTCGGCCAGATAAGTTCGAGACTCAGCCGCCGTTGGCTTTTCGCCCAGTTCGTTGCGAATCGCGAGGGACTGCTCGAACGCTTTCCGCGCCCCCGCCAGGTCTCCTTGCTGGAGACGCGGCTGACCGAGTCCGGCCAGCACGTATCCCACGGCGTGCTTATCATCGATCCGTTGTGCCAGTTCGAGGGCCTGCCGATAGGTGGCGACGGCGACGCTCAAGTCTGCCTGGTCGGCCTGCAGTTCACCAAGATTGATCAGGGTTAGAGCTTCGCCTTCGCTATCCTCAACCTTGTGGTATCTGGGAAGCGCCTCGCGGAGAAGATCTTTCGCTTTGGCGAGATTCCCCTCGACATAGACTACAGCCGCAAAATTGGCCAGGCTGGTGGCGACATTGTCATCGTTGCCAACCTCGCGAAAAGTTTGCGCCGCCTCCTGCCACAAATGCTCGGTCTCGGCAAGGTTTCCCTGCTGAACGTGCGCATAGCCGATATCGTTCAGTATTTTCCCCACTCCGTTGCGATCACCGGCCGCGGCATAGAGTTGCTGGGCCTCCTGGCAGGCCGCGATACCCTCATTGATTTTGCCAATGGCGACGAGGTTAACGCACTTGTTTCCATTGGCCCGGGCAACCAGCAATTTCGCACCGGACGCTAGTCCCTTCTTTATGGCTTGCTCGTCGGCGGCGAGCGCTTTGGCATGGTCGGAATCCGACAGGGCCGATGCCAGTCGCAAGTCGATTCCAGGATCGGCGCCGGCCGGCGCGGGAAGTTTTTGCAAAGTTTCCAATGTACTGATGGAATCGGCCGGCTTGCCCGCGTAATCCTGCATGTCGGCCAGGCTCAACCCATAATCGAGTTTGTCGGGAAACAAGCTAGACAGAGTGCGATAGACCTCGATAGCTTTAGCGTAGTCGAGAGTGGTGCTGCGATAACGCCCCTCCACCACCAGCCGCTCCTCGTATCTGAGCTTGCCCGATAACTGGAAAGCCTTGGCGGCCTCCGCCTTCGCCTTGGCATTGTAGCCGAGCGCAGTCCACGCACTTGCCAGGGCCTCGTGCGACAAGGGATATTTCGGATCGGCCGCCACCGCCTGCTGCAGCAGATCGCGCGCCGCCAAAAAATCGAAGACCCGGAATTTCGCAAGACCCTCGGCGTACAAGCGCGCGGCTTCCGGGTTATCCGGCAACGACGCTCGTATGCTCACGGCGTCGGGCGGAGACACCGCTTCCACGCCCAGTTTCTCCCGCAGGCGCGCTCCGGCTTGCGAGACCAGATCAAACAGGTCATCTTCGGCTCCCGTGGCCGCGACCTCGGCGACCGTCTCTCCGGCGGATGCATTTTGGACTCGGAGGTCAAGGCGAATGCTTTCATTGGACTTGGACTTCCCGCTGAGGACTGTGTAGGATCCGAGCACCACCAGGTCGCTGCCCATGTGCTTACGCATACTCGCCAGCGTGTCTTTGGAGAAAGTTCCCGTGTCGGCGAGCGCGAGATCGCGCCTGGTGTGGGCAATGTCCTCGCCTGAGATCAGGCGAAGCTTTTCTCCCGCAGCCAGCTCGGTGCTGACCATTTCCGCCAGTGCCGTGGACAGCCATTCTTTGTCGGGGTTCCCGGAAAGATTGCGAAAACCGAGAACGGCGATGGCGCGGCGAGACTTTGTGCTCTGAACCGCAGCAGAGGAAGCTGTCTCTCGTCTGGCACGCAACTGGCGATTGCGGACGACGTAATAAAGGAGAAGACCAACCAGACCCGCAAGCGCGATCGCCGTCAAACTCACCGCCAGGAGATTGCGCTGCGGCTTGCTCTCCTCAATGGTCACCTTCTGGATGGAGTGGCTTTCGATGACAAGGTCGGTCGGCTCATCCGTCACGTCCCGAACCTTTTCCGTGAAGCGGTAACCCCTTCCCGGAACCGTCGCGATGTAGCGGGCGCCCTGCGCACTCTCCCCCAGTGCCTTCCGTAGCACAAAGATGTTCTGGGTGAGGTTTGATTCCTCGACAAAGCTGTCGGGCCACAGGGCTTTCATCAAGTCATCTTTCAGGACGATCCGCTCACTGCTGCGAATCAGGATCAAAAGCGTCTCAAAGGCTTTGGGAGTAAGCGGAATAGGGTTCTGCCCGCGCAACAACTGCCTTTCCTCGAGGTCAATCCGGAAGGGGCCGAACTCGTAGAAGTTCTTATTTTCCTTGCTCATAGCCGCATTGAGGCACTTTTGAGAACTTTTTGAACCATTCTTGAGGACTTTGATCCGTCCACCGGGGCATTCTGCCGCACGTCGAGGCGGTTAGGCCAGATGCCCGGGTTAAGTGGCCCCGAATTTACCACGAGACCACGCACCAGATAAAGGACAAGGCGATGCCAAAGCCGAGAAAAATCGAGATCACCATCCAGACCGACCGGCGAGTGGAGATTCATGCCGCCGGGGTTGGCCGAACGTGGTGCCAGCAGTGTGACACCGAGGTCGAGGTCGTCACCTGGCAAACGGCGTCTCTGCTCGCCAACTCGCTGCGGGTGGACTTGACGCATGGTGCGGCGCCGTCGGACTTGCATATGCCTGTTGCCTCCGACGGCACACCGCTTATTTGTCTGGAGTCCTTGCTGGAGTTGGCTCGCAGCGTAAATAGGTTGCCCGGGACCGGCGTGATCAAAGGCTCACTGCCGGGGAAATAGTAGTCACGACCAGGGAATTGAGTAGAAGGATTCACCAAGAAACAAATCACTTAAGGAGAATCAAAATGAAAACGACAATTGAGGTTCGAAGCAGAGTTGAGATGCGAAAAATCGCAAGTTTGTCTGCAGCGTTTCTGATCGGCATCCTAAGTATGCTTGCCCCCAAGCTCGGCTGGGCTACAACGGCGCTTCAGTACCACGGCGGACCGTTCCTGCAAACGTTCGAAATTTACCCGCTGTACTATGGCAATTGGGCCGAATCGGACATCACTACGCAGCAGACCTATGTCGTTAATCTAGCGGCGTACCTGTCGGGGGAGAATGCACCCGCCTCCGAGCAGCCGATGATGAAACAGTACGGTGTGAACCAGGTCACTGTGGCAGCGGCGGCCACGGCGAGCCCGAACGCGAAACCCAAAGCCCTATCTCGTAGCGCTCTCCTCAGTATCATTCACTCCAACCAAAAGAGCGGGACCCTCCCGGCTTTCGGACCTAACACGCTGATCGTGGTGTTCCCCGCACACGGTTTCACCGTCACTGGGTGCGATGGATGTGGGGGGTACCACGCTTCGCAATCGACCTCCGCCTTCTGGGCGGTCATCCCGGAGGATCAGGAACAAGTTGTGATCGCTCACGAAATCTTCGAGTCCTCTGCCGATCCGGCAGTCAACAATTTTCTGGGGTGGGACGAGGCGGTAGACCAGTGTGACACCGCAAGCCCAATCAACCTATCCTTCGGGCCGATCCCCCCCGCCATCGACAATACCGACGGAGGCACCTGTTCAACCACGGGGTACACGAGCCTCGACGAAATCCAAGTCTACGGGTGGACGTACGCAGATTACAGGGCCGAGTACAACACGTTGTTTCCAGAAGGCTGGCGTCTGTACAGTCTTCAATCGTACGTGTTGTCCGACGGCAATGTGCTTTACAACGCGGTGTGGCGGCCAACAGGGAATACGGGTGAGGAGCAGCTCTATGGAGTAACCTACGCGCAATTCCGGAGTACGTACAATACGCTGTTTCCGGAAGGCTGGCGGCTGTACATTCTTCAATCGTACGTTTTGCCCAACGGCGATGTGCTTTACAACGCGGTGTTTCGACCGGGGAATCTGGGTGAGCAGCAGCTCTACGGAGTAACTTACGCGCAATTCCGGAGCACCTATAACACGCTCTATCCGGAAGGCTGGCGGTTGTCCATTCTGCAATCGTACGTATTGCCTAACGGCGACGTGCTTTACAACGCGGTGTTTCGGCCAGGGGATTCGGGCGAAACTCAGGTCTACGGATGGACGCTGACCGATTTCCAGACCGAGTATAACAAGTTATGGACAGAGGGCTGGCGCCTGTACATTCTCGATTCGTATGTCATATCCGACGGGACGGTGCGCTACAACGCGGTTTGGCGGCCGGCGACACACGGCGAAATCCAGGTGTACGACTGGACATTCGCGGATTTCCAGACCGAGTACAACACGCTATGGACAGAGGGTTGGCGGCTTTACATTCTCAATGCATATGTACTGCCGGGCGACGAGGTGCGTTACGACGCAGTCTGGCAGCAGGGCACGATCGATCGCCCCTTGTAGACATGGCGCGGCTCGCTCGCATCGGGAGAGCCGCCATTTTTTTGACACGCTGCGCGCGCTCTCACGAGCGCGCGTCAGGAGAGTTGCGTTTTCCCTTGACACGATCTGCTGTTGCAAGGAGAGGATGTGAGAGGCTTTGCGCTCATACTGCTCGCCCCAAATGTCCGTGTTGTCCTGCACGTTGGTGAGGTCAGCGCTGACCTGGATCGTATCACCGCGTTGTACGACCCTGCGGTAAGCAAGGCGTCCACGGTCAATTCCTCCCCGCCTTTTGAAGTAGGATCCGGGGAGTAGTTGCTGCTGAAACAGGACCCTGTTAGAGGGAACTGGGCGTTCGGCCACGCTCACCGAAACCAGGAACTTGCCCAACAACCCATTTCTTGTTTCGAGAGGAGTTGTTCGCGATAACTTCGGTAACAGGTTTTAGGTTTCGGACTTAAGGTAAGCTATTCCTGATGCCCGAAGGAAGTCAACGCTGTTCTCGCACCAAGATGGTCTTGCCACTGCGCGTGTGGCTGAACGGGCAGGATGGCGAAACTCTGCCCTCGCAATGGGCGCACACCGTTGATATCAGTCACATCGGCGGCCGGCTGGGCGGATTGCGCACGAAGCTTTCTCCCGGGCAGACCATTGCATTACAACGAGGACAGCACAAAGCGTCTTTCCGTGTCATTTGGAGCAAGCATCTTGCGGCCAACGAAAATCAGGCTGGAATCGAAGCGCTCGACTACCGACGAAACATTTGGGGTGTGGAACTTCCGCCATCTCCCTTTTCTCCTAAAGTGGCAGCTTCCACTCGAGGCGCAACACACAAATTTATTCAATTGGCAGCTCATTCCCGGATCCGCTGGGGCTTGAGCTTTGGCTTGCTATTCCTCGGCTTGGCGCTAGGGTTGTCTCTCTATCTCGAAACTTTCTATGAGTCCGGACGCGTGGCAATTCAGCCTCCTGAACCTGCTCCGCCCAGCGCCGAGGATCTCGCCCGCCTCACGCCCAGGCCACATCCCATGCCGGGTTTGCTCACAAGAACCTTGGCCTCTTCCGCGTCGCGTGTGCAAGTTGCCGAAACCCCAATAGGACACGTGGTTTATCCCGTGGCCCCGGATGACAGCATCAGAGGTAAAGTTCGATTACAAATCATCATCGCGGCTAATGGAGTGGTGGAGCAAATTCACGCGCTCAGCGGGAAACAGCCCCTCGCGGAAGCAGCGGCGCAAGCTGTGCGCCTCTGGCACTACAGTTCATTCCCGGGCAGGGAGCGGTTAACTGAGCGGGAGACCAGCGTCACGGTGAGCTTCGTCGGCACCGACGCTGTCTCTTTGCAGTTTCCTTCCTCGAATACGCAGGTCCACGCAAATTGAGCTGCTCGTTCGCCGAGTGACCTAATAACAAAGTTCTAATCCAGGAAGAAAGCACAAAGGAATTTATGCGACCTGAAGTCGATGTCACCGACTGGTTACCACGGCCTGCTCCTGGTTGCAGTAAGGCTCCTTGAGAATCCGCCCGTGGTGGTCTTCCAATGCCGCAGTTGGGTCTGTTCGTTCAAGCGTGGATCACGCCTGGCAGTTGTAGCGTTGAGATAGCAGCAGCGGGAACTTGGGACCCGCCTGGAGGATTCCGAATCGATCGTAGCGGGCAATGGTTCGGTTGAAAGCGCTCTGGGGCTTTGTCTACACCATCAAATACCCGGGCCGGCTGCTGCCGGTTTGAACGTGACCAGCATCGAAAAGGGAGATTTGGTTCTGCCCTACAAACTAGCGGCAGAAGACGGTGGATCAGTCCCGTCATCCCTGATTCCGATGGGTATGCGAACCGTTTCCGTCAACGTGAACGAGGTCACGGGTGTGGCAGGCTTTGTTGCGCCGGGCACCCGAGTCGGCGTGTTGGCGACAGTCAATTTCAGCGGCTCAAACGAACCGCGCAACGTGACGATTTCGCAAACCGTAAACTAATTCGGCGCCCCAACCGGTTTCCTTGACGGCACCAATCCGCCGGATCCTATCAACCGGCTGATATGAACCACGATGCCCTCATCGGCCAGTCCCTCTTGCATTACAAGATTCTCCGGAAACTGGGCTCGGGTGGCATGGGTGTGGTGTACGAAGCCCAGGACTCCCAACTCGGCCGCCGAGTGGCCCTGAAGTTTCTCCCTTCTGAAATGGCGCAGGACAGCCAGTTGCTTGAGCGCTTCCAGCGAGAGGCGCGCGCCGCTTCTCCGAGACTACTGGACGGTTAGTCCGATTTCGGATATAGACTCCTTACATCTCGACTCAAAATCCATTTTGCGCAGGTGACGGAGGCGAAGATGCTAAACGGCCGGATAGGGATTGTGCCGCCATTTTTACTGGCTGCCTTTTTGGTGATTTCCTTGCAAGGGACAACCCAAACACAGGCATCAGAAAACGAGCAAACGCTTTGGAAGCTTGAGCACACTTATTGGAACTACGTTCAGGACAACGATCTGCCCGCCTATTTAAGTCTTTGGCACAAAGATTTCCTTGGCTGGCCCTCGGTCAATGCTGCACCGGTTCACAAAGACCACATAACAGACTGGATTACCGCGCAAACCAGTAAGGGCTTGGCGTTCAAGAGCGTTGAATTTAAACCTGCTGCGATTCAAGTGAATGGCGACGTGGCGGTGACGTGTTACTGGATCACGTACAAATGGTCGGACAAGGATGGCAATGGGGCGATGCACACCCTCCGCGTCACGCATACCTTGCTCAGGGACGGGAAGGATTGGCACATCATCGGCGGAATGTCTATGCCGGAGGGCGCGAATTCGCAGAAGTAACTTAAACAAAATGGAGGATCCGATAATTCCCGGATTGTCGGCCGTCCGGAGGTGATCACGCTCTCCAGAGATTAGTAATGATGGAGGAGGCTCGCAAGGCGCTCCGGGATATGCTCGCGCTGAAACCGAACTACGCCCAGGTCGCGCGCGAGTCGCATGGGAGGTGGATCGAGCCGGATCTCGTGGAGGGGAGCAGCCGACAAGACTGAGACTAACAGGGAGAAAGTCCCTGTACCGTCAATTGCCTGAATTCGGACGGTTAGTATATCCGGTGCGTGCGGAGGTGACGAAGCACGTTCTGCCCGGACGTAAAAGCCCGGGCTGCCCTGAGGCAGTATGCGCAGCGGTAGGGACGACCTGGGGGGCCAGCAAACTTGGAGGCCTGAACATAAAGAAATATCTGCCGCCCCGAAATTTTCGGCCCGCAAGAAGTCGTTTCAAGCGGATCAATTAGCGGGAAGCCGACCCAAGCCTCTACTGGGGAAGGCCGAAGACACTGGGGAAGAACCAGGCAAGAGCACTCCGTGGGACCGCCG
>PLHQ01000190.1:485-5906 GCA_003138975.1 Acidobacteriaceae bacterium | reverse complement strand
AGCGCATTATCAGTATATGCACTGGTGAATGCCATTCCGCCGCGGAGGTAATTTGAGCGCTCTTCGGAAGTGGACGAGGTTGGAAATGATTGACCGCTCACGGGAGGCGGAGTCAGCATTTGATCGGAGGTACTTTCCGGACCGACGAGGGCGGGCACAGGTGCCGCAGGTGTGTTGTCGACTTGTGACCACAACGTAGCCGCGGGCAACAAGAGCAATCCTATGCAAACTTGTTGAAACAGTTTCATGTTCAGGGCACGACGATCGTGTCACGCGGCTCAAGCTTGATGTTCTGGGCAGGATTGTGGCCCTTCACGACTTCCTTGTAGTTGAACGGTATCCGTGTCTGGCTGCCGTCGGTGTTCTGGCGCAGTACATAAATCGATTTCTGCTTGGCGAAGTCGCGGAATCCCCCAGCGAGGGCGATCGCGTCCAGTACCGTTGCAGAATTGGCAATCACGTATGAACCCGGCTTGTTCACCATTCCCAGGACGTTGAACTTCTGACTGTTGATTTGCTGAACGATCACCGTGACTTCCGGCTCGGCGATGTAACTCTTCAGCCTCGTGGCAATATCTTGTTCCAATTTGAGCGGAGTCCGTCCGGCGGCCTGCACTTCCCCGACCAGCGGCAGCGAGATTTTTCCATCCGACCGCACCGGGATCGAACGGGAAATATCTGGCTCTTTCCACACATTAATGGCCAACACGTCGTCATTGCCAATTACGAAACTGGCGTCGTGTGGCCTAGTGGCGGCGGAAGCGTCGCTTGTTTGAGCGGGTTGCGCGGTGTGGGAGGCTGGAGCAGGCGCACTGCGTTCCGGCGCCGCTTGTGCCCAGAGTCCGATCGACATCGCAAAACACATCGCGGCCGCAAACAGGACAGCTTTCGATGAACTGCTGGCGATCCTTGTCACGGTGACGACTCTAAGCTTCTTGCCCATGCTAATGGCTTCCCGACTCAACTTGCTTTTCCGTTTCCTTTGCTCTGACCGGGAACGGTCAAGCGTGTTCCCGAGAAGGATGGAAGGTATGACTCCGTAGCGCTCATATGGTACTGCTCAATCTTATACAGGATCGTACGATAGCTTACACCCAGCAAGCGGGCGGCTGCTTTTCGGTTCCATCCAGTTTTCTCGAGCGCTGCTGCGATTGCGTTCCTCTCGGTTTCCCACCGCACGCTCTGTATCATCGATTTCAACGATTTCGGTATGAGTTCGCCCTCGCCACCTTCAACTTCTTCGCGGGGGGTCAGAACCAGGTTGGGAAGCTGTCCATGCGAGTGGGGGCTAGTGATTCTGGAACTCGCCTCCAGCCCGCTCAGGGTCAGTTCTTCGTCACCCGCTATCAAGTAGCGTTTGACGAACGTCTCTAATTGTTTCAAATTCCCGGGCCAGGAGTAATTCTGGCAGGCATCCAATGCCGACTGAGTGAACTCTCGCGGAGGAAGGTTGTAGTATTTCGCCAGCTTATGCATGCAATAGCGTAAGAGAATTTTGATTTCTTCCTTGCGCTGCCGCAAAGGCGGGACATTTACGGTGAACGCACTAAGACGGTAGTAGAGATCCGGGTGCAGCCGCTTTTCCGCGAGAGCACGATCCAACTTATCGCTGCTTGCCGCCAGAATACGGACCTCAACTTCAACCGGCTTTGCGTCGCCGGACCGGGCAAATCGCTTCTCTTGTAGAACTTTGAGGATCCGCGATTGCACCCCAATCGACATCTCCGTGATTTCATCAAGCAAAACCGTGCCCTTTTGTCCAATCTCCAGCTTGCCCACACCTTTCGATGACCCATTGGAGGAGCCATTCTCTCTGCCGAATAGCTCGATCTCGAGCAGATCTGCCGGCATCTCTGCACAATTGACCCTCAGAAATTTAAATCCAGAGTAGACCGACCTCTCATGGATCAGGCGGGCCACGGTGCCTTTTCCACTTCCCGGCTCCCCCAGAATGAGCACGGGCACATGCGCCTGCGCGAGCAACTCGGCCTGCGCGCGAAGCTGCTGCATGGCGGGACTAACACTGAGGAAGAATTCATCCTCGCCCAGTGACTCAATGTCTTCGCTTGCCATCTCCGCTTCCGCATTATCGTTCGACGAAGCGAGATGCCGGCGGACAAAGGATTCGATTTGTGGCTCACTGAGGGGCCGGACCAGGACATCTTTAGCGCCAAGGCGGGTCGCTTCTTTCTGCCTGTTCGTGTCCTCGGGATCGCAAAGCACCACGATCGGAAGGTCAGGACGGAGCCTGCGCAGCCATGGTAAGAGGTGAAGGCCGTCGCCCTCACCGTGAGGAATATCCAGCAATAGCAGATGGGGCGCGGCGCCGGATTGCACTCGCTCCATGGCATCCCAACCGCTGGAGGAAGTTTCCAGATGCCAGGAATTGGATTGCGCAGTAGAACCAAGTAGACGAAGAATCGACGCTTCACTGCTCACGACCAGTAAGCGAAGTGTTTCAATTGTGTTTGGTGCCATGGGTGAGTGAACCTTTTGAACGACGGGGAAAAGAGAAGTCTTGGAAGATCTTCAGGCCGGTTCGACTTCGTATCCTTCTACGCGAACCGCCAGCGACCGCTGGATTGCCTCCACGGAAATAACGAGTGTGCGGTCGCCATTACGCGAGACGAGTATGCCCTCCATGCCATCGAGGGCCCCGCTCCGGATTCGCACGCGCTGCCCGATCTTCAAGAAGGGATGAGAAGACCATGGCAGTTCTGTTTCCACCAAACTCCGAACCGCGTCGATTTGCGCGTCCGGAATCGGTGTGCCCTCGCCGGAGGCGCCAACGAGTCCGAATACTCCGTCCACACGAAGGACGCGCAAGCGGTCCGATCGATTCGGCACAAACTTCGCGAATACATAGCAACTGAACAGCGGCATCTGCACTGACTTCTTGCGGTCGCTCCAGCGGTGCACCTCGGTGACCAGAGGAAGGAATGTTGTCACGCCTCTCTCTTCGAGCCGCTGGGCCACAATTTTCTCGTGGCGGGGGCGGGTCTGNNCCGTTCCGGTCGAGATCTCAGCGATGAGATCCATGGGAATATGGAACTGAACAACAGGGGGGAGTTTTACCGACTCAAAAACAATTGTGCTTTGGACAATCGCTGCGTTTCAGTCAGCGCGATTTCTGTTCTTGGGCTCATACTACCTGGAGCAACCCAACTGCCAAAAGTTGACGACTCGATAAATCCAAACTATTCCTATAGTGATTGTAGCAATTTATATGTCCTATCAACACACTGGTTTTTTCTGGTGTCGCCTGTGGAGGCTTACCGTCGAACCATGGGGCCGGGGGGAGAAGTAACGCCAACCTCATCGTTGGCTTGCCCTGATGTGAGAAGAGCTTACATCCGATTGCAGATTGTTGCAAGGGGTATGAAGTAACCAGTGCNNGGATTACTTCTGCGCAGGGGGTAACCTTGTCAAAACAAAGCGCAGAAGTAGGCTAAGCATCCCTGTTCGGTCTTGGAAGTGGCAGGACGCGTGGAACAGCCCTGACAAGAGTGCAATCCATCAGCTAAACTGCTGATTCTGTTTCCCTTAATGCCACAAATTCTCCATCCAACACGGACTCGGTGTTCTGCGAGTTGCGAATCTAAATGGCACCCTGGTCCCCCGAACCCTATGCAAGACTTTGCAGTTTATGTCCATGACTTGCGACATTTAGGACCAAAGGACCAAGACAAATGCAGGAAAGTTTGTACCACCGCAGATGGCGCGTTCATCGAAACCGTTCCGAGGGTGGATCTGGAGGCGATCACTCCCGGGAAGCTCAGGACGCAGTCGCAGCAAAAACGGCGTGCCTGATTTTGCACGCCGTTCCTGATTCGAATTAGTTTGAGCTGTCGGAGTCCGACAACGCTGCTGCTAGTTAGATTCGCCCACGCGCGCTTGACGCCGTAACCGGTAAACCATAGCTCCGAGGCAACACAAACCAGCAAGCGACACGTACATCAAAGAGGTCCCACCCTCGGGAACCGCAGTGCCCCCACACCCTTTCTTGTCACCGCCCCTACGGTCCCATCCCCACCCTCCGTCGCCAGCATTGCAGCCCTTATTGCTATTGCCATGATCCCCGCCTAGCAGGTCGCCAGGGCCGGGCCCGAAGGTCAAGAAGGCAGATGGCGCATTGTTCAGAATGGTATTTCCCGCAACTGTCATGTTAACTTTGACCGTGCTTTGACCAATCGCGCAAGGCGCGAAACACACGAGCGCCGCAAAAACCACCCACGCCGAAACCCTGGTTGTCGTTTTCATTAACTTCTCCTCATCCCTATCGGATTAAAGCGCGGGGGAAGGCTGAGTATGTAGAGTGTGGCACCATGCGGCCCTACAACTACATTTGTCAACTCTAGCGCGAAACGCGGAACTGTCAAGACTGATAATTTCTGCGACGCCGTTGCAGCCATTTGCAACTATCGAATAACGATTGAGATACCGCCTACCACTCCGGAGTTTTACCGTGACTGTCGTGCGTTATTAGGCATCCACCAGAGTAGTCCCGCTCCTCAGTACCGCGAAGAAAAGGCGCGCCTGATTGCGGCGCGCCTTTTCAACGTGACCCATTGGAACTGGCAGGATGATTTTCTTACGCGGGCCCTCGCGCAGACATTTGCCGCCGGGATTTCAAAACCATGGCCCCAAAGCACGCCAGGCCAGCCATGAAGACGTACGCTAAGGTCGCCCCACCTTCTGGAACGCTCACCTCACTCCACATTTCCTGCGGTCTTCCTGACCCCGACCAAGAAGTAGGCGTGAAGATGTAAAGATTGGCGTACTGGCTCAGGTTGATGCCATTTGTCCAAGCCGTTGAGGCCTCGGTTACGTAGCCCAGTGCGGAACCAATGTTACTGGCTCCGCCCGACGTGATATACCAAATCGCCTCCGAAATCGCAGCTTGCTGGGTCGGATTGGAGGTCGAGAACATCTGGCTGACTAAGAACGCGACCTCCGCGTAGTCCTGAATCGCGGCCGAACCCATGGCCGCCCCGAACAGAGTTTGAGTCCCGATGTTGCCCGCGTTGAGGCTGCCGGCGCTAATCCCGCTGGCTGTCCAATGCTCGCCGGTAGTGATGTTGTCGAAATAATCGTCGCAGATCATGCCGCCCACAGCATTGCCGGGACCGACATTGACGCCATTTATGTTACCGCCATACAAGCCAGCGCCAACGCACCCTTCCGGTCCAGCGCAAGAAACTGCGCTGTAATAACCATCAAAGGACGTAGGAACCGTCGTCTGGGAGGAAGCAATCGGGGAAAAGGACAGGAAAAGCAGAGCCACTGCTACTAACCAGAAGCCACCCTGGGTTCGCATAATTAATTTCTACCCTCTCTTCTAAATGCGGGGGAGGGCAGGGCGCGCCGTCCGGTTTTGACCTGCGCACCTCGATCTACAAGAGATACTCTCTACCCAAATGA
>PLHQ01000190.1:0-445 GCA_003138975.1 Acidobacteriaceae bacterium | reverse complement strand
GGGGGCCTGTTCAGTTCTCAAGACTCGGAGAAGGGCCGGTGGTGGTTTATAGTTCACTAAAGCAAGTCTTGGCCTGGTGGCACACTTCATGCTCGGAGGCTTCGCAATAATGATTCGTTCGAAGAAATGTCTGATCCTTACCTCGGCTCTGATGGCGGCCCTTTTTTCATCCTGTTCCCGAGATCCCAATGTCCGCAAGCAGAAGCACTATCAGAGCGGCCAGAGCTACTTCGAGAAAGGCAAGTATGCGGAGGCCGAGGTCGAGTTCGGCAACGCGCTCAAGATCGATCCCAATGACGCCGAAGCGCACCATCGATTAGCTGAAAGCTATCTCAAGCTACAAAAAGCGGACGGCGCTGCGGAGGAACTCGCCCGTACCGTTCAACTGCAGCCACAGAATTATGAGGCTCGCCTGGAGCTGGCGAATCTGTTGATCCTGGGCCGT
>PLHQ01000162.1 GCA_003138975.1 Acidobacteriaceae bacterium | reverse complement strand
CCGCTGTCCGGAATGATAGGGGGACGATGGAAACGTCAGCATCATCGAAGCCTGGTCCGCGCCATTGTCCTACCCGACCGCTGGCAGCAGGGGTTGATAGCAACCTGCAGAGACTCCTCTAACGAGGCTAAGGCCGAAGAAGAGGGGAGCCAGACGGGATTGGCGCATGAGTCCGTAGGAGCGATGACTGAGGAGCCCCATCTGGATTGCTTCCGGATCATCGACAACCCAGGAGTTATCGCGCCGTCGCTTACACCGAAATTGCCCAAGCCAGTTCTTTCTTCTATCCTGCTCTTGACGCATTGGCTACTAAAATGTTCTTTCTCCAAAGGGAAGCTGACCTGGAGGTCGCCATGCCTTCTTCTCCCGATGTAGTCATTATTGGCAGTGGCATCGGCGGGGGTACCCTTGCCAACCGCTTGGTGCAACACGGTCTCACCGTTACGATGTTGGAGCGGGGAGACTACTTGCCGCAGGAGCGCGAAAACTGGGACGTCGATGCCGTTTTCGCCAACCAGAGGTATGTGCCCGCCGAAACCTGGCTCGACAAACATGGGGTCGCTTTTCGCCCCGGCACCTACTATTACGTGGGAGGCAGCAGCAAGATGTTCGGGGCTGCCATGCTCCGACTCCGCGAGAAGGACTTCCAGGAACTCGAGCATGCCGGAGGCGTTTCGCCCGCCTGGCCGATTACCTATCGTCAGCTCGCGCCCTATTACAACTTAGCGGAACAACTCTACGGAATCCATGGCGAGGCTGGCGTTGATCCAACCGAACCATCCGATGTTCCTCGCTATCCCTATCCTGCGCTCGAGCACGAACCCGTGATCGAGCAGGTGGCATCCGCTCTTAAGAATCGGGGGATCAAGCCCTTTGCTCTTCCCGTTGCCGTGCAACGTCACCCGGGAGGACCGTGCATCCGTTGCAAGACCTGTGACGGATTCCCTTGCCAAGTGCATGCCAAAACCGATGCTGAGATTGCGGCGGTCAGGCCCGCTTTGGCATCTGGCAAGTTGACGCTCAAGACAAATGCGTTGGCAACACGTCTGCTGCTCACTAGCGATGGCCGCCGCGTGAACGCCGTCGAGTACCAGAGCGACGGGCATATCGAAAGCATCACCGCACCAGTAATCGTGCTCTCTGCCAGCGCCGTCAATTCGTCAGTGCTGTTGCTTCACTCGGCTTGCGACAAGGCTCCCAATGGCGTTTCAAACTCTTCTGGCGTCGTGGGGCGCAACTACATGGCGCACAACAACACGGCTCTCATGAGCATCGGCTGGAAGATCAACGAGACCAAGTTTCAAAAAACCATTTGCATCAATGATTTCTACTTCGGGGACCATGACTTTAAGTACCCCATGGGCAACATTCAAGGTCTCGGCAAACTTCAAACCGGAATGCTCACGGCCAAGCAGAAATTTCTTCCCAAGTTCTTAGGCGACCGGATGGCGGAGCGGAGCGTGGATTGGTGGATCATGTCTGAGGACCTGCCTGACCCGGGGAACCGCGTGCTCTTACAGGGAAACACAATTCGGCTCCACTACACCGAAAATAATATGGTTGGGCACAAGCGCTTGGTTGAGAAAGCCCGCTCGCTGATGAGCCAAATCGGGTTCGGCCTGAACATCGCCAAACACATGGGAGGCCTCTCCGTCTCCCATCAGTGCGGGACAGTACGCTTTGGCAGCGATCCCAGCAAAGCGGCTCTGAATGAGTTCTGCCGCTCCTTCGACCACGAGAATCTGTTCGTGGTGGATGCCTCCTTCTTTCCGTCGTCTTCGGCGGTCAATCCGGCACTCACCATCGCAGCGCAGGCGATCCGCGTTGCTGACCACATGGCCAAAAATGATTTTGGAATAACCGGGATTGGCAATGCCTCGTAAGCGGCTTTCGAAGAAATCATTTGTTTTGATAGGGCCATGCTGCTGGAGGTTCCGCACTTTCGGAGGTATTGGGCAGGGCGATAGACCGATTGGTCCAAGTGACAGGCAACCCGGAAGTTGACCGGAGCCAAACCGACTTCTCAGCATTAATCCTGGCATATCGGAGTCAGATTGCTTCCGTGTCGCCGACGACACACACAGAATGCCTCCACTTGCGATTTGCTGCCCGATTGCAGGACCAAGAAAATCCTCGAGGTCTTGAAAGCAGCCGAATCCTGGTGGCGCCCTCAAAGCTACCCGCGCCCACGCAACCACTTTTCAGCGTGGCTACAAGGCTCCGCTTCGCACCCACAGCGAAAGCCATCCATCCGCAGCCGGATCTTGGCATCCTCTGTGAGCCCTAGCAGCAACCCATCTTCACGTCGCCGACAGCGGTAAGGGGAGGACCGAAGGCCTCCTGCGGCAGGGGCGCACCTTTCAGCACCGCGATCCAACGTCGCGCCGCATCGAATACGACGAGCACTACTCCCACGATAAAAATAGCCATAAGTACCGAATCCAGATAGCCGGAGAATACTTGACCGGGCGTGGAGGTCAATGGCCAGAAAATGTTCTTGATCGAGAGCACTCCCGCCGTAAGCGTAGTGACGCCCACGAAGCACATCGGAACCGCCGTGATCCAGGCATATTTGTGTTTGCCCATGTTAATGAGGAAGGTAGTCGTCACCGATAGCGCGATGGTCGCCAGCAATTGGTTGCCGGTCCCGAACAGCGGCCATATCGTGGAAATACTTCCCGTGTAGATGAGGTATCCCCAGCCCAGAACCACAAAGAAGCTGGTGATCAGATTTCCGGGCAACCAGGCGCTGTTGCCGAATGGCTTGTGCACTTTGCCCATGAGTTCCTGCAGGACGTAGCGGGCCACGCGTGTTCCCGTGTCCACCGTAGTCAGGATGAAAAGGGCTTCAAACATAATCGCGTAGTGATACCAGTACCCCATCAGACGATCCATCCCGGGCAGGCCGCGGAAGATTTGTGCCATGCCGACAGCCAACGAGACCGCGCCTCCAGTCCGCCCCACCAGTTTTTCCCCGACTTCACGGGAGAACATATCGAGATTAACCGTGGCCAAGCCCAGATGGCTGAAGACCTGCGGCGTGGTATTGATGGCAAAGTAATCGCCCGGATACATAGAGCAAGCCGCAATGAGAGCCAGCACACCGACCAGCGACTCCGCGATCATGGCGCCGTATCCGATGAAGCAGGCATCACTTTCCTTATCCAGCATCTTGGGCGTGGTGCCGGAGGCCACTAGCGAGTGAAAGCCCGAAATCGCACCGCAGGCGATAGTGACAAAAAGAAATGGGAACAGATTTCCTTTGATGATCGGTCCGCCGCCGTGAACGAACTGGGTGAAGTTGGGAAATTTGATGTTGGGATGAACCACGAAGACGCCGACGATCAGCACAGCAATCGTGCCTAGCTTGACATAGGTTGAGAGGTAGTCGCGCGGCTCTAGCACCAGCCAGACAGGAAGCACGGAAGCCACCAACCCATAGATGCCCATTAGGATTGTGATCTGATGGGGCGTGAAAGTGAGCGCGGCTGCAGCCCCGGTCTGGGCCACCCAGTGTCCGGCGATCACGCCGCCGATCAAAAAGACGACGCCAAAGATGCTGGGCCCAGTGACGGTAATCTTTCCGGCGTGGCTTTTGAACATCCACAGTCCCATGATGACGGCGATGGGAATGGTCATGCCGATGGTGAAGACGCCCCACGGGCTATTGGAAAGGGCATTGACCACTACGATACCGAGACCGGCGAGCGTGACCAGCAAAATAAAGAGGACGGCGATCATCGCCACCAAGCCGGCGAAGGGACTGATTTCGGTGCGGGCCACATCCGCTAACGAGCGGCCGCGATGACGCACCGACGCCACCAGCACGGTGAAATCCTGCACGCACCCGGCCAGGACGGCGCCGACCAGCAGCCAAAGGAAGCCCGGCGCAAACCCGAACTGCGCCGCCAGAGTCGGCCCCACCAGCGGTCCAGCGCCCGCGATGGCCGCGAAGTGATGTCCGAACAGCACCCATCGTGGCGAAGCGACATAGTTATGCCCGTCCGCGTAAGTGTGTGCCGGGGTCGTGCGGCGATCGTCGAGCGCCAGAGCCTTCGCGGCAATGAACGCACTGTAGTAACGGTAGGCAAGTGCGTACACGCACAGCGCACCCAGCAATACCGGGAAGGTATTCATCAGTCGCTCCAGATCCAGCAGGAAGTGGCATCCTGCTAGTCCGGTCGAGCGCATCCTACACCCATCGCGGAATCCGCCACAATACCTTGCCTTAAGAGGTACCGAGTCGCTCTGGGATCTGGAATTCCAGCTTGCGGACAATTGACGTCTGCCTCGGCTCGTGCTTGAACCTTCCCATCCAAGAAGTGATGCACATCAGACAGATGGGCTTGCGAGTCTTTGTTCTGTGCTCGACACTGTAGCCTCTGCTGCGGGAAGCTTGGGGGTTGATGTAAGCAAATGCGGAAGGAAGAGTGCCTCTTGCTGGCCGGGTTCGACTTGTAGGTCAAGAATCCCGTCCTGTCTCTCCAAAGAGCGGAAGAGACAGGGGCGGGATACCTGAAGACGTTTACGAGCGCGAGAGAGCGAGTTTGCCTAGCGCGCTGAGAGTCAGGTTACGCCGCTTTTGCGTGTGCCGTTCGGCGGTAATGCTTGACTGCCTTGTCGATGCCCGGGGTGGCGTTCTTCAGGTCCTCGAGGTTCATAGCGGGATGGAGCTCGACATGGGCATCGAAAGCCAGAAACCACGGCTCCGCCACGGCGGGTATTTGAGACGCGTCTTTCAGATCGAAGAAGATGAAGCCGGTTCGCTTGCCATTGTCTCCGGCAAAGTAGGCGGCTTCAGGCTTCAGGTCGGAGAGAATGGATTCGATGGTCTTGCCCAAGCTGCCATCGGTGATCGCGGCATTGCCCGTCTCTACAGGAATTGCAACTTTGAGTAAACAGCGCATGGGAATACCTCCGGCAGGAGTCTAGTCCTGCGCCGATGAGCGGGTCAATTCAGGGCGGGAGCGGGTCCACGTTTGCAGAAGTTAGTCGATCCCTAGCTCTTTGGCTAGGGATTTCCATTTGCTGTCGACGAGGGCTTTTGTTTTTGCGTCCATGAGGATTTCGTCGGGCCAGGGGCGGGTGAAGCCTTCGGTAGGCCATTTGCGGGTAGCGTCGATGCCCATCTTGGAGCCGTAATTGGCGAGGCGGGAGGCGTGGTCGAGAGAGTCGATGGGGCCGAGAGTGAATTGGATGTCGCGTTCGGGATCGATGTGGTTGAGGACTTTGAGGGTGACGTCGGGGATGTTCTGCACATCGACGTCTTCGTCGACCACGATGATGCACTTGGTGAACATGGCTTGGCCGAGGGACCAGATGGCATTCATCACTTTGCGGGCCTGTCCGGGATAGGACTTGCGGATGGAAACGATCATCAGGTTGTGAAAGACGCCTTCGATGGGAAGATTGATGTCGATCAATTCAGGGATAGTGAGGCGCATCAGCGGGAGGAAGACGCGCTCGACGGCTTTGCCCATGTAGGCGTCCTCCATGGGCGGCTTGCCGACGATGGTGGTGGCGTAGATGGGATCTTTGCGATGCGTGATGCAGGTGACGTGGAAGACGGGGTAGAGATCGGCGAGGGAGTAGAAGCCGGTGTGGTCGCCGAAGGGGCCTTCGGTGCGGAGTTCGTCGAGGTTGACGTAGCCTTCGAGGACGATCTCGCTGGAGGCGGGGACTTCGAGGTCGACGGTTTCGCACTTGACGAGTTCGACCGGAGCGGCACGAAGGAATCCGGCGATTAAGTATTCTTCGACGTCCGGGGGAGCGGGGACGATGGCGGAGAAAGTTACAGCGGGGTCGGTGCCGATGGCGACCGCGACTTCCATGCGCCCCGAGGGATGGTCACGGTCGGCGACGACTTGGCCGCCGGAGGTGCGGGCCATGATGTCGACGGCGGCACGGGCGGAGTTTGTACCAGGGGCGGCCGGGCTTCGCCCCGGCCGGACAGCCGAGGCGGCTGTCTCCACATGGTTCTGGGCGCCGCGGAGCGCTTGACGGTAATGTTCGGCGGCGACTTTCTGGCGCTGCCAGTGGGCGCCGGTGGTGGTGGCGTCGTAGACCTGGAGGCGATACATTCCGACATTCCGTTTGCCGCAGTTGGGGTCACGGGTGACGACGCAGGGGAGAGTGATGAAGCGTCCGGCGTCTTGCGGCCAGCACTGCAATATGGGGAAGTCGAGGAGGGAGAAGTTGTCGCGCTTGATCACTTCTTTGCAGGGGCCGGTGGGGACGGTCTTGGGGAAAAACTTTCCGGCTTCGGTGAGGAGCGGAAGCATCTTGAGTTTGTCGAGGAAGCCTTGCGGGGATTTGAGGTCCATGAAGACCTTGATGCGGTCGGCGAATTCATCGAAGGAGTTCACACCCAAGGCCAGCTTCATGCGGGCTTCAGAGCCGAACTGGTTGATGAGGACTTGCGAGCCGGGGTGGCTTCTTATGTTTTGGAAGAGGAGGGCGGGGCCGCCGGGCCGTCGAGCTTCGCTCGACCGGACAGCCCCTTCAACTCCGCTCAGAGCAGGCTTGGGCGGCTGTCCCCACATGTGCATCTTGCTGACGCGGTCGGTTATCTCGGCGATTTCCAGGATGGGGTCGACTTCAGTTTGGATGCGCTTGAGTTCGCCGGCGCGGTCGAGGGCGGCGATCCATTGGCGGAGGTCATCGAAGGGCAAGGGGGTCTCCAGGGAACTGATGATTATAAACAGTTGGCCGTGTTGGGTCTTGCGCGCTGGGCTCAGGTTTCGGCGACGCTGGTTGCAGAAGTTCCTTACCGTTCGGGAGAGAGCGTAGTGAGGTAGGGATTCTTCGACTGCTTCGCTCAGAATGACATCGAATGAGAGGAACTGCCGTGTTCCCGCAGAAGCCTAGAGTTTGGAGCGGAGCATGGTGATTACGTCGTCGGAGGTGATGACGCCGACGAGTTTGTTGTGTTGGTCGATGACGGGGAGGGTGACGAGATTGTATTTGTCGAAGAGTTCGGCGACTTCGTTGTCGCTGGTAGCTTCGTGGGTCGAGATGAGCGGCTCGGAAGTCATGGAGAGAAGCGGCGTACCAGGCTTCGCGAGTACCAGTTTAGCGAGTGGGACGGCACCGGCGAGAGTGCCGTGGGAGTCGACGAGATAGATAGTGCCGACGGTTTCGACGCCGCCTTCGAATTCGCGGAGTACGCCGATGGCATTTTCGACGGTTGCTGTGACGGGGAGCGCGAGGAATTCGGTGGTCATGCGTCCGGCAGCAGTTTCTTCGCGGTGCTCGAGAAGTTCGACCACTTCCTGGCTGGCTTCGGGCTCCATCTCAACGAGGATTTGTTCGGTGCGATCCTCGGGCAGGTCGCCGAGAAGGTCGGCGGCGGCGTCGGGATCCATTTCCTCGACGATGTCGGCGGCGCGCTCGGAGTCGAGCGATTCGACGATGGACTTCTGGATATTGGGCTCGACTTCTTCCAGGGTCTCGGCGGCGACCTCTTCGTCGAGAGTGCGGAAGACGGCTTCGCGCTCGTCGGGCGCGAGGTCTTCGACGATGTCGGCAATGTCGGCGGGATGCAGCTTGGCCAGACCTTCATGCGAGATTTTGAGTTTGATGCGGCGGGCGGGATCGGTCTCGATGAGATCGACAAAACTCCAAGGGATGGTGCGTTGGGGAATTCTCTGGAGCAGCAGGTGCAGAGCGGCGCGGGGCGTGAGGCCGCGCAGGAGGCGGCGTACGGCGCCACGGGCGCCGATGTCGACGGACGTGACCCGCAGGGTGGCATGCGGGCGCCCGGCTTCGGTGACGGAGTCGATCTGGAGTTCAACGTCGTTGACCCGAACGACTTTGCGCCCGTTGATGTCGATGACTTGCTGATCGAGCAGATCGCGTTCGAGGAGGAACAATCCCTCGGCACCGTTGGCGGCGGGCCAGTCCGTGGGACTAGTGGAGGTGTGAATATTGGCGTCGATGGTAGAGATAGCGGAGAAGGGAAGGACGCGGTTGCCCGATTTGGTTTTAACAATAAGTGAGGCGATGCGAGTGCGGTCTTCCTGGGGGGCAAGCGTGACTTCGCGTACGCGGCCAGTTGGCGCACCAGACGGGTCATAAACCGTGGCGCCGAGAAGCTCGGAAAGAGGCAGCGTTTTCATCCCGGCTAGAGAATAGCGGAGTTTTGCGGGAGAGAGAAATGATTTGTGAAGGGGAACAAAATATCTGGGTGGTCGGAGCATAGGTCCCGTCGAGGCCACAGGTTCGAGTCTTGGCCCGGAATAATCTCCGGGGTAAGCGGTTATTCGACCGGGAGGGCGGTTGGAGGCTCAGTCGAGCGCTTTGTGGAAGCGGAGGACAGCGATGGTGAGCAGACTGATTCCCAAGGCGGTCATGGCGAGCATCTGGGGCCAGAGGATCTCCATGCCCACACCTTTCAGATAGGTGCCGCGGAGCACGATCAGAAAATAGCGGAGCGGGCTGAGGTAGGTGAGATATTGCAGCCACTGCGGCATGGTGCTGATGGGAAATCCGAAGCCGGAGAAAGTTATGGCGGGCATAATGAAGAAGAAAGCGGTCACCATCGCTTGTTGCTGGGTAGACGAGACGGTCGAAATCAACAGGCCCACGCCCAACATGCATAGCAGAAAGAGAATGGCGCCCGCGAACAACACCAGAATCTGACCGCGAAACGGAATCTGGAACCACAGCGTTCCTACGGTCGCAATCAGTGAAACGTCAAAGAGACCAATCAGAAAGAAGGGAAGCGTCTTGCCGAGGATAAACTCGGCCGGGCGGATGGGCGTCACCATGATCTGCTCGAGCGTACCGATCTCACGCTCGCGAACCACGGCAAAGGCCGTCAGAGTCACCACGAGCACGAGCGTAAGACTACCGATAACTCCGGGCACGAAAAACCAGCGGCTCCTGAGGTCAGGGTTATACCACGGGCGCTGTTCGAGTTGCACAGAAGGCATTCTCTCAATCATTTGCGGTGAGAGGCGGTATATGCGGTCTTGCTGATACTCCTGGGCGAAGCCGAGTGCGATCTGCGTGATGTAGCCGGAGGCGATCAGGGCGGTATTCGAATTGGTCGCGTCCACGATCACTTGCAGGGGTGCGGTCTGGCCCTTGCGCAGGTTCTGGGCGAAGCCGGCGTTGATCTCGAGACCGACCGTAGCCTTCCCTTGGTCGATGAGATCGCCGATCTGGCGGTAGTCCGTCAGTTGGCGTTGCACATCGAAATAGGGGCTGGAAGAAAAACGGGAGATCAGTTCGCGGCTTTCCTGGCTATGGTCGAGATCGAGCACAACCGTTGGGACGTGATGAATCTCGAAAGTGGCTGCGTATCCAAAGATCAGCATCTGAATAATCGGCGGACCGAACAGCACAAAACGCGTGCGTTTGTCGCGGAAGACCTGGATGAACTCTTTAATCAACATCTGCTTAAGGCGTGCCAGCATAGCTTCTCCTTACACCAACCTCTTGTGGAATGCACGGGTGGCGAGCAGTGCCAGCACGACTGTGAACACAGCCAGAGGAATGAGATCGGGATAGAGCAAAGGCGTGGGCGTTCCCTTGAGGAAGATCTTCTTCAACACAGAGACGTAGTAGCGCGCCGGCAGAATGCGAGTGACCCACTGGAGCACGATGGGCATTTGTTCAATCGCATAGAGAAACCCAGACAGCAGGAAAGCTGGAAGAAATGTGACGAGCAAAGCGATTTGACTTGCAGCCAGCTGATTCTTTGCGATCACGGAAATAAAGAATCCGAGCGACAGCACGACCACCATGAACATGGCGGAACTAACCAGCAGAGTTAGAAAAGAACCTCGGAAAGGAACTTGAAACCAATAAATGGCGATGAGGGCGCAGACGATGACGTCGAACATTCCGATAACGAAATACGGCACCAGCTTGCCCAGCATGATCTCAGCCGGCGTGACAGGAGTTGAAATCAACTGCTCCATGGTGCCGCGTTCCCATTCGCGCGAGATGGTGAGCGAGGTGAGAAACGCCCCGATCACGGACATGACCAGGGCCAGCACGCCGGGGACAATGAATGCACTGCTCTCGAGATTTTCGTTATACCAAGTGCGGGTTTCAACACTGACCGAAGCAGGCTGGGCGATTTGGCCATGGCTGCGCAGCCAGTCCAGTTGAACATCCGATGAATAACCTTGAACAACCGCTTGGGCATAGCCGATGAGGACGTTTGCGGTGTTGTCGTCCGTGCCGTCGACGAGCGCCTGCACCTCAGCAGGGCGACCGTCGCGCAAACGCTGAGAGAAATCCCACGGGACAACAATCCCCATTTTGGCGTGGCCGTCGTCCAGCGACCGAGCTAACGCAGAATAATCGTTTACGACGCGCACAACGTCGAAGTACTCGCTGGCCTGGAAGCGCTTTAGGAGATCTTGACTCTGTTGGCTGCCGTCGCGGTCGTATACGTAAACAGGCAGACCCTTGAGATCGAGATTGACACCGTAACCGAACAGCAGCACCAGAATCACGGGCATGATCACGACAATGATCAGGCTGCGTGAATCACGGAGGATCTGGATGACCTCCTTGCGAGCCACGGCCAGGAAGCGAGTCAAGCTCATGCCGTCACTTCCTTTCCCGAATCGCTCGTGGTTGTGAGAGAGACGAAGACGTCTTCCAGGCTGGGACGTATCTTCTCTATATGGCCAACGGTGATGCTGTGATCCGACAAATACTTCTTAACTTGTGCGACTGCCGCGGTGGCATCCCGTACCACCAGGTGCAGAGCGTTCCCGAAGACAGCGGCATCGATCACATCCGGAGCTGACTGCAGAAGCTCCACTGCATTGCCCAGAGGTTCACACTCGACCAGGAGCAGCTCGCCTTTCATCGACTTCTGCTTTAGTTCTGAAGGTGTGCCTAAGGCGACCATCTGGCCGCGAAAGATCAGCGCGAGACGGTTGCAGTATTCCGCCTCTTCCATGTAATGCGTAGTCACGAAGACGGTCACGCCGTCCTCGGCCATGTGGTGAATGAGGTCCCAGAACTGGCGGCGTGAAATGGGATCGACACCGGAAGTGGGCTCATCCAGAAAGATGACAGGGGGTTTGTGCAACACCGCGCAGCCCAATGCAAGGCGTTGCTTCCACCCTCCCGGAAGCGTGCCGGTGATCAGATTCTCCTGGCCTTTGAGGTTCGCCATTTCCAGCGCCCATTCAATTCGTTCTTCGAGTTTGTTCGAAGGCACGCTGTAGAGGCCGGCGAACAGGCGAATGTTTTCGATCACCTTGAGATCGTTGTAGAGAGAAAACTTCTGCGACATGTAACCAATATTCTGGCGCACGGATTCGGGTTCACGGCCCACGTCATATCCAGCAACCTGCGCGCGGCCGGATGTGGGCGTGAGTAGACCGCAGAGCATGCGGATGGTAGTGGACTTGCCCGCGCCGTTCGGTCCGAGAAAGCCAAACACTTCGCTTTTTCGGATCTCGAGATTGATGTGGTCGACGGCCACAAAGTCACCGAACCGCTTGACCAAATTCTCGATTACGACAGAATTGTTGTCCTCAGGCATGGGATGACGTCCCACTGTCCCTGCCGCTGCTGACGGCATCGACGAAGAGGTCCTCGATCGTGGGCGTGACTTGTTGAATCGTGTCGAATGGAACGTGTGCGCGGTTCAGCTGGGCCTCGAATTCGGGGATGCGTCGGGCTGCATCGTCAACCACGACGTGCAGGCCGTCGCCGGTCAGCACGAGACTTGAGATCCCACCTGCTCCCGAGAGTTGATCACGCAATCCGCGTGGTTCGGATGAGGTGATAGACAAGACTCCCTTGCGCAGCTTGCCCTTGAGACTCGCAGGCGTATCGCAGAAGAGCAGCTTACCCTGATGGAGCAATGCGACGCGATGACAGCGTTCGGCCTCGTCAAGATAAGCTGTGGAGGTGAGGATCGCCACACCCTCAGAGCTCAGTTCATAAAGGATGCGCCAGAAGTCGCGGCGTGAAACGGGATCGACGCCCGTGGTCGGTTCATCCAGCAGAATCACCTTGGGGCGGTGTATGAGGGCGCAGACCAGGCCCAGCTTTTGCTTCATGCCGCCGGAAAGTTTCCCGGCAAGTCGGTTGCGGAATTCTTTCATGCCGGCTGCCTGTAACAGTTGAGTGGAACGCTCTTCGCGGTCAGTATTTCTTACTCCGAACAGGTCAGCGTAGAAGCGAATGTTCTCATCGACAGTGAGGTCTTCATAAAGCCCAAAACGCTGCGGCATGTAGCTGAGGTGGTGCTTAGCGCCTTCGGGATCGTGAACGACATTAAAGCCAGCTACACTGGCTGTCCCATCGTTGGGCGGCATGATACCCGCGAGCATGCGGAGCGTGGTTGTTTTCCCGGCACCATCGGGACCGACCAAGCCAAAGATCTCTCCGGCATGCACATCAAAGCTCAGGTGATCGACTGCGAGTATGCCTGGAAAGCTCTTGGTGAGTCCCTCGGCGACGATGGCGGGTTGGGATGGCTCGGTCATTACTTATTACTTCTGCGGCTCAGCTTCCTGTGGATGCGGATGTGAGTTGGCGGCGGCGAGGTCCACGCGGGCGTCCGCCGGCATACCAGGCTTGAGTTCGTGATTTGGGTTATCGATATCAATCTTGATGCGATAGACCAGCGTTACGCGTTCTTTGTAGGTTTGAACGCTTTTGGGAGTGAACTCGGCGCTCGAGGAGATGAATGAGACGCGTCCACGGTACCGCTTGCTGGGGTAGGTATCCGTGGTGATAGTTGCTTCCTGGCCCCAGCGGATCCGGCCCAGATCGGTTTCGGCAATATAGGCGCGCAACCAAATGTGATCGAGATCGGCGAGAGTGACCACCGGAGTACCGGGAACGACCACTTCTCCGAGTTCAGCCTGGCGCACGGTGATCACACCGGAGGAGGGGGCGTTGAGGGTTGTGTAGTCGAGGTTGACTCGCGATAGACCCCAGTTGGCGTGGGCTTCCCTGAGATTGGCGCGAGCGATAACGATATCTTCTTTGCGGCTGCCTTCAACGGCTTCGTTATAACGCTGCTCAGCGGCGCGGAACGTTGCTTGCGCGCGTTTCAGGGCGGTATCCGCGAGATCGCGGTCTTGCGCGGAGACTTCATCTTTGCTGAAAAGGCGCTGTGCGCGGTCATAGTCGAGTTTCTTTTCCTGCAGATCGGCTTGTGCGTCGAGCATGGTTTGCTGCGATGCCTTCACTTCCTGCTCGCGGGTTCCAGCGAGCGTAAGGGCGAGATTGGATTCGCGCACGTGAACCGTGGCCTCGTCGATCCGGGCCTTCTGCCGGTAATCGGCATCATCCAGGCGCGCGAGCAAGGCGCCTCGTTCCACCGACTGGCCTTCCTCGACAGGCAGTTCGACGATGCGCCCCTGAACCTTGAAGCTCACCAGACTCTCGTGCGCTTCGATATTGCCAGAGAGGGTGATCTGATTCTCGGGTTCCGTTTTCCTGGTGAGACGCGGATAAAAGTAAACTCCTGCGGCGATCACCACCGCCAGAAGAATCACAACAGGTAAAAGTCGTTTCATAGCTTTAAACCTCGCGGGCGAAAAAAAAATCGCAGCGCCGCTCGACAAATCGCTTACGGATTCCCCAGATACTGGCCAATGTTCTTCTCCGTGTCGCCCACAGCTCGCGCGAGCGCAAACTTTGCGTCCGTGTGGCTGGAAACGGCAAGGATGTAGTTCTCCTGTGCGCGGGCAAGTTCGTCCTGGGCAGTGACCACCTCAACGTTATTGGTCGTACCCGACTGGAAACGATCCTGCGCGAGTTCGAGTTCACGCTGGGCCAGCTCCTGCCCTTCCTGGGCCACAGCGACCTGCTCGGCCGCGGATTCGAGATTCAACAATGCCTCTTGAATGTCCTCATCAATGCCGCGGCTCAGATCGGCGATTTGATCGTCGATGCGTTTCACGCGGCTGGCAAGTTCCTGCGCTTCGCCGCTGCGATCGCGATCAAAAACTGTGAAGTCGATCTGGCCTTGAATGATGCCGATACCCTGCACTCCGCCAATGCTGCGGCCAATCCCGCCATAGTTGCCGTTGATGTTGACTTTTGGAAAGTAGCGGGCATGGCTGGCGCGTTGCTGCTGGACCAATTCCTGGCGCTGGCTGGCCAGGGAGAGATAGTCAGGGCGCGCGAGAAGCGCCGAGGGTTCGAGGTTCTCTGCCTGAGGCTGGGTTAAAGGGCGATAGCGGAGCGGTTCGGCGAGTTCTAAAGGCGTGCTCGGTCGCATGCCCAAATTGCGCGCGAGGGCGAGCAGCGAATCTTTGTACTGGTTCTGCGCGACCAGCAGAGCCTGCTTATCATTCGCGAGTTGCACCTGCGAGCGCAACACGTCTACTCCCGTCGCGGTTCCAGCGTCGTGCTTGTCTTTCGCGAGCTTGTACAGAACATCCGAGTCGGTCACCCGCGATTGGGCGGCATCGACACGTGCTGCGGCGGACTGGGCGTTGAGATAGAGGCTGGCAACGGCACGGATGATGAGATCGCGTGCATCCTGGTAATCCATTTTGCCGGCATCCAGGGCGCGCTCGCTGGCCTTCAATTCGCGATAACTCTGAAGATCGACGATGTTCTGGTCCGAATAGAAGCGAAAATCATAATTGGAAAACGGTCCAACCACTTGGGGGAGGCCAGGAAACGAAATTCCGAAAGCGCTCAGGGAGCGGTTCTGCAGGTTGGCATAACTTTGCACGCGCACCCGAGGAAGCAGCGCGGCGGATAAGCGCCGCATGCGAGTGCCCTCGGCTTCCTCGACGCGGGTATCGGCGACGAGCACGTTGAGGTTGGCCTGCAGCGCTTTTTGGATGGCGTCCCGTAACGTGAGACGGTAGGGCGTAAGATCCTGGGCTGAGCTGATGGCGCTGCAGATCAGGCTTGCCAGCGACAGCATAACGACAGCACGGAGACGGCATTTCATCGCTTTTACTCTTAACTGGAGACGGCGATTGCCCTCCAAAAGTGTTGAAAGCTTTCTTCGATCCAAGTTTGGAGCGCAGGCCGGCCCTGCAGCGACCAAAGCAGGAGTGTTCCCATGAACGCCTGCTGGAGTTGAATTGCCACCTTCTCTTTTCTCAAATGAGACTCGATTTCTCCGCGTGTTTGGCCTGCGGCCACAATCTGGGCGACCATCTTGCGGCCTTCAGACATGTTGCGGTCGATCAGGCAGCGAACCCCTTCGCTTGCGAGAAAGGAAGAAATCAGGGCTCGGGCGAGGTCGGGACTACGCCCAGGTTCTTCTGCGACGCGAAGGAATAGACGATGCAACACGGAGTAAATGGTCTGCTTGCCAGATTCGGACAGGGTTAAGGCTTCTCTTACCTTGCCCAGCTGAATCTCAGCCATCACGCCGAGCACGTGGTCCTTGCTCTCGAAATAGTTGAAGAAAGTGCCCTTGCCGACATCCGCGGCTTCGGTGATGTCTTCCACCGTGACATTGGGAAAGCCGTGCTCGGCAAAGAGCTGAAGCGCACAACGGAACAGTCGTAGGCGAGTTTCAGCGGCGCGACGTTGCCGGCGTCCC
The DNA here is from genome assembly GCA_003138975.1 of Acidobacteriaceae bacterium. Classification (GTDB taxonomy): domain Bacteria; phylum Acidobacteriota; class Terriglobia; order Terriglobales; family Acidobacteriaceae; genus Sulfotelmatobacter. Next base: position 9,912 of record PLHQ01000162.1, on the reverse strand, counting down.
AGGCCCTGCAGGTGAGGAAGACTTTCGGAAGCCAAAGCTTCGACGAGAGCGGCGGAGTGAGAAGAATGACTTGTAATCATATACGACCACTAACCATATACGACTAATAGTCATAATTATGACCTGCATGCCAACGATTTGTCAACGCCAGAATGGATCAGTGGTCCGCCGGATGCGTCATGGCCTGAATGCCGTGTCACAACGCACGGTCAAGACGGGGCAGCAAGCCTGGCACGCAATCTTGTAAGCGTGCGGCCAGCCGTGGGGATGTCGGAAGGAACCTTGAGGGCGCAAACCTAGGATAATCAGGCCGACGCGTCCTCCTTCCGCAAGTTCGAGAATGGGTTTATCGATCGGCCCGAGTTGCGTACGAAAAGTCCAGTCGTGAGGAAGCCGACCGGGCGCATGCTTGCGAAAGTTCGCTTCAAATACGTGATACCTCTCGCTGAAAAATTCCACTCCACGCTTCATCTTGCGCAGGTGATCCAACCCGGTTTACTTGATCAAGGTTTCGCGGGTACGAGCACCGAACTCGAGCTGATGCGCACCGATGCGAGGGAAAAATTGGAGTTCCTTGCAACCGTTGCGGGCAACGTTCCCCATCGAACCTGGTTGGCAGAAGGGGAAGTATCGAAAGCCATTCGCACATTGGCTAGCGAGAACTGGATCGACTTAATCGTTGTAGGCGCGAGCGGGAAAGCAAATCTACAAGTTCTTTCTTGGCTCCATGGCGGAAGAGATTTTCCGTAAAGCCATCTGCACGGTTTTGACCGTGGGACCGCGCGTTGCGGTCAAGGCACCGGGCCCGGTGCTGAAGCAGATCCTCTACCTCACCAACTTAAGGGAAGAATCGCACTGCGCGCTGGACTATGCGATTTCCCTGGCAAGCCACTGCGGGGCACAGTTGATGCTGCTTCACGTTGTCGAACAAGATGAACCCAATCCGCCAGACCAGGAAAGCTTAAGATCCTATCGCAGTATTCTTCATAATCTTCTGCCGCAGGGGTGCGGACCTTTCCGTGGAGCCGGTGCTGTGCGTCGAAATCGGAAAGAATCCGGCGGCCCGCATTCTCTGGGTCGCAGATGAAATTGAGGCGAGCCTGATCGTCATGGATGTGCGAGCGGAAGAGCCGTGGGCCGCCCATCTGCGAGATCGGGCCTATGTCATCATTTCTTTCGCAACTTGCCCAGTGCTCACAGTCCGCACGAGGGCCATTCAAGGTGAAACCCTGCAGGAGGTGTGATGTCCTATGCAAGCATCTATATCGGCGCACTGACCGTAAAGGTGGTCGCGGTCCACGCGTGTAGCGATTATGAGGGCGCACACTACATAACCACGAAGTATGGTTTGCCCTATTTCACTAATCCCACAATCAGGTCGCTAGGCCCGGGTAGGTCGATCCGGCGTACGTCGGTGAAACCTGCAGCGTTCATCCAGTTGGTGTATTCCAGCTCGCTGTAACTGGCACCGGCTTCGGTGGCGACGAGCATGTTCAGTGAGAATAGTGCCGCGTGTTGGGGCCCCGTTTTATCAGGGTTGAGGATGAAGTCTTGCACGACGAGGCGGCCGTTCCGTGCGAGTGCCTGGTGTGCGCGGCGGAAGATATCCTGGTTCTGCTCCTCGGAAAACATGTGGCATATCGCGTTCAGCATGATCAGGTCGTAGCCGGAGCTAAAGTCATCCTGGAGCATGTCTCCTGCCCGAAGACTGACTTGTGCTGAGACGCCGGCCTGGCTGACATATTCGGAGGTGAGCGGCACGACCTCGGGGATGTCTAGAATTTCACACTGCACGTAGGGACAAGCTTTTGCAAAGGCTATGGAGTATGCACCGGAGCCGCCCCCGAGATCGAGGATGCGGCGAACCCCGGCCGTGCCCAGGGCCTTCACCACAAGCGGGGCGCGCGCTTTGGCGTTGCGTTGCATGCCGGCAATGAAGTTGCGGGTCCATTCGGGCGTGTCGTCGTAATCGACGGGGATGCGGGTACCCGTGCGCACTGCGTCGGTCAGTGTGCTCCAGCGATGCCAGATGTTGGCGGTGTGCAGCAGACCATTGCGGTGGTTGTCTTTGGAACCCTGGACAAGGAAGCGTGCTGACTCGGCTGTGTTCTTGTAATCGTCGCCGCTCTTCGAGAGCAGTCCGAGGGCGACGAGCGCATTGAGCAACATGGCTACGGCCCGGGCATTCGCGTGGATCCTCGCCCCGATCTGTTCGGCATTGGCTCCGTCCCCGACTGCGGTGAAGATGTCGAGTTCAAGCGCCGTAAGAATGCAACGACTCGGCATGTAGCCGCGGATCATCTGGTCGAGGCGATCGGGTAACATCCCTGCTTTGTCGCGGGCAGCCATCGCGTCGCGGAACTTTTCCCCATGCTCGACGGACATGGCCTTCATCGCAGGGGCATCGTTCCATACGAGACGATTGACGGGCTTACCGTTGCCGAGATGCGTACTGACGATGTCGGATATGTCGGACGGTTGCACGCGTCGGTACCATACCCCTGCCGGATAGACGACCATTACCGGGCCCTCATCACACAGTCCCATGCAGCCGCAGGTAGTAAGCTGCACCTCGTGGTTGAGGCCGCGCTCCTGTATCTCGCGATCGAGCGCGCCGAGCACAGCGACCGACCCTCTGGCCGGGCAGGAGGGGATGCCTTCTGGTTTTTGCTGGGTGCAGACGAAGAGATGCAAGCGGAACGGTTCCATCGCGGTCTCCAATCCTAATTTGATGTTAGCCCTTTATTGTCGACTGTCTTTCAGGATTCCAGATGTGGGCTTTCCCGAGCAGTTCGTCAGTTTCAAAGGTATGCCGATGAAGATGGATGGGGTGAATGTCATCGCTGGCGTGGCGCATGCAAAACCGATAGCGTTTTTCCTTGCTTCAAGTGAAACCCGGCTTGCATTGGCGGATCGGCCGTTGCTACCGGTGCCATACCCGCAGCGAAGAATAGAAAAACCACTTGCCAAAATCGCTGTCGCCTGGACAAAACCGATCACGATGCTCCCTTACTTGTCAGCTCCTGTCCCCCCGGATCAGAAATTAAAGCGATAACCCAGAATCATTTTGGCAATCAAGTGGTCGGTCGCGCCCGTGAGACCGACACCGAGGCCGAAATTGATCTCCCACTGCGGAGCGATATTCAAATCAATCGCAGGGAAAATCTGGTGCTGTTGTTGCGAGACCGCATCGAATCCCGTGACTGGGCCGACCGAACCGTAATATTCCAGACCTCCCGCGACTTTCGGAGTCAAATCGTAACTGAATTTGAAATTTGGCGAAAAGACAACGCCTTGGTTCACGCTCTCGCCGTGGAAAGACCGGTCGAGCGTGGGGTTCAAGGACCAATACCATCGGCCGACTTTTTGGTCCACGATGGGACGGATTTCCCACGTCCAAGTGTCGACGGAATATTGCCGTCTCTGATAGCCGATTTCATTCGAGAGGCTCACACCCACGGGCCAGTGCCATTTCTTAGGAACGGCAACGCGCGGCCGGATGTGATTCCCGACCCACTGCCAGCTCTGGCCCTCGGTTATGGAAGTGAAAATGTAAAAGCCGCACTCGAACCAGTCATTAAAGCCATGCGTGATCTCGACGGTTTCATGCTCGGCGTGATTGGTGGGATACATGCCATCCACGATTGTCTTCGAACCGTCGATCGTGAAGTTGCTATGCAGTTCAACCATGGTGTGTGCTGGATCGACCAGGTCGGATCCGTACACTTGGATTTCGTAGTTGTCTTGAGCCCGTATGGGGCCGGCAGCCAAGATGAGCGTCAGAAATGGGATCGCGAGAAGGCATCCGTGCACAACGCCGCTGCGGAAAACACGATCCAAAGTCAGAAACCTGTCCTTGATAAGTAGAATCTCACGAGATCGACTGGAAGTGCTGAAGAATGGGAAAGTGATCCCGCCCCACATCGCTGCCATCGGATGTCGGTCACGCATCGGCCGATCAGAGTCACAACGTCCCATGAGGAAGATTATCAGCTGCATAATGAATTCGGCGTGGCGAACAAATGACAAGTTGTTCATGTTCCCTCAGGAGCGCGCCAAGTTGCATCAACCTTAGTATGCAGGGTCGGTGACTCGGGCACATATCTTGACAAGTAACCATATTTCTGCAAATATCGAAGTATGCCGGTCGCCACAAGCAAGCAGAACACGGACCAGGTGGCAAAGTTCGCCGATATGCTCTCTGCCATGGGCACCGAACCACGCCTTCGTATCATGCAATTGCTGCTGTCCGCGCATCCGGACGGCTTGGTGGTAGGCGATATCCAGTCAGAGCTGGACATTCCGAATTCCACGCTTTCGCACCACTTGGAGAAATTGAAGAACGAGGAGTTGGTGAACGTGCGCCGCGAAAGTACCTTTTTGCGGTACACGGCCAACACGGAAGCACTCCAGGAACTTCTGCAATTCCTCTATGCCGAATGCTGCACTCGAAACAAGGCAGTCAAACCGCAAAATATCGTCCAGCTTTGTAAATAGGAGAGAGGAACACCATGAGCAGTACCGACATCAGAGACGTAGTCAAGGAAAAATATGGCCAGGCAGCGTTGCGCGTGAAGACTGGCGGAAGTAGTTGCTGCGGAGCGACCGCGGCAAGCGGATTGGGTTGCGACCCGATCACTTCCAATCTGTACGATTCCTCCCAGGCGGGACAAGTACCTGAGGGGGCCATGCTCTCCTCGTTAGGGTGTGGAAATCCAACCGCATTGGCGAAATTGAATCCAGGGGAAGTGGTTCTCGATCTCGGCTCGGGCGGTGGCGTGGATGTCCTGCTCTCGGCGAAGCGCGTTGGACCCAGCGGTAAGGCATACGGTCTCGATATGACGGACGAAATGCTTTCGCTTGCCAATGAGAACAAACTCAAAGCGGGAACTGACAACGTCGAATTCCTAAAAGGCGAGATCGAGGAAGTCCCTCTGCCGGACAACTCGGTCGATGTGATTATCTCGAATTGCGTGATCAACCTTTCGGCGGACAAAGACCGTGTGTTGCGAGAAGCTTTTCGTGTGCTAAAGCCAGGGGGCCGGTTTGCGGTTTCCGATGTTGTGACCCGAGGCGAAATCACGGCAGAAATCCGCCAAAGCGTGCTTCTGTGGGTTGGCTGTGTGGCTGGGGCGCTCGGAGATAACGAATATCGCAGCAAACTCTCCGCGGCAGGTTTTGAGCAAATTGACATCGAGCCGACACGAGTCTATCGGGCAGAAGATGCACGTGAGTTTCTTTCGGCGGAAGGCGTCGATGTGGACGCGATTGCGCCACAGGTGGACGGCAAGTTCATGAGTGCTTTCGTTCGGGCTGTCAAGCCCGCAAGCGCAGGAGCGAGAGCGTGTTGCGGACCGACCAACTGCAACTAGGAGAGAACGAGTATGCCAGGACACTACAACGTTTTATTTTTGTGCACGGGCAATTCCGCGCGCTCCATCATGGCTGAGGCAATTCTGAACTTCAAAGGCCGACCTAATTTCACTGGCTACAGCGCCGGAAGTCATCCGTCAGGAAAGGTTCGCCCCGAAGCCTTGAAGCAGCTCGAAACGGCGCACCTACCGATCCACGGCCTGCGCAGCAAGGCGTGGGAGGAATTCTCTCTGCCCGGCTCTCCCAAGCTCGACTTCGTCGTCACGGTTTGCGACAACGCCGCGAAAGAGGTCTGCCCAGTGTGGCCCGGACAGCCGATGACCGCCCATTGGGGCGTTCCAGACCCAGCGGCAGTTCACGGAAGCGAAGCGGAGGTGGAACGGGCGTTTCGCGAGGCGTTCTTTATCCTAGATCGCAGAATCAATCTATTTCTCTGCCTCCCACTGAAGACTCTCGACACTCTTGCGCTCAAGAGGGAGCTCGACAGCATCAGCCAGACGATGCCCCCCGTCACCCATGAATAGCAACGGGTTTACCAAAGCTGCTCTTCGAGCGGCGCACCGCACCATAGAGACTCAGCCATGAAGGCAACCAGTCGTCTCAGTTTTCTGGATCGTTATCTGACTGCGTGGATCTTTGCCGCCATGTTTGGCGGTGTTGTATTGGGCTGGCTTGTGCCGGGAGTCGTACCGTTCCTGAATCGCTTCAACGTCGGTACGACCTCCATTCCGATTGCAGCCGGATTGATTTTGATGATGTATCCACCTTTCACGAAGGTGCGATATGAGGAACTGCATGAAGTCTTTCGCAACAAGCGTGTGCTTGGCCTTTCCCTCGTGCAGAACTGGGTTGTAGGGCCGATTCTGATGTTTGTTCTGGCCATCGTGTTCCTGCGCGGATACCCGGAATACATGGCGGGGCTGATCATGATCGGTCTCGCACGCTGTATCGCCATGGTCATCGTGTGGAACGAACTGGCTCGAGGCGATACGGAATATGCGGCAGGCCTGGTGGCTTTCAATTCTCTTTTCCAGGTCTTTTTCTACTCTCCCTACGCCTGGGTCTTCATTACGGTCCTTCCCGCCAAGCTCGGCCTTCGGAGTACCGTCGTTAATGTATCCATTTCAGAAATTGCAAAGAGTGTTTTTGTTTATCTGGGCATTCCGTTTCTGGCTGGATTTTTGACTCGTACTGCATTGGTTCGTGCCAAAGGGCACGATTGGTACAACCGGAACTTCGTTCCCCGCGTAAGCCCGCTGACGCTGATTGCGTTGCTGTTCACGATTGTCGTGATGTTCTCCCTTAAAGGTGGGTACATTGTTCGCCTGCCCCTGGATGTCCTGCGTATCGCGGCGCCGCTATTGATTTACTTCGTGCTGATGTTTTTGGTGTCCTTTTACATGGGCAAGAAGTTGGGCGCGGACTATTCCAAGACCACCACCCTGGCATTTACTGCCGCTTCCAACAATTTTGAACTGGCAATCGCAGTTGCAGTGTCGGTATTTGGCATCAACTCTGGAGCCGCATTCGCGGCTGTCATCGGACCCTTGGTAGAAGTGCCCGTGATGGTCGCACTCGTCAACGTGGCCCTCTATTTTCAGAGTCATTTATTTTCGAACCCGCGACCGATGGCTGTTGAGCCGGTCTGCTCGCCCACGGGCGAGCACTGACCCGGGAAGGAATCCTTGATTAGTACTTCCACATCCTGATTTCGCTTCCGCTACGCTCGAAATGGACCTCGTCCATTAGCTGGCGGATCAGGTAAACGCCGCGTCCGTGGTCGGCATACACGTTCTCTCGCCGCTTAGGATCGTGTACAAGATCTGGACTGAAACCTGGCCCGGGATCTGCCACGCTGATTAAGATTCGGCCTTGTGGATCAGACTTCAACTGGCATCGGACCTGTTTTGACGGGTCATTACCACATCCGTGTACAACCGCGTTAGCCAAGGCTTCCTGAACTGCCAACGCAACTTCAAAGCGCTTCTGTTCGGGGACCTCCAGCCGCGCTAAGGTTTCAGATATGGCGTCCACGACGGCAGCGATCGCTACGGAATCCGCAGGCACGCTGAGGTCGAGCAATTCAGTTAAAGCGCTGTTTTCCGGGCCACCGCTAAACTCAGCCGGCATAGAGGCTCATTTTGTTTCTGGAATCCACCCTGGGGATCAACGATTTAAGCGAAGGATTCCACCGCCGCGTCGTCGTTATCGAAAATCTCGAACAGTTTGAGAACACCCACCAGGCGCAAAGTCTGCACCGCGAATTTGGAAGGTTGTGCGAGTTTGATGTTCCCACCCTGCTGCTTGATCAAAGCCAGAAAGCGTACCAGCAAACCAATCCCGCTGGAATCAACCATGGGAACTTCGGAGAGGTTCATGACAATGCGAGTGTCTCCATTGCCGAGTGCTTCCTCCAGGGTCTGGCGCAAGCTGTCCACGGCAGGACCCATGCGGAGAGCCCCCCGAAGCTGAATAACCTGCACCTGCGAACGCTTACGGACATTTATGTCCAAACTATCCTCCGCAAAAACCACGCGCCAGACATGGGTCAAAAGTGGCGATTCGGAACGCGTCCCAAGTTACGGGAACCAGCCGGGGATTGCAAGTGCGCGGGCGTTTTGAGAGTTGTGAATTGATTTGCGATCGGCCCGCTGGGGAAAACTGGGCACAACCATCGGAGTGCGACTTAGAAACGGTGAAGCAGATGGGAATAAATATTTCATCCTAAAGGGTCGAAAATTTTGACATAATCGGTGGCGCCCCAAGGAAGGCTCATGCGCCCGACGAATTCCCGGACTGAACCAGACCGTTTCGCTGTAATCATCGTCACCACCGACGAAAGGGTGCGTCCCGAAGCCGAGACCTATCTGGCAGGCGAGCATGACCTGTTCATGCTTCAGACCTGGGATGAACTGACAGCATTGATCAACAAGCACCCGCCGGACGCCGTACTGCTGGACCTCGACACGGTGGGGGAACGCAGCCAGGACGGAATTACCGCCCTGGCCGAACTGCGCGCCCTGGGACCGGACCTGGTACTGGTGGGGTTGACGCGCTCAAATAGCCGCAACCTACGTCTGCAGGCGGTCGCCGCCACGGTCGATGAATATTTTGTGGCGCCCATCAATTTCGAGGAAGTCCGGAGCGTGCTGAACCGGGCACTGGAGAAGCGGGCGCTGAAGATCGAGTGCCAGCAACGACAAAGCGAGCAGATCGAGCGAGAGTCATTTTGCGATTTGATCGGCGGCAGCGAACCCATGAGGCGCTTGTACGATGCGATCAGGAGGGTTGCCGAGAGCACCAGCACGGTGCTGCTCCGGGGGGAGAGCGGAACCGGCAAGGAACTGGTGGCGCGGGCGATTGTCGCGCTGGGGCCGCGCGCACAAAACCCTTTCGTCAGCCTCAACTGCGCGGCTTTACCGGAGAACCTGATCGAGACCGAGCTGTTCGGACACGAAAAGGGCGCCTTTACAGACGCACGGACGGCACGAGCTGGTCACATCGAACTGGCGCACACCGGCACGCTGCTGCTCGACGAAATTGCCACTCTAGGTCTGGCGCTGCAGTCCAAGTTCCTGCGGGTGCTAGAAGACCGGGCCGTGACCCGGATCGGGGGACAGAGCGCCAAGAAGATCGACTTCCGTCTCATCGCGGCAACCAATGAAGACCTGGAGGAACTGGTACGAGCCGGCCGTTTCCGCGAAGACCTCTACTACCGCATTAACGTCGTACCCATCGTGCTGCCGGCGCTGCGGGATCGGCCGGGGGACGTTCCCCTGCTGCTGGACCATTTTCTTCGCTCTTACTGTGCCTCTAACAACGTTCCCTTGAAGCATTTGGAGCCGGAAGTCATACAGATTTTGGAGGAGGATAGCTGGCCGGGTAATGTGCGCGAACTCGAAAACCTGGTACAGCGGCTGGTGCTTATGGTAGACGGGCCGGTGGTCAAGGTCCAACATCTGCCACAGCGGCTGCTTTACAACAGTGCAACCAGCCAGGAATCCATGCTGATTCCGGAAGCTGGTGTCAACTTTGATGAGGAAATCGCAAAGATCGAGGTTGCCTACTTGACGGCGGCGCTGCGGCGCTCCGGCGGCAGCAAGATCGGAGCCGCGCGGCTGCTAAAGGTCGACAAACAGAAAATGCACTATCTTTGTCGCAAATATAGCATTGGGAAAGATTGAAAATTTATCCCCCCTCTTGGCATGGATTAAAATATAATCCTAACTGGATAAATATTTAATACATATGGAGGTTGCCCCGACGCCGTTTCTTATTCTCTGCCGCTGCCACCACGCTTAAGTGTCTGATGTAGATGGAGTTTAGAGGGCTGCGCAGGACTCGCCGCGGTTTGGCATTGGAGTTGCTACCTTATTGGCCGAGCAGGACGGACGAAATAAAACAGGAGAAACCAAAATGTCGATTCAAAAGAAATCCTTGATCGGTAATCTGACGGCGGCCAAAAAGGCCATCATTGCTAGCAGCGTTGCCACGACAAGTGCTGTCCCTGCAGCCAACCTCGGCAAGAGAGTGGACCTC
>PLHQ01000106.1 GCA_003138975.1 Acidobacteriaceae bacterium | reverse complement strand
AAGCCGGTGGAGATGGTCAGCGCCATCAGCGATAAGTTATCCAGGCTGTAGCCCAGGATGTACATCGCCGCGAAGGTGCCGATCAGCGACAGCGGCACAGCCACGCTCGGGATAATGGTGGCATAGAGACTCCGCAAGAAGAGGAAGATGACGAGCACGACGAGTCCAACCGTCAGCAACAATTCAAACTCAACGTCCGAAACCGATGCTTCAATGGCGGTGGTGAGATCGGTGAGCGTGGTTACCTGAATGCCCGTGGGCAGGTTGGCCTCAAGCTGCGGCATGAGCTGCTTGATGCTCTTGACCACGCTGATGGTGTTGGCCCCGGGCTGGCGTTGCACATTCAGGATGACCGCAGGGGTTTGATTCATCCACGCAGCCTGATTATTGTTCTCTATGCCATTCACGATCCGCGCCACCTCGGTCAGCATCACCGGTGCACCGTTACGGTACGCAACTACAACTTTCCGATAGTCGTCGCTAGTGACCAGCTGATCGTTAGCGTCGATCTGGTAATCCTGGCGCGGCCCATCAAAGTTCCCTTTGGCGGCGTTTACACTGGCCTGGGTCAGCGCCGCGCGCAGGTCCTCCAGGTTGATGCCGTAGGATGACAGTGCCGTGGGATTGGCTTGAATGCGGACTGCGGGTTTTTGGCCGCCGCTGATGGTGACAAGGCCGACCCCGTTGAGCTGCGAAATCTTAGGCGCAAGGCGCGTGTCCACAAGGTCCTCGACCTGAGAAAGCGGCATGGAACTTGAGGTGATGGCCAGGGTGAGCACAGGGGCATCGGCTGGATTCGTTTTGCTATAGGTCGGCGGCGCGGGCAGAATGGATGGCAAAAGACTCTGCGACGCGTTGATGGCAGACTGTACCTCTTCCTCAGCCACATCAATATTCAGAGTGAGGTTGAACTGCAGCACAATGACGGAACATCCGCCGGAACTGGTGGAGGTCATCTGGCTCAAACCCTGCAGTTGGCCGAATTGACGCTCCAGTGGCGCCGTCACCGTGGTCGCCATCACCGTCGGGCTTGCTCCTGGATAAAACGTGAGTACCTGAATGGTCGGATAGTCGACTTCCGGCAAGGCGGAGACCGGCAGCTGGGTATAGCCAACAATACCAACCAACAGGATTGCAGCCATCAGCAAAGAGGTGGCAACTGGCCGCAAGATGAACGGACGTGATGGACTCACGGGGCGCTGCTCCCGTTGGTGGCGGCCGGGGCCGGCGTGGTGGAAGCCTTTTTTGGAATCGGGTTCGAAATGACGACCGCAGTCTTGTCCTGCAACTTATCGAAGCTGCTGTTGGCGACAACGTCTCCAGGATTGATGCCGTCGACCTGCGTCATCCCGCCGTCGGCGACTCCCGGCTTTATGCTGCGCATCTGCGCGATATTGTTTTGAATCACATACACGAACGATGCTTGGCCGTTTTGTTGAATGGTGGATGCTGGAATCAGGGTCACCCCCTGCAAAGTATTCACCAGCAGCCGCGTGTTAACAAACTGGTTCGGGAAAAGCGCATCATTCTTATTGTCGAAGAGGGATCGCGCCTTTACTGTCCCCGTCGTAGTGTCAATCTGGTTGTCGAGCGTCAGGAGCTCCCCGCTTGTGATTTTCGTCTGCGCAGTGCGATCGAAGGCATCGACGGTGAGCTTAGCCTTCGCGCGCAAGCGAGCTTCAACCGGGCCTAGACTGTCTTCCGGGATTGTGAAAATTACGGTGATGGGCGTCAACTGCGTAATGACGGCCAGAGTCACGGTTCCAGCGGACTGCACCACGTTGCCCGGATCCACCAGCCGCAAACCCACCCGCCCGGCGATGGGAGCGGTGATGTGACAGTATTCGACCTGAACCTGGTCAAATTGCACCGTCCCCTGGTCGTTTTTTACTGTACCCTCGTCCTGCAGCACAAGCTTTTCTTGGTCATCCAAGATTTGCTTTGCAATGGCGTTGTGCGCCCATGCGTCACGGTAGCGTTCCAGGTCCATTTGTGCTTGAGCAAGCACGTTCTCGTCTCGCTCGAGCGCGCCTTGCGCCTGCAAAAGATTCGCGCGGTACGTCCGCGAATCGATGTCAATCAGCGGATCGCCCTTACTTACCAGCTGACCCTCCGTATAGTGCACGGCGATGACCAGGCCATCCACCTGGCTGGTAATCGAATCGGTATAGACCGGGGTGACCGTACCGATGGCGTCAAGGTAAACGCCGATGTCGCCTTTCTTAGCCGTCGCGGTCGTAACCGTGATCTTCGGCGGCGCGGGCGCGACTTTTTTCTTGGCATCGAACTGGTGCCATATCAGGATCGCAAGCACAACAACGAGCAACAACAGAATCCATATGACAACGCGCACCACTTTATGCCGGTGAGGCACCGAACCGTAAGCCGGGAGTTGATGGTCACGCTCGATGAGGGGCTGTTCATTGGTGTCAACGGTCAAAAGGGATCTCCTTTGTCGGCTCCGAATCGCTCAAAATTATAGCTGTGGAATGGGAATTCCAACTCGCAATCGTGATGCCCTTATGCTCTTGCTTCAGCGATTGTCCGAAGTGAGCAATTCTGCACAGTATTTCGAAAGGGAATGCGCGACGAATTCAGAAGATCCTGCGAGTGTCGAATCGCTAGCCGCGGATGGACGAGCGGAGGGCTGCCAGAGAAAACGGTGGCATCTTTTCTCTTTCACAGTGCCTTCGCCGTACAATAAACGTACAATAGAAGTGGGAGTGTAGGGCATTTGGACCTTTAGGCCGGATACAAAATGAATAAGTTACGTGTTATCAACGTGATGCACTAGTTAAAACCCTCCTTCCGCACCAGCAACTCCACTATAATTAAACAGTTAGAAGCATGTTTTTGGAATCGTACAAGGCTCGTATAGCGTTTCCGCCCTCCGTAATTTGTCTCATTCGGTGATAACAACCGGCTGAGATCCCCTTACCGCTGACCCACCACGCGATCTCTGGAGCTTCTCGGCGATCCGTAGGTTCCCTGGATCTCAGTGACGGCGGACTGCGGGACCAGCAGGGCGTTCTTGAGGATTTCGGTCTGCGCGCGCACTCTGCCGAACTGCCCCCGGCCGAAGGAGACGGTCAGGATTGGGGAACGTTGCTGCGACCCGAATGGTGCCAGTTTGCGGATCCACTTGCCGGTCGGACTAAATACAACTTTCCAGGCTTGCCGTACGTGGTGCCCTCAGAAAGGACCAGTTGTATCAGCCTGCGCTCACGCGGTGGTCCGGTCACGTTCATGGCGGCCTGATTGATCGGCTTCGCAAACTTGAAATATTCACCTTCGCCGAGAGCGAAGTAGACTTTAACCGGATCGAGCTGGGAGACCGTCGTAAGGACAGTTGTTGGCCCAACAAGATTGCCGCTCTGGCCGTTCGCAATTCCTGCGATGCCGTCAATCAGAGAGCGAACTTTCGTGAAGCCCACATTGATCCGCGCGACTCCACTTGCGCTTGCTGTGCCTGCACCACGGCTTGAGCGGCCCGTAGAGCCTGGATCTCCCCGTCCAACTGGCCCTGCGCAATCGCCTTTGCTTCAGCGAGAGGCCGGTCCCGCTCCACGTCTTGCCGCGCCTTGACTTCCTGCGCTTTGGCTTCTGCCAGTTGTCCTTGCGCTAGTTCAAGAGAGGCTTGCCAAACTGGTCGCAGCCGCAGCCTTTTTTCTAGGCGGCAAAGTACCGTCTTCGTTCCTTCCTCAAGAGGACCAGGGATATCTCTATGCGGGAATTCAGCTTCCTGACGCCGCTTCCCTGCAGCGCACCGAAGAAGCCACCCGAAAGGTCGAAGCGATTCTCGCCCAAACGCCCGGCGTAAGCGGTGTAACCACCATCAATGGCTTTAGCTTGCTGAGCGGAGTTTCGAATACTTACAGTGCCTTCTTTTTTATCACTTTGAAGCCATGGTCCGAGCGGGAAGCTCCGGCTGAACATGCCGATGCACTGCTCCGCCGCATCAATGGCGAGCTGTACTCCGTTCGTGACGGATACGCTTTCGCTTTCGCGCCTCCCTCGATTCCGGGAATTGGAGCTTCGGGCGGATTCACATTCGTTCTTGAAGATCGTGCAGGAAAGGATCTCGGTTTCCTTTCGCAAAATGTGCAGAAGTTTATGGAAGCCGCCGCCCGCAAGCGCCCGGAGCTAGCGGGCCTGAATACAACGTTTCTTCCTACGGTGCCGCAAATCTCCGTTGATGTGGATCGCGCAAAGGTCCTGCAGGAGAACGTCAAGCTGAGCGACGTTTATCAGACCATGCAGGTATTCATGGGCGGAGCGCTGGTGAACTATTTCAACCAGTTTGGAAGGCAGTGGCAAGTCAGGGTGCAGGCCGAAGGAGAATACCGCACCCGGGCCGAGGATCTCGGACAGTTCTACGTCACAAACGCCGAAGGCGGGAGAGTGCCGCTGAACACGATCACGCGCAGCGGGCCGCGCGCGGGACCGGAGTTCACCATGCGCTACAACCAGTATCGCGCGGCGCAGATCAATGGCGGAGCGGCCCCGGGATACAGCTCCGATCAAGCCACGCACGCGCTCGAAGAGGTATTCGCGCAAAGCATGCCCGCGGAAATGGGATTCGATTATTTGGGCATGTCATTCCAGGAGAAGAAAGCGTCCGAAGGTGTCTCCCCTGCGCTGGTCTTCGGTCTCTCCGGACTTTTCGTTTTCCTGATACTAGCAGCGCAGTACGAGAGCTGGTCGTTGCCGTTTAGCGTGCTGCTCGGCGTTCCGATCGCGATGTTCGGCGCGTTCGCCACTTTGCTGATACGAAACATGGAGAACAACGTGTACGCGCAAATTGGACTTGTCATGCTGATTGGCATGGCCGCCAAGAACGCGATCCTGATTGTGGAATTTGCGAAAGCGGACTATGAAAAAGGAAAGCCGCTCGTCGATTCGGCCCTGGCGGCTGCGCGGTTGCGCCTTCGCCCAATTCTGATGACGGCCTTCGCCTTCATCCTCGGCATGTTGCCTCTTTGGGCAGCGGAGGGAGCGGGCGCCGTGTCTCGCCGAGTATTGGGCACTGTGGTCATCGGAGGAATGTTGGCCGCCACGCTGATCGCGATCTTCATCATCCCCGTCACCTTCGTGGTCGTCGAACGGTTTTCCGGTTTGTTCGGTCAGAAGAGTAAAGAAGATCCGGCATGAAGATTTCTCCAAAACATCTCGTGCTGGCATTTCCGCTGCTTCTTGCAGGATGTACGCTTCATCCGGAATACTCGCGGCCTGCAGTCGACATCCCGGGGATCTATCGCGGTGAGGCTGCGCAGGAGACGCAGACAACTTCTTTGGGCGATGAGAAGTGGTCGGAGGTCTTTCAGGATAAGGAACTGCAGGGCCTCATCCTCATCGCACTGCAACAGAATTATGACGTCCGCATTGCGGCCTCGCGCATCGTTCAAGCCCAGGCTCAATTGGGAATCACGCGTGCGGACCAGTTCCCTACCGTCGCTGGTGACGCAGGCGCTACCACGCTGCGCTCGGCGCAAAATAAACTGCAACCCGCTTATCAGTTGAATGCCTAGCAGCTCGACCTTTCAGTCAATTGGGAACTGGACTTCTGGGGAAAGTTTCGCAGCGCGACCGAGTCCGCCCGAGCGCAACTGCTCGCCACGGAATGGGGCCGGCGCTCCGTCTTATCAACCTTGGTCGCGAATGTTGCCTCCGGTTACTTTCAATTGCGCGAGCTTGATCTGGAACTGGAGATATCCAAGCGCGCTCTTGCCTCGAGGCAGGAATCGCTGCAGCTGGTTTCCACGAAAGAACAGGGTGGCGCAACGTCGATGCTTGATGTCCGCCAAGCGGAACAGTTGGTTTACACCGCTTCATCGCAAATTCCAGATCTTGAGCGTCGCATTCAGCAGCAGGAGAATTCCCTCAGTATTCTTCTGGGAAGGTACCCCGATCCGATTCCGCGCGGCCAAACCCTGACCGAGCAGGCGCATCCTCCACAGATTCCCTCCGGCCTTCCTTCGACGCTTCTGGAACGCAGGCCCGACGTAATTCAGGCAGAGCAACAACTAATCGCGCAGAATGCGCAAATCGGCGTGGCGCGCGCAGCGTATTTCCCGCAGATCGTGCTGACGGGAGTCGGAGGAACACAGAGCGCCGCTCTCGGTGGGCTCTTCAGCGGTCCTGCAGGATTATGGACCTTTGCCGCTGGCCTGACTCAACCGATTTTTACCGCTGGCAGAATCAAGTCGGGCGTCAAACTGGCCGAGGCGCAGCAACAGGAGGCGGCTCTCGTATATCAGCAGACGGTGCAGGAATCGTTTCGCGAAGTGTCCGACGCGCTGATTGCATATCAAAAGAGCCAGGAATTCCGAGAGCAGTTGCAGTTGCTTGCTGGACTCCGCCGAGGATGCATCGCGGCTCTCGGCGCTACGTTACAGGGGTGGCGCAACCAGTTACCTGGAAGTTCTGACCAGTGAAACCAATTCCTTTTCCGCGGAGTTGGGTCTTGCGCAGGCGCGTTCGAATGAACTCCTGGCGCTGGTTCAGCTCTATAGAGCTCTAGGAGGCGGATGGCAAGAAAGATAGACCGTGTCTTCATCAGATGGAAGCCTCGCGGACTTCCTTGTTCTGTTATGCGTTACGTGGTTGGAGTGACGGAGGGCTTGTTGTCCGCGACGCTCGTTTCCGCCGGCTTGATTTGCGCGAGACTGGATGAGCCGAAAGCCCGTGATTAAGGTATTGGAGATTAGGACAATGAATTGTTTGCCATGAAGCCTCGCAGCAAGCAAATTTTGGTCCTTATCGCAGGTTGGAGTTTCATCCGGCTGGGAATCGTCGGACTGATTCTGCCCTTCCTGCAGGGCGTGCTGTTCATTCCTCTCGGACTAATCATTCTATCTTCGCAATACGCCTGGGCCAGGCTTCTGTTGATGAAACTGCGCAAGCGCTTCCCGAAAATAGGCCGTGTATCTGACGAGAGTGCCGCCAGGGCCACCACATTGTGGAAATGCTTTTCTCGCCAACGCACTAAGGATTGAAGCCGCGCAGAGAGGCGTTCAGTCCTTCTGGTCAAATACGTGTGTGCCAGAGCTCGAAGCATGGTTAGAATAGCCCATGCGTCGGGTCGAGGAAGGATTGGACCGGATCTTTTTGTTGGTGCTTAGGTTCTGCCTGCCCGCGATGCTCCTCTGTGCGTCGGCGACCGCGCTCGATCCAAACCGGCAAATTTCGCAGTATGCGCACACGGCCTGGCGGGTTCAGGACGGAGCCTTCAGCGGGACTCCGCATGCCATCACGCAGACGGCGGATGGATACTTGTGGGTCGGCACGGAAGGAGGGTTGGTACGCTTTGATGGCGTACGATTTGTTCCGTGGACGCCTCCGGAGGGCAAGCGGTTGCCCAGTACCCGTATCTATTCGCTCCTGGGCGCGAGCGACGGGAGCCTGTGGATTGGTACAGGTTTCGGGCTTGCCCGCTGGAAAAATGCCGAGTTAGTCAATTATTCCGAAGCACCCGGATTCATCGAGTCCATCCTGCAAGACCCTAACGGAACAATCTGGATGACCCGTTCCCAAGTTCGTGACCAGAAGGGGCCTCTTTGCGGAGTCACGGGAAACGCTCTTCAATGTTATGGCGCGGCTGACGGAATTCCCTTCGGCTACGCCCAACCGCTGCTAAGGGACGACCTCGGAAATTTTTGGATCGGTAGCTCGCTCGGTCTTTGCCGGTGGAGACCCGGCTCGGCCAGAGCGTACCTTCCAACCGCACTTGAGCGAGCGAGAGGACTTAGCGGAGTTAGTGCCATCGCTGCCGGAACGGACGGGTCTCTCTGGGTCGGCATGGAGCTGTCCGGCATAGGCTTGGGGCTGCAGCAGCTGGTTCAAGGAGCATGGAAACGTTATGTCGTGCCGGGAATGGATGGCACCGCGCTGGAGGTCACCGCGCTGCTGAAAGACCGTGACAACGGGCTCTGGGTTGGAACCACCAACCAAGGAGTTTATCGGGTCCACGACGGTAAAGCAGACCACTTTCGCAGCGTGGATGGTTTATCAAGCGACTCCGTGAATAGTTTCTACCAGGATCGGGAGGGCGACCTGTGGATAACAACCTCCAGAGGCATCGACCGTTTTCACGATACTCGCGTGGCCAGCTTTTCGATACGTGAGGGGCTGACGGCCGAGAGTGTAGGGTCTGTGCTCGCCGCGCGCGACGGCACAGTATGGATTGGGAATGTGCGAGCCTTGGATTCCCTGCGCAAGGGCAAAGTGTCGGCGGTTGGAAAACGGAATGGCTTGCCAGGACGATTGGTTACATCAATGTTCGAAGACCATGCGGGTCAGCTCTGGCTGGGCGTGGATGGCGGGTTAACCGTCTACGAGCAAAGCCGGTTTCGTTTGGTGAACAGGCCCGACGGCACTCCCCTGGGAGTCGTTACAGCGATCACCGAAGATGTTGATCACAATATTTGGGCCGAGGTCACACAACCCGCACTTTTTCGCATTGAGGATCTCCAAGTCCGTGAAGAAATCGACCCGCCGCGAATTCCACGCGCCCCCTCGTTGGCGGCCAATCCGACAGGGGGTATTTGGTTGGGTCTCTCGAATGGGAATTTAGCCCGATACCGGCGAGGCCAGTTAGAGATCTTCTATACGAATCATGACGAGAACTCTGGTCCGGTGCGGAACCTCCTGGTCGATTCCGACGGTTCGGCGTGGGCAGCAACGGGAGAAGGGCTGGTCCGGTGGAAACAGGGGAGGCTGAAGACTCTTAACTCCCACAACGGCCTTCCTTGCGATTCCATATTCGCAGCGGTGAAAGACAAGCTAGGTTCTCTTTGGCTGGACGCGCAATGCGGGCTCGTAGAGATCGCGGCTTCGGACCTGGAGGAGTGGTGGGAAAAACCTGACACGACAGTGAAGGTGAGGACCTTGGACGTCTTCGATGGCGTGCAACCGGGGTTGACGAACTTCCGTCCAGAAGCCTCCAAGTCACCTGACGGGAAGCTATGGTTTGCCAATGACTCCATTCTGCAGATGGTCGATCCCAGCCATCTGGAGGGGAACGGTACACCGCCGCCTGTTCATGTGGAACAAATCATAGCAGACCAAAAGAACTATTTGCCGGAAGCGAATCTTCGCCTTCCCGCCTTGACGCGTAACATCGAAATCGACTATACGGCGCTAAGCTTCGTGGTCCCGGAAAAAGTGCGCTTCCGCTACAAACTCGAAGGTCACGATGCGGATTGGCAAGATTCCCAAACCCGGCGCCAAGCCTTTTATAACGATCTTCCTCCGGGGAATTACCGGTTTCGCGTCATCGCCTGCAACAACGACGGGGTCTGGAACGAAATGGGAGCAGCGCAGGGCTTTACCGTTCTTCCAGCGTTTTTCCAAACCACATGGTTCCGGTTGTTGTGCTATTTAGCCGCTGCTGGCGTCCTTTGGCTACTGTACGCGCTTCGCTTGCGGCAGTTGGCCACCCAAATGCAGAGTAGGCTCGAGGAACGCCTGGAGGAGCGGGAGCAGATTGCTCGCGATTTGCACGACACCTTACTACAAGGATTCTTCAGCGCTGCCATGCAGCTTGATGTCGCAAATGATCGGTTACCTCCGGATTCGCCCGCCAAACCCCTCGTACAGCGAGTTATCGAGTTGATGAGGCAGGTAGGGGAAGAGGGCCGCAATGCGGTTCGAAGCCTCCGCTCTTCCGATCGTGGGTCTCACGATCTTGAACAAGCGCTTTCCCAAATTCGGGAAGAATTTCCGGCCCAGGAAGCCGTTGATTTCCGCGTCGTTGCGGAAGGCCTGCCCCAGCCGTTGCACCCGATCATTTGGGATGAAGTCTACCGCCTTGGCCGTGAAGCGGTGATCAATGCATTCCGCCACTCGCGTGCGAGCAAAATCGAAGTTGAAGTCGAATATGCAGGGCGGAACTTGCGCATTCTCATACGCGACAACGGGTGTGGGATCGACGCTCAAGTGCTGCAAACGGGACGCGAAGGGCACTGGGGGCTCTCGGGCATGCGGGAGCGGGCGGAAAAAATTGGCGCAAGATTGGTAGTCCTGAGCCGTCCTGGAGCGGGAACGGAGATTGAACTCTCCATCCCTGGCAATGTTGCTTTCCAATCCGTCTATTCAGATCGTTTTCCGAAATGGCTTACCGGATTATTCCAAGGGAAGAACGGAAGTAAATCGTCAGCCGAGTAGAAAGCGAGACAAAATGAGCGACCAACCACGCATTCGTGTCTTCTGCGTCGATGACCATCCCCTGTTGCGAGAGGGAATTGCCACACTCATCAACAACCAGCCGGATATGGTGGTAGTGGGCCAGGCATCTACCGGTCGCGAGGCCATACAAGGTTTTCGAGAGCATCAGCCTGACATCGCGCTCATGGATATCAGGCTGCCTGAGATGAGTGGCATAGAAGCGATGATCGCGATCCGAAACGAATTCCCGGACGCCCGTATTATCATGCTCACAACGTCTGAAGGCGATGTTGAGATCCAGCGTGCGCTTGAGGCAGGAGCGCGCGGCTACATGCTCAAGAGCATGCCTCCCAAGGATCTAGTCGACGCGGTCCGCCAGGTGCATGCGGGAAAAAAACGCATCCCGCCAGAGATAGCAGCCCATCTGGCGGAGCACTACAGCGACGAGGCTATCACGGCCCGCGAAATCGAGGTCCTTCGGCAGATCGCCGGCGGTAACCGTAATCGCGACATCGCCGAAAAGCTCTTCATTTCAGAAGAGACGGTCAAGGTCCACATCAAGCACATCATGGAGAAGCTGGGGGCCAGTGATCGCACGCAAGCCGTAGCCATTGCGGTACGGCGCGGAATCATCCATTTGTGAGAAGCGCACTCCCTGCACAGGGCTATACTTCGATAGTGTTACGACAAGATTCCGGGCCTTAGGATTCCTTTTGCGATGGCAATTGTTAGTCTTTCTTCCTGGGCTGGCCAATACTGCCCAATCTCAGGAGGCAGGGCTTGCAAAGGCTGTATTCCACATTTCCCGGCGGTTGACCTGGCATGGGTCCGCTGCTGTAGCCGCCTAGTCGCTATTCCCGAGCGCTGCTGACGGCGGCTGTAAACCGGCGCGCCAATTCGACAATTCGATTCGGTTGCCGCCACCGAATGGCTTCCCTGGGGATCAACTCTCCGCCAATGCCAAGCGCAACCGCGTCCGCCAGAATGAAGTTGAGTGCAGTCTGCTAACTCACGCCCCCAGCTGCTATCAACGGCACCTCCGGGAACATTGCCTTCAAAGCTCGGATGTAGCTGTCGCCGCCGACATGCCCGCAGGGGACAACTCTCACAAAATCCGGCCCCAGCTTCCAGGGGGACGGCCGCGTCAGAGGCCGGACACGGTGCCGAATCACCGAGTTCTTTCCGGTACGACGACCCGAACCGCCCCAGGACCGTCGCAGTAGCGGCAGCGCCTATCGCCCATGAGCGTTCCGGTTCCACGACACTCCAGGCAACTCGCGACCAGTTCGAATTTTACAGGCTGATTTTCAGACGTCTTGCGCGAATCCTTTACGAGATGGGCATTGTGGAAGCTGCGCAACCAGAATACGAGATTGCCCTCGATTTTCTTTCTGTCCTCACAGCTCAGTTGTTCACGACGCGAGGGCCACCATGCAGGAACACACCCGAAGCAGACCAGTTCACCATCGCCACCGAATAGTGCGCCGGGATCGGAGGAGCGGAGAAATCTCTTGCACCAGGAGCAACGCTTGAGGCCGAGTAGGCTCAGGCCCTGCGCCAAGTCGTTCAAGTTGTGTTCGACTCGTGCAAGGATCTCCATCACCTCGTCCTCCTGCTCTTCCCTCACTTCGTTACCATTGATCCCAAACTCGCTGGCCCTCGCAGACCGATGCATCATTCACCTCCCTGAAAACCCTACGAATGCCCAAAGATCAAAAACGGCCATGCTGGCGACCGCAAGGATCACGAACGCCAAGTCCGCATCAAGAATGCCAGCTAACTTTCCCTTGGTCCCGCGCTTCCCCTTGCGCCGTCTTTTCATGATCATGAAACTGACTGACCCTTCCGTGCTCCCGGGTTCCATCTAAATCGTCTGATCCCTAGCGAGAACCAACCCCTTACGCTGATTCTCCTTGCGTCATGGGCTGGGTGGTCACTTTCCGACAGCTGCATGCACCCGCATTCGTGATTGGGTTAACTCTTTAACGTCCAGCTCCCCGTTGTGGTTGGTGTCCAATCGATCGAACTCGGCTTCCATAAACTTCATCCACTCCTCCCTGGAGATCTTGCCGTTCTTGTCGGTGTCCATCGCGAGCAACAGCTGCTTCGCCGCCTCCGTCGCAATAGCCAGCTTCTTTTCTCGTTCAGCTTTTTCAGCCTCCGGCGTCGGAACCACGACGCCCGTTGATTTCTCGGTTTGAGCTTCGATGCTATTCACTAACACCGCTCCGACTAAGAAAACCGCAGCCATGAGGGCGAACGCAATCAGCCAGGGCCTAAACATGATTCCACCTCCATTTGCAACCGCTTGACTCGCACACGACCGGAGTCCTGTTTCCAATGCTAAAACTTGACCATGATATCGATGTCGACGAGCTGCTCGTCTCTGCGCAGATCGGGAAACCATACGGTGCTGCCCTGTCCTGCGCAGGCCGTTTGCGCGGCCCCCAGGGTCAATGCTCCGGACGTATTCCCGTCGTTGCAGGCAAAGAACTGCGGAGATCCATTGTTGGTATACGGCACTCCGCCCGAACCCGGCGGCGTAACTCCGCCGTGACCCGACCAGTACGGCACACTCGCGTGGCGGTAGTCGTACTCCCAGCGGAACGTGAGCCACTGCCGGGGCATGTAATCGTAGGTGATCGATGTATCCCAGGCCTTGAATGAGTCAGAGGGATTCCCGGTGAAGTAGGGCGCATTAATCGCCGCCGAGGAAGCCGTCTCACCATTGATGGGTGGCAGCAGGACCAGATACCGTCCCGGATTGTTGATCTGGCCGCCGCCGATCGTCAATCCATGGTGGTCGTTCTTGAACCACATGCGGTTGTAAATCATGTAGCCGATAAAGCTCTGCTTAGGATTGATTCCCGCACTGAAATAATCGCCCCCGACCGAGTTCCTGTCCTTGGTGTCACCGTGGCAGCCCACGCCTTGTAGATAAACGCCTGTCGAGGTGGTCGTGCTGGGGCCAAATTCGCAACCCATATCGCCGGTGAACGAGAACGCCATCTTGTCCAGCGTCTTTCCCGGTTTGTCGTAATACTTGATCTCGATACTGTCGTCAGTGTGGATGCGGCCGCGGTTCGGAATGTACAGGTCATCGTGGCCCAGACCGTAATTGTTGGAGATGACGTTCACCCAGGGTCTCGGAGTCCACTTGATCTGACCGCCCAGACCCTTCCTCGAATTGGACGAGCCGTACGATTGCCAGCCATTGATGAACCACGGCTCAATCTTCAAGTGCGGATTGGGAAAAATCTGGATTCGCACGCCCTGGAAAAACCAGGGTGTGTTAGAAGAAACGTACGAAGGCTGGTAGGCCCAGTTATCGAAGTTGTAGTAGCTGAACAGGCCGATGTACGACATGAAGATCCCCGCGTCAATGTTGATCCCGTTCAACGCGTTAATGTGATAGCCGCCATATGCTTCCGCCAGGTAGCGATCCGCATCGGCGATATCCCATTGCCCCTTGGCGTAGCTGGGGTCATTGCGAATCGTCGCCGTGGAATACATGCCAAACTGAGTCATGAATCGGGCGCGAACGTTGTCGTAGTGGAAGTCGCCGCCGAGGCCGAGTTGCTCCAACTGGATTTCGTTGGAGCGAAACAGTTCGCTTGAACCACCCATCGAGTTGTCTACCGGTTTGTTGAAATCGTAGCTGTAGGTAACGTCAGCCCGAATTTCCGGCGTGAAGAACTTTGAATCGAAAGCTGTGTCTTTGTTGCGCGGGTTGCCGTTCAGCCAAGTCCAATCCCAGTCCGAGAAAGGTGCGATCTTTTCCTTTCTTGCGGGCGCGGCATCGGGAGTTTGACTGGGGGAAGACGCACTCGGCTGTGCCAACCACCCAGTTAGTGCGCTGGTTGCCGGCGCAGCGTTGGTTGCGGTGGTTACGACCGGCGCCGATGCGCCGGGCTTGCCGAGATCTGCTGCGGCGGTCGACGACGGCTGTCCTACCGGAGTACGGCCCTTCAGTTCCGTCAGCTCCGTTTCGAGCTGTTCTATACGACCTCTCATGGCCGCAAGTTCTTTCTCGATGGCAACCGTCATTTCCGGTTCTGGGGCAGCCGCGGGTCGAGCTGGCGTGGGCGCTGTGCCGTTCGCGGCGCCTGTGTCGGACTCACCTGGCGAGGGTTCGCGCAGGGCTGCCACGTTCGTATGAGCATCCGGTTGCGCCTGCATCTGCGCGTAACAGCGCGAAGCCTGACCAACAGCGAGACTCAAAACAAGCATTGGAAGAAAAATTGAAATCGCTGTGGCCCTACACAGTGCAGTTTTCATGATTTTCAAGTTCGAATCCTTTCAGGTCTGAAGTCCGGTTCCTCTTAGTGATCGTCCGCTCTGCCTAAGAGGCCAAAAGGCTTTTGCCTGCCGCTTTTCTTGGTGGTCCAACCCTCCATCACATTCCAAAATTCATAAAGAGCGGGTAAAAAGTTCATAAAGAACGCATAAACCTTTTCGATATGGAACGGCCTTTTTCTGCAAGTCGGCACTCCCGTCTCGTTTCATGCCGAGCAGGACGAGGTGGCGGCTTTCCCAATTTCCGCGTCCCCACCGCGATCGAAAAACACCTAACTCTTCGTAAAGCATCGGCAGAGACCTGCTACCACCGGAAGCAAATGGTTTGACGCCCCGAATGTGGTGAGGAGAGTAGATTGGATGGCATGAAGAAGCCGTGAAGATTGGACATTAATAATTCGACTAACTTGGATAAGTTCTGTGATTGGTAGGAGGAAGAGAGTATTTGCGAGATGCCCGGATTCGCGGGGCGGGAGGCTTAGTGTGATGCGTCAGGCGGCACGACTGGCGACACATCAAGCGGATTGCAGAAACGGTATCCAACCCAGGGTTCTGTCAGAATGTATTTTGGTTTGGCGGGATCCTCTTCCACTTTTTGACACAGCGTTTTGACAAAAGAGCGTAGGTAATCAAGCTCAGTGCCATATTCCGGACCCCAGATGGATCGCAACAGTTTGGTGTGTGTTACCGGGGCCCCCTGATTCCGCATCAGCAGCGCCAGCAGCTCGAACTCGATGGGAGTGAGGTGAACGATTTCTCCTTGCCGGTGAAGCACATGGCGAGTGATGTCCAGTTCCAAGTCGCTCGCCCGCCACAATGTCGGCTCGCTGACATCGTCGATGTGAAGCCTGCGTAACACAGCTCTTAGCCGCGCAACCAGCTCGCGGAATCGGACAGGCTTTGTGATGTAGTCGTCCGCGCCTGCTTCCAGGGCCCTGACCGTTTCGCTCTCGCTATCCCGCACTGTAACCATTACGATGCCGATCTTCGGCATGTGGGCGCGAATCTCGCGGCAGGCCTCCACCCCGCCAATCCCCGGCATGTTGACGTCGAGCAGGACGAGGTCGAAAGCGCATCGGGCAAGAATCGCGACCGCCTCTTCGCCGCTTCGCGCTTCCTCGATCGCAAACCCGCTGGCGGCCAACGAGGTCCGCAGCATGCCGCACTTGTCCTCGCTTCGCGAAAAGATCGAATGTTATCCGGCAAACGAGGGTACGAAGACAACCTCGGTTTCTTGAATCTCATTGCAGCAGTCCTGCTAGCCCCGACGATTCTCGCCATTTACTCCGCCATCAGACGAGACCACGAGGCTTACGGAGCTTTCGGCACCATCCTTTTCTTCGTGGGGCTGCCGGTTTACCTCGCCAGCAGTAGGGCCCTCCCTATGCTTTCCCTTAGCAGCCAATACGCAAGTGCTACCACCGATGCGCAGAGATCTTTATTAGTCGCGGCAGGTCAGGCGATGCTTGCTGAGGGACAAAGCCGTGCTGGAGTTCCGCTCGTAGAATTCGCTTGCTTGGTAATCTCCGTAGTCATGTTGAGAGGCAAGGGCTTCAGCAAAGCGACCGCTCACGCAGGAATTCTCGGGACTGTGCTGCTCATGGTCGTTGAAATCATTTTGACCAGAGTGCGGACGTTGCCCGACTGGGCAATGGTAATTGCGGTTGTGGCCGGGCTTTCGATGATAACTTGGTACTTCCTGGTTGGCAGAAGGCTGCTCCAGTTGGGGCGGCTCTAAACTCAAACTTCCATGCCGGCCCTCGGAGCCAGTCTCGCGGCTAACTCTAATTTCTCAACAAGAAAATAAAAAGGCTGTCGTTTCGTGGCATAACAGCTATGACAAGTAGAAGTTACGTCAGCGAAGGAAGACAGCCTTATGACAACAGAGTGTACCCAAGAACCGTTTCCATTTCATCCCCTAAATCAGCGAGAAGT
>PLHQ01000051.1 GCA_003138975.1 Acidobacteriaceae bacterium | reverse complement strand
CGTCATCGGCTCTTCTTCGCCGCCGTCTTACGGCTACGCCCCGTTTTGATTCTTGCTTGCCGTGTTCTGCCGTCCACACCGCCCTTGTCCCACAGGGTTGAGCGGCACTTCTTCGACGGGCAGTTCGGCGGGTTCTCGGTCTCTGGTATCCACCGATGTCCACAAACGTCGCACACGGCGATCCGCATTCTCGTCCAGCCCATGTCACCATTATATCGCATTCTGTCCAAGGGACATAATATCCTTGACTGTTTGGCTGGAAAGCCTCTATAATATGTCCAGTGGGCAGAATACAGCAAGTGCCGTGAACTAAGAGTTTTGAAGAATAGGCACCCAATTCAATTTCAGGAGAGCACCCATTGAAAGCAGCGATTTATGTACGCGTGAGTACCGCCGACCAGCACGTCGAGTCACAGCTTTACGATCTGCGCGAGCTTGCGGCGAAGCGCGGCTTCGAAGTCGTGCAGGAGTATTCGGACTGGGGCGTATCGGGGCGCAGAGCACGGCGTCCCGGTCTCGACGCGCTCATCGCGGATGCGCGGCGTAAGAAATTTTCTGTCGTGCTAGTCGCTGCATTCGACCGAGTTGCCAGAAGCGTCAAGCACTTCCTGCAAGTCATGGACGAGTTCGACAGCTTGGGCGTCGTCTTCATTTCCCGGCGCGAAAACATTGACACGAGCGGACCTATAGGACGTCTCCTCCTAACGCTGATTGGCATGATTGCCGAACTCGAATCCGATCTCATTCGGGAAAGGGTTTTAGCCGGAATGCGGAGAGCGAAACTTGATGGGGTGCGGATCGGACGCGCACCGATGAACCTAGACCGACCAGCCATCGTTCGCGACCGAGTTGGCGGAATGACTCTGACCGCAGTCTCCAAGAAGTGGAGCGTTTCCCGAAGCCTCGTTTGCAAACTGGTAAACAGATCACGGATTGGTGACGAAGGCTCTGTACCGCCGCCAACTCAAGTTGTTGACGTTGTTGATATTGTGCAGCCGAGTTCAGGCGAGGCGCGTTGGTGACGAGGGTATACCTTTTGACCAATCAAATACTGATTCTCACTGCGGCAGTCCGATCCGGCGCAGCAGGTCGGCGTAGCGGGGGTCCGAGCGGATGTTGTCGAACTCTGGTTCAACTTTGAGAAGTACAAGCCCACTGTCGTGCTCCTGATAGGCTTTTGCCAGCCACTCGAACGCCTTATCCTTTTCGCCCGCCAAGGCATAGTCGCGCATGTCACAAGGTCTTGCTTTGCAATTTTCTTACACCTTCGCCAAGAGCGTGATGCTAGAGGGATGGACTTCAATAATCAGTTCGACTTCAGCAATACGCATGCTCCTTTGCTGTTAGACCAGCGGCATCGAATTAGTTTTGCCGCGGTGTACCGGCCGGAACTGGAAAAGCTCACGGGGTCCGACAAAGGGCGTGTTCTGCTCTCAGGATGGACGTTGAGCAGTGTCATGGAGTTCTCCTCGGGCCGTCCTTTTGCGGGTTTGTTGAGCCCGGCGTGCACCAGTTCGACCCTGTCATTCAGCAATTGCGACGGCGCCGATGGAGACCTCAACGACACCGCCTTCAATCAAGACACCGCAAACACCGCGGCCGGCATCAATGGCGCTGGGCCCACACCCGGGATCGGATTGAATTCCTTCTACGGCCCGTGGCTGGAGAGAATTGATGTTGGATTGGCCCGCAGCTTTGAGATCAAGGAAGGCAAGGAATTGCAATTTCAGGCTCAGGCATTCAACCTGTTCAACCATGCCAATTACTACGTGCAGAATGGCGATGGCATCAATCAGCTGCAATACAATCCCATAGGGTCCAACTGCGGCGACGGCTCATCTCTGAATCAGACGTGCTATCTAGTCCCCAATTCCGGACCGGGTAATTTCGGAGCATTGCAGGAAATTAGTCCCAACGGACTTCCCCGCGTGCTGCAGTTTTCCGCGCGGCTTACCTTCTAAAACCCCACACAGAGCCGGGATTCGGTGTAGAATGGCCTCCATTTTCTAGACCCCACCAAATTAGGATTCAAGCTTTTCTGAATCACGCGAGGCCAAGAAAACAACTCTTGAGGAGGGAACATGCGACGAAAGATGAGCTTTTGCTTTTGCGCTGTGCCGGCCCTGCTACTCTGCCTGATGCTACCCGCACTCGCGGGTGGTCAGATACGGAACGCAGCGTCGGTTGCTGGCAACCTTCTACCCAACGGTTTCTACATTACTCCTACTGCCGCGCCCGGCTCAATTTTCCAAAACCTACCCACTGGCCTACGCCCTGACGGCTCCGCCAATGCAAATGGCGCAGTGAACACTGCGCTCAGTCCGGACGGCACCGCTTTGCTGATCCTCACTACGGGTTACAACACCGACTTCTACACTCAGGGTCCGGACGGTACTGCGATCCTCTGGGCTGCCCTCGACCCTCTTACAGGAATTCCGTCATCCACCACCACTCCGAATGCGGAGTGGGTATTCGTTTTCGATGTCCGTGGCGTGCGGCCAAAGCAGAAACAACTGATCAACATCCCCAACACCTATCACGGCTTGCAGTGGGATCCGTCGGGCACGCGCTTCTACGTTGCCGGAGGCATTGACGACCGCGTGGAGATATTTAAGTCGACGACCACCGGGGCTAGTGCCGATGGTACCTACGTGCCTGATGCTCCGTTCGTGCTCCTGGGGCATAACACGCCCGCCGACGTTCCGGTACAGCAGTATCCGACGGGCGGATTGTTCAGCACGACGCCGATCAACAGCAACCCCATTGCGCAGTACATGTTCATGCCGTTCAGTGCTCTGGCAGCTGGATTGGCAATCAGCCCGGACGGCTCGACACTGTACGTGGCCAATTACCAGAACGATTCGCTGTCAATCATCAATACGTCAACGCGCACCGTATCCAAAGAAGTAGTTTTCTTCGCCCCCGGACAAACGACGGCAATCGGAGAAATGCCTTACTGGCCGGTAGTGCTATCGGATTCCAAGGGCGCTCCGGTTAAGACCTATGTGAGCAGCCAGCGCGATGGCCAGGTGCTGTCGGTGAGCCCTTCAGGATCGTTCAAGGTGATCAAGGTTGGCGGCGAACCGAATCGCATGGCACTGTCCGCAGATCAGCTTCGCCTTTACGTGGCCAATGGCGATCTGGATGAGATTGAGGTAATCGACACCACGACAGATGCGCTCAAAAGCCGAATTTCAGTCGCTCGGCCAGGCTACCCCTACAAGGGTTCCAGCCCCAACTCCGTGGCGCTCAGTCCCAATGGCCGCAGTCTCTATGCCACGCTTGGCGGAGAGAATGCCGTGGCTGTTATCGATGTCGCTTCGCAACAACTGCTCGGTCGTATCCCTACCGGCTGGTACCCAAGCTCGGTGACGGTCAGCGCCGACGGGAAAAAGCTGTTCGTGGTGAACATGAAATCCAACGCCGGCCCGAATCTGGAGTACCGGTCGGACTGCCCCGGGGAGGGCATACCGCCGGAGTACTCGAGCCTTCTGTGTCCGCCACCGAATCCGACGTCACGCAATGAATACATCTTGGCCCTGCTGAAGGCGGGGTTTCTGACCATTCCCGTGCCGGACGCAGATACCCTAAGCTATCTGTCGGCTCTCGTGGATGCCAACAACGGCTTCGTGAACCGTGGCCGCGATCCGATGATGGCGTTCCTGCATAACCACATTAAACACGTGATCTACATCCAGAAGGAGAACCGTACATACGATCAGATACTCGGCGATCTGAAGCAGGGCAACGGCGATCCGGCCCGGGTGCAGTTTCCGCAGCCCATCTCTCCCAACCATCACCTGCTGGCGACCAGATTCGCTCTGCTCGACAATTTCTACGATGCCGGCGATGTAAGTGGCGACGGATGGAACTGGGACACGCAGGGCCATGCCAACGATGCCACAACCAAAAACGTGCTCGTCGGCTATGGCAACGCGAACTACAACATTCCCTTCGACTGGAACGGCAATCCGCGTAATATCGGGATTGCACTGCCCGACACAACCAGTGGAACGCCCAGTCCTAGCACGGTACGCATTACCACGCTGTTCGATCCGACCGGCGGCTCATCGATTGAGCCCGGGACGAAGGACATCACCGCATCGCAAGGCGCGGACGACCTGGATTCCGACGCGCTCGGCGGCTACATATGGGACACCGTGATGCGCGCCGGGCTGACGGTTCGCCACTACGGCCTCTACGCAGACGAAAACTATTATGTCGATCCTTACGCGGGCGCCCCGTTCTACATCCCCATCGTGCGCGACGCCTTCGCGCAGAAGGTGGTGCAGGCGGTACCCGTGCGTCACTCCCTGCTCGACAAAACCGATGTCTACTATCGTGGTTGGGACCTGAACACTCCTGATCAGTACCGCTTCGAAGAGTGGAATCGCGAGTTCAATGAGTATGTGAAAAACGGCAATCTGCCCAACTTCGAGATGGTCGACTTCATGGAAGATCATTTCGGCAACTTCTCGTCGAACGCCGCAGATCTGGAAAATCCATTGGCGCAGTTCGCGAGCAACGACTACGCGGTGGGCCGTCTGGTCGAGGCCGTGTCAAACTCTCCGTACTGGAAAGACACAGCGATATTTGTGGTGGAAGATGATGCGCAGAATGGGCCGGATCACGTGGATGCACATCGTTCTACGGTGTTCATCGCGTCGCCCTACACAAACAGCGGAGCCGTGATCCACACCAATTACAACTCTACCAACGTGGTCCGAACCATCGAGGATATCCTCGGCGTCAACTACCTCGGTCTCAACGATGCGAACGCCGTTCCGATGTCCGACGTGTTCATCAAAGAACCCAACCTGCAGCCCTATGTCGCGCCCATCCCGGGTATCTTGTGCCAGCCTCCGGTAGACCCGACGCTGGTCCCCGAGTGCAAGAATCCTGGGAAACGCCCGGTAACGGTCGCGATCAAATCGCTCCACGACGGCACTTGGTGGGCGCAAGCGACCAAAGGCTTTAACTTCAAACACCCTGACATGATCAACTCCGATTTGTTCAATCGGATTCTGTGGAAGGGGATCATGGGAGACGATAAGCCTTACCCCGGCGTCGCCAACCAGCAGGCGAAGGGAAAAGCGGAGGATGATGACCGCGATTGACCCGCGGTATTGTCGCTCCTTGGAAATAACATAAAGACTTAAGAGGGCCGGTGGCGCTATGTCACCGGCCCCTGAGGTCCGGGGAGCTAGCCTCCTCCGTTATGCCGGGAGTGATCCTTCTAATCGTGCAGCCATTAGAATTCCATGACAGTGTTTGGAGCGATAGGAGACCGAGAAAGTTGCCCGAAAACTGTTACGCTCCCGGATGAATAAATCGCACCAGCCAGAATGCAATCGCCGCCACAAATGCCGACGACGGAATCGTCAAAACCGAGGCCCACATGATCCGCCTGGCCACCCCCCAACGCACGGTGATCCCGGCAAAAGTTGTTCGTGCACTGGAACAGAGTACGGATTCCGGTTCACGGCCCTGAGCGCTGAGCAGCGCCGGCAGATTCAGGCGACGCTGAAAGAACGCCCCACGATTCCCCACGACGGCGCGGGACAATGATCTTAGCGAGGAGACCGTAGGCGCCCCGCTCCCGCCGGTCACCACCAAAGTGTCCCCAGATCTGGAACCCCTGGGAGGGAGTGGGGAAACTTCTGGGGGGATGTAATGGAGTGCACCCCAAAAGTGAGACACGGGATTAAGGGGCCAGCTAGATTGAATGGAGGAGATCAGACTTTGTGAGCGCCGCCGCCTTCGGCGCCATTAACAATCCCTATGTCCTAGCAACTGGTGGAACGCCGTTACTTCCGGCTAGAGACCGGCCGGAACCCTGTTCGTCACTTCCGTTAGGCCAGGTTTGTGAACTGTTCAATCCATTCTTCAATCCATCGAAGCTTCGCCTTACACGTGTTTCCAAGGGTTGGGGCGGCCCTAGCGGTGATGTAAGCTGTTGGAAGGACTGAATTGACACGGTAGAGGTCAGGAGTTCGAGTCTCCTCGTGCCTACCATTTATTTTCAACGGTTTGGAGCCGTTGCCCATCTCTCCAGTCCCGGTTTTTATCCATTCTTTAATCCATATTTGCTGCACGGGTCCCTGCGGGGTCGCCTTGTCGTGCGGCTTTGTGTGCAAAGAACCATGCCGAGGCGAGCGCAGTAAGTCGACAGAAGACGGATTGAGAGCTGAGCCTACAGGCATTCCACATAGGGTCAAAATCAAGCAAGTAGATGACGCAATGACGCCAGAGTGCCAGCAGTGGGCTTTCGAGGTTCACCCCGAGTTTTGCTTCTGGGCGCTTGCCGGAGAGCAAGGGGGTGACCGCGAGGTTCGCTTTCTGAGCCCTATCTTCCCCGAAATCCAACGGCATCTCCTGAACGCGTAGCCAAATCCGGTACAGACATCCCGATCCTGCTCTTCACTCTGAACCTTTCACCTGAGATCATGGAATTGGTGCACAAGGCTGGTTTGCGGAGTGCGATTTCAAAGACGGAAATAAGCAAGATACCCTATGCGATCGAGGCGCTTCAGCGCGGTGAGACCTTCTTCTATTCGAAGTAGAGCAGCCGAACACGCCCGGCAGGTATCGAATGGCTCTTTTTCAGGCCCAGCGAATCATAACGAACAACACGACACTAACCAATAGGACGAACTTCACCAGTGACCGCCACTTCTCCACGAATACGCTTCGCATGTAAGGTGTCCTTTCTGAAGAATGGCCCAAAGGCAGGTTCTCTTCTAGACCGTTCTCTTCTACTAAGTGCGGGAGGGCTGTCGGGGCGCGTTCTGACGTTCCATTACCATCGCCATTGCACGAACGTGAGTTTCACGGCTGTGCGCGGCATGGACGTGCTTCAGCATTGCGT
Source organism: Acidobacteriaceae bacterium (assembly GCA_003138975.1). GTDB lineage: Bacteria > Acidobacteriota > Terriglobia > Terriglobales > Acidobacteriaceae > Sulfotelmatobacter. The sequence goes on along the minus strand of PLHQ01000051.1, from coordinate 30,138 downwards.
GAGCGGCCAGCGTTCGCTGGTTTCCCATGTCTCCGTTAAAGTCTTGGACGCGCTCTGTGTGAGTGCAGGCAAGACAGAGGAGGAGCACCCCGTTCTTGTCTCTACCAATGCGGTACATAATAAAAGAGTACAGAATGTCTTCCGATATCAATGTGATCAGCATCACCTTTTGGTTAATGGTGGCCCTCATTAGGTGCTGTACGAATGCCCTCAGCACCGTCCATCAATGAAGCGTAACCTTGAAGCTATGTACACCACTACCAGAAACATTGTGGGCGGCACTTTTATGACATGCAGCGACTGCGGGGACGCGATCAGTATGAACAAGCTTTGTGAGAAGCCCCTTCAATCAGCAACGGACATGTTGAAGCACATGGCTCACCACAAGGCCTGCCACGCCTTCGCATCAGGCGTGCCCGTCATCCGACCGGAACCGGAAGCCGTCCCCGTAATTGAATTAGCCCGTGCTCTCGGTATCAGATGGGTGAGCGCGTAATGGAGCACATCATCCAAGTCGAATTAAGAACTGACACCACGCACACGTTGACGTGGCTCAACGCTGCCTTGAAACCGAAACCGGGCATGGTTCTCCTCTGCAAAGGTGATCCACGCCCGTGGACCGTCGTGCGTGCGTACACCAACACGGCTCAGGAAATGAGGGACAGCAACATAGGCTGGAAGGTTGGCTACCTGTGAATGGCTGACAGGTTGAAGGTGATTCCTTCATGCGGGAATGATGACAGGTTCATGCTCCGGGCTGTGCGTAGAGTGTCCGGGATGACAACGGAGGTAGATTGAAAAACGGCACAACGATGTCCCCGCAAAAGCGAGAGAGATACGCTCAGTGGCTACGCAACACAGGTGTGGAACACCCCACTGACGAACTCATCAACAAAACCCGCGAAAGAGCACTCCAGCAAATCGACACGGCTAAGGAAAAGGCGCGACGATATAATCTCAAACTGGTCGCACTCATACTCTTTTCATTGGCCGTAGGTGTCTACCTGTGGTTCAAATTCTAAGACTCTGAAACCTACCGGAATGGACCAAAGCCATCTGTGGCGAAACGCTTCGGCAGGAAGTTTGGTAAGTCGTTTTTTCGTGCTCCTTTCTCCTGATTGGGCCGAGCTTCACTATACCGACCCCAAGCCATAGCTTCAGGAGGAAGCCATCCTAATCACGCGGTGAGTGATTTCGCAGTACTCTCCCGAATTCGTACTCTGGTGGACATAATCCGCTACGGGTTGGCCATGAAGGTTGAGTTTACCCATAAGGATGCCTGGCAGGTTTAGGCAGCAGTTCGGCTTCGGTGCGGTTCAACACAAACGCGCTTCGGCAGAAATGAAGCACGCCGTTCACTGCTGGTGTGGGCCGCCCAACGAAGTCCTCACCTCCGTGTTCGTTGACTTGGGGGAGTTGTGTCGTTCTGTGATTTTTGTCACTGACAGTTCGAGAGTTACCGGCATCCAATTTATATATAGAGTTTCCGAGGCAGTTTCTCTATTTGAAGAGAGGGCCATGCAATTCCACTTGGAAACAGACGAGCTAAAGCTGCTGGCGAACGTCTTGTTAGAGCAAGACCCCCGGCAGTATAACGAATTGCTGAACAAGGTGATGGCCCGCGATTTGCGCTTCGACTCCGGTGAACTCGAACAAACAGCAGAACTCCTCGCTGGCAAGAAGCGCAGCCTTAAAAATGAAATCGCGCGGCAGTCGGACGGCACGCCGAAGGCGGAACTGCAGCGGCAACTGACGCTGCTGGAACGAGTACTGGAGAAGGTCAACGAGGCCTGTGTCATGTTCTGAAGGTTGCCAGACTGTACTTCGGTATCTCTTCCGCGTACCGAGTCGATGCATAGGCACTCCCCCGGTTTGTGAGTGGCACCGCCCCGGAGTCCCCGCGTCTTCATCCAGCTGTCGGACTCGGCTTGTCCTCTTGCGACGTTTCAATATCCTCCAGTTTCTGAATGCGATGCAGGAATACGTACGCGGCGAGCAGAGTAAGCATCAATAGCGACAGAATCATGACAAACAACGCGAAAGCAGTCAGATTTCGGATGGGGCGGGTAATCTCACGATCTTCCTGACTGGCCACGACGATCCAAGGAAGGTTGGGGTAGGCCTCCTTCAATCCGGTATCGGCAAACCCGATGAGATAGGACTCGCCCTTGGAAAGCCTGGCGAAAAGGTATCCGGTTTCGCGACCCCGCAGGTTCCCGAGCGAGTCGCGGATCGCGGTGTATTCCTCGGAGCGCATCTTCAAGGAGGGGGCTACGCCGGGTCCTTCAATCACGGTTCCATCGTCGCGCACCAGCAACAGTCGCCCGGTACGGCCGATCTGCTCCCGGTTCAGTTGAGCAAACAGGGGCGAGACATCGACCAGAGCAGTGACCGCGCCGATGAACCTGCCTGTGCTTTCCTGTAGGATGGGGTAGGCGATGCTGAGGTAGTACAGCCGATTCTGTTCGTCGTAGCGCAGATCGGCCACGTCGATTGCACCCTGTCCTTGGGAATACAACACCCCCCAGTACGCGCGATCCGTCTGATAGTAGTGCGATGGCTTATCCGTTCCTGCCACGGTGGCGCCGACGGTATCCGCAACGGTGACTTTCAGCAAACTCGGATTTAGATCCCGCGTGCGACGGAGTTGGCGGGCTAAATCGGAGGTGAGGACGTTTCTCGCCAAGGCATCGCTCTCCGAGCTGTTCCATTTCAGCTCGATGGCTCCGAGTTTGCTGCCAATGGCGTCCTCTGAAAGATGCTCGTATTGGTGGTTCGCGGAAATGACTGCCTGAACGAGACTCGGGTTATTGGCGATCACGCTCACGTCCTTCACGCTCCCTACGATGAATTCGGAGGTGAACTCAGCCGAGGTGCGTGTAATGGAACGGATGTTTTCGCCGGCCATCTGGCGAATTTGGCTGTCTCCCTGCAACGCTACATAGAAGCCGAACACAGTGAGCGGAACCAAAATCAAAATGAGACCGCTAAGCACTCTTTGGAGAGAAGCACGGAGTTCCAGAGAATCGAGGGGCATGGCATCCTCCTCTTTTGCGGCCGGACGGCCGTCGCGGAATGGATCACACCTGCTGTGCCTGAGACAGTGAAAGAAGCAGGTGAGTACTTCAACACTAGCCGGCTTAAACCATTCTGTCTGTGACTAGCCGCACAAGTCCGGAAGCTGAGCGTCGTAGTAGCATACTTGCGCCGCGTGAAACACTGGGCAGAGAAAGCTCCGAGTGCGTTGTACCGACGACCCCGTCAAAAGGAAATCCTCAGCCTTCAGCGCGGGTCATACCCCATGATATGTAGATGCGCGTAAAGCTGAACAGAAGCGACCGACGGGATTCACTCTAATCGCAAATGGTTCTCGGCGCATTGTCACCGACTCTTCATGAATAGCCTATCGGAAGAGTCGCCCGCCACTGGAGTAACTGCTCTTCAGAGCGGTTCAAGGGATGACGAGGAGCGATGAGAATGGGTTGCAATTCTTCGGCAGGGGCGGGATTTGTATCGCCCGGGCTCAGTTCGGGGATCCCTGCGCCGGAAATGCCTCCCGCTGAGATGTTAAGGAAACTGCAGGTTTCAAAGACATAGCACAGACATGCTACAAGCATTGAGTCCCAGGTTCTGAGTTATGAGTAAAGCAACTACTCAAGACTCAGAGCTCACAACTTAAAACGGTTATCAGTAGTTCCTAACAGGAGAGTCATCAAGGTGCCGAAAGTCCTCGGGACCTTCGCCCGTCAGGTCAACTGCCTCTTCAAGGTTCCGCTTGATCCAGGGTGGCTCAGCCACGCCGCCAACTTACGAGACGAAAAGGCCCGAGCAAAACGAAAGTGCCCGATTTTCGACTTTCAAGACCCAAACCGCAAACAGGATCAACGCGGGGGCCAGTCCACCACAACCGACTCGCGGTCCATCACAATCCCGGAATCCAACGAATGGCATTGCTGCGAAATATCTTCTGGAGGACTGGCTGGGGCAGATTCAATCCATGCAGCTGCTTGCCTTCCACGTTAAGAGTCTCGCCGGTTGCCAGGAATTTCCAGTCTCGTGCGTACGTGGATTGCCAGTCTTTCAACACGTCCGGGAGGTTGGCGTCCGGGGCCAAGTCGAGGTCGGTGCCATAGAGGACGCGGTCCTGATACTTGATGAGAAATGTGCGCACTTTTTCCGGAGGCATCAGCATTAGATATTCCATTCTCGCGGCTGTGTCGATGGCAAAATTCGGATACTTGTCCAAGTGGCTGGCGATGTTGTCGAGATCTCGCTCCATGCTGCCCAGATGGACTCCAACCATGCGCAGTTTGGGATTGTTGGCGAGCACATGATCACGCGCTTCGAGAATCCTCTGCTTCGAGGGGAAGCCGGGCTGGTTGGCGACGTACCATTGCGGATTTTCCTGGTAATAGGACCAGGACGGATCGGACGCATCCGGTGGCCCCCAGGCCACATCGGGTTCGGCCTGGTGGGACATCAGCGTTTTGCCATGGTTCGCGATGTCTTTGTAGATCGGCTCGAACTTCGGATCATCGGCCATCATGTACTGGCCGGCGGCGTTCTTGATTTCCATTCCGATGTTCTTCCAGATCTTGACCGCCACGGCTCCCTGCGCGAAGTCGCGGTCGATCTGCTTGATGGCATCGGCAGCGAATGAAGCACTATCGACTTTGTACGGATCGAATGTCGTACACAGCGCAATGTGGCCATGGCTCGACCGAACCAGCGCCAGTGCGTCATCGATCTGCGGCTGCAAATGCTTGCGATAGGCGAGCGTGTCGTCCACCACAAGGATATTCAGCACTTTCAGGCTCAGCCGTTCGAGCATCTTCTGAAATGCGGGATCGGTCTTGAAGACATGAACGTGGACATCAATAGGATGAATAGCAGCGAACGCGCGGAGAGCCACTTCTTCGTCGGCGGGTTTTGCTGGAGCGGACGCGGAAGTTGGCGCTTGTGCCGTGGAAGACAGCGCGATGCAGAGACATAATATGAGTTGAGCGATGGTGATGAAGCCGACGACTCGGAGGTGACTCTCGCTTCGTGGCATTTCACCTCCGACGCTCAGAACGAGAACTTCACTGCGAATTGAATGATTCTGGGCTGCGCCGTTCCGTAGGTGTTGGAGGACGACGACCCGGCCAATCCGGTAATCTCTCCGTAGGTGGCGCCGATATCGGCAAGGTTACCGTCCGGCCTGCCGAAATTGACATTGTTGAATGCATTGAAGAATTCGGCTCGGAATTCCATCGAGAGTCTTTCGGTAATCTTGGCATTCTTAACTGCCGCCAAATCGGCATCGAAAAATCTTGGTCCGCGAAGAATATTCTTTCCCGTATCGCCGAAGGTCTGTAACGCGTTCGGCACAAATGCACTGGTGTTAAACCATTCCTGCACTTCGGCAGCATGGGAACGGCCACTGCCCAGCACAGCTTGCTGAACGCTAGCCACGGCCAGATCGGCCCGATCGCCTAACATGCCGCTCAAAGAATTGTCGGCCCCACTAAAGATCGTAAACGGAAATCCAGTCTGCCAGCTTACCGTTCCGGAAAGCTCCCAACCATTCACAATTTTGTCGACTGCCTTGGGCAGGCTGATGCGCGGAACCATATACTCACCGTTGATTTTGAAGGTCTTCGAGAGATCGTCATCGGACGGGCCATAATCGAAATCGCGGCCGCAACTGCAGCTATTGGTCAAATAAGGTGACCCGCCTATTGGAGCGAAGTCATCCAGTTCCTTGGCCCATGTAAAGTTGGTCAGAAAAGAAAAGCCGTGCGTCATGCGCTTCGTGAGCGTGATCTGAGCAGCATTGTAGTTGCTGTCGACTCCGGAATTGATAGAAGCGATCGATCCATAAGCAGGATAAACGGGGACTTCCTGCTGCGTAACCGGATCCCAATGAGAGGGATTCAATTGGAGTAGGCCGCTTTCCTGGTCTCCCGTGCCGCTGAGATGGTGTCCACTATTGCCTACGTAGGCAACGCGCAACATCCAGTCCTGTTTGAATCCGTGTTCCGCCGTCAGGTTCCACGACAGCACCATGGGTAAGCGGAAATGGCGGTCGAATATCTGACTGAAAGAAATACCCGAAGTAGGGAAAATTGCATCGCTCGGGCTTGGATTAGTTGGACCAAACTGCCCCGGAAACAGATTCGTGGTTCCGGAACTTCCGTACGGATCTGCCAGGGTCACCAACGGGGATCCTGGACTGGAACCTACGTTAATAATAGGAGCAAACGGGGGAACCCCCACCACATCCTCGAACGCAACCGTGTTTGGAGCCTCGTAGTAATAACCCGCTCCGCCGCGAATACTGGTATTGCCATCTTCTGTAATCCGATAGGCAAAACCCAAGCGCGGTCCAAAGTTTCTTGGATTGTTATAAATGGAAGAGGCCGGACATCCAGGATCGTGGTTCTTTCCGCCGAACAGCATACCCACCGGGGCCGTGGGGAAACGCTGAGACTGTGCTCCCGGAACGAAGCAAGCTACCCGCCCTTCGCTGTCTGTATAGGGGAAGAAAGGATCCCACCGGAGTCCTGCGGTTAACAGCATACGGGGGGTGGCTTTCCAACTGTCCTGCGCAAAGAGGCTCTCTCTGTATCCCGTAACATTCAGGTAAAGTCCTCCGCCCTGCGTAAACGACGACACAGCTCCCAGTTCAAAGTCCGCCAGAGGATTGCCGGTCAGATTCTCGAAGTCGAAAACTCCGCTTTCCTGGTACTGATTTCCCATGGGCAGGCGAACCCGGAGAATTTCTCCGCCGAATTGGACCTCATGCTTACCCTTTATCCAGGTGGCAATCTCGCGCAGCGATTGATCTCCGCGATTCCACACCCCATACGGCGTACCCGGTAGAATGAAGGCCCCGCCCCCGCTTACTGTCACATTCAAAACCGCGGCATCGCCCCCTCCACGGTTTTGCGGCACTGCCATGTTCACGCCTGCATCTGCCATGCTGAACGGAGCCGAGGACAGGGTGGTGCCATTTTCGCTGTTATATCCAAAATAGCTGCTCAGTAAGAAGGTGGGCGTAATGGTATAGATGTCGACTACGCTCACGTTCTTGAGAACGAGATGTTCGGCATCGCCTCGGAGTTCCAGAAGGTTCGTGGAAGGCGGAATAAACACCGGGTCCGTATAACCCATCTGGAAGTAATGACCGCTCAGATGATGCTTCCCGATGTTGAAGTCCACCTTGGCTAAGTATTCATCGGTGTTCTGAGCGTCCGGCCCACCGTTAAAGGTAAGCTGATCGTTGGGTCCATTGGGAAGCGGGATATGGTCCAGAATGTACGTGGCGACGGGGCTGACGGGGATTTGATTATTGGTGTAGTTCGACCCCGAAGTCGGATTTATCAACTGCGTACCCGGAAGCACGTCGGAGAAGTCCCCGGTACGTTCGGTCGCATTCGGAACGGTGGCAATCTGGCCGTTGTTCGCGGTGCGGAACCGCGTTCCCTGGTAGCTCCCGAAATAAAATAGGCGGTTCTTGACAATGGGACCGCCGACACTTCCCCCGAATTGATTCTGCTTAAGCGGATTGACATGTCCTTGGGAAAAATAATCGCTGGCATCCAGCGCGGAGTTCTGCAGAAATTCAAATACATCTCCGTGAATCTGGTCCGTTCCCGATTTCGTGACCACGTTGACCACGCCACCGATCGCGTTCCCGAAGCTGGCGCTCATATTCCCGGTAATCAGATTGAACTCTTGAATCGCGTCAGGATTGGGGAAAGGCACGTTCGCGTTGATGTAGGTGTCGTTGGCATCGACGCCGTCTAACAGGTAATTGACTCCGTTCGCGCCGCCTCCGTTCACCTTGGCATACTGCTCGCTGGGGAATACTCCTCCCTCGCAGTTGGCTGCGCAATAATTGGCGGTCACGTTGGTAGTCCCCGGCGCCAGAAACACCAACTGCTGTACGTCGCGTCCGTTCAACGGCAGTTGGCTGATTTCCCTTTGATCAATCAGCTGCCCCACGGTGGCCGAGTCAGTGGTAACCAGCGAAGAATTTGCATTCACCACCACCTGTTGTTCAACCCTGCCCACTCGCAGTTGAACATCTTGCGCGGCCGCCTGGCCCAGGGACAGCACAATACCCTTTTGCACATAAGAGGTATAGCCGGCCATTGAAACCGTGATCTGATAGGTGCCGACCGGCAGGCTGGGAAAGAGATACTGTCCGGCAGATGTGCTGTTTGTGCTCTGCGTATATCCCGTCCCAACCTCTTGAACGGTAATAGTCGCTCCCGCCACCACTGCGCCCGATGGATCACTGACGATCCCGCTGAGTCGCGCAGTCGTGTATTGGGCCCACACAGGCATCGTCGATCCGAAAACCAGAATGAGTCCGAGGGAGAAGCAAATGAACCGACGCGCTGGCAATAGGTTCCGAAATTTTCTCTTCATCGTTCACCGTCCCTGAGAGCCAAATATGCTTGCGTTACCTACTGGACTATCGTTTGCCGGGCTTTCGTTTCACTCGACGAGCCATCGTTTAAACCATCTCCACTCTCCACGACCAAAACAAGAAACGTTACACTCGCTCGCTGAAAGATCCGTTCAGCGCTTCACAAAACAAGAACCTGCGAAAGCGATACATGAGGCCTGCAAGGTTGCGATTGCGCGAATTTACTCATAGTGTGCTCGTTTGTCAATTGTTTTGTTCGTTTATGATCGATTCATACTCCCCCCGAGGCGCACGGCGCGAATCAGGCGTAAATCCTCACATTTTGAACGACTCGGCTTATGACGCCGTCGGGGCTGGGCCGGTCCGGCCTCAAGTTACAGCGCAAGGAGAAAAACAGCCCCAACAACTGACCAAACAAGACATCCACTGGCGGACGACAATCATCCGGGACCGCTGTGCGAATGTCCGGCGAAAGATGGCGCTCTGCGAAACCATCCAACGGCGGCCCGGAGTGCCCACCCACTGCGATCTGAGTTTTCACGAGTCGCTTCCGCTTGAGTTCCTGCAACAGATCTCTTTCATAGCGGGCAACCTTTTCATCGCTCGAAAGAAAAGCAACCAGCAGCGTAGTTTTGTCGAGAGCTGCCATAGGACCGTGGCGCAGTCCCATGGCGGATTCCGCCATGGTCAGGATTCTGCCCGCAGTCAGTTCTAGTACCTTCAACCCAGATTCAACGGCTACGCCCTCAAGCGCGCCCGATCCGATAAAACAGACCCTCTCAAAAGGTTCTGCAGCAAGGGCCGCCGCGGCGTCAGCGGCGTGTGGAAGGAAAGTCTTTCCCGCTTCTACAAGCTGGCTGAGTATAGCTTCGTATTGTGTGAAATTATGAACATGCGCCATGCACTGGCCGAATACGACCATATTAGAGAAAGAACTGGTCATGGCCAGAGCCCGGTCGTTAACCGCATCGTCTAGGGCAACGGCGAACGCTTGTCGTTTGCCAGCCGTGCAACGAATCATCCGCCCTTCTGCGTTACACGACACGACAATGTGATGAATATCCGGATGACTCACCAGAGCTTTTTCCAGGACAGACACACCCTCCGGGCTATCGCCGGATCGGGAGAATGAAATCCAGACGTACCTCTGACCTGGAATCAGCCACTCTTCCCCGTGGGTCAGGAGACTGGTGCTGGGAATGGCAATGACTTCACACTTCCAGAGCCGACGAAGCAAATGCACCAGACTTCTGCCCACGTAGTCAGAAGTGCCAGCACCGACGAGAAAAACAACTGGTTTCGGACACACGGGATCGCCGAACCCGGCGTCCCCAAGGAACTCCGCAAGCCTCGTGCGGTGTTCTTGAAAGATAGAGAATGTTGACTCCCAGGTGGCAGGTTGCTGGGCAATCTCCGCAGGAGTGTATAACAGACCGCGTTCGATCTTCTCTTCTCTCGAAAGATCAAGCAGTTTAGCAAGAGCATCCACGCCACAGACTCCTCGGCCAAAGATCAGTTTCGGCGTGCTTTCGAATTATTACGTATTTAAACATTTACTTGCGATTCGTACGGAAGTCAAGCGGAAAAAACGCGAGACTGACTTGTTTTTGTCTGGATATGCCTTCTAGGTATGCCTTCCCTGGTTTGGGCCGGTCGTCAGGCCCGAGCTCTTTTACATGGACAAACGAAGCTAATGACGTTAGAAAGGAATACTCGCCAGTTGTAGTTGACTCGCACTCTTCACCCGCCATCATCAAAATCTGATGATTATCACCAACGCAGTGAATATCGCTGCGGAACGAGCCGGCTCGTCTCTGGAGGTAATTCTGACAGGAGGGACTCTGCGGAAGAATTCTTTTTCGCTGGTTGGGCCAATTGCGGAAGAAACATTGCGCCGCTGAATGCCGACATTCTTTTCTTGGGCGTCGATGGCTTCGACATCCACTGTGGGCCGATCCCGCCGAATCTTCTGGAAGCAAAAGTAAATCGCGCCATGCTGCATGTTGCGCGAATCGTGGTGGCCGTTTGCCCGTTCCAGCAAATTCGGCCGTCCGAGTCTCTCTCTAATCGCGCCTCCGTCGGCGGTTCAGCGGGTTGCTGGTAGCCACCAACATTTCCCAGCCCTTTTCAGGGATATCCTTCGGTCGGTCCCGTCTGTCTCCCGCATCGTGTCCTGTCAGGTTCCCCTTGAATCGATCATCCCTCTATTGAACGCTCAGGGAAGGATTGCCCTTATTCCCGTGATCTCACAAAAATCGACTAACGCCGGATATAGCTCTTCGCCGTAGCCGAGGCATGCATATTCATTGGTCCAATGCTGGAGCAAAACGTCGATGTCACAATGCGCGGTCACAAAACCGTGCGGCCAGAATGGGATGCCACATTCGTTGAGCCGTTTTTCTATCTGATTCGGTGCCGGCTCGAAAATGCTGGCTCGAGTAATGACCATTTGAAACGCACCGTTCACTCTGCCGAGCCGGGCCAGTACTCCTTCCCCCACTTTGCAGGTGAGCTTTACAGACAGGCCGCCGGCTTCGCCTTCCGTAGGGATACCGTGTTCAGAGAAGCCAGCCGGACCCAGCTTGCTGGCCAGTGAGGGTGGACAAGCGCCATCCCCGATGATCTTGATTTCTCTTGTTTTTTTGTCAATGTGCTGCAAATCACCGTAATACACTCTCTCCCTGCTCAATTTGGTGAGCAGGAGAACGGTCAAAGCGGTATTGAAATCGCCCAGGGTAGAAGTACCAACTCCATCCTCAAGCATCATGCTCTGAGCGAAGCAAGTGGCAGAGTAATCGCCGGCTAGACCAGGAAAAGATTGAATCGTGTAGAAATCAAACTTTTCTCTCGCTACAACTTTTCTCAGAGCGAGATATAGACGCATCGAGCGCTCGGTCACCGCGTTTCGCTCGGGTTCCTTGCCAAACAACTGCTTCAACCTCGGCTGCAGCTGATCCAGTTCGCTTGATGAGATTCCTTCAGCAGTTTGCTTCAACTCCGTCGTGTCCCGGGAATCGATATCGATGCCAAACATTCTCATCCATTGAGAAGGATCGGCGGTGCCGCAGGTTTGCCCCATCCCGCGACCGCCAAAAGTACCAATGGTAGACATGTTTAAGAAGTTCTTCAGATATGAAGCCTGAGCATAGCTGACGATCTTGCTTACGGTATCTGGTTCCTCCAAGCTTCCGTATAGAAATTTGTGCGGGACACCGATTTCGAGCAAACCTCCGTGCAGCACCAATCCGCCAACCGGCCGCCAACCTTGAGAGCCGGGATGCGTCCACAGAAGCAAGCCTTTTCCACTTGCGCAATAATCGCGAATCGCGCCGACCATGTGCGCCGCCCAAACCCAGGTCCCAGAAAATAGGACAACCGCATCGATGGCATCGTCGGATTTCATTTTCTTGAATGCGGCCCGAGCTTCTTCTTTGCTGGCGACAACAACGCCATACTCAATAACTTTCAGACCCGCGGCAACCAGTGCACTCTTGGCGCGCTGAACCAATGCGTCATCGATGAATGGGGTGCCCATTGGGTCTTTCAGACCATCTTTGTGAACTCCAAAAACTACGAATCCGATTGTGGCTTGGATCACTGCTCCTCCTGTCGGCCTATTGCACTCTCGGTGGTTGCGCCCGCCGTGAGCGCTGAACGCAAATGGCGATATTGTTTGGCTTGTTGTGCATAGGCTGCCGCAAGCGCTGGGTCGGGCGATACCGTCGACACATCGTGGACTACAAGCTCCACTGCTTCTCGCAAGCTTCCGTATTCCCCGCATGCGACTCCGGCGAGTATGGCTCCGCCCAGACACACTGCCTCCGGACACTTCATTACATGCAGCTCCCGGCCCGATAAAGCGGCTCGCAGCTGGAGACCTAAAGCTGATCGCGCGCCTCCGCCGGTGACGTAAACGTCCCGAAACTCTCCCACCGCATTTGTCAGAATGTCGGTCATCTGTGACAGCTCACAAGCGAGCCCTTCGAGGATGCCCTTGTAAATTTGGCTGCGGGTTGTGTCCGGGCCCAGGCCAGAGATTATTCCACGTGTACGCGGATTGAAATCGGGATTGCAGGTGCCGATCAGATTCGGAGTAATGCAGAGACCCGTCGGGCCCGCTGGTGCTTCTCGTTCGAGTGACGCATAGTGAATAGACTCCGAGTCCGATGGATCCCCGTTTTGAGCGAGCGAGCCTTCACCATACGCTGCTGCGTACAAAAGATCGTGGAACCACTTAACCATGATTCCTGATGGGAAGTATGCCAGCGTAACGAACTTGTCTGGAACCACGTGACAATAAGAGTTGAGAGAAGCCGCAAGCGCCTCATCCGTTAAGCAGGGCTGATCGGAAGCTGCCAGCAGACATTCGTAAGTGCCCATTGAGTCTGCCACGCGGCCCGAACCAATAGCGCCAACTCCCAATGCACTGCAAGGTTGATCGTGCCCTCCCATCACAACAATTGTTCCGGGTGAAAGGCCGAGTTGACTGGCAACGTGTGCATCTATTTTTCCAGCAATCGTTCCAGCAGGTACAGGAATGGGCAGGCATTCGGCACTTATTTCTGTGGCGGCAAGAATTTCTTCGGACCAGCGGCGCTGCCGTATATCAAATGCCAGATAACGGGAGGCCAGAGAATAATCGATATAAGCGGGTAGCCCCAATCGCGAAAGAACATAACCAATCACACTGAGGAAACGAACCGAGGGAGCAACAACGTCCGGTCGGTGCTTACGCAGCCAGAGAAATTTCGGAACCGGATACATGGGATGAGCGACCAGGCCGGTAATTTCGAAAAGTCGCTTTCTTTCGAATGTTCTTTCGAGCCACACCGTTTCTTCCGTGGCTCGATTGTCCTGGTTGAGAATGGCCGGAGCGACTGGCTGGTTGCGTCCATTTACCGGCACGAAAGTTTCGCCGTGCGAACTCAGACACAATGCTCGGACGGGATCAGAAAGATTCTTCGACACCGCTTGCGAACAATGACAGACTGCCTGCCAAAAGGTCTCGGGATTTATCTCGGCGTGCGAAGGAGCGGGAAAAGCCGGTGTGTACGCGCAGGCGTGCTGTGTGAGTATCTCACCCGTCAGCGCAAACACCACCGCTTTGCATCTACTCGAACCGATATCAATGGCAAGCAAACTCATGATCGACGCCATTCACAGGAATTTGTCTGCCGCGACTGAAAGCTTCCGGCCACGAGCTCCGGACTCGACAACATCGATCTTTCTTTTAGCAACGGAAACACTCGCTACGCCACGAAATGTCTCTGGCACCTTAACCAACAAAATCAGAAACCGAACTTGAGCCTTGGATTTAGCCGGAAGCCAGCGATACGTTGGTTCGCCGAACAGCGGACCTTGCTCGATCGTTTCGCGCCGCGGAATAGAGAACGGAGTCGTGCTGAACTCCAGTCCTCGACAGAACGTTTTCCCTCGCCACGGCGCTTGGGTTCGGTTGTATCGCTCTTCCCAATTGCCCACCCAGGGAAAGTCTGCCCGTCGAAATGCATAGACGACGAGAAGCTTCTGGCGAGGGTTACATGCCGCGATGAAACCAATCTCACGTTCCGGACTCAGCAATTGCGCTGTGTAGTGTCCGAACCGCTGTGCCGGCGTAGTACGCAAGTTCATCCGCTTGCGATCTTTTGTCGGTGCGTTGGGCCAAGTAAACTCGGAATCCGGCTGAAGAAAAAATCGAGGGCTGTAGCTCGTCGGACAAACCTTTGCCCGCTTTGCCGGCATGTCGAACCAGGTGGTTCCTGGTTCCAGAAACGGTGGCCCGAAAGTTACATGTTCGTTCCACGAAATGGGGCGGTCGTAACTACTCAGGTTGACCGCCTCTTCTTCGCAATAAATCACCGGATTCACGCGGTCGAGGGTGAGCTTCCTGCTGAAACTGATCCGAGCTTCGGGAAGAGTCAGACCATATTGCAATTGTGGCTTCGGCGACTGCGCTTGCTTCTGGATCTTCCACTTCAATGCGGGCGCTTCGCCGTGGGTGGTGAGACCCGCTGCTGTTTCTTCTATGGAAGGCGGCCCGAACTGATCAAAGCTGAGGCTATGTCCGGCAATGCCGGAGAGTAACCTGCCGTCCGGCGGAGGCCCGTACTTGCGAGCATGTTTCGAAATCTCGTACTGGGATGGATCGATCGTGGCCCATTGCGGCCGCCATAGCGGGTTCACTCCGGAACATGCATTCAGATTCAACGCGCAGATATGCCCACCGCCCTCAAGAACTGAAATATATCCCCAATCGGCCCGCAGGCGGAATCCGGGACGACCGTCCATCACATTCTTGTCGCACAAAACTGCCTGGGCCTGGGAACCCGATGTCGTCATCTTGGGATTGCTTGAAATTCTGCCGCCACCGCTCCGTCAAGAGCAGCACGCGCCTGTTCTAGAAATGTGCTGATGTTGTCGGCTTGGAAAACATTGCGGCCAAAGAAGACACCAGCCGCTCCTGCGGCCGCAACTTCGCGGACCACATCAAGCGCACGTCTGTCGGAGGCATGACGGCTTCCACCGAGCACCAGGATTGGTATAGGGCATTTTTCCACCACCGAATGCATCGAGGCTGTATCCCCGCTGTAATCCGTCTTAACGACATCCGCACCAAGCTCGGCTGCCATACGAGTGTGGAGGTTCAGCCACTTGGGATCACCTGGATTCTGCACATCCTTCCCCCGTGCGAGAGATTCAACAATCAGCGGGATTCCAACTCGTTCACATTCGCGGGCGATTTCCGCGTTGCGAGTGATCTCCTTCATCTCGAACTCGGCATCACCGGTGCCTACGACGAGATAGGTGAGAACGGCATCTGCGCCGTGTCGTAACGCTTCCTCGGGGCGTGCGAGAAGCGAGCTGTGCAGCGCGCCACTTCCGTTTTGCCCAATCGCAGACCAAACGGTTGTCCAGTCCAGGCGGGCAATTAGAGCTGGTATTGGGCCGACTATTGTCGAGTTTGCGAATTGACGAATGAGCCCAAGGTTCAACAGCAATGCATCGACTCTGGCTTGGGCAAACTGGCGAATCTTTCGTAATGGGTCCTCAGTCCCAGGAATCGGCCCGAGTACCAAAGCATGATCGAAAGCGACTACCAGGGCTCGGCGCTCCGAGCCTCCGAGCACACGATTCAAGCGAATCCTCTTGCCGCAATCGCTCACAGTTCCCCTCGTCCTCGCTGAACCAAGACGGGACTCAAATTATCCCGCATTTGAGCGATTGTCAACCTGTTTTGTTCGCATGTGTTCTTTTG
Organism: Acidobacteriaceae bacterium; assembly: GCA_003138975.1. Classification (GTDB taxonomy): domain Bacteria; phylum Acidobacteriota; class Terriglobia; order Terriglobales; family Acidobacteriaceae; genus Sulfotelmatobacter. The sequence goes on along the minus strand of PLHQ01000051.1, from coordinate 14,464 downwards.
TGCGGTGTTTTACGCGTTTCTTGCAATTCCGCAACCACAACTTCGACACCCGCTTCACGCAGGCCCTTGATGTATTTTGGATCGGTGCCGGAGTCGGTTACGAGCACGTCGATGTCCGCCACCGGGCCGACATAGGCGAAGCTCTGAGTACCAAACTTGCTGTGATCTGCCAGCGCGATCCGGGTCTTCGCAGCTCTCATGATCATCTTCTTGATCTGTGCCTCGGCGTGGTTCGCGGTCGAGATTCCATACGAAAGATCGATTGCGCTCACTCCCAAAATCGCTTTGTCTAACCGAATTTCGGAGAGCGCACGCTGCGCCCATTCGCCGGAAAAGTAGAACGTATCCTTTTGAAGATCGCCGCCGGTGCAAAGGACAGTCACACCCGAGCTTCTCTGCAACTGGCAAACGATCGTCGGAGAATTTGTCACGACGGTCAGTCGGTTCCGCTGATTTAAGCCGCAGGCAAGTTCATACACTGTGGTGCTTCCCTCAAGAAACACAGTCTCGCCATCAAGCACCAAATGTTCAGCCGCGACCGCAATCGCATGCTTTTCGCCGCTGTGGCTATGCGACAAAGTCTCGTAGGAAGGTTGGAAGTTTGTGCTGGACATCCTGGAAACCGCTCCCCCATGCGAACGGACCAGTACGCCATCCTGCTCCAAAGCCGCCAAGTCTCGCCTCACCGTGGCGGCGGTAACCCCCAGAGCAGCGCAGAGGTCGGAAGCGGTAATGGTGCGTTGACCGGAAAGGATCTCTCGAATGCGAAATCTGCGCTCTTCTGCGAGCATAATGTCTGGCTCTCCTGGCTGCCCAACCTGGCGCGGATCGGTGGCTCCGCGGCACCAATTGTATTTGGGATGTGGACGATTTGTACCGCAAAAAGTGTACCTCCAGGAGTCACAATCGATCAGAAACAAACAATCTAATTGACAAACGGGCAAGCTGTCGGTAGATTCGCGCAATTGTAAGGTGAGTGACGCGACCCGCATTGGAGTGAAGGGAACGGCATAGCGGCAAAACGAATAGCTCAGCAAGACGAGCGCAGCGAATGCTTATGGGATCTTTCTGCATAAGGAATCGCTGTGATGCAGCCTAGAACTTTTACGATCTTGCACGCCCATGGCAATGGAGACTGAAACGCACCCCCACCTGACGCGCGCGTTTGGTTTACTTCCTGCCACGGCCCTGAACATGTCAAACATGGTTGGGATCGGGCCTTTCATCACAATCCCACTATTGATGGCTTCCATGGGCGGCCCGCAATCCATGCTGGGCTGGCTGACGGGTGCGCTCATCGTAATTTCCGATGGTCTGATATGGAGCGAACTGGGGGCGGCGTTGCCAGGCTCCGGCGGTAGTTACCATTTTCTTCGCGAGGCATACGGCCATCAAAGTTGGGGTCGCCTGATGGCTTTTCTTTTCATCTGGCAATTCGTTCTGAGTGGGCCTTTGGAAATCGCATCCGGGATGATCGGATTTGGAAACTATTCTACATATCTCTGGCCAGGATTGAGCGGTCGAGGCCAGCAATACATAGCGGTTGCCGCAGGCCTTGTTGCTTTGTTCCTCTTGTGCCGAAAGATCACATTTTTGAGCAAGGTCACGCTCACTCTTTGGATTGGCACGGTGCTGGCGATGGTAGCCGTCATCGTCACCGGTTTCCCTCACTTCAATGCCCACAGGGCGTTCGATTTTCCCCCAGGAGCGATGGCCTTCAATCGTGGCTTCGTGCTCGGTCTCGGCAGCGCTACCCTGATCGCTGTGTACAACTATCTCGGATATTACGATGTGTGCTACATCGGTGACGAAGTGCAGAATCCTTCCTACGTAGTGCCGCGATCGATTCTGTTTTCGCTGGCAATCTGCTGTGTAGGATACCTAGCGCTGCATCTCGCCTTGATCGGAGTGGTGCCGTGGCGGGAAGGAATTCATTCGAACTTCATCGTTTCTGACTTCATGGAGCGCCTATACGGCAGGGGCGCCGCAATCGCGGTAACAATTTTGATCCTCTGGTCGGCCTTTGGCTCTGTGTTCGCGCTTCTTCTGGGTTATTCGCGCATTCCTTATGCGGCTGCCATCGACGGCTATTTCTTCCGTCCGTTTGCGCAACTGCATCCTACGAAAAACTATCCGCAAGTTTCCCTTCTGGTTCTGGGCGGTGTATCTATTGCTGCCGCGTTCCTTAAACTTGATCAGCTTGTCAGTGCGTTGATCACTACCAGAATTTTGGTCCAGTTTCTCGGACAGCTATTTGCGATTCCACTCTTGCGACGAAAGTTTCCAGACAGCGCGCGGCCGTACAAGATGTGGTTTTATCCCGTCCCCATTGTCATTGCTTTCTTTGGATGGGCATACGTTTTTCTGACCTCAGGCTGGCTCTACATCAAGATCGGATTATTGACGCTACTAACCGGCGTTCTGGTTTTCTTCATCTGGGCGAAGTGGAAAGCTACATGGCCCTTCAACCCAAGTCAGGATTCTGAGTGAGAGGCAAATCGACGTTCCGCCGTAGCAAGTTCCACGCACAGCAGGAGGAATTCATGATTGAGCATAATTGTCGTGGTTTTCGGCTGCCGAAAGCATGGGCCGGAAAAATCCGCAAGGTCAAGATCGCAAGTCTCTTGATAGCCTGCTTGCTGATCTTAGTTGAAGGCTGTCTGGGCTCTTCTGACCCGGCTCGGGGTTCTCAGGCAGTTGCTCATACCGAGGGTCTGTCTGTGGTCGTTCAGCCGAGCGATGGCACATATGAAATCCAAACAGAAAATGGCGGACACAGCGTCATTCACGCAAGGGTGGCAGCAGAGATCGATCACAAATGGGTCAAATCGACCGATTATCCGAAACATGAAATATCTCAATCGAGTTTTGAGGATGCTCTCGGACACGGCAAGAAAATAACAGTCACTTCGTCCGGCCTTCCGAATTTCCCTGATCTTGCATATACATTGCAAATCTATGATGGGAGAGCTTTTGGTGTCATCGAGACTGAAGTACAAAATCACACAGGCAATCCGGTAACAATCCAAAGTATCCGAAGCGTCGAAGCCGTCGGAAACAAAGTTATCGATCTCAGCGGCACGCAGAAGAGCAACCGAGTTCTCTCGGACAGCTTCAGCGAAGACTGGCCGCCATTGCAGATTTACACTTTAGGAAAAGCTCCGGAGGGCATGCACCGCGCCGTAGGCAGCCAACTTATCTACAACCGGGATAGCACGGAGAGCCTGTTTTTGGGGGCTCTCACTTCCAGCCGCTTCCTCACTATCATTCATTTGCAAACGCAATCCTCATCACCAGATGGCCCCAGCATCGCTTCATACACGGTTGATTCAACTGGAACTACTGAGATACAAGCGACCGATCCAGAATCCGGTCTGCGAGAAGGGCCTGCGGAAAACCTGATTGAATTAAGCGTTCCTCTTCCCGCAGGCGAATCAATAACTTCAGAACGCGTGATGTTTGCCGCCGGAAGAAGCTACCACTCGCAACTTGAGAATTACGGTGCCACAATTCGGGAACTGCATCACAGTCGGGTTACCGCAGACAACATGCTGGGATGGTGGAGTTGGACGGCCTTCTATACAAAAATCACGCAAGGCGCCGCGCTCGCCAATGCTCAATGGCTGGCCGAGCACTTGAAGATACTGGGTTACGACTATTTTCATTTCGACCTGGGTTACGGATACTCTCGCAGTGAATATGCGACGCCCAATGCATCTCAATTTCCAGGTGGCATGTGGGATCTTACTCACCGCATCTGCCGATTGGGATTGAAGGTAGGAGTTTGGACGGCTCCCTTTGAAGTAGGTGAGCGGGCCTGGATTTACGAACACCATAAAGATTGGCTGGTGCATAACGCACATGGCGATCCGATTTCGATTGGAAAGGCCGAAGAGGTGGAGGGTGAACCCCTGTTCGTCTTAGACGTCACTCATCCGGATGCCCAGGAATATCTTCGACAGACCTATCGCACGCTGGTCCGGGAGTGGGGTGCGCGCTACATTAAGCTCGACTTCATGGACAACACGGCAATCGAGGGTTATTACCATCGTCCGAACACAACGGCACTTGAGGCGCAGCGAATTGGGCTCGAGATTATTCGCAAGACAGTCGGCGAAGACGTGCTGCTCGATAAAGATGGCAGTCCCATGTTGAACCCTGTTGGCCTGGTGGATGAAGGTCGTATATCCCAGGATACAGGTCATGCGTTTCTGCGCAGCAAGGAAGCTGAGCCGGGCATCGCGGCGCGCTATTACATGCATCGCAACTTTTTCATCGATGACCCGGACGCGTTCACAGTTTCCCGGCAACTGCTTGAAGAGCGAACCATTCAAGCTCCACTCACATTGAATGAGGCTCAGGTCTCGATCGCTCTGGCGGCAGTTTCTGGAGGAATGTTCGAAATTGGCGACGACCTCCCAACACTGGGGAGTGATCCGGAACGCGTGGCATTGGTCAAGAATCCAGATTTGCTCGCAATGGCGAAACTTGGACGCGCTGCTTTGCCTCTAGATCTCCTGACTTTTGCAGATAAGGATGAGCAGCCGAGCGTTTTTCTGCTGCGCGAAGACCAGCGTCAGTCCATTTTGGCAGTCTTTAACTGGACGGAGCAGTCGAGTTCTCACATTCTCACTTTTTCCGATTTGAAGCTTCCCGCAGAGCATTCGTACAAGCTATTTGACTCGCTAGCTCAAGATCGGCCGTTGGCCATGGACCACGAAACGCTCCGCCTGGACAATCAACCCGCGCACTCAGTCAAGTTGATCAAGATTATTGATACTTCGATCCCGATGGCCGCGCCCTCGATTGCCTTCCAAGTACCGTCTCAAGCAAAAATTGGGGAAGAAATTGAGCTCTCCAGCATAGTGTCTAAAGACGGAGTCCCAACGCTCGCCTGTCATTGGGATTTCGGCGATGGAGTGGTCGCCGATGGCGCAATCCTCACTCACGCGTATACTGCTGCCGGAAATTACAAAGTGCGGTTCACCGCTGAGGGCCTTGATGGCATATCCGCAGGAAAGACATTTTCGATCGCGGTCAGCGGATCGGTGATTCTCCCGTCTCCTCGGCGTTACCTCGAACCGAGCGAATAGCTGATTAGTGATCCGCCCCCGACGGTTCGACGATGCGAAATCCGGTCTGCCAGTGGCCCATTAATCGGGAACTGTCAAAGCATTCGACGGTGGTGTAGACTCTCCGATGCAACTTGATGCGAAAACTCGATCTCGTTTCGACACCAATGCATGTCTCGAGTTCACGATGGAAAACTAGGGTGAATCAGATGAGAAGGAAGCTATTGAGTGCAGGGTTGATCCTGGTATGGCTGCTGGCTAACCCAAGGCTAGCTTTGTCGCAGACTGTGCGGGAGAATCGGACACTCATTGTAAGCGGCCAGCCGGGACAAGCACCGGTTATCCAGATAAACGGCAGGTCCTACGTGGACGTCGAAGCACTGACAAGACTGACGAGTGGTTCCCTCAGCTTCAAGGGAAACCAAATTACGTTAACACTGCCTACGTCCGCTGCAAACACACCAACGGCAACTTCCCCGGCAAGCGAGACTGCAAACTCTGCATTCTCGAAAGATTTCTTGAAGGCAGGCATCGAAACCATGGCCGTGATCAGGGAATGGCGCAGCGCGCTAGTCAGTGCCATTCAGAATGGCTACCCCGTGACGGATGACTCTGTGGCCGATTACCGGGCGCAAGCTGCCAAGAATCTCAGACTCGCATACGTAGCAGTGTCAACCGATTCTGATCGAAATGCTTATCAATTGCTCAGCAACGAACTCGATAAAATGCAGAAGTTCAGCAATAACATTGTGGCGGCGCACCAGGACCTGCAAAGTATTTCCCCAGACGCGCTGAAGAACGATACTTTGAACCAGCAAATCCTGAGCTGTGCACGGTCTCTGGTGTCAATGGTGGCCAGTAGGCAGTTTCAGGATGACGGATCTTGTCATTAGAAATGACCGGCGAAAAGGCTGGGGCACCAGGCACGGGGGGAGATCATGTTGGACACACTGCTCGCGAAAATCCAGAAGTTTACAGTCCTGGTGCTTGCTGGAATGCTCGTCGTCGTCGTGGTGCTCTCCACGGCGCACCTAGGCATGCTGATCGGTGAAGAAATCTGGAAGCAGCCCCGGTTTCTCATTCCGGTGCAGGGCCTACTCGACATTTTTGGATACTTCCTGCTGGTGCTGATCGGAGTGGAGCTGCTGGAGACGCTGAAAGCGTACCTGAAGAAAGACGTCATTCATGTGCGCGTCGTCCTGGAAGTTGCACTCATAGCCATGGCGCGGAAGGTCATCATTGAAGAACCCAACGCCGTGTCAGGCTTGACCTTGTTCGCAGTCGCGGCCCTGATTCTTGCGTTGGGCATTGCCCTTTACTTCGAGCGGCAGGCACAAGAATAATTGGACCTATATAGTCAAATCTAACAAATGCCTCCTGAGAGTCAGGGCGCATGCGAAATAAAGCATCCTGCAAAACTTGTAGACATGACGTCCCCGCAACGAAACGCAGCCAAAGCTTGGACCTCGGCTGTTGACTCGTCCGTGGCGGGCCGCAACCGGCCGGAAAGCCGACATCTCGCGGTGCCTTTCCTGGGATACCGCTTACTTGTCCGTATCCGCCAACGCAAACTTGCCTAGCAAGAATGGATGCGAGGTTTGCGGAGTGGTTTGAGCTCCGGCTGCGGGGTAGGGATCTTGCGTCATCGTCGGGAATCCCCAGACATTGCCGTTGCGCAAATCGATCACGACTTTGCCCAATACTTGGCGGCTGCCATCAGGGGCACGCAGCATGCTGGTACCAGGCTCGATATAGAATGGGTGGCCCTCGCCGGATTGCGCTACCACTATAGGCGGAGTCAGGTAGGGACGTAGGACGATCACGCCCAGTGAAACAGCGATGAGTAGCAAGAGGAATTTCACGAGCCAGTCAATTTTCATACTGCTCTCCTTTGAATCCGAGTAGCAAAGCTTTACCGTAATGTCTCATCGAGCCAATTGAATACGCGGAGATCGCGTATTCCAGTCCCGTTCGGCTCGCAATGAAGGTCAGCTCCATCACTTTCCGAGAAGTGCACAATTTTTTTGGGCGAAGTCAACAGGTCGTAGAGTTGACGCGACTGTCCTGGCCAAAATGACTCATTAGCCGGTTCGGTAATCAGAAATGGGCAACGAATCTGGCCGGCGACATCTGCGAGATTGTAGTTCAGAACGGCTTTATAGGTGCCGAAATAGGATGTGAAACCGAAGGGCCTCATACGGAAGGTCAAATTAGACTTCGTTGCCGGGTCCAACAACTTTGACATATAGCCGTCGAATTCTGCTTTGCGTCCGGTCTTCAATAATTCAAGCATCGGATTGGGCAAGCTCGCGGTCCACGACGTAGACACATCAACCACACCCGGGTCGGCAATGGCCGCGGCGATTCTTTTCTCGAATGCAACTGCCCGCTGCACCCAATATCCGCCTTGGCTGATTCCTTGAAGGGCGATCTTCTTCGGGTCAACATCCGCCCTGCTGATGGCGTAGTCAACAACCGGCGAGATCACCTTTTCCCAATCTGGCCGAAAGTAGAGGTTTTGCTTCCACAGAGCGTATCCCTGTCCCGGTCCGTCGAAGGTCAGGCAGTTATATCCTCGGACGAGCGCTCCTGCACCGCCCCACGTCCACATATCCAGAAGCGAGCCGTCGCTGCCGTTGACCAGGATCAACAATGGGCGTTTGCCCGACGTACTCGCTCCTCGAATGAAAACCCCGTGTAGCTCGGTACCTTCATAAGGAATGCTCACGGGCTCGATGGGCGGGTCGAAAAGAGGGAGTGACTTCAGCCAGCAATCATAAAGGAGTTCCCAGGTCGGCAGGAATCGGGTCGGATCTTTTGAGCCCTCCAAAAAGCTAGGTGGAGCTATCCTAAAAATTCTGAGCCCATAGATACGCCTGCCGGGCGCTCTCTTTGTGGCCATGGCTCGCCGACTCTTCAGCTTGTGCTAGGGCTTCATCCCCGGCTTGTTTGAAGGCCATGTATGCGCTCTCAAAATTGCCGTCTTCTACTTGCCTGGTCAGATACAGGACCTTCCCCACGTTTCCTGCCGAGTGATAAGCTCGGCCAAGGCTGGTTAGAAAAATAATTTCAAAGGTCGGATGCTTAAAGAAGTAAGGTGGACGAGTGGCACCATGCGGTGTGGTGGGATGATCTTCGGATTTCTGCGCGCGAAGGTTGGGACTCGCGCCCAAGCCAAGCAACACAGTTGTCAACCCGAGATAAAATTGCCGTCTGTTCGCATTCATGACAATCATCTTTCTAATGGAAATGTTTGTTAACGAATTTCCTCTGATTTGGCACCCTGGTGTACGTTCGAGACCGAAACCGGGACCTCAATCGACTTTACGTGCAGGTCTAACTGGGCAAACGGCATTTCAATTTTCTCTTCCTTGAAACGTCTTAAGATCAACAGGTAGAGTTCACTTCGCAGCTGTGCGAAGTTGGCTGCCTGGGTGAGAGTCCACACGCGAAGGGCAATAGTGATTGCATTGGGGCCTATCTCGGAATGTATGGCCACGGGAACTGGATCTTTCATGACATCGGTGTGGCCGTCGGCTAGTTCAAGAAGAATCTGAATTACTCCTTTCGGATTGGTTCCGTGAGCAACTGAAACGGGCACCGTGATCCGAATTTTTGGGTCGCTGGCGGTCCAGTTCAGAACCTGCTTCGTAATGAAATCGGAGTTTGGAATGATAAGAATTGCTCGACACCAAGTGCTGGAATAGACAAAGCGGGTGCGACTTCGGACGTGGAGCGAAAAAATTCAAATGACATGGCTAGACTCCTGCGAGCACGATCTTGATTGTTTCGGCTACCTCGGCTCATTTCCAAAATAATGGAGCGGGCGGATCCGCGAGATCCGCCCGCTCTCTGCTTACTTCGCAGCAGGTACCCAGATGGCGTCGGCTGCGGCGAACTCTACACCCGCGACCTCAGTGCTGAGCGTTACAAATTGCAAACCCGCCTTCTTGTCCGGCTTGGCGGAGAAGCTCAACAGATACTGGTTGTCGAGTATCTTCTGCAGTTGATCGAGGTAGGGGGCGAAACTTACCGGGCTTTGCAGACCCAGGAAGAAAGACTCGCCCCCAGTTACATCCGACAGCTTGGCAATGCCGAGTTGTCCATTGGTCGCTTCCCAGTAGTTGCGGTACAGACGGCCCACACCGGGAGCATAGATCGTGTGGATGATCGTGCCTGTGCGCATAGCGACATCACTTGCCGAATCTACATCCGGATTGACATTCAATCCGCGCCAGAACATGCCGCGCCGTGCGCGGTCGATTCCGTCGGTCACCATCACCACCTCACGACGGTTTTGGTTAGCGGGCCAGCGCGTCATGAGATCAATTACCGAAAGGTATGGACTCCCATACGCGCCTGCGGAACCCAAGGGCAACCGCAGTGCCTTGGCAGCCGCGGCGTGATCAGTCGTGAAGTCCTGTACGATCTGAACCGTGGCATTCCTCATGTATCCGACTCCGACTGAAGTCGTCGACGGCTGAGCGTTAATGAACGTGCGTAAGTCCTCGAGGTGCGAGCCGAGCCTCGCGTCGGACGCGTCGTCGATCAGGATGAACAGGTCAAGCCCGGCGCGGTCTCCCTGAGCCGGAAACCACTCCGTCACCCGCAGGCGTTCCTTGCCCTGTTTAACGAAGACATCTTGTTGGTTGATTTCAGGCATGCGCTTGTCGCTGGCGACGTTCGCCGTAACCGTCATCTTCACGGGAACGGTAGCCGTCGATGCCTCTTGTGCGTTTAGGGGAACGATGCTCGTAACCATCGCCACCATGGTTAGTGCAGAGCAAAACATCTGGATCATTCGTGACTTCATAACTATCTCCTTGTTTGTTTGAATTGCCGTTTCTTTAACGGATTCTGCTAAATATGGAAGAGGAAGCGATGCGTCAGCGACATAACATCCCCAGTCCTTTCAGAGTTCATTGCGGCCCGTTGTTCACGACCTCGGTTCTCACATTCGTCCTTTCATCCTTCTTCAGCCGCTGGGTCATTTGACTCCCGTGAAGATCCAGCCCGTGGGATCCCCGCCCTGATAGGGAATGAGGGTCAATTCTGAGCTGGCTGTCTGGGCCCAGACGATGTAGTTGGGGCTGTCCACGGGCAGGAACTGTATGTGTCCGGCACTGTCGTTGGTGAGGGTGAAGCGCTGGTTGTCCCAGCCTTCCGTCTTCCCTTTGCACGTGTACTGGATGAGATACGCTCCCCAGGGGTGTTTATCGCGCGTCGTAACATCGGCGCACAGGCCGCTGTTGACGTTGACGATCTGCACTACTTTGCCGTCCTTGGTCGTAGGCCAGATATTCCACTGTTGGCTGGTACTGCCGTCAGCTCCCATCAACTGGAGGGATGTCGCGGGGTCCTTGCTGCCCTCGGGGACACTCCACACTGAACCGTACTTGTCGGAGGAGATCACCACCTTGGCAAAGGTCGCCGAATGGCCCACCTTGCCATTGCCATAAACCCAGGCATAGGAATGTCCGTCGGGCAGCTCGACAATGCCGGTGACGGAAGAGCTGGTGTTGCCGCCGGTGGACCCTAAGAACGACGCGTCGCCAAAGGTGAAGACTCCGCCGTCGGAAGCAACCATCCAGTAGCCGTTTATTTTCCCGCCGGCATCAAGACTTGCCGCAAGTCCGGATGCATCAGATCCGCCAGGCTTCTTTCCACCCGTGGAGCCGTAGAAGATGGCGTCACCAAAGCTGTATACGCCTCCATCCCGCAGCACGATGTTATATCCGCGACCGGACGTTGTGGCGACGATGCCGCTCGGTTTCGCGCTATCCCTGGTCACATCGCCGTAGGGTGCGGCGTTGCCGGCTGTAAATACCTTCCCGTCCTCCGTGAGCGCCCAAAAGCCTTGACCATCCGGTGTCGCGGCCACCGCCAGTACCAGATGGCCCGGGTCAGGATTTGAGGGGAACTTCGAGCAATTGCTGAGCCGGCCGCCGCACAAAGGAGGCGCGTCACCTCGCGAATATATCGTTCCATCGGAAGCGACAACCCAATATCCATTCCGGCCGGGGATGGCGGCGATCGCTCCCCGATAGGGGACGTTATCGAATTGCGGTGCACCGTCGAGTGCCAGAGTCCGACTCGCGCCGCCGTTGGCGACTCCGTCGACTTGAACCCAGAGTCCGCCATTTGGAGCAGCCGCAATGCTGGTCAGGTTAACTACACAGCCCGCACTCTCTGCAGGGCAACCAACGCGGTCTGCAACTGCGGCGTTCGCGCGCGCCGTTGGGAAAATCAGGCAGAGCGCCAAAAGGATCGGAAGAGCAGTAAGCATCCGAGTAGAAAAGTAGAAGCGGTACGTCGTGGTGCGTTTTGTGGTCATAATTCCTGTTTTCATCGGTAGCTGCTTTTCGAATAATGTACGGAGTCGATGGAAGCACGCTCTTCTTTTGGACTGCTCTCTCACGGCCTCACATCCAGACGCTCAGTCGGTCAACTACAGCGTCTGGTCTAAAGCCACTTCTGCGGATGTGAAACTTAGCTCGCCACTTGTTGTATGCTTTCTCGCTTCCATGCAGGTACTATGCGGGATCGCAGCCGAACGCACATCACGAGATAAGAGGTTTTTTGGCTACCACGGCTGGGGGCATGTGGAGATAACTCAGCTACGGGTTTGCCCGGTACCACTGCGGGCGGCATTCCGGGATACCACTATCGGGTAGATCAGAAGCAACGCGACTTTGGGACGCGGCCGAAGAGCGGCGAAAACATGGAGAACTCGCTCATTCCCGCTTTCCCTCCAAACTTCTGGCGAGGCGGGATCAGAATCGAGGCGTCCCACTCCGACCTCGACCGCCGCGTGAGGCACCATTCCGGAGCAGAGTGATGAGGGCGATTCAAAGTGGCCCGTACCGAACTCCGAGTTGATGTGGACATAGTGGATATAAAAAGCTGGATAGATTTAGATTGAAAGATTTAGAATGCGTGGAAAATCTTAACTCAGGAGCTTGCAGGATAATGAAAACGATTGGGAATGTAATCCTCGCATTGATGCTGATTGCGACTGTGTACGCCGCGGAAGATGTTGTCAGCGCTGTCCACGGGGTGATCACAAAGATCGATTCGGGTACCAAGACCATCGTAGTCAAGACGACCGATGGCACGGAGCACTCGCTGCATTTTGCCGCTAAAACGACGGTCCATGGGGCAGATGCCTCAGCGAAAGATTCCTGGCATGGATTGAAGGAAGGAACAGAGGTCGTGGCTCATTACACCACGCGTGGGGCTGAAGACACGACGGTGGAGATTGACAAGGTTGGCAAGGACGGCTTGAAAGCAACGGATGGCGCCATCAAAGACATCGATAGAGGTGGGAAAACACTGGTCGTCAAGACAGCCGACGGCACCGAGGAGACGTTCCGGCTGACCGGCCACGCCACCGAGGATGCGGGGAAAGATATGGCAAGGGGAACCGAAAAGGGCTCCAAGGTTACCGTCTACTACACCGAAGATGCAGGCAAGAAGGTCGCCCACTTTTTCGAAAAAATCTAAGGTACGACCCCGTTCGCCGTGCAGAGCGCCTCACCATACTGGTCTGACCGACAGTCGGGGCAGCGCAGACCTGCTTCCACCAATTCGGACGGAGGGCACGCTGCTATAGCTCGCCTCAGCTTCTGCTCCCGAGCAGCTACGCTGCAGGACACCTATGAAACGTCACGAACACCAATGGGGCCATGCTCTGACCGAATGTTGGTGCGGGACTGCATAGCCATGGCCACGAGCGCGCCGATGAGGGTGGCGGGGAAAAGCTGGCCGACGATGGCCTCAGCCATGGTGAGCGAGCGCGCGAAAGGAAGCAGAGGGGCGATGTCGCTACCGACAGTGGTAAGCGTGGCGAAACTGAAATAGGTAAGCTTTGACGTGAGTTGGTCCATATCCGCCGGCGCAGTAACGAAGTGGAAAGAGCCCGGGAGGAGTTGCTCAAGGAACTGAAAGGCGGAAGCCCACGCCATTCCAACAAGAAGATAGGCGCATATGCCGCCCTGGATGCGACTCCACGTCACCGGGCCTTTGCGAAACATCACGAGCAACACAATGCGGACGTAGAGAAGCAGCGTGAGGGTAGAAAGAACGCTCGACAACTGATGTAGAAACAGAGTCGGATGGAGGCGAGCGGCCCCCGACACCGCCGCACTGGCAAGCACGACGGCGATCACGAAAGCCTTGGCGATGCGGCTCTGGTTTACGGCCATGGCGCCGAAAACCATCAGCGTAACCACAATGAGGTCGAAGAAGAAGCGGCCGGGTAGGGCAGCTTCGCGAAGGGGTGTTATTACGAAGATGAGGACGGCGAGAGAGATAGTTATGAGAGTAAGACCTAGGTCGCCAGACCAGAACTCACTCATATGCTTGTGAAGAACTGGACTTCGAGACTGATACGTATCATTCGTCCTGAAGGGCATTCTCGCACCGATTGCTGGGCTTGTCATTTGATTCTCCCTTTTCATTGTGGGCTCACTCGTTTTCGAGCACTACAGTAGTTGGACTCGGTCCCTCTAGGTCGGACTCAACGCCTCTCATGGGCAATCATTGTGCTCCGCTTTGTGGGTGCGGATCCGGGGGATCCATCTCTCTGACCTGCTACGGTTTCGGTGAGCGTGAGGCCGACGAGCGAGGGATGATAATTTTGCGACGCCCGAACAGCTGCGCATCCAGCGAAAACGCCCCTGGGCCGAGCAAAGCAGAGGCCATCGCCATAACGAGCAGATCGAAGGTTAACGGATTGCCGTTCAAGAAATTCCAGCCCGGTGCCGGAAAGTACATGAACGTCACACCTAAACCACCGAGCACCGACAATGCAGTTGCTATCGGAGTTAGAAGCCCTATGACGAGCGAACCACCACTCCCAAGCAACAGCAAGCAAACCACCCAGGTCCCAATTCTCAGGTCCTGCAGTTCCAGCAAATAGGCAGCCCCCTGAATGATCAGCGTTGCCCCAATCCCTACGCGCAACAGCAGCAGGCCTATGCCTGGCCAACCGCCGGGAAATGTGGAATACAGCCTTTGCAAGTCCTGCCTCCTGGATTGAGCGGTATTGCCCAGCCCCGGAAGAAAGACTAACAACTGTCATCGCAGAAGGAATCCCTAGAGCTCGGAATTTTGTCGTACCACCATCGAGGTACAGCCTTGCGCCACCCGGACTGTGCTCTTGCCCTCCTGTGCGGTGCACGGAACAAACCGCACGCCATCGAAGCGTACTAATCCCCCTTCCGTCCCGACCCACAGGTACCCGTCCGCAGTCTGCGTGATGGCATGCGGAGCTCTGGCGGAGGCAGTAGCCTTGTTTCTTTCGCCCAGAGAAACTATTCCTAAGCGTGATAAACCCTGACGCGGTCGAAAATTGGGTAAGCCTGTGCGCCAGAAAGAATCTGACTTGACAG
>PLHQ01000061.1 GCA_003138975.1 Acidobacteriaceae bacterium | reverse complement strand
ACTAACGACGCCGCGCCACGTTCTTCCCGACGCGCAGAAGTGGGAAGGCAACGAGTTTCCTCACACCATGTCGGTGTTGGAACTAAAGCGTGACGGATTCCGCTACTGGGGATGGTACGGGCTGAACGAAGGCCGCGGTATCGGCCTGGCGCGCAGCAATGATCTTGTGACCTGGACCAAGTATGAGCAGAATCCGCTTTGGACGAACGCTCGCTGGCCCACGGTTCTCGCCGGCGCCGATCCGAAGCACAAAGACCTGCTCTACTTCGCGATCACCCGGGAATACGACACTCCGAGCAGCCACATCGTGCTGGCCAGTTCGCTCGATGGACTTCATCTGACTGAGGAAAAGATCCTGGTGGCGGGTGTTCCCGACCAGCGCAACCAGAATCCGAACCTCTTCCGCGATCCGCGCACAGGACGGTTCTATCTGACTTTCTATCGCGGAAATGACAAGGATCACTTCGAGATCATCAGCAAGAGCGCCGATTCCGTCGTCGACCTGGACAAGGCCCCGGAAAAAATNNAAGACCGGAGTCTACTATCTCGCCACCGAGGTTTATCCGCACCGCTACACCGACGATCCCGAAGGCGAGTGGCAGGTCAAGGTCTTCGCCGCCGATTCGCCAGATGGCGATTTCCAGCCCGTGGAAGGCAATCCCATCATGCGCGGCCAGCGCGCCTGTTTGTTCCAGCACGTTTTTAACCACCGGTTTTATGGCTATGACTGTNNATAGGTTTACAGGCTATTTTCTACTCTCAATACTGGTCGTGATCGCTTTCTGGTTACCTGCGGCCTGGGCACAGGTCACCGATGCCGGAACCGTGCTTGGCACAGTCGCGGACTCCTCTGGGGCCATCGTACCGGGAGTGTCCATCACGCTTCGCGACCCGGAGAGCAATCTGACGTATAAGACGGTGACGGATGAGTCGGGCGAGTTCCGCTTCCTGACTGTGCCTGCCGGACCGTATGAGCTGACTGCCGAAAAGAAGGGCTTCACAAAGGTACTGCACTCGGCTTTCGCCGTGCATGCCGCCGAACCGGCTCGCGTGGATGTGGTTCTCAAGGTGGGTGCTGTCTCGGAGCAGGTCACAGTCACCGGGGCGCCCCCAGTCGTGAACACCGTTACTGCTAACGAAGGAAACACAGTCACCGGAGAACAGGTGAATTCCTTGCCCCTCACGAACCGAGTCTTCACGCAGTTGATGTCGCTCGAACCCGGCGTCTCCATGCCAGTGGTCGTCGACCCCGGCTTTGGATCGAACTCGTCCGTCAATTTTTCCGTGAATGGAGTTCGAGACGACGAGAACAACCTGCTGATTGACGGCGTACGTAACGCGGACACCTTCGGCGGCAATGCCTTTGTTACGCCGAACCTGTTCGCGGTTTCCGAAGTCCGCATTGATAACAACGACTATACGGCTACTGCAGGGCGTTCAGCGGGCGCCCAAGTCAACCTTGTTACCCGTTCCGGCACGAACAAATTCCATGGCGACGTCTTTGAGTTCTTTCGCAACAACATATTCAACGCCGAGAATCGTTTCTCCACGAGCTCCCCAGAGGACCGGCACAACGATTTCGGCTACGACGTAGGCGGCCCTATCAAGAAAGACCGGCTCTTCTTCTTCTGGTCGGAGGAGTGGAGGCGAATTGTGGTGAATTCCGGGCCGGCTATTACCGTTACCCCTACAGCACTCGAGCGCGAAGGCAACTTCAGTCAGAGCCTGATACAACCAATCGATCCGACCACGGGGCTGCCTTTCCCTAACAATACGATTCCGCAGGGTCGCTTGGACCAGAACGCACTACTTCTGCTCGCGACATACTATCCGCAACCGACGCCCAACTACAGCCTGGATAATTTGTACAACTTCATATCCCAAGCGCCCAACTTCACCCGTTGGCGNNACCTGCTAGACAATCCGTACGGGTTATTTGGCGAGAATTCTTTCCCTTACGTTGGAGGATCGACGCAGAATTTCCCTATGTACAACTGGGCCGTTCATGTCACGTACGCTGCGCGTCCCACTCTTTTCACGGAATTCTCCGTTGGCATGTACTTCGCGAACGACAAATCGCTCGAAAACAGTCCGCTGTCCAGCAAGACTCGGGCGCCGGGCCTGACTTTGCAGCAGGTATTCCCGCTCGACGAATTGGACCGGATTCCCACCATGTATTTTGGATATCCCTACGCGGGGATCGTGGAGCAGTGGTATTTCCACAACGACGCGTTCAGCATTCCCTTTCAGAGTGACACCACCTGGATTCATGGCCGGCACACCATTCGCTTCGGGGCCGTCTTCACGCCCGAAGGCAAGAGCGAACTGGCGAATCCGTCGAACAACAATACCAACGGCTCCTACACCTTTTTGGGCGAACTCACCGGGAACCCGCTTGCCGATTTCATGCTGAACTATGCATCAAACTATACAGAGACGGCGTTGGATCCCTTCGGCAAGTATCGCTGGTACAACCTGGAACCGTACATAGAAGACCAGGTGAAGTTGCGGAAAAACCTCACCTTGACAGCGGCTCTGCGTTATGAGTTCTACCAGCCTGAGCATGAGCTGCACAATATGTTGGGAGGTTTCGACCCTGCTCTCTACAACCCGGCCGAGGCTCCGACAGTAAACCAGTACGGCGAAATCACGAACAATGGCAACCTCTTGGACGGTATCATCGTCGCGGGACATAATACTTATGCTGGGGCCAACAGTTCACCCTATGGCCAAGCGCTATTTCCAAGCCACAAGCTTGCTTTTGCCCCTCGCCTAGGATTCTCGTGGGATCCCTTCTCGAATGGCAAGACGGCGATTCGTGCCGGGTACGGCATTTTCTACGACCGATGGGGCTCATATAGCCAGTTTGGAGCGTACAACCCTCCTTTCAACAGCTCCGTCAATATTTTCGGCACTTCCCTTGATAATCCCGGCGGAACGTCAGGTACGATTTTTCCGGCGGGTTTAAACACAGCGCTGGCTCCGTGGAAGTATCCAGGCGTCCAGAAATGGTCCCTGAACGTTCAGCGCGAAGTCGCGCCAGACACAAGCTTTTCCCTAGCGTACGTAGGAACGAAAGGCACGCATCTGCTGGGCTTTTACGACATGAACCAAGGCCAACCCAATGCGCAGGTGGCAAACGGGAATATTAGTCCGGATTACGTTCGTCCCTACCAGGGCTTTGACCAAATTTCGGCGTATGCGACCATCTTCGATTCCAACTACAACGCACTGCAGGCCTCGCTCATCCATCGGCTCAAGAATGGAGTGTCCTTCCAGGCGTCCTACACCTACTCGAAGACGCTCACGAATAATCCTGGCCCCAATGGTACCGCCTACACGTCCACATGGCCGCAAGACAGCTACAACATCCGAGGAGAATACGGTCCCGCGGACTTCGACCGGACGCAAATGCTTAGCTTCAACTACTCCTGGGAACTGCCGTTCTTCAGGCACGCGAATGCCGCTACCAAAGCGTTCCTGGGAGGCTGGCAGGTTTCGGGCATAACCGTGTTTCAATCGGGCGCCCCCCTCACGGTGACTTTGCCTAACGATCAGGCTGGGGTGGGAAGCTATAACCAGCGCCCCGACCAGGTTGGGAACCCTTTCCAGGCTGGACCTATCGCCGCCAATCCAGGCTGCCCTGCGCCCTCACAGGTCCATACCATGGCGAGCTGGTTCAACCCGTGTGCTTTCGCGTTGAATGCTGCTGGAACATTCGGCGACGAAGGTACTGGGGTGCTCCGCGGACCATATTTCCANNTGGCCAAGAATTTTGCTCTGCGCGAGTCCGTGGGTCTTCAATTTCAATTGGAGGCTTTCAACGTATTCAACCATCCCAGCTGGGGCCAGCCGAACCTGACTTGGACCAACGGTTCCCCTCTCGGGGCGATTACCAGTGCAACGTCGCAGAGGCTTGTGCAGTTGAGCTTGGCTTTGAAGTTTTGAGAATGAGAACGGTTCTAGTCCAGATGGTGACTCCAGAAGACCCCCGGAATGTAATCGGCGACAACGCTTACGACTCTGACAAACTGGACGAGGAACAGTCGCTATGGGATCGAACTAATTGCCCCGCACCGCAGCAATAGAAAAAATAGAACTCAAGATCTGCGTCGTTTGCGATGGTACCGTCGACGTTGGAGAGTTGAGAGGCTGTCTGGTTACAAAACTTCCGCAGAGCAGGTGTCCGATATGAGCGATGAGCTGAGAATTTTCTAGGGATGCTCTACCTTAGCTGTGTAATTCTTTTGAGGTATTGGTGAGATGGCTTCTACTTTTTCGGATAGCTCTCACATTGCTATCCGCAAGGACGCAGAAGCCGTGCTCCGCTTGATGAATTCCACGGGCCGTTTGGTGGTCGACCGCTTATTGTGTTCGACCGCAGCCATGACACTGTGCTCCAG
>PLHQ01000215.1 GCA_003138975.1 Acidobacteriaceae bacterium | reverse complement strand
GCGGGTTGAGTTCGTAAACGCTCATTGCGGCAGATTCCCCCACATAGAGATGAAGGCCTGCTTCTGCTGGATTGATCAGCGAAGTCCATTCTTGTACTCTGCTGCGAACGGTTTCGCGTGGATCAAGAAACCTTATGCCCGCTTCCTTCTTCGATTCACTCAGCCACGCGATCTGTCCTCTTATTTCCACCGTGTCTTGGGAACCGGGTAAATGGAAAGCCACAGTGGAGGAATGTGCCTCGATCTCGGGGGCAGCTTTCTGTACACCCAACCCGCCTTCACTGATATCGGACACCACACCGCGACTGGTGCCAACGTTGACGTAAGCGAGCAATTGTACCCGGCGCCGGGCGTGGAAGCGGCGCTCAGGAACGCTGAGAGCGCACTCGGGTTTTTGCGGCGCACTCGACATGCTCGACCGTTGTTAAAAGAACCTAAAGCGGCTGAGTAGCTTCTGTCAAAGCACCGGAATGATCCCGAGAATCGCTGCGCCGAGGAAGCAACGAAACGAGCAATAGCCCGATCAGCCACCAATCGATTCTGCGGGTTCTTGGCACTTGAAAAATTCGCTCAGCATCATGCCCCTGCAAGTACGACGTAGGATCGATACTTGAAAACAACCTTCGCGACACGTTGAAAAAAAAGGCGGTCGTGAGGGTCCGAATGTCGACACCACCACGTTAACTCAGACCGCTCCACAAAGCGGTCCCTCCCCCGAGACTGCAGCGCCAATGTAGTTTGTAGAATACTGTTTCCCCAAATGGAGGAACTGTTCAAATTTGCTCACTTTTTCAAAACAGCGAGGAACCGCGTGCCCTTGTAAGGCTCATACAGTCTGAGTAGATGATGCCACCGGCATTCCTGCTCGGCCCGGTGGTCGGGCGGCGTCGCAGCTTGTGACTATGTGGTCTGCTGATGTCGTTGAGCGGGCGATTGAGACTGCAGTTCTGGGCATCGTGACGTCGATTGACCCAAACGCAGCCCGCGTGCGGCTAGATCCAGCGTCGTACGAAGCCTCACGGCTGCAGGTCCTGCAACGAGATGGCTGGCCGTGCCAATCGTGCGGGACGATGGCGAACCTGGAAGTTCACCACAAACAGTTTCGGAGTCACTCCGGCGATAATTCCGAGCAGACCCTTATTACACCCTGCACTGCCTGCCAGGCCAGTGCGCATCTCCGCTGAGGAATTCCTCGCAGCCCTGGATGCACGCTGGAGTCCAGAAGGAATTGCGAATGGCGAGTAGTCTATTTCGTCGGACCGGGGTGATATTCGTACGAGACTCGCCAGATGATTTTTGCACCGTCATCTGAGATCAAGAGAGAACCGTCGGCTCCGGTGGCCACGCCAACCACTCGACCGTAGACCTCCTTACGTGTCGGATCAGGCACAAACCCGGAAAAGAAACGCATCGGCTTGCCGGCAGGAGAACCATTGCGGAAGGGAACAAATACCACCTGATAGCCGCTCCTGACGCGCCGGTTCCAAGAACCATGCTCAGCAATGAAAGCACCGTGCCAATAGGCAGAAGGAAACTGCTGTTTGTCGTAAAAACTAAACTGCAGTGGTGCCACGTGGGCGTCCAGAAGCACATCTGGAGCAATCGTGCTTGCAACCAAATCCGGTCTTGGTGCTACCCGATCATCTACGTGTGCGCCGATATAGGAAAAGGGGAAGCCGTAGAAGCCACCGTCAACGACATGAGTAAAATAGTCGGACGGGATGTCATCCCCGATGTCATCGCGTTCATTTACCGTGGCCCAGAGTGCGCCCGATTCGAGATTGAAGGCAATACCCACAGCATTCCGCAACCCGCCTGCGTAGATTCGCATGTTCTTGCCATCGGGGTCTGACACCAGAATTGCTGCACGGCGGGTATCACCCTCGATCGAGACATTCGTTCTTGATCCGACAGAAACAAACAGCCTTTTGCCATCCGGACTGAAGGCCAGCGACCGCGTCCAATGCTGGTGATAGCCCATCCCGGGGAGGTTCAAGATGTGCTCTGCATCACCGAGCCGCCTCGACGTCTTGGGGTCATAGCGAAAGCGCAGGACCTCGTTTGTATTGGCAATGTATACATAATCGTCGTGGAAGACGATCCCAAAAGGCAGGTCCAAATGATCGGCAAAGATATCGCGTGAGTCAGCACTGCCCATCCCCTGGGGGTCGTGTAGTACCACCACCGCTCCTGCCGCCGAGTCGGCCACAAACACATCGCCGCTGGGAGCGACAGCCAACCACCTCGGTTCGGTGAAGCCCCTGGCAAACACGGAAACCTCGAATCCCGGAGGGACTTGCGGTCGAAAGTTCGTCGGCGGCGAAACGACAACCGGCCAGTTGTCGACACGGAACACTCTGGCCAGAATGCGCGCCCTCCAACCACCCACGTTGAGCAGGAAAAAGGAGAACAGGGCCAGTGCTGGCGCGGCAATCGTAAGCACTGCAAACGATGCTCGCCACAGCCCTTTTTGAGAAGGCATCAGGTCCGCCGGCTGCGCTCCCTATGGGACCGCTGGCGTCTTTACAACGCTGGAGAGACCTCTTTCGGTTGAGGCGAGGGTGCGAACCTCCGACGCCACGCAGATGACGAAGCACATCACACTGACTTCCAATAGATTCCGCTTCGTTAGGCTCATCGCCGCGAATAGGGCCTTGGCAATGTTCAGATGCACCAGTCCCCCACAGGCCAGCGCGATCCATCCTACGTAATAGGTAATCCTTCCAACCAAATGCAGCCGAGTAGATCGATCCATGGCGCCCCTCCTATTGTTCTCCACTTAACGGTCAAAACTGCCCCAAAATAGGTGCAATGGCACGCAGCGGGAATTGTACACCCGGCGTCAATTCTTGAACCCAATTACTTGGGACCACAAGCCGTGGTGGGGTGAGTGATGCGATTCCTCGGATTAGAAGAGCTCGATGGCTGCGGCATGGCCCGAAGCAGAAGCCAGTCGACCATCCCGTGTAACTAGTGCAGCTCCGAGTGTTTCGGCAAGCACAATGTAGGCAGCATCGTAGGCAGAAAGATTGTGACGCAGTTGCCAAATTCGTGGCAGGAGCACGAGATGAGGATAGCGAGTAATACGAAGATCCAGCAGATCGCGGACCGCCTCGTCAGCACGAAGTACCGGGACCACTCCTTGCAATGCGAGACGCCTTAGTACCTGCGTGACCTCGAGATCTAGGAGGTGAGGCGCGTGTAGCGTTTCGTTACGCGAATAAATTCGCTTCTCGATGATCTGTCCCGCAGATGTCTGAAGAAGCCAGGCAACTGCGGCAGACGCATCCAGGACGATCATCGCGCCTCGCGCTCTTCTCGCACCAGGTGAGCGGTATCGATCTGAGCTGAAACCGGCTCACGTTTGTGCAGCCGCTCCCGCAATTCTGCGAGCGTTGGCCTCTCCGCGATTTCCTTGATCTCCGCCAACAGAAAGTCTGAAAGCGACATGCCTGCCATGGCAGCGCGAGCTTTCAGGCCACGATGTAGGGCATCGGGCACATTACGAAGCTGAATCATCTTGGACATGTTCAAAGCATACTTTCATGTCATTCACATGTCAATACGGGTGCCTTTTCCCAATTCGCGCCTATTCACGTTCGGCACTCTGAATCCGCTCGACGGCTTCTTTCCGCCGTTGATGAAGCCTCCTCTTAACACTCCCTGAAGCTAACCGGCGCCCAGTTGTCCCACGTGGTTTGACGTTCTAACCGTTGTTCTTCGCCGGGATTCTTTTGTGGTCCCGATCTGCCATAATCTCTTCATGGTGCGTCCTGAGGAATTACGCTCGCTGCCAGCGTGGAAGGTGCACACACTGACCGGCGACCGCAAGGGCACTTGGAGCCTCAGCGTCACCCGTAACCGTCGTTTGACGTTCCGTATCGACATCGCAGAGCGCGAAATCTACGACCTAAATTTGGAAGACTACCACTAGGACAAAAGGAATAAAACTCCATGCCTATGAAGAACCCGCCCCATCCCGGAGATTACATTTGGACGGAGATTATGGAGCCCGCGGGCCTGACGGTAACGGCGGCGGCGACCGCGCTTCAGGTTTCCCGGCCCGCGCTGTCCAGCCTGCTTAACGGAAAGGCTGACCTTTCCGGGGATATGGCGCTCCACATTGAGAAAGCCTTTGGAGTGAAAATGGACACACTCATGCGGATGCAAGCCTCCTACGATATTGCCCAAACCCGCAAGCGTGAGAAGCAAATCCATGTGCGGCGGATTCACCAGGTAGCCCCAGATCACGCGTGAGGAAATCAGCACGCGCGGCGTTCGCATATCCGCGCTCGTGAGTGTATATGTTTGAATCCAAGAGCGAGAAGCTTGAGAAACGTCGGAACGGAATCTTCGCCGTAGCCTCGTTTGAAGGGTCACTCACCCCGCTTCCCTCAGTTGCCGCTTGGACTCAGGACTAGTTCAGCTTGAGGTGAACCGTCTGGGCAAGCTTCCGCTGCTGCTGGTCGAAGCTGTAGAGGCAATCCACACCCAGCTCGAGCGCCGCCGCCACGTGTAATAGATCCGCTGTGCGGGTACCCAGCCTGGCAGTAGTTTGGCGAGACAATTGACGCGCCCGTTCAAGAGCTTGTTCCGGCAGTTGCCGCAGTTGGAAAATCCCGGCACGCAAATCCTTCTCGAAATCGCTCCAGGAAGACTGGGCCTGTGCTGTCGAAATTTCCTTCCGATAGACCCTTAGACCCAGCGCATTGACGACTTCCAGTTCTCCAAAAGTACTCACGAAACGATCAAGCGTGGATCCTTGCATCGTGCGCACCGCAGCAGCGGAGTTGGCATCTGGGCTGTACAAGGACATGAGAAAACTGGTATCGGCATAGACCTTCAATAGCGGCTCCGATCTTCCGCCACCAATTCGGCTCCGCTGACTGGCAACACCCGGTCGCCATAGATGGCGCGCAGCCGTTCCATGAAGTCCGGAATCTCTCGGGCGCGCTGCGCATTCTCGGGCACCAAACGGGCAATCACGCGCCGGCGCTTTGTGATCTGGATTTCTTCACCCTGGTGCAAGAGGCGTTCAATCTTTTTGAAAGCGTAGCGGAGATCTCGAACCGAAGCTTTCTTCATGTGATACATCTTAGCATCACAGTGTCATCCTGGGCAAGAGGAGCCCGGTCGCATCCGGCTTGATCCGGTGTCGTACGAGGACCTGCGGCAGCAGGTACTGCGTCGCGATGGCTGGCGATGTCAATCGTGCGGTTCGATGTCGAAGTTGGAAGTTTACCACCAACAGTTTCGCAGCCACTACGGCGATGATTCCGAGCGCAACCTTTATTACACTCTGCACTGCGTGCCACACCACTGCCCATCTCCGCTGAGGAATTTCTAGCAACCCGCGATGCACATCTAATTCCTCAAGGTAAGTTGCGAATGGCGGTTTAGTCTACTGCCGCGCGCGGGGGTCATACTAATATTTGCATCTCGGCCGAGTACTGGTGCTAGAGCCCTACGCGAGACTCCCAAACACTATTTCACGCTGGCTTGCTCTCGGCAGAGGGGTGCCGAGGCTCCTGAGGCGGAAGGATTGCTCTGCTTCCGCGTTGGAATTGGGGCAGGCGCCTCGTTCGAGATGATACTGGTAACTCCTTTGGCGCCGATCGCCCGCACCACGTAATAGTACTTCTTGCCGTTCTCCACCAGGTCGTCCGTGCAACTGGTGCCTGGAAATGGTATGGAGTTGACCAGTTCAGGCGACGGGTCCTTACGTTTTATGCTGCGATAGACGCAATAACCGACGGCGGCGGCGTGCTTGGAGTCGGCGGGCGCACTGAGGAGACTCGGGGAAGCTTTTCTCCTTGCCCTATTAGCGCAGTAAATATTCGCGCGGTTCTCACCAAATTGTGTGAAGAGCTCGCGACCGTTGGATCGCGCGATCCGCAGTAAGCAGAGACAATCCCTCGACTAGAGCAGTGGCTCCAATAATGCGATCTGCTGGATCCTTAGGATAGGTCGCCGGAAGCCCCAGCGCTCGGACACATGCGCGCCCGCTGATCGGTAGGACAATGAACCGTGCCTCGATTTCGCGCAAAAAGGATTCGAGGCTGATATCGAGGCGGATGCGTCCTTTACTCGTGAGCGTCATCAACTCCAGCAGCGTAATATCGGAGATGGCTAACCCTTCGCCGTTCTGTCTCGCCTCGTTAATGGCCGCTCTTGCGTTCTTGGAAAGCTGACCTTGGTCAAATGCCAGCCAGACGACAACATGCGTGTCGACCAGAATCACTTGAGCTCACCCCATTCTTCTTCCGAAATCGCGGGGGAAACGACATCGCCTGTAATGGCACCCTTGCCGGCCAAGAAATTGTAGATGTCGTCTATATTCTTGTCTGCCGGGACAAGCTTCGCCACCGGCTTGCCGTGCTTCGTGATCACAATGCTCTCCCTCTTAGCCTGGACTTCATCCATCACGGCAAGGCAATGTACCTTAAAGGAACCTGCTGCCATTCTTTTCATACTAAAGCTCCTAAGATCATAGTCATTATACCATAGTCGTATTTCGGGTCCAATTGACAGGTGAGCCGCCTCGTACGGCTTGATGGCTTTCCTGATCCTGACCGCTTAAGCCTTATCAAGCCGGTCATTCAGTGAATCATTAGCCATCAATAAAGCCATACGCCTTGCAGCCTCAGCGCTCAGAATCTACCGAATCGTCTGGCCGTTCGCCCTCGTTAGCCGCAGGCAATAGCTTTTCCATCTTCGCGACTCGCCGCTCTAGATCCGTCCTCTCGACCGCGCGCATCTGCAAGTTCAGCAGAGGTGCGAGGGCCGCTGCGCGGCTGGGGCGCAGTCTGCCGCGT
>PLHQ01000066.1 GCA_003138975.1 Acidobacteriaceae bacterium | reverse complement strand
TAGCTAGTTCTCCTAACTCTACCAATTCAGCCCCTGCCACCTGCGACAGGGGCTTTTTATTTTCCTCGGCGCATTCTTGAGAGGTGAAACAGGAGACCAAGTGTCAGCATTCGCGAACAAGAGCGTTTCCCCCGCCACCCTCCCAGACGTCGTAAGTCTTCCGTCACTAGGTCACGCGGTTACTGCGATGTTACGCTGCTCTCATAACTCCCCCAAAGCGTCTGTTGCGGAGACTTTAATGCGTCGCTCCATCTGCGCCGTCCTTATCTTGATCCTTGGCGTGTGCTTTGCCGCGCCGGTTTATGCCCACCACCTCAAGCAGGGTGGCACGACTTCGCTGCCAGTAACTACCTCTTCCGCGCAGGCTCGGGCGCTCTACGAGAAGGGCATGCAGGATTACGAGAACCTCTACCTGGAACGCTGCAATGACGACTGGCGCGCCGCGGTAAAACAAGATCCCAATCTGGCCGTGGCCTGGGCATGGATCGCTTTCAACAGCAGCGATCCGAAGGAAGTGAGTGCGGCCCGCGAAAAGGCCAAAGCCCTCGCGCCCAAGCTGACGCCGGGAGAGCAGTTGATGATTGCCTGGATCGTCAAGGTGCAGGAAGGCGATTTCATCGGCGGGATTTCCGCTATGAACGACATGCTCGAGATGTATCCCAAGGACAAACATCTGCTCTACCTCGCCGGCAACTGGCTGATGGGAGAGAATGGCGACGAGCAGGCACAAAAGATCATGGAGAAAGCGCTGGCTATCGACAAGAATTTTCCCGCCGCGCTGAACGACCTTGCCTATCTGGATGCGCGCAACCGTCAATTTGCCAAGGCATTTGCAGCAATGGACCGGTACGTAGCGATGCTTCCCAAGGAACCGAATCCGCAGGATTCTTATGGTGAACTGCTGCGCATGGCGGGAAATTTTGAGGGATCATTGCAGCACTACCGCGCCGCGCTGAAGATCGATCCTGATTTCGTCACCTCCCAGGTTGGACTGGGCGACACTTATGCCCTGATGGGAAATCAAGAGCAGGCTCGGATTGAATACGACAAGGCGATCCGCTATGCCCACAACGAGGCAGACCGGCTGACCTACAGCATGCAGAAAGGAATGACCTGGGTGCGCGACGGTAAGTTCGCTGAGGCGGACAAGCTATTTCTGGAGGTAGCCGAGACAGCCCACGCCAAAGAGCAGGACCTGCAGGAAGCACAGGCCTACCGGCATATGGCCGAGTATCAGGCAGACGATAAGGCCGCGTTGAGATCTCTGCAGAGTGCCGAAGAGTCTCTCGACCACCGCAGCGCAATTTCTCAGTCCGACAAAACTGAAGAGTTATCCCGCATCCTCCGCAACCGTACCGTGCGCGCCGCCCATGCCGGCGATGCCGCCTTGGCTGACAAATCTCTGAAGCAACTAGAAGCGATGGCCAGCGGAAGCCGAAACCGCGTGATCCAAAGTTCCTACAACGGTGCGGCCGGAACTCTATTGATGGACCAGAAAAAGTTCAACGAAGCCATCACCTATCTTGAAGAGGACCAGGACAATCCCTTCACCATGGAACTACTGGTGCAGGCCTATTACCAGACCAGTCAATCCGACAAGCTGGCCGAAGCCGAGGCCAAGCTGCGAAGCACGAATGTTCCCACCATGGAGCAAGCGCTCGTGGTTCCCGCCGCGCGCCTGCGACGACCAGAAATCTAAGCTGTCACTATCCTCCTCGCGATAAAGTTGGTCTATACTGGCAAACGCCAGCTGGAAGGCAAGAACCTTTCTGCTGGCGTTGGCCTTTGATTGCTTCCCGAAGATTAATGAACGCTACGATCAATCGCCGTTCCTGCCAGAGAGTTCTTGCTCGCGTGCCCGTTCGCGTTAAGCGCGCAGTCGGGGGAGGAGAGTTGTCGGCCGAGACCCGCGACGTCAGTACCAACGGCGTATTCCTCTATACCGAGTCCCACATGGCCGAGGGTTCCGATGTCGAACTGGTCCTCATGCTCCCCCCCGAACTGACCTCCGGCGGAAAGTGTTGGGTGTGCTGCCATGCGCGCGTATTGCGCGTGGAACAGGGACCCGGCACGGACTTCGGCATTGCAGCCGAGATTCGGCGGATGGACATACTCCCGGAAATCCCGATCTAAGATAGTTGTGACGCCGCAAGCCGCAGAGTGCTTTTGCCCCAAATGGCGAGCATAGTTCCCGTAACCAGCCCCAACTTTCCCGAAAAATCCATAGGCGCAAGACCTGAAGCCACTCGTGGCGCAGGATATTTCGCGAAATGTTGGAGAAAACCCTTCCCCTAGCCCCGACTTTGGTGCAATAATAGCGGCCCTAGAATTGCTCTGGCCAAACTCAGTAGGTTAGGTGGGCCCATTTTATGTGGATTGATAAACTAGCGGACGGTGTGGTGCAGGTGCAAACTCCCATCGGGCCACGATACTTGATGCCATCTTTTCTCCAACGCGCGTATTTTCTGTGGATGTTCCGTCACTTTCCCATTCTTCCTCATGCCGTACTGAGTTCTTGGCAGCAGCGCCTGATCGACCGCTTATGTTCCGAGCAGAGGTTCGTGTCCATGGCTTACGCCGATGGAATGGAGGATGCTCCGGTGATTGGCACGGTGGAGAGGCGCCAGCCTATGGGGCCCGAATCTTTGCCGCCGCGTCGTCCGGTGGTCAGCGAAGGTTCTCGGGGTTTGGCTGCCGAAGTGCGGCAGCGCTCTTAGACCGCGCGCATTTCGCCAGAAGTCGCGTCAGTTCTGCGGCGAGGAAACGTCCGCGGGGGCTTTTGGTTTGTTCCACGATTCTCGGTTGAACCGTGGCGGAGACCTACGCCTTCATTTCCATGTTGTTTGCAAACTTGCCGCCGTCCGCGATGACCGTGGATGCGAGAAATGCTACAATCACACGTTGTCCCGCCGGCCAGAATGTCCACCGTAGGGCGCGTAGCTCAATTGGCAGANNGCTCACCATCTTTTCAAGCACTTACCGGGGTTGATGTTTCGGGTGTGCCGTAAAGTGTGCCATAACTCAATCCGGCTACGCCCGTTTCTCTACTGTTGTGTCTTGATCGAGCGCAGCGCGCACGATTTCTAGTTCGGGATGTTGATACTGCATCGCAGTCTTCACATCCCTGTGCCCCATGGTTCTCATGACGGCAGCCAGGTTTCCGGTTCTCTTCAGAATCCGGGTGCCGTAATCATGCCGTCCACAATAGAGGACAAGATCTTCGGGAAGTCCAGCTTTGACCCTAGCTTCGCGAAATCTCTTCGCCATTGTGGTGAGATGAGCAGACTCGGCGCGTTTCGACGGGAAAACCCATCCTTCGCGTTTTTCTCCGCACCGCTGTTTAAGAACGTCAAAGACGCGATTGCTCATCGGCAC
>PLHQ01000221.1 GCA_003138975.1 Acidobacteriaceae bacterium | reverse complement strand
AACCCTGCCTTAAGGAATCACTGGTGCGGCTGGGACTTTGGTAGGCTATCGGGTTGCGAGGTGAGTATGGGTGGAGGGTTGCGTTTGATCATTGCATTGCTTTCTCTTTTCGTGGCGGCGGCTTATGCGGCCGATGATGTGAAAGGTGCTGCGGCTTCGGCGGTGCCGAAGGCGGAAAAGCGTCCGCTGGAGGAGACGCTGCACGGAGTGAAGATTGTCGATAACTACCGGTGGCTGGAGGATGGACAAAGTCCGGAGACGCAGAAGTGGGTTGAGGAAGAGATGGCGTACACCCGCGGGATGCTCGATCCGCTACCGGGTCGCGACGCGATTCATAAGCGGCTGACGGAACTGCTTGGCATTGGCAGCATCAGCCAGCCCCAGATTGGCGGGAAATATTATTTCTACACGCGGCGGGAGGGGATGCAGAACCAGCCCATCGTTTATGTGCGGGAAGGCGTGGAAGGAAAAGATCGCGTGCTGCTGGACGTCAACCAACTTGCGGCGGATGGGACGATCGCTCTCGATTGGTACCAGCCTTCGGAGAATGGAAAGTATCTGGTGTATGGCACGTCGCCGAGTGGATCGGAGATCAGCACGCTCCACATCATCGAGACGAAGACGGGGAATGCGCTGCCCGATACGATTGACCGGACCCGCGCGGCGAGTATTGCGTGGACGCTCGACAACTCTGGATTTTATTACACGCGTTATCCCAAGAAAGGCGACGTTCCCGAAGGGCAGGAGATGTACAACCGGCATGTGTTTTATCACGAACTGGGAACTGATCCGGAAACCGATCCGCCGATTTTTGGCGAAGGCCGCGACCCTGAGGACTGGCCAAGCGTGAGTCTCGACAACGATGGCCGCTTTCTGTTGATCACGGTACAGCAAGGCTGGACCAAAACTGAGCTGTTCTTAATGGATCTGAAAAAGCGCACGCCACCCACGCGCGTCACTACCGGCAAGAATTTTATCTATAGCGGGTCGGTATACAACGGAAGGCTTTACATCGTTACGAACGAAGATGCTCCGCGCTACCGCGTATTCGTAGCTGAAGCTGGCGACTATGAGCGCGACAATTGGAAAGAAATCATTCCGCAGACAGACGCGGTTTTGCAGGGCGCTGCGGTGTGGGGCGGCAAGTTGTTTACACAATATGAGCAGAATGCGAGCTCGCAGTTGAAGATTTTCGATCTTGATGGAACGAAACTCCACGATCTCATGCTACCCGCGCTGGGCACAGTCTTCGGCTCGGACGGCAAATGGAATCGCGATGAGATCTTTTATGGGTTCCTGTCGTTTACAGTTCCGCCCACGGTTTATCGCTACGACTTGAAGAGCGGTACGACGTCACTGTGGGCGAAGGTGGATGCGCCTTCGATTGATCCCGCGGCCTATGAAGTCAATCAGGAGTGGTTCCACTCGAAGGACGGCACGCGTGTGCCCATGTTCATCGTGAACAAAAAAGGATTGAAGAAGGACGGCCACAATCCCACTCTGCTCACCGCGTATGGCGGATTCAATGTGAGCCTCACTCCCTCGTTCAGCCGCACTGCGTATTTGTGGATGGAGCATGGCGGAGTTTACGCGGTCGCAAATCTGCGCGGCGGCGCCGAGTTTGGCGAAGACTGGCACCGCGCCGGAATGCTCGACAAGAAGCAGAATGTTTTCGACGACATGATCGCAGCCGCCGAACATCTGATCGCGGAAAAATATACCGACACCGATCATCTCGCCATTCAGGGCGGCTCGAATGGCGGCCTGTTGATGGGCGCGATGATCACGCAGCGTCCCGATTTATTTCGCGCCGTGGTCTGCCAGGTTCCGCTGCTCGACATGCTGCGCTATCAGAATTTTCAGATTGCCAAACTGTGGATTCCGGAGTACGGCAGTTCCGATAATCCCGAGCAGTTCAAGTGGCTTTATGCCTATTCCCCGTATCACCACGTAAAGCCGGGGACGGGATATCCCGCGATCTTATTCATGACGGCGGACACGGATACCCGCGTCGATCCCATGCACGCCAAGAAGATGGCGGCGGAGATGCAGGCCGAAGCAAAGAACGGCGCAAGCAAGACGCGTCCGATCTTGTTGCGGATTGAGAGCAAGGCGGGGCATGGTGCGGGGAAACCGGTGACCAAGCAGATTGAAGAGTTCACGGATATGTATTCGTTCTTGTTTTGGCAGTTGGGGGTGAAGGAGTAGGGAGTTTTTCGCCGCGGCCGATACAGTCAGCGCCCCGTCTCTATTGGAGGGTGGGCCAGCACCACAGAAAGTGAGGAATCCGTGGCCCCGAAATTTTCATCTCCGGAAGAGTTTTTGGCGTACGTCAAATTTGCGCGCGCCAACCCGTTAGCGGCAATTCAGTCGGATGCCAACTTAGAGTTCCAGCGCATCCACGAGGAGAAGCTGAGCGCCGCGGGACAGATCGATCCCGAAGCCCTGGCGTCTCCTCACGATTATTGGCTCGGCAGCTGTGGCAGGACTTGCGACGGGTGTTGCCGGGTGAGTTTCTAAACGTGATATGCACGAACTTTGCCGTCGGGGCTTTGGACAATATTTCCGTGAACACACTGTGCGCGCGCAGCAATGAAGGATTCGTGGTTCTCCTTATCAACGCTGGGTTAATGACCCTTCTAAATAAAATCTCGAGGCTTTACGTGGCGCAGCGCATTTCGAATTCGGTAGAGTACTGTAATGGCAGCCCCGGCTCCGAGGTCACGGCTGCTGTTGCTCGCCATTGGTCGCTTGAGGTGTGCAAGCACTATCGAAACACTGGCAAGCCCCTCGGCCCGCAGATCCATCTAATTGCGTCCGCAGAACCCTACCGCAGCGGCCAACTGCATGGCTGGGAGACCTTTGTGTTCTGCCACGAGTTGGGCCACATCGTGGCGGGTCACCTTAATACACGCGAGTATTGGTCGAGTGACGCTTCCTTGGGAATGGTCGAGACGTTCAAAGAAGACGAATCTCGCGAGATGGAAACAGAGGCGGGCATACTTGGGTACGTCATGGCGCGCGAGTACTGGGCTAAACAGTCGTCGACCGGGGAATCGGCTGCGGCTGGAGAATTGGATGACCGGTTTGTGTTCGGGAATATGACCACCCTTTTTGACTTGTTGTTTCTCCTCGGAGCTGGAGAATCAAAGAGCCATCCGAACCCTTTGGATCGCGTTTGCACTGTAGCTGCCTTCGTCTGCGGTGACGCACTCGCCGAAACAGTGGCTCGCAGCTAGGATGATTTTCGCCTGATTGAGGAGTTGTTCCACAAGCCGTTGGTAGCACCGGCTGGGTTGTTAGAGAGAGCTACGCAGTATGTCTCAGGCGGAAGAGATTGACTGGCTTTCCCCTTTCTCTGCTTACCAACCGTCCCAACCCGTGAGCTGTACTCTCCGCTCGCGCACCCGGCCCTCAATCGTCGAGATCGAATTCGCTGGGGTCTATTCCAAAGTTAAATTCTCGGATGCGCTCCAAGTCCGGGTCGAAGACCCGTTCAAAGAAGAGCAGGGACGAGTCCTTCGTTGCTGTTCTACAAATTACGTGGATTTCCTCCAGGTATTCACCCTGAATCTTGCGAAGATCGCGCCGAACCACTTTCCGCACTTCATAGTCCTCGTCGCCGCACGGCTGTAACTCGGGAGACTCCTCATCCGTATGTTCGGCGGCGATCGACTGAAGGACTTCAGCTCTACCCAGAGGCATCTCCTTGACGCGTCGGATTGCCCTCCGATCTAGCTGCGTAAATTCCTTCGGTTTATGCCAATAGTCCCGCTGTTTATTACAGCCAGACGCCAGAAGGAGAACCGACACCAGAAATGCAGTACGCCTCATGTCCGCCGATTTTACACCGTGCACTCACGAGGTTTTCTGTCATCCCTGACGGGACTTGTTTCCTCTTTTTGCTGCTTACCCCGGACTTACGTCCGGGGCTATTATCGGTAGCCCCTCCGGGGCTGTCCGTTTCACACGTTAGGCCCGAGCCTCCATGTAGGCGCGGAGGATCGCGTTGATGCGGGTCTGGTAGCCGCGCTGTTGGCGAAACCAGCGGAGCAGATCGGTATCGAGGCGCATGGTCACGATGGTTTTCGGCGTGGGCATGACGAGCTTGGCATTTTTCCAGAAGGAGGCGTCGGTGGGGTGAGCGTCCGGATCGGCGAGGATGCCTTTGCGGATGGCGGCGGGGCTCATACGATCCAAGCGCTGCCAGTCCGTGCCGACTTCTCGGCCACGCCGGGATGTGGAGCTATTGTGCTTCGAGGTTTTGCCAGTAGTGGCGCCTTTCGTGCGGCTCCGAGCGCCACGCTGAGATGATCCGTCTTTCGTTATTTTTTCTGTCGGCATAGATGACCGTTATTTCCCGTCCGTTCGCGAGCCCGATGGCGTAGATTCGCTTTTCACCATAGTCGAAGCGGTCGTCGATTCTTTCGACAGTTGGTCCATCGAAGATGCGCACGGCGTCTGCAAACGATATTCCACGCAAGACGACGTTGCGACGGTTCTTCTTTTCATCCCAAGTGTATCGCATCGGGTGTATTTACACAATGTAAATACAGGCGGAGATTCTCGATCCAACACCTAGGCGTCTCCAGCCGGCGCCCCTCAGTCTATTGAAGCTTGGAGGAAGCCACTGTGACATCCAACCTTGCCTTCCACAGCCTCGCTCCGCAATCATGGTCGAGGCCGTGACGGTCTGCAGTAAGGCGAATCGTCCCGTGCTAAGTCTTTTGTTTCGTGGATTTTGGTGCCTAAGTCTTTGACATCTGGATTTTACGGAGACTCGCAGAATCGCGCCC
>PLHQ01000093.1 GCA_003138975.1 Acidobacteriaceae bacterium | reverse complement strand
ATGCCGGCGCTACGACGCACTTCGCCCGCGTGTTCCGCTTCTCACAATTCTTTACAATCTGCGCCCGCTTCCCCCGCCCTCTCACCCGCTAAGATGGAGTGACGCTTGTATGTTTTTCGCATCCGACATTCAAAATCTATATTGTCATTGTCCCTTCAACACAATGCACCACCGTTCCCACTCAAGGAGACGAACTATGTCTTTGTCCCGGACGACCGCGGCCAATTGGCACTCCGCCGTGCTGTTGACGGCCCTCGCCATCCTGGCTTGCACGCAGTTACCGCTGGCCTTGCGCGCGCAGGATGTTCCAGCGGCTCCAGCACCGCAGACCGCACCAGCTCCCGCCTTGCCGCAGCCGGTGCATTTGCAGGATTATTCCAAACCGCGCTCGGCGCTTCCCCGTATCCTGCAGCCCTACCAAGCGCAGGAGGTGGCGCAGCCCGACCTGGGCAACTCACCGCGCATCGACGCGCTGATGCGCGACGGCAAAATCTATCTCTCAATTGACGATGCCGTTGCCCTCACGCTGGAGAACAATCTCGACCTCGACATCGCCCGCTATAACCTCAACATTGCCGACACCGATTACTTGCGCGCCAAGTCTGGCGCGAACATCCTCGGTGTCAATGCCGGCATCGTGCAGAACACCCCTGGTGGAGGCGTTGGCGGCCTCGGTGGCACGGTGGGCTCCGGCACCGGTGGAACTACCGTTGCGGCCAGCGGCATAGGCACCGGCACCAACGGCCTGGTCAGCTCCACGCTCGGGATTGGCTCGACCATAACCAGCTTCGACCCCGTCATTACCAGCACGCTGCAACTCGACAAGAACGACAGCGAATCCACCAGCGTCCTCAGCCCCATTCCAATCGTGGGGCAGAACACCTACACGGCGAACTTCGCCTACACTCAGGGATTCCAATGGGGTACAGCCCTGTCCGTGGGGTTCAACAATACGCATCTCACCACCAATAGCCCTACCAGCTTGCTGACCCCCGAGTTGGGCTCGAATTTCCAGTTCAAGATCACGCAAAATCTCCTGCAGGGCTTTGGTTCGCTTCCTAACCTGCGTTTTGTCCGCATCGCAAAAAATAACCGCGAGATTTCCGACGTCGCCTTTCGCCTGCAAGTCATCACTACAGTCGACCAGATCGAGAACATGTATTGGGACTTGGTCTATGCCTACGAGAACGTGCGCGTACAGCACGAAGCCCTCACCTATGCGCAGAAAGCACTGGATGATTCCAAGCAGCAAGCGCAAGTCGGCACCGCTCCGCCCATTCAGGTGGTAAGCGCGCAGAGCACGGTCTCAACGGACGAGCAGAACCTGATTCTGGCGGAGAACAACCTGCAGCTGCAACAGTTGCTTATGAAGAACGCACTCAGCCGCAGCATCGAAGATCCGGTGCTGGCCGAAGCCGACGTAATTCCCACCTCGACCATGCAGCTTCCCGAGCAAGAACCGGTCACGCCCACGCAAGACCTGATCAATCAAGCTCTCGACCATCGCGCGGAACTGGTGGAGTCGCGCATCGACCTCAACTCCCGCGACCTCAGCAGCAAGGCGGTTCGCAATGCCCTGCTGCCCACGCTCGATGCCTTCGCCTATTACGGCGGGTCGGGTGTCGGCGGAAATGTCAATCCCGCGGTGCTGCCACCAACTTGCAATCCCGCCATATCAAACTGCTTTAGCGGCCCCAGCGCGCCACCTCCCTTTGCCAATGGCGGTCCAGTCAGTTACGGTGGAACGCTGAACCAGCTCGTCAACTCCACAGCGCCCGATAAAGGCGTTGGACTCACCCTCAACATTCCGTTGCGGAATCGCGAAGCGCAGGCCAATCAGGTGCGTGCAGAACTGGAATATCGTCAAGCCCAGGTACGCTTGCACCAGTTGGAGAATCAGGTGCGGATCGAAGTGCGGAACGCGCAATTTGACGTAAGACAGAACCGCGCTTCCGTGCAGGCGGCGCAGTATGCGGTCGATTTTGCCCGCCAGACGCTCGACGCCGATCAACAGAAGTTGAAAGTCGGACTCACCACCACAACTGCGATCTTGCAGGACGCTTCCGTCCTGACTACCTCCGAGTCGAATCTGGTTTCCGCCAAAGCGGCGTATGAAAAGTCTTGCATCGAACTCGATCGCGCCACAGGCTTGTTGCTCGACCACTCGAACATTGACGTCGCCGAAGCCACGCGCGGCCAGGTCACGCGTCTCCCCAACGTGCCGTATGTCGCTCCACGCCGGGATGTCTCTCCCGCGGGAACTAATCCGCCGCAAGCAACATCGCCTCAACCGCCGCCGTCGTAGTCCACGCCGGGGAGATACTTCGCCGTCAATTCTCTATCTGAGGCTCGACGATGTATTCTTCCTCGCGTGAGCTTGTCTGTCGTCATCATCACCCATAACGAGGAATCCAACCTTGGCCGCACACTCGAGAGCGTGCGGCCACTGGTCAGCGACGACAAGGGAGAAATCATCGTCGTCGACGCGGGCTCGACCGATCGCACCATCGAGATCGCAAAGTCATTCGGTGCGAAAGTTTTCGTCGAAGAATGGAAAGGCTACGCCGCGCAGAAGAACTCGGCGATCGACAAGGCTACGGGCGACTGGATTCTGAGTTTGGACGCGGATGAGGAAGTCGATCTACATCTCGCCAAACTGATCCCATTACTCATGTCTAAGCCTGCCGGCTTCACCGAAACTAAATTAGCAAACTTTTCACGGAGTGTTGGCGGCGACTCGCTGGACACAGTGGAATTAGTAATGGCGTATGAAGAGGCACATGCCGGAAAAGAGCCACAGAATCTGGCGGACACGGTGAGCGGATACTGGGTTTCTCGCAAGAATCACTTTCTAGGCCGCTGGATTGAACATGGTGGCTTCTGGCCTGATCCCAAGTTACGGCTTTTTCGTCATGGGTATGGGCGTTTTGAAGAGCGCTCCGTCCACGAGATCGTTAAAGTTGATGGCTACACCGCTAAGCTCAAGAACGTCGCACTCCTCCACCATTCCTACCCCACGCTCTCCGATTACATCGACCACATGAACCGTTACTCGTCGCTGGGAGCGGAGATGGTCGTGGCGAAAGGCAATGGCAAGGTTCCATTCAGCGTCATCAACATCGTGCTACGCCCGCTGACGACGTTCATCTACAACTATTTTTTTCGCCTCGGCTTTCTCGATGGACGTGAAGGCCTGCTACTGCATCTCTACCATGCGGTTTACGTGTCGTGGAAATACGCCAAAGCGTGGGAACTGTCGCGCAAGAACTCAGCCCTGTCATCCTGAGCGGAGTGACTGCTTCGTCGAAGACGAAGCAGTCATGGAGTCGAAGGATCCCTTTCATCTTTCCGGTGCGCGCGGCCCATCGAGGAGTTCTCACGAAACGTCCCTCAGCGCCGCCGAAGAGAGCGCCTTGACGCGGGCCGACTGCTGCGTAGGTGTTAGGGATCCTTCGGCTGCTCAGGATGACACTTTCTGAATTCTCTCTGCGTACTCCGCGTCCTCTGCGTTGAGTCCCCTGACCGACCGGTCGTTTGAATGACCCGCTCGCGCCTTGCCCCCGCGCTCGCCCTTCCCTATCATCACAACAGAACACTGGGGTTCGTATGGAAAAGAAGCCGTCCAAGCCGCA
This sequence comes from Acidobacteriaceae bacterium, assembly GCA_003138975.1. Classification (GTDB taxonomy): domain Bacteria; phylum Acidobacteriota; class Terriglobia; order Terriglobales; family Acidobacteriaceae; genus Sulfotelmatobacter. The sequence continues at coordinate 2,203 of PLHQ01000093.1, read as the reverse complement.
GATTGCCGAGAATCCTGCCGCTGACGTTTTTGAAAACCGCCATCCCTCCGCAACCGAAAAGAACTGGGCCGAGAAAACACTTGCACCCACAATCGAGAAAGCTCCAGAGCGCCCGATCGGCGCGCCCACCGGGGTGAATGTTGATGAGCACGGGCACGCTCGCTTTACGACGATTTCCGGAGTTCCCATTCGCCGCCTCTACACGCAAGCGGATCTCCCAGAAGACTGGAGCGAGGAAAAGTATCTAGGCTATCCCGGCCAATCTCCCTACACGCGCGGCATTCATGCCACGGGATATCGCGGCAAGCTGTTTACCATGCGACAGTTTTCCGGCTTCGCGTCGCCCGAGGAAACCAACCAGCGCTACAAATATTTGCTCGAGCACGGCGGTGGCGGACTTTCTGTAGCCTTCGACCTGCCCACGCTGATGGGCTACGATTCGGATCATCCGGCAAGCGAAGGCGAAGTGGGAAAGTGCGGCGTCGCCATCGACTCGCTCGAAGACATGGAAATTCTGTTTGGCGGCATCGATCTGGAAAAGACGACCGTATCGATGACCATCAATTCGCCTGCTTCGGTATTGTGGGCCATGTATCTGGTTGTCGCGGAGAAACAAGGCGCGGACTGGAAAAGGATTTCGGGCACGATTCAAAACGACATCCTCAAGGAATACATCGCGCAGAAGGAATATATCTATCCTCCGGCACCATCGATGCGGTTGGTAATCGACACGTTTGAGTTCGGATCGAAGTTCACGCCACGTTTCAACACGATCTCGATCAGCGGGTATCACATCCGCGAAGCCGGTTCGACCGCGCTGCAGGAGCTGGCGTTCACGTTGTACGACGGCGTGGAATACGTGGAGTGGGCACGGCGGCGCGGACTCGATGTGGATGAATTCGGTCCGCGCCTCAGCTTTTTCTTCAACGCCCACAATGACTTCTTCGAAGAGATTGCAAAGTATCGTGCGGCCCGGAAGATTTGGGCTCAAGTGATGAAAGAGCGGTTTGGAGCGAAGAACCAGCGCACCTGGCTGATGCGATTCCACACGCAAACGGCAGGAGTATCGTTGCCCGCGCAGCAGCCTATGAACAACATTGCGCGCGTTGCGTTGCAGGCGCTTGCGGCCGTCCTGGGCGGGACGCAATCGCTGCACTGCGACTCCTACGACGAAGCGCTGGCCTTGCCCACTGAAGAAGCAGCGCGGATCGCGCTGCGCACGCAGCAGATCATCGCCTATGAATCGGGCGTGACGCAGACGGTCGATCCGCTGGCCGGATCATATTTCTTAGAAGCCTTGACTTTGGAAATGGAAAAGGGCGCGTTCGATTACTTTGGCAAGCTGGACGCGATGGACGGAATGGTGAAAGCTATCGAGCGCGGCTATCCGCAAAAGGAAATCGCCGAAGCCTCTTATCAGTACCAGCGCGCCGCCGAAGCCAAAGAGAAAATCATTGTAGGGGTAAACGAATTCGTGGTCGAAGAAGAATCGCCGCACATTCTCTACATTGGCGAAGGCGTTGCCCGGCAACAGTCGGCCAAACTCAAGGCACTACGGGCCCGCCGATCAAATGACGAAGTGCGACGGTGTCTCGACGCGCTGAAAAAAGCCGCGGCGCAGGAACCAAAAGTAGGCACGCATGAAAGGATTTCTCCCGCGAACACGATGCCCTACATCGTGGACGCGGTGCGCGCCTACGCCACCGTAGGCGAGATTTGCGAGGCGTTGCGGGAAGTTTATGGGACTTACACCGAGGTCAGCATCACATAGGAGCAAGGAAAGCGTCAGTCATCCAGCGCGGCAACCCTTTGTCTCGTATGGCGATACCACCTCGCCCTAATTGGGAAGCTCCCGAAAGATTGTGGTTCCACCGGCGGAAGTCTCACTCCCCTCCGATTATGATTGAGGTCGCAGATTGCGACCTCAAATGAAGAAAAGAAAAGAAGCGACATTGTTGAGCATGCCGAAACAGCGTACGGCGTTAGCTTCCGCTGTGGAATCGCGCATCTTGTTTCTGCGCCATCAGAGGGTAATCCTCGACGCCGATATTGCCGAGCTTTATGGCGTACCGGTGAGAGTTCTCAACCAGCAGATCAAGCGCAATCGGGAACGATTCCCTTCGGACTTCGTCTTTCAGCTGACAGCCAAAGAGCACGAAAACTTGAGATCACAAATTGTGATCTCAAGTAACACGCATGGCGG
>PLHQ01000089.1 GCA_003138975.1 Acidobacteriaceae bacterium | reverse complement strand
TGCTTGGACACTTTGAAATCAATACCGCCGCCCGCCGTCATCGCAAAATTATTTTCGGGCCCCGAATGGCCAATCCCGTCGGTTGTCCAAATGCCTCCGAAGAGGGTCTGAGCGAACGGCGTAACTTTGCCGTGCCTGAAATTCACTCTGGGTCCAAAAAGATAGGTAAACGCTCCTCCGACCAATGCGCCGTTTACGGTACTGGTCGCCCCATAGCCGGCCAGATCTCCCACCACACCGAGCCAGTTGTTGGTGTTGTACTCAAACTGGCCGCCTCCGCCGTTTCCGTTGAAAGTCTCTGAGGGTGCGACTCCGGGGAGGTTGGCATTTATATTAAAGCGCGCGTAGTAGTATCCGCCGTACAGTTCGACCGTTGGGGGTTCCTCCTGTGCTTTCGCCAGCGGTACGGTTCCAAATAGTCCAAGCAACAGACCAACGGCGATTGACGTCCTCATTCTTGGAGCATTCCTTTCACAGCAATGCCTTTAAGCCCGCCGAATCATATCCTATGCTGGGGCCTTCAGCGCTTCGCTATGTCAGAAGAAAGTGGATTCTTGATGTAAGCAGGAGCTTACACCAACTATCTTACTTAAAATGGATGGTCTTTCAGCGGAGCCAAGCTATACTTTAGCAAGCCAAACCCAATTGCTTCACTTCGCCGACTGCAACTGTTGGAGATCCGCAAGCACTTCCCCGCTGTGACCCTGCGGACTGACCTTGAGGTACACCTTTCTGATTACCCCGTTTGGATCGATCAGGAAGGTGTTGCGGGCGGCAAGAGTCATCCCGTTGTACTCCATGATCGAACCGTATTTTTGCACCACCGCGTGGCTGGAATCGGCGAGCAGCTTGAAATTCAAGCCTTCTTTGGCGCAGAAGCTCTTATGAGAATCCACGTCGTCCACGCTAACGCCGACGATTGCGGCATTCTTCTCTGTGTATTTACCGATGTCGCGCTGGAAATTGTGCGCTTCAATGGTGCAACCCGACGTAAAGTCCTTGGGATAGAAGTAAAGCACAACCCATTTTCCTCTGAACTGATCAAGCGACACCTGCGCTCCTTCCTGACTGGGCAGGCTGAAAGCCGGGGCTTGACTGCCCGCGGCCGGGGGTTGAGGCTGGTCCGCGGCAACCGCGAAAAGCGCAGAGAGGGCGAGGGCCAGGAAAAGTATCGAGACAGCTTTCATAACGCTCCTTTCAAACCAAGGGTTAGGATAAATGATGACCGCAGGGCTTTGGCAAGCTGCTCAAAGGAGGTTCTTGACCACTTAATTCTGCGCAAACCTTTCGGGAGCATTTGTGAATGTCCTGATCGACCTAGCTCGCCAGCTTGCGCAGAAATTCCCTTTCGTCCATGCGGTACTTGAAGGCTTTGCGGCCGTCGATGAACACGACTGGAACTTCATCATTGAACTGTCGCCGCAGTTCGTTGTCGCTATCTACATCCACTTCCTGCCACGTGAATCCGCCGCGGCGCGAGAGCTTCACAAGGCTCTCCTTCACCACTTCGCAAAGGTGACACCCCTTGCGTGAATAAACCACTACTTTGCGAGAGTCTGGCACGCCGCGATTGTATCGTTGCCACCTTACCCATTGGCAAGAGAAAAGAAGCGAACAGCCCGGCACGAATGGCCCCTCCCGTTTTGGGAGTAAAGGTTAGGAGTAAAATCCGACAATGGTCCCACCCGATCCCACATCCCTGCACGGTAAGGCGTGCCTCATCACTGGCGGCGCCCGCCGTCTCGGACGAGCCTCCGCCCTCGCTCTTGCCCAGGCCGGCGCCGACGTCGCCATCACCTTTCGCAATTCCGCCCGCGAGGCACAGCACACCGTCGTCGATCTCTCCAGTCTCGGCGTCCGAGCTTTCGCCCTGCGCTGCGACGTCACCGACGAAGCCAGCGTTAAGTCCATGATGAAGGAAGCCGGACGCGAACTTGGACGCATCGACATCCTCGTCAATAACGCCGCCAACTACGCTACCGCCGCCTTCGAGCGCCTCACCCTGCGCCAGTGGGATGCGATGTTCGCGTCGAACACTCGCGGACCTTTCCTAGTCTCGCGTGAAGCCCTGAAGTGGATGCGCCGAAAACGAACCGGATCGAAGCAGTCAGAAGAAATTGCCGCCAAAATCATTCACATGGGCTCGCTCGGCGGGCTGCGTCCCTGGGCCACGCACGCGCATTACTGTTCTTCCAAGGCCGCCTTGCACATGCTTACCAAGGTCATGGCAAAAGCCCTTGCACCTGAGATCGCTGTCAATGCGGTCGCGCCGGGCATGATTGATCTCGGCGAGAAGTCGTCCGCATCCTTCATGCGCCGCATGGCCAAACAGACTCCCATGCAGCGCAACGGACGCGACAGCGAAATCGCTGCCGCCGTTCTTTTCTTCGCCACCGCACCGCAATTCATCACCGGTCAGATTCTCGCAGTGGACGGAGGACTCGGTCTATGAACACGGGCGGCGCGGGAACCAGTTCCACTGAACCCGGTTCGTACCTTCTGCGCGGACTCAGCCCGGCGATATATTGAGACAGACGATGAAATCCAAGAACAGCACCCTCTCCGCCAACCTTTCCCCAGCTTCCGCTCCCCGCGTCGCCGTCGCCATCATGGCTGCGGGAAAAGGTACGCGCCTTAAATCACAATTGCCGAAAGTTCTGCATGAAGTCGGAGGCAAACCGCTACTGGCGCATGTCATCGCCGCAGCCACGATGGTCGTGCCGACAAATGATGTGTTCGCCATCATCGGCCACGAAGCCGACCGCGTCCGTGCCGCACTCGCCCAAACCGGCGTCAATTTCGTCCTGCAGTCCCAGCAGCGCGGCACTGGCCACGCCCTCATGGTCGCTCAGTCGGCGCTCTCGGCCTACGACCACGTTATCGTTCTTTCCGGCGACGCCCCGCAGATCACGCCCCAAACCATCGCCGAGTTGCTGAACTTCCACCTCGACGAGCAAGCTGCGATGACCTTACTCAGCGCTGACCTGGGCCACCCCACCGGCTACGGCCGCGTCGTTCGCAAGAATGCTCGCGGTTCGGAGGTCCAAGCCATCGTTGAAGAAAAGTCCGCCAGCCCCGCCCATAAAAAGATTCACGAGATCAACGCCGGCTTCTACGTATTCGCCGTGCCACAATTGTTTGAGCACATCAAGAAGCTTTCCACAGCCAATCCCCATGCGGAGTACTACATAACCGATATGGCCGGGGTTCTGCGGCAAGCCCGTCGACGCGTGGTCGTCTGGAAAACAAATACTCCCGGCGAAGTTCTTGGCGCCAACACACGCGCCGAACTCTCTTTCATCGACTACCAGATCCGTATGCGCAAGTGCCACGAACTGATGGCGGAGGGCGTCACTATTTTTTATCCGGCAACCTGCGTGATCGACAGCGATGTCGAAGTCGCCCCCGACACCGTGCTTGAACCCTTCGTTCAGATCTTCGGCCGCTCGCGCATCGGCTCTGGCTGCCGCATTCGCTCCTTCTCTGTGATTCGCGATTCTGAAATTGCCGATAGCGTTCTCATCCGCCCCAGCTGCATCCTCGAGGAAGCTCGCATCGGCCCGAATGCCGTCCTCGGCCCTTATTCCCATCTGCGCCCCGGCAGCGACATCGGTGAGGGCGCGCACGTCGGCAATTTTGTGGAGACTAAGAAGATCAAGCTGGGCAAGGGATCCAAGGCCAACCACCTTACTTATCTCGGCGACGCCGAGATCGGCGATGGCGTCAACATCGGCGCCGGAACCATCACCTGCAACTACGACGGCGTTCACAAGAATACCACCGTCATCGAAGACGGCGTCTTCATTGGCAGCGACAGCACCCTGGTTGCGCCCCTGCGGATCGGCAAAGGAGCCTACGTTGCGGCCGCCTCCTGCATCACGGAAGACGTCCCTGCAGATGCGCTGGCCCTCGGACGCGCCCATCAAATTATGAAAGAAGGCTGGGCGCGCGAGAAACGCACCGCGCGCAAACCAAAGTAGGTTCGCCGTGAACGCACGGAGCCACGAAGAAGAGGCTGCTCAAAAAACGGCACCGAGACCCCGTTTTTGGGGTGTCTCAGTGCCTCCGTGGTGAGTGTTTTACCTTAGTGCGAAACTGCCGCGAACAACTCTGAGTGCATGATCGACTGAAACTGCTGATCGCTCGACTTGAAGTGGAAATTCACATTCGAGCCGTCAGAATCCACGCTGGTGTTATCCATCGCAGTTTTTTCCGGAGCACTGGCGCTCATCTTCTTAAACAGCAGCCCCGCTTTCACCAACGATGACAATGTCGCCGCACTCATGGAATCGGAAGAAACTACAGTCAAATCGAAGTTCACGCCTCCCGTAAAACTCATGGTGTAGCGCGATCCGAGCAACCGCTTCTTGACGGTTTCATAGTCGCCGATCTTGGCCGCATCGCCCAAGGCGGACCGCATCACGTTCTGCGTTCCCAGTTGGTCCAGGATGCTCCACACCGGCGACGAATCCACACTCGACATCATGTCGGCCATGGTCTGGTTGGTATCGAGGCCTAAGACCTCACCATCGCGCGTATCCAGTGCAATCTTCACTGCAGATATTTCTCCGAACAGCAGTGTGCTGTCATCCAGAAAGCACATTACCATTCCGCCATCCATCGGATAGATACTTGAGGTGCGATACTTCGTCGGCTTAATCTTCTGCACCAGCATCTTCTTCAGTACCGCCTTCATCGCGAACGGCCCGGCCGCCACGCCTACGCCCTTGATTCCCTGCTTCTCAGTGCGGAACGAAGCGAATGTCAGTGTGTCCACATCTTTGTCAGGATCAATCCCGATTCCCTTTAGCGCGGCCTCGAACTGCTTCAAGTTGTCCGGCAGCACCTGCTGCTTCAGTTGCATCGCGGTCGGCGAGTCCTTCAGCGCCCGGTAATCTACCGAAATCAACTGCTGCAAGTCTCCGGGGACCACCGCGCGCGCCGACGAATTCAGCGGCATGGCATTCGCGATGCCCAACAATATGGCAACCAGCATCACGGAACTCAGACAAACTTTGGCGGTTTTCATAACGGCTACAGACCTCATAATAGGGTTTTCTAAACAATGAACGGAATACTGCCTGCACCTTGCGACTTAGATGCGAGTTCAGAGGTTCCCGTTATCCATTCACTTATTCTAAGCCCGCGAACCTGTTCCTTGCCCAGCCAAAGGTGCTAGACCTATAACCAATTTGGATCACCTTGGACCGCTCTCGAACAGCAGTGTACGTTCGCGAACATTTATCTGTCTCAAAGCGTCAATTTGGTTGTAAGATAAATTTCGACCCAGCCACCATTCCCACTAGGCGCATTTCTGGGCGCAAGAATTCCACCGCAAGCTGAAATCAGGGGACTATTGAAAATTCTACTGTACAACCCCGACAACGGGGTTACGCGCAATTTCATGCCGCACCTCTGGATGTTCCTCTTACAGTCTCTTACTCCCGCAGGCCATGAAGTGGTACTGATCGATGGCAACGCCCAGCCCATGGACGAAGCCGGCATCACCCGTTATGTGCGCGAGCAGAAGATTGATCTAGTCGGCATCGGTGCCATGACCAGAATGATCGCCAAAGCTTATCGTATGGCGGACGCGGTGCGGGCCGTCGGCGTGCCCGTTGTGATGGGAGGCCCTCATGTAACGGAAATGGCGGATGAAGCTCTGGGCCGCGATGGCGGTCCGCGCCACGCGGATGCCGTCGCGCTCGGCGAAGCCGATAATACCTGGCCGCATATTGTGGAAGATGCAGCTCGCGGCGAGCTGAAGGATATTTACGCGCCCGTCGATGCCACCGGCAAAGAACTTAAGCCATCGCTCAAACAATATCCCGTCATCCCGTGGGACACCATCGATCTCCACCAATTTAATCTCGTGCCCAAAACGGCCAAGCGATGGCTGCAGAAGATCGGCGAGGGTTGGGGAACTTTTCGCATCGTTCCCATCGAGTCCGGACGAGGTTGTCCCTACGGCTGCGAGTTCTGCACCGTTACCGGGTTCTTCGGAGACTCCATCCGCTTTCGCACCAATGAAAGTGTGGTCAACGAACTCTTGCTGCTGAAAGCGCGCGCCAAGAAAGAGTGCGGGCAGATGGCCGTTTTTTTCATCGACGACAATTTCGCCATCAACCTCAAGCGCACAAAATCCTTGCTGCGCGACATCATTGCCGCCGAAGCACAAGTCCACTGGGTCGCGCAGATTAGCGCGAATCTGCTTCGCGATCAGGAACTCGTTGACCTCATCGCCGCCTCAGGCGGCAAATGGGTTTTCATCGGCATGGAGTCAATTGATCCCACCAACTTGAAGGATATGAATAAAGGCTTCAACAAACCGGAGGAATATTCCGCGGTCCTAGAGCGCCTGGCCCAGCGCAACGTGTATGCCATCACTTCATTCATCTTCGGCATGGACAATGACACGGTCGGTGCGGCCGAACGCACCCTAGCGCAAGTTCGAACCTGGCCGCCGGGCCTGCCGATTTTCGGCCTGCTCACTCCCTTGCCCGGAACTCCGCTCTACAAGCGTCTCGACGTCGCCGGCCGCCTGACCCGGCCCAAGCACTGGCAGGAATTCATCCCCTTCGCCATGGCTCACACTCCGCTGAAGATGACCATCGACGAAGCTCACGCCGAAGTGAACTACGGCTGGTCTCATGCCTACGGACCAGCAGCCATTGCTCAGGCTGTGGATTCGCTCGACGACCAGCCGCTCGGATATCGCGTCAACATCTTGCTCGCCCGCCTGTGCTTCCGCGGAATCTACTTTCCCATGCTCGGCCGCTTCGCCTGGTGGAAAGTAATCTCGGAAAATCGCGGGACCATCTTCAAACTAGCCCGCCAAGGATTCGAAGCGTGGTGGGGATCTCGATCCAGAACCGAGCCAGAACCAGCCACCAGCGCGGGAGACTAAGGCGAGAGCGACGATGCTTGACAGGCGGCGGCATTACGAGCGCCTGAAGACGTAGCTGGCTGCGTTCCCCCTCGCCGCTGTGAGGCAGCAGCTGCGGCGTTTTCTACACATCCTCCACCCGCCTTTTTTCAGTCATCATCCGGATCCGTGGCCGGACTCGTGTCGCTCTTGCACTCGGCGTCGTTCGACGGCGGCGGGATGGTCTGAAACTGAGTCGCAGTCTGACCAAAGTTGTAACAGTCGGAAAGATTATCGGCAGGCGCGTCCGCGTACCCCAGCGATGGCAGATTAAAAGTCGACTCAATAAACTTCAAAATGCTTCCAAAGTCATGGGTGACGTGGGAGATGTAACCCAGCTTGGCGTAGGGCGAGATCACAACCATCGGCACGCGGAACCCATACACGTAGCCAGAGCCCCAACTGCTCCCGTCGTTGACCATCGTCGGTGCGACGTGGTCGTACCATCCTCCCCAGTCATCCCACGTGATCAAGATGGCGGTGTTCGACCAATACTGGCTGTTGCCGATGGCGTTGACCACCGATGTTACCCACGATGGTCCGCAGCCTTTGTTGCTGGAGGCATGGTCGGAATCCGCGCCATCGGGGATGACCCAACTCACCTGCGCCAACTGATTGTTGGCAATGTCACTCAGAATCTGGGCGTTGCTCTGCGTTTGGTTGAGGACAACCTTCGGCGACGTGCCGGTCCAGTCTGATCCCACGCATTGCGTGGCATTCGGTGGCGTCGCATTCGGCCCACACATGTGCTGAATTGCGTTGGGGCCGGTCCAAATCGACCCCGCCGAGGGCGCGTAGTAACGCCAGGTAACGTTCGCGGCATCCAGCAGGTCGGTGAGCGTGGGATGCTCGAAGCAAGGGTACATCGTGCTGGATTCACTGCCCGAGGGATCAATCATCGCGACGGTTAATGTAGGGGGAGCGATGCAGCCCGCAACGCCGCCTCCCCCAGGGTTCTCGGCCGCAAAAAGATTGCTGGTTGCCGTAGGAGCGGAAGTCGCAGAAATGATGAATTGGTGAGCGGGGAAGCTTGGTCCCTGGTTGGTCTGGAACGTGCGGTCGGCAAACGTGTACTGCTCGGCCATTTGGAAGTAGGGCTGCACGTCAGCCGGATTGACATACATGAATTGCGGGTTCGCGGGCGGGCAACCGGTGGCTCCCTTCTGGCACGAATACGCAATCTTGTCGGCGCCATCCATCGCACACACCCCCGTGGATTCGTTTAGATCGCACATCTGCACGAATGCGGTATGGGCATGGCTCAGATCGTAGTAATCCGGGTTGATACCGTTCGTGCCCAGGTCAATCTGGCTTAGCGGGATCGTTTGGCCTTTCGAGTTCACTCCATAGTTCTGGATATCCGCGCCCTTCTTGATCAGCACCGGATCCTGAAACAGGTTGTCCGGCGTGCGGTTCTCCTGAAAAATGATCACCACATGCTGAATCTTGGAGGCTGGCGGCGGGACCGAGATTGTAACCGTATTGCCTCCGCCGCAACCATTAAGACTCAGCAGAAATCCGGCAACACAAAACAGCAGGGACAAGACTACGAACAATGCTGCGCGTCTCATGGTGGGATGTCCTCCCGCAGCCGCCGGTCTGATTGACTCAGGCATGAACCCCGTGGCGGAACTTTCCACTCGGTCACAGCGGAATTGTTTGAAAGCATCTGCAGCATGATCCCTCACGCTACCGTCAGCCTTTGAGGATCTCCGCCCTCTTTAGAACTTCCGCCGCAAATCCCGCATCCCTCACCGATGCCAGATTAATCTCCACATTCGCCAACGCCCCGGCAATCGCTGCCCGCGCCAGAGCTTGTGCGGTCGTCAAGTCTGACTTCATATTCGGATTCGTAATCCCCTCCAAACCCGCCGCAAGCCGCGCCACTTCCTGCGCCTTCTCCGCTACGCCCAGCGGAACACTCGTCGCTTGTTTCAAACCAGCCTCAATCAGCACCTCGCCTTCTTGCCCGCTCAACGTCTTGGCCAGCTTGTAAGCCTTCATCACCGAATTGTAGGAGTCCGCGTCCGCATCAATCGCCGCTTTCAACTCTTCCCGCAGCGGACCCAACTTCCCGATCGCCGTGCTCAACTGCGCTTCATATTGCAAATACGCTTTCTTGCCGCGCGACATCGACGCCACCATGACAGCCAGTCCCGCCGCCATCGCACCCGCTGCTGCCGCGGCACTCCCGCCGCCCGGCGTCGCCGTCGGCGCAGCCAACTGCTCCACAAACGGCTCGACCCCCGCCCGCAACCCTCCCGCCGCCATTTTTCCACTCATTACTGCTGCCAACCGGTTCTCTAAAATCAGCGACGAATCAAAGTTCTCCACCTGCAGAAACCACTCCGCCGCCTGCTCCAGAGCTTTCTTCGGAATCAATCCCACAATCTCGCTGGATACCGGCGCCACGCCGTACCGCGCCGCTTCGCGCTTCACCATTTCAAATACGCGATGTACGGGCGTCTGCTCAAAATCTGTCAGATTCATCGAGACCTGCGCTAGCCCCCGCACCAGAAATCCCGCGCCCTTCACAAACCGCATCCCGCCGTTCGAAAACCGTACCGTCTTCGCAATCTTCTTGGCGATCTCAACGTCCGGAGTGTTCAAGAATACGTTGTAAGCAATCAGAAACTTTCGTGCACCCACCACCGTCGCGCCCGCCGTCGGATGCACCCTTGCCTCGCCAAAGTCCGGCCGCCGCGCCACATTCGTGGCAATCTCGGCCCGTATCCCTTCAAACTGTCCACGCCGGATGCTCTCCAGATTCTGCCGCTCCGGCGTCGTCGCTGCCGCCTCATACAAATAAACCGGAATCTGAAACCGCTTCCATATCTCTTCCCCCACATGCCGTGCCATGGCCACGCAATCCCCAATCGTCACGCCATCAATCGGAATGAACGGCACCACATCGGCCGCACCCATCCGCGGATGCGCCCCCTTATGCACATTCAGATCAATCAACTCCGCGGCCTTGCCCACTCCGCGAATCGCCGCCTCCTGAATCGCCTCTCGCTCGCCCACCAGCGTAATCACACATCGATTGTGGTCCGCATCCATTTCGCGGTCCAGCAGGTAGACGCCCTCCAGTTTCATGGCGGCGACAATGGCGTCAACCTTTCCCTTGTCGCGCCCCTCGGAAAAATTCGGCACACATTCAACTAGCGTCGACATAAGTGAAAAGAATAGCTGGCCCAACTGACCGAGGCAAGGCAGCCTACGCCCCCCGCGTTCACTTTCGCTTCCAGAACTTTCCTACTCCTAACCGCAACTGCACCGTATTCAGCCCCGGGTTATACGTCCCCAGCCCAGCACTCGAAAGATGCAGATACCGCACATCCACGGTCCAGTTATATTTCTCGCCAAGAATATGCGTCCCCAACGCCGCGCTGGGTGTGAAGTTCACCGTATTCGTGTAAGTAGGAACGTTGTGATCGCTGAACATCACTCCGCCACTCAATTCCAGATATGGCGACAAGCGTCCGCGCTGCACGAAATTCCACTTCAGCACCAGCGGATTGAACCCAACTCCATACGCCGTATTCGCCGGCTGAAAAATCAGATATACGGGAACTGCATCGACCGCATACTCAAATCGCCCCTCAAAAAATCCCGGCCCGTGCGCACCCGTAATCACCCACCCGTAGCGCAGCCCCGCATCAAAAGCCTCCGTATGCGAAGTCCCGCCTGGCACCGAGTGTCCGCCCCCGGCCCACACCTGCACTTCGTTCCCACCTTCTTCCGGCCCAGCCTGCGCCCAGCCCAGCCCCGTTGCCGCGATCAAGAAAGAGACCAAAAAAAAGAGAAGAAACCGGTTCATGCGCCCCATGCCATCGAGGTTGCCCCACTCCCGCTGATTTTGCAAGCGAGGTCCATGCGAGCCCTGGAGCAATCACGCCCTCAGTTCTCAGTCTGTTTCCGCTGTGATCTCCGTCACAGCCGCCTCCCACTCTCCGCTCTATCATCAATTTGAATTCGATAGTCATCGTTCATCGGAGGCTCCGATGTCCCGAGAAATGTTCCGACAGATGTCCAAACCGGTATCCAGACTTGCATTAGTTTTGTTCGTTGCACTTGTTCTGCTGGCCGCTCTTGCCGCACAACAGACGCAATCCGCGCAGCAGGCAACGCCACCGTCTTACTCCGCTATCCCCGTAGAAGCCGCCAAGCAGGCCAATCCCGTCAAGTCCTCGCCCGAATCTCTCGCCCGCGCCAAGAAGTGGTGGACCCTCGATTGCGCCATGTGCCACGGCAACGACGGCAACGGCAAAGGCAGTCTTGCCGCCGATATGAAGCTAAAGCTCGCCGACTTCACCGATCCCACCAGTCTCAAAGAGCACACCGACGGCGAAATCTTTTACATCATCAAGAACGGCCATCAGGATATGCCGCCCGAAGGCGACCGCATCAAGCCCCAAGAAAATTGGGATCTAGTCAACTACGTCCGCTCCCTGGCAAAGAAGCCCGACTCGGCGCAGAAGCCATAACCTCACTGATTCGCACTCGCGTAGGCAGCGCTCGTTCGGGGCGGGCACTCTTGTCCGCCTGCCTTTGATGTTGATTTTGTTGTGATTCGTATCAGGGCATCACTTCAGCGATGCCGGTAGCATCCTGAAATTGGTCCGGGTTCAGCTGCTGATCCAGCGCCGCAGATCCCTCTTCATGCAACAAAAAAGCGCGGCCTCTGTAGCCACGCCTCACCAATAATGATCCACTAAACTCTTTCAGCCGCCTCGCTACGCCACCCGATTCCGCCGCCCGCCCTTTTCCCACCACACCGCGGGATCCTCTGGCCGGTTCAGCATCTGCGACAATTCTTTCTTGATCTCAGCCAACCGATTGGCGCGCATCTCCACCGCCGACTGGTCGATCTGCGTGTCTGCCCCCTTGCCCGTAAACCGGGCGTTCATGTTCCGTAAATCCGTGATTTCCTGACGAAGACTGGAGAGGTGTTCCAATATGTATGGCATAGCCTAATCTTACCCCAGATTCCCCCACCCGCCGCATTTTTTCGTGGGCTCATGTCGGTCGGACAGTCCTGTCCGCCGCATTTGACCTTGTTGTTGAAGTCAGCACACGCTGAGAGGTGATGCCAGTCACCGCGCTGACCCCGCCCTCTAACCGTAGAATCTCGGTGAAGCTCCGAAACGCGAAAGGAGAATTCCTCATGGCAAGCACAACCGCAGCCCCCACCGCGAAACCGTCCGCAACACCCCAGCAACTCATGACCGCTCGCGAGGAGGACCACGCATTTCTCTTCACCGCTCTCTTGAATGCGGCGTTCCGAGCCGAAGAGCTCGGCGTAACCCCGGACCAATTCTTAGAGATATGCCGCGCCGCAGCCGCGCCCCATTGCAAGCTGGTCGATTCCCAACAGGTCGTTATAGAGCCATCGCCGCGTCTGAAAGAGCTAGGCGTAACCCCTGAACGATTCCTGAAAATGTGCGAGTTGATCGTGGGCGTGATGCGTCAGCTGTTGATGGAAAATCTCGGCTAGCTTTCCCTGCGAGTCGCCCCGCGATGTGCTTGAGGGGGGCGGATACTCCTGTCCGTCTTCTGTGACGTTGCTTTTGTAGATTCAGTCGGCCTTCTTAACCACCGCTTGACAACTCCCCAATCACATCCGTACAATTAGCACTCAGTAGGCGAGACTGCTAACAGATCGCCGAATCCCAAATAAATCATAGGTTTACGTAGCATCAACCTTACTACCCAACTTTTGAAAGGAGTTGCAACCATGGCGAAATTCAGCCCACTACATGACCGCATCCTGGTACGTCGCGTGGAGGAAGCTTCCACCACTCGCGGCGGCATCATCATCCCCGACAGCGCAAAAGACAAACCGCAAGAGGGCATCGTCGTTTCCACCGGCAAAGGCCGCACTAACGATGAAGGCAAAACCTTCCCTCTCGCCGTTCATGAGGACGACCGCATCCTGTTCGGCAAGTACTCCGGCACCGAGATCAAGATTGATGGCGAAGACTTCATCATCATGAAAGAAGACGAAGTCCTCGGCATCCTCAGCGGCGCCGCCAACCCGGCCAAGAAAGAACTCGCCGGCGCAAAGCGATAACCATCGCACTCAGCGGCGTAGCTTGCTACGTCTAGTTTTTGGCGGGTCGAAGGTTCCCTTTGTGATCCTCCGTGCCCTCTGTAGTTAAAGATTTCATCTATCTGAAGGAGAAAAGAATCATGGCAAAGCAAATCGTACATGGAGAAGAGTCCCGCCAGGCGATCCTGCGCGGCGTCAATCTTCTAGCCGACGCTGTAAAAGTCACCCTCGGCCCCAAGGGCCGCAACGTTGTTATCGAAAAGAAATTCGGTTCGCCCACCATCACCAAGGACGGCGTTACCGTTGCAAAAGAAATCGAACTGAAGGACGGCCTTGAGAACATGGGCGCCCAGATGGTTCGCGAAGTCGCCAGCAAGACTTCCGACGTAGCCGGCGACGGCACCACCACTGCTACCGTTCTCGCACAAGCAATTTATCGCGAAGGCGTGAAGACCGTGGCTGCTGGCGCCAATCCAATGGCGATGAAGCGCGGTATCGAAAAAGCGGTCGCACTCGTCTGCGGCGCTTTCGACAAGAAGACCGGCGAGCGCGCCAAAGGCGAACTCGATAAGTTCTCCAAGCCCGTCTCCGGCGAAATGATTGCTCAGGTCGGCACGATCAGCGCGAACAACGATGAGACCATTGGCCACATCATTGCCGAAGCGATGAAAAAGGTTGGCAAGGATGGCGTCATCACGGTGGAAGAGTCGAAGACGCTGGAGACGCAGTTGGAAGTGGTCGAAGGAATGCAGTTTGACCGCGGCTATCTGTCTCCTTACTTTGTCACCGATCCCGAGCGGATGGAAGTTGCGATCGAGAATGCTTACATCTTGATCAACGAGAAGAAGATCAGCTCGATGAAAGATCTGCTTCCGTTGCTCGAGCAGATTGCGAAGAGCGGCAAGCCGTTGCTGATCATCGCGGAAGATGTTGAAGGCGAAGCGCTCGCTACTCTCGTCGTGAACAAGCTGCGCGGAACGCTGCAAGTGGCGGCCGTTAAGGCTCCGGGCTTCGGCGATCGTCGCAAGGCGATGCTGCAGGATATCGCGATTCTCACCGGTGGCAAGGCTATCACGGAAGATCTGGGCATTAAGCTGGAGAACGTACAGATTGCCGATCTCGGTCAGGCCAAGAAGATCACCATCGACAAGGACAACACGACCCTGGTCGAAGGCAAGGGCAAGCATGGTGACATCGAAGGCCGCGTGAAGGAAATTCGCAGCCAGATCGACAAGACGACCAGCGACTACGACCGCGAGAAGTTGCAGGAGCGGTTGGCGAAGCTGGTGGGTGGCGTTGCCGTGATCAAAGTCGGCGCCGCAACCGAAACCGAAATGAAGGAAAAGAAAGCCCGCGTGGAAGATGCCATGCATGCAACCCGCGCAGCCGTGGAAGAAGGAATTGTCCCCGGCGGCGGAGTGGCATTGGCTCGCTGCGTGGCGGCTCTCGACAAGCTGAAGCTCGACGGTGATGAACAGATCGGTGTCAACATCGTGAAGCGCGCGCTGCAAGAGCCAATGCGCCAGATCGTCGAAAACGCCGGCGAAGAGGGTGCGGTCGTGCTCGGCAAGGTGCTTGAATCCAAGGACATCAACTACGGATTCAACGCCCTGAGCAATGAGTATGAGGACCTGGTCAAGGCAGGCGTGCTCGATCCGACCAAGGTCGTGCGCACTGCGCTGACCAACGCCGGCTCGATCGCGTCGTTGATGCTTACCACCGAAGCGCTGGTGGCGGAGATTCCGGAAAAGAAGGAAGCTCCGATGGGCGGCGGCGGACACGGCGGCGGCATGGAAGGTATGTACTAACAGGCAGCTGTCAGCTATCAGCCGTCAGTAAAATCGAAGGCCCCGCTCGCAAGAGCGGGGCTTTTCTTGTCCCGTACACGCAGCTACGGCGCAAACTATATTGATGCAAGTGTTTGGGCGGCGGCTGTGATGGCACTGGCGAGTCCTGAAGAGTGGGACACGCCGCCTTGGGCGAGGTCTTTGCTGCCGCCGCCGCGTCCGCCGAGGGGAGTTATGGTTTGTTTGAGGAGCATAGACATGTCGTAGGGCTGGCCAGAGGATTGGGCGAAGACCAGCGCAGGTTGCGGCGATTCGGTGGCGAGCAGGGCGATGGCTGCGGGAGATTGGCGAGTAAGTTTCTGGGCGAGGAGTTTGATGTAGGCGAGCTCGCGATCGGAAAAGGTGCGGACGATTATTTTGCGGCCGTTGGTCTCTGGAGTCTCGGCGAGCAAGGTCGCGGCTTGCGCGGCGGCCAGGTCTTCCTGCGATTGCTCGCGTTGCTTGCGGAGAGACTTGATCTCGTCGAGCGACTTGCGGACTTGCTGGGGGACGTCGTAGATGTGAGAGGAAAAGAGCGCGGCAGTTTCGGTAAGAGTAGAAAAATCGCGACGAGCAGTGATGACGGCGCGCTGTCCGGCAACGAACTCGACCCGATATCCCTGGCGGACTTTTTCGAACTTGCGCAGCAGCACGCCGGCGATCTGGCCGGTGTGGGCGACGTGGGTGCCACCGCAGGCGGAGAGATCGAAGCCGCGGATGTCGATGAGGCGGAGTTGGTCCCACTCGGCGGGTGGAAGTTTGCGCAGCCCGAGGCCTGCGGCTTCGTCGCGAGTCACGAAGCGGATGTCAACGGGCCGATTTTCGAAGACGATGTCGTTGGCCAAGCGTTCGGCGGATTCGATTTGATCTTGGGTGAGCGAGGGCGTGTCGAGATCGATGGAGCAGTAGTCGTCGGCCATGTGGAAGGAAACGGTTGGCATGTTGAACAGGCGGACAAACGCGGCTGACACTACATGCTGGGCAGAGTGTTGCTGCATGTGATCGCGGCGGCGGGTGGCGTCAATCTCGCCGTGGACGGGGCTTCCGGGCTGGACATCTTTTACCGGAGCTTCGAGATAGTGGATCACTTGACCGTCTTCGGTGTCGGCGACTTCGGTGACGCGAAGTTTCGTGTCGGAGTTTCCAGAGGTGATCCAGCCGGTATCGTGGATCTGGCCGCCGCTCGTCGGATAGAAAGCCGTACGGTCCAGAATGAGCGCGGGCCGCGGTGTTTCGATCACGGAGCGGACTTCAGCGTCGAAGTCATAAAGAAAGGAATCGTGATAGTAGAGGCGCTGGGTCATGCTCGCTTCAGGATAGGGATGGAAGACGAGGTTATCAAGTCGTTCCGTCGGCGATATCTGCGTCCTTGGTATCGAGTCCTCGATGTTATCTTGGGTGGTTACGGTTGAAGTAAAGATCAAATTATGGACGTTCTTCAGAAGCTGTTTGAGCAGCGCTTTCACACTCCGGCGACACAGATACAGCCGTTGCAGGGAGAGCTGGGCGGGTCGGGAAGGATGATTATTCGACTGGCTAACGACCAAGTCAGCGCGATTGGCATTCTGTATGGCGTGAGAGAAGAGAACGTCGCTTTCCTCACATTCTCCCGGCTCTTTCGCAAGCACGGGTTGCCCGTGCCGGAAATATATGCGGAAGACTTGGATCAAGGCGCTTATCTCGAAGAAGACTTTGGGGATACCACGCTGTTTGAGTTTCTCTCAAAGAATCGCGAGGGCGAGAAAATTGCGCCGGCCGCAGTGGAAGCGTATCGCAAGGTGGTGGCCGTGTTGCCGCGCTTTCAGATTGAAGCCGGACGCGATTTGGATTACAGCGTGTGCTATCCGCGAGGAAGTTTTGACCGGCAATCCATCGCGTGGGATCTCAACTATTTCAAGTACTACTTTCTCAGACTGGCGGGAATTGCATTCAACGAGCAAGAACTGGAAGATGACTTCGACACGTTGACGAATTTTCTGTTGAGCGCCACCCACGATTATTTTATGTACCGGGATTTCCAGTCGCGCAACATCATGTTGTGTAACGAGCAGCCATTTTTTCTGGATTATCAAGGTGGGCGCAAAGGGGCTCTGCAATATGACGTCGCTTCCCTTCTGTACGATGCCAAGGCCGATCTGCCGCCGGAGTTGCGCCAGACATTGCTCGACCTCTATATCCGGAAGCTCGGAGATTTCGTGAAGATCGAGCGCGAAGAATTTCTGCATTACTTCTATGCGTATGTTTATGTCCGCATTCTGCAGGCATTGGGGGCTTATGGCTTTCGCGGTTTTTTCGAGCGTAAGGCGCATTTTCTGCAGAGTGTGCCGTATGCGCTAAGAAACGTGCGCTGGCTGCTGCACAACGTGAAGCTGCCGATCGCGCTGCCGACACTGATGGAAGCATTCAACAGCATGCTGGCTTCGGAGAAACTGCAGGGACTGGCCTCCGAGGCGGACAATCTGACCGTTCGGATTATGAGTTTCTCCTTTCATCGCGGGATGCCGAAGGATGAGGGTGGGCATGGCGGAGGATTTGTTTTCGATGGGCGGAGCTTGCCGAATCCCGGGCGGGAAGAGCGATTCAAGGCGCTGACGGGTAAAGATGCGCCGGTAATCGAGTATCTGAATCAGCAGGATAGCGTGCATCAATTTCTCGCGAGCGTGATGTCGCTGGTGGATGCCAGCGTGAATGAATATCAGCGAAGAGGATTCAAGAGTCTCATGGTGTCTTTCGGCTGCACCGGCGGGCAGCATCGCTCCGTTTTTCTGGCAGAGCAAGTGGCGAAGCGGTTGCGCGGACGAAATGGAGTGGAGGCGGTGGTGCGGCATCGCGAATTGGAGAATCCGGCGCAATGAAGGCGATGATTCTGGCGGCAGGGCTGGGCACGCGCTTGCGGCCGCTCACGAATGATCGTCCGAAGGCGCTGGTGGAAGTGGGTGGGCGAACGCTGTTGGAGATCGCTCTCTCTCGGCTGCGCAGCTTCGGAGTTCAACAAGTCATCATCAATGTGCATCATTTTGCCGACATGATCGTCGACTATCTGAAAGTGAACAATAACTTCGGCATGTACATCGAAGTCTCGCGCGAGGAAGTGTTGCTCGATACCGGTGGTGGGTTGAAAAAGGCCGCCTGGTTTCTAAAAGATTCCGGTGGGCATTCCGGAAAAGAAGTGCCGTTCATTCTGCACAACGTCGATGTGATCAGTACGATCGATCTCGGACGCATGATGCGACTTCACTTTGAAATTCAGGCTCTTGCCACATTGGCCGTGCAAGACCGCGAGACTTCCCGCTATCTTCTGTTCGACGAGCAGTGTCAGCTTTGTGGCCGGCGCGCGGCCCGCAATCAAGCGCCTGAACTCGTTCGACCTTCCCAGCAGATGCAGGCGTGGGCGTTTTCCGGCATTCACATTATTTCGCCTCGTCTTTTCTCGATGATGAGGGAAGATGGGGCGTTCTCGATTATCCCAACTTATCTGCGGCTAGCTGCGCAGGGAGAAAAGATTCTCGCCTTTCGTGCGGATGAATATTATTGGCGGGATTTGGGGCGGTCGGAGAATGTGGCGCAGGCCGAGCAGGATTTGAAGAACAAAGTATTTTCTTAGAGAAGGAATCGGCCGAGCTTCACTTCAACCCTTCGACGACGTAGAGATCGGAGAGAGTCCGGATGTAGCCGTAGACGTAAGCCCTGGCATCCGGCGTGATCGTGATTCCCCGGATGGTGTCGATTCCGGCTGCGTCCGCCGGCACCAGTTCTTTCCATAGCTTTCTTTTTCCGGTGGACAACTCGATCTCAAACAGTCGGGCTGGAATCTCTCCAAAACGGAAAACATAAAGGGATCGGCTGTCTGCGGACCAACCCGTCGGCGCTTCATCTGGTTCTGCGCCGGAGACGGGCACGGGTTCTCCACCGGCAATAGGATAAAGGTAGATTTTGTGATCCGGTCCGACGCTGGCAGCGAAGTCGCCTTTGGGAGAGATCACCACCGCGGGGTTCACACCTTCCGGGCTGATGGGACGCGGCTTGCCTTCCTCGGGAGACTCCACATACAGACGAAATCCGTGTCCGGTCTCGTTGCCCGAAAACACCAGCTGTTTCCCGTCGGGCAGCCACCGTCCCCACAGGTGGTTGATGGAATCGTGGGTGAGGGGTTTCGCTTCACCGACTCCGGTCGGTAACTGAACCAGCGGTGACGGAGTAATATTGGGTCGGGCGAGTGCCCATTTTCCGTCCGGAGACAATGCC
This sequence comes from Acidobacteriaceae bacterium, assembly GCA_003138975.1. GTDB lineage: Bacteria > Acidobacteriota > Terriglobia > Terriglobales > Acidobacteriaceae > Sulfotelmatobacter. Next base: position 2,197 of record PLHQ01000089.1, on the reverse strand, counting down.
ATCCCAATTCCTTCACTAAGACGAATGGCCGGCGAACCATCCGTTTTGCGCAGGTAGACAGCATACTTCGGTCCGCCACCCTCCCCGGTTTCGGCAAAAAGCACGGTGCGGCCGTCGGCTGACAAATCGCCGGGGGAGGACCAGTCGAGCCAGGACAAGTCGCGTTCTTTGGCCTCGCCCGGAGCCAGACCGATCATTCCGGCGCGGTCGTTGCCACGGGTCAGGAGCACATTCCCGTCACGGTCGACATCGAGCAACGTCAATTCTCCCGGAACGCGAGCGAGCAATCTGACTGTGCCCGAACGGTTCACCGCATAAAGAGAGCGATCGCCACCGGTTCGTGTGGCAGTAAACCAAATCTCGTCGCCGCCCGGCGACCATGCGATTCCCTGAATACTGTCCCAGCCGGTGGAAAGAGTTGTCTTTTTTTTGGCCAGATCAACTATAGCAACGGCTCCACCGTCGTCGCCTAGCTGGGGGTGGTCAATAAAAGCGATCGTGTCCGCCTTCGGGGAAATGCGAAGATGTCCAATCCACCCATCCGCCTCATAGAGCAGCTGGCCCGGAGGAAACTCCAAGCGGTGCCGGCCCTGCTCCTGCCGCACAATCGCCAGAGTGCTTCCATCGGGAGCCCAATCGGCCCATTCCACATTGTCCATGACCTCTCGAGGCGCACCGCCGACCAGAGGCACGCGCGCGAGGGTGCCGGAATAAAGGAACTGGGCAACGGGGTGGCTGCGCAGCGAAAGCGCCATTTCGCCCGACGCCGAGACCGCAAGGACGTCGGCTCCGGCCGGCTCCAGTTCATGCGACTCTGGGCTTTCCGGCCGCGTGGTGAACAGTTGCAGAGATTTCCCTTCCCACGCCGCGCTGTAGATGATGGTCTTGCCGTCAGGAGCAAACCGAGCGGCGTGAACCATGCCTCGACGGAATGTGAGCGGATGGTAGACCGGCAGCGAGGCTTGCACCTGTGGGCTCTGCAACAAGAACTTTCCCGCGGCGAGGCCGACGAGCAGCGCGATGGCAGCGGCCGCTAATGCTGGGACCAGCACGCGGATGCGTGACCCCACAGGCTCAACGACCGGGGTGACAGTCGTCCCCGATGAGGTGGGGGATGCACTCGCTGCGCGCACCCGCGACGTATCCAGCGCACGCTTGATACGCTTCAAATCTCCGCGCAGTTCGGCGGCCGTCTGATAGCGAAACTCGCGCTCCTTCTCGATCGCCTTGATAATCACTTCCTCGAGCTTCGGAGGGATGGTTGGATTCACGATGGAGGGAGACGGCGGTGTGCGGTTCAGAATGGCCTCGGAGATGACACCGCTGCTACTGCCGGGGAAGGCGAGTCCTCCCGTCGCCATCTCGTAGAGCACCGAGCCGAAAGCGAACAGGTCGGTGCGCGAATCAAGGTCTTCGGCGCGAACCTGCTCCGGCGACATGTAGGCCACGGTTCCAATGGTGGAACCAGGAGTAGTCATCATCGCGCCATCGGTAGCCGTGAGCAGCGCGGATTCCGAACCGCCCCCACGGCTCTCCGGCGCCAGCTTGGCTAGACCGAAGTCCAGCAACTTGGCCTGTCCACGCTTGGTCACGAAAATGTTCGCTGGCTTGATGTCGCGATGAATGATTCCTTTGGAATGCGCGGCATCGAGAGCGTCGGCAATTTCAATCGCCAGATTCAGCAGCGTTTCCGTGTCCATCGGACGGCCGGCGATGCGGTGTTTCAAGGTCTGGCCTTCGAGAAATTCCATGACGATGAAGGCCTGGCCGTCTTCCTCGTCAACCTCGTGGATGGTGCAGATGTTGGGATGGTTCAGCGCCGAGGCGGCGCGCGCTTCGCGCTGGAAGCGGTCCAGGGCCTGGCGATCCTTGGCGAGTTCTTCGGGCAGAAACTTGAGCGCGACCGAGCGGCCGAGCTTAATGTCCTCGGCGCGGTACACGACACCCATGCCGCCGCCACCCAGCTTTTCGATGATGCGGTAATGCGAGATGGTCTTGCCGATCATCTTGCGATCAATGAAAAGAGCACGCTCCGTGCGCGACCATATTAGGGGGGACGCGGCGGCAAGTCAATGAAAGGCAGGCGATGCGTGCTATCTCGAAGAACAGCGGAGCCGCCCGACTCTCTAGCTGACGTAATCAGATATCTGAGTAAGTCTGTCAATAGTTTTTTTGGCTCTGCGCAAGAATCTGGAAA
>PLHQ01000197.1 GCA_003138975.1 Acidobacteriaceae bacterium | reverse complement strand
CAGGGCTAGGCAGCAGGTCGGCTCCGGTGCGGTTCAACATAAACGCGCTTCGGCAAAACTGAAGCATGCCGTTCACTGCTGGTGTGGGCCGCGCAAACCAAGTCCTCACCTCCATGTTCGTTGACTTCCAGATAGTCAGCGATGCCTTCGCACTGCGAACGGTTACAAAGAATCAGTCGATCCGGTGGGTGCTCAAGCCGAAAGTGTTCCATGAAATCCTCCTGCGATCTGAGTCCGTGACGATTGGACACGTAGTGTGAGCCCCTGAGCGGACGCCAAGCTCAGACTCAGAACGACATTTCTATCGGTTGCGCAAAGAGACCGTCCGGGAGGAATTAGGTGCCCCGGAAGTGCGACGGAGATATGCGGAAGGGACTTCTTAAGGCTAGTCCTCCGTGTCAGCAATAGCAAATGAGCCTTGGGAACGGACATCCGCGCTGTGAATGTTCGTGCGATGATTGACCGTCATTCTCGACTGAGACCCAGATGGTTTCCCATTTTCCACAGTAGCCCGTTGGAGCCATTCCTCATAACCGAAAGCAGAGGTAGCCTGTGATTGAGCAGCACTTGGGGGAGGGCTGTTTGACTGAGCGTCCCGTGACTCGAAAGAGTTCTGGGGCGCTTTCGTTTTTTCATCTTGTCGGAGTTGTCAAGTAAACGCCCGCGAGCCGCAGATATAATTCGGTGCCATGGCTAAGAAGATTCTCGCTGCCGCTACGGTCTTGCTGGTGATCTCCGCCGCTTCCGCCCAAAGCACAACTTCCGATGCACGACCTCGCGCCTCGGACTTGGGGCTGAAGGTCGGAATCCTACCGACTGGGCCGCTCGATGCGATCACCGATGTTGCTGGCGTTGAGGTCGGACAGACGACCATCGTCCGTGGGGACGACCTGCGTACTGGAGTGACCGCCATCCTGCCGCATCCCGGCAATCTGTACCGCGAAAAAGTACCGGGCGCAGTCTTTGTGGGCAATGGCTTCGGAAAGCTGGCCGGGTCAACTCAGGTAGACGAAATGGGCGATATCGAGACCCCAATCCTCCTCACATCTACCACGAGCGTGCCTCGCGTGGCCGACGCACTGATCAGCTACATGTTGGCTTTGCCCGGAAACGAGGATGTCCTGTCGATCAACCCGCTGGTCGGCGAAACCAACGATGGATATCTGAGCGACATTCGCGGGCGTCAGATCATGCCCGAAGACGTGTTTGCCGCCATGAAAAACGCAAAGGGCGGCCCGGTCGAGGAGGGCGCAGTCGGCGCGGGCACTGGAACCGTGGTGTTTGGTTTTAAGGGGGGCATCGGAACCTCGTCCCGCCGCCTGCCTCCGAAGCTCGGCGGGTACACAGTGGGTGTTCTAGTGCAGACGAATTTTGGTGGCGTGCTCACGATTTCGGGCGCTCCGGTTGGTCGGGAACTCGGGCAATACTACCTCCGTGAGGAACTTCAACAGGCAGGCGGCGCGAAAGAGCGGGGGGATGGGTCGGTGATGATCGTGGTAGCAACCGACGCACCCATGGACGCACGGAACCTGAAGCGGTTGGCAGCGAGAGCTTGGCTTGGCGTGGCTCGCACAGGAAGCTCTGCGTCGAACGGCAGCGGGGATTATGCCATTGCGTTCTCCACGGCACCGCAAGTGCGAATACGAACAAAGGATAAGGGGTTGACGAGGCACATCGAGGTGCTGACGAATGACGCAGTGTCGCCATTGTTTCTGGCGGTGATCGAAGCCACCGAGGAGGCTGTTTACAACTCGATGTTCCGCGCAAAAACCATGACCGCGCATGGACACACGGTCGAGGCGCTGCCGATTGAGAGAACCACTGAGATACTGAAGAAATACGGAGCTATCAAGTGAAGGAACAGCGATCTGAAAGAACGCCTTCGCCCGCTACCGCCGGATCAAGAGCAACGTGATCGGCAGGAAGTCCGGGAAGACAATCTCGATTCCGTCTGGTTCATCTTGGAAAGCCATATAAGCTCTACGTTCTGCCAGTGCAGGGTGCGGAGGCGCAGTGGTACAAGAACGTGCTCAAGAACCCGTAGATTCGGATTGATGCCCGAGGGGTGAACGCGGCGTTCCGAGCCTCTCCTGTGACTGGTGCCAACGCTGTCAAATCCGTGATCGAGAAATTCCGAGGGACGTACGGTGCCGGGGACGTAAAGAAGCACTTTTCGCGACGTGCTGCGGTCGGGGAACCTTGTGAACTGAATAGGGGTGCACCGCGTACCGAGCCGCACCGCGACCGGAAACTCTCTGCAGCCGAGTTCGTGGAAACGAAGCCAATAAACGATAACCGCCGGTAAGGCACCGTGGGCTTCTGTGAGTTCTCGGACGTAATCAGCCCACCGCCGATGATATTCCGGCGAACCATCGGGAACCCGATGTTTCAGTGCAGGAAATGGCGAGACAGGACTATGCCACAGAACGCGGCGAAGCCCAGGAGGATAAGGCCGAGGATGGCGTTGACGAGGCGGAAGAAGATCGGGCCGATGCGGTGGGGGATGAAGCGAACGGCGACGATCAGGGCGGTGAACCAGGTCATCAGGCCGGCGGAGGCCATCAGGATTCCCCACCCAGGAGCGCTGTAGCCCAAGACTGAATGGGCGAAGGGGAGCCAGTTGGAGGTCACGCCAACCCAGTAAACTATGGTTAAGGGGTTGAAGATGGTCAGGGCGGTACAGTCGGCGATTTCGGCGACCAGGTGAGCCGGCAGGGTGCTTTCGTCCCAGTGTTGGCGAGCGCTGGCGTAGGCCCGCAGGGGCTCCTTGACGGCGCGGACAAGGAAGTAGATCCCCAGCGGAAGCAGGACGATTACGCCGATGGCCGCCAGAACGGTCTGGAGCGTCGGGTTAGACAGGTCGGAAAAGAGGTAGTGCCCCCCGAGGAGGACCAAAGAGAAGAGGATGAGATCGCCGGTGACGGAGCCGATTCCGCAGGCGAAGGTATGGCGCCAACCGCCGATCACGCCGCGGCGGATGGCCAGCATGTTAACAGGACCCATCGGCGCGGCCGCCGCCAATCCCATCAAGAATGCGGCCAAAAGCACGTGGATGTAGGAGACGAACATCATGTTGTGGCAGACAGGTAGGATAAGCCCGAAATTCCACTCGGGCAATTCACATCGAATGGGAACTGACAAATGATTGAGCTTTATCGCGGCTCAATCTCGGGATCAATTTCAACTCTAACTGGCGTGCTATGCGATTCGCAAATCATATGGGCTATTCCGCCACTTAAACTCTTCGCTTCCAGTGTATTGGGCGTATGGCTAACTCATTTAGCCTCGATTGTCGGTCTCCATTCCAAGGCCCCTATAGCCGTGCCACCTCGCGGAAAGTGGTCAATTTTGACCAGACGGTCGTCCTTTTGCCTGCTTATTTTGTAATCATGGCCACGCCGTAGCGGAAGGGTATTTCAGCTTCTCACGTGTCACCAGGTCGTGGCGGAAGTGTTGTGTCTTGCGTGTTATGCACGTCGGGCAACGGCGAGCCAAATACAGCGTGTAACTATCTACAGGAGATGTAGCAATGAACTCTCCTACTGTGTTGTACCTCGACGACCTGCCACAGGCATTAGAGTTCCACAAAGCGACTCTGGAATCTCATGGCTATCACGTCAAGATCGCGTCGAGCGGTTACCCTGCGTTGAAGATGTTGGAGGAAACGCCTGTAGGTGTTGAAAAAGTCCATTTCCCTCAAAACAGCGAAAGATTTGGCGGATAGAAAATGTCTAGGAAAACCGAGAAAGTCGTTTGTAGAGCTCGTTCGATGATCGGCACCAGTAGGGGAGCAGCAGCGTAAGGACTGTGCTTCTTGCTGGTCATCGCGCCGGGTTCCGTAGTGTTTTGAAGAGGAGGTTCAAGAACATGAACATTTTCGCACTTGCCGCAGGGTTCTCAAGGCCTCGATTGGGCAAACAGACTCTGGTTTCCCTGTTGTCGTTGGCTCTGTTCTTCGCGGCTTGTCCTCAAACGCTGTCGGCCTCTCAAGATGCCCAAGCCCCGGCGCAGGCCGCGCCCCCGCCGTCATACACGCAACAGACTCCTGAACAATTGCAGCAGTTGGTGGCCCCGATTGCGCTGTATCCAGACGCGCTGGTGGCGCAGATCCTAGCGGCGTCCACCTTTCCCGAACAAGTNNTTGGGTCAAGCTGTTGACCAACAACCCTGGGACCCGAGCGTCAAGGCGCTCGCTGCATTTCCAGCTGTCCTTGGAAATATGGATAAGAACCTTTCCTGGACGTCATCTCTCGGCGACGCCTACTACAACCAGCAACCGGATGTGATGGATGCGGTACAGGTGATGCGCCGGCGGGCGCAAGAAGCCGGCAATCTCAAGACCACACAGCAGCAAACCGTGGCGACGCAAGACTCGAACATCAGCATTGAGCCTGCCGACCCGGATGAGGTTTACATCCCAGCGTACGATCCGTGGCTGGTTTACGGAGGGCCCGTGATGGCGTGGCCGGGATGGTATCCATATCCCGGAATCTGGTTTGGCGGCCCGTATCTGGCTTGGGGCGGCGGCTTCGGGATCGGGTGGTTTGGCGGATTTGGATGGGGCTGGGGGCACTGGGGGTTCGATTGGCACAACCACTACTCAATGTTTAACCACAGTAGGTATTACTCCGGGAGCAGAACGTTTTACAACCGAAGCAGTTTTGCCCGAGGAGCAGGCGCACGCGGCGGAGCTGACAACCGCCCAACTGCCAGGCCTTTCGACGGAAACAAGCAGGCGGCTCGGGGATACGCTGAACCCCGCGGTCAGCGCGGCGTCCGCTCCGGCGCCTTCAGCGGATACGGCCATGGCGGACAGGCTAAGAGCTTTTCCTCGCGCGGAAGCGCCAGTATGGGCGCGCGTGGCGGAGGAGGATCTCGTGGCGGTGGCGGCGGCGGTGGCGGGCGTCGGTAATGGAAGTTGCGCTGTATTCCTTGTAGCTTGCAAGATTTTGAAACGGAGAGAACCATGCGGCGAACGAAGCTGAACCTCGACAGATTTCATTGGGCCAATCTTCCTAAATTAGCTGCGGTCGTTATGCTTCTGGCGACGTGCTTTCCTACGCGTTCGACGGCGCAGCAACAGGGCCAGAAAACATTTTCATCGGCGGAAGAGGCGAGCAATGCACTGGTCACAGCAGCGCAGAGTAACGACGAGAAAGGGATGCTCGATATTCTCGGAGCAGACGGAAAGCAAATTGTTTCGTCGGGAGATGAGACCGAGGACGCCCAAAGCCGCGCAACTTTCGTGGCGAGATATCAGGAAATGCACCGCCTGGTGAAAGAACCGGACGGAACTACTGTCTTGTATATCGGCGCCCATAATTGGCCCACGCCCATACCACTCGTGAATAGAGGTGGCGCGTGGTATTTCGACACCGAGGTTGGCAAGAAGGAAATCCTATACAGGCGAATTGGCCGGAATGAAATATCGACCATCCGGGTTTGCCAAGAGCTTGTGGCGGCGCAAAAGGAACACTACGCCGCACAGCATAACGAGTACGCCCAGAAGTTCTTCAGTGATGAAGGGCTGCACAATGGCCTGTATTGGAAAGCTGCTGATGGCGAACCCCAGAGCCCCATCGGGCCGCTGGTGGCAGCGGCCGCCGTTGCCAAGGGCTATGCCAAAAGCCAGGACGGCGCTCCGACCCCTTATCGCGGTTACTATTACCTCGTCCTGACGCGTCAGGGAAAAAATGGGCCCGGCGGAGCTAAGAGTTACCTCGTAAACGGAAAGATGACCGAGGGTTTCGCTTTCGTGGCCTATCCGGCGGAATACAGGTCGTCGGGCGTGATGACATTCATCGTTAACGAAGATGGGGTCGTGTATGAGAAGGATCTCGGCAGGAAGACCGATATTCTCGCCAAAGCTATGAAGGAATACAACCCCAATTCCCGTTGGCAAAAAGCTGAAGAACAGCAGGAAGAAACGGCCAGCGAGCCGAACACCAAGTAAAAGGCATTCTGTCGCAGCATTTCGCCGCTTGTGCCTCGCGTGAACGATGCATCTGCAGCATGTGAGCAAAGCACAATCCCTTACTTGTACTTCCGGCCCGACAGGCAGCCCGACGTTGGTTCAAGCCGTCTTTCTCTCGTCCGCTTCGTGCAGCCAATAAGGCTGCCGGACGTAGTGACGGTAGAGTCGCTTTTCGTAATCACGAGTGATTGGCGTGGACTCGACAAACTCCGGGGCCGCTTTGATCCCTTCCTTGGAAAGGCCGACGAAAACCATGGAATCTATCCAACTTACGCGTTGAATCCACGCCGGTGATACCAGTACCTTCTTGCCCGGCCACCAATTCCGCGTTGCCACCTCAATGTAGCGGATAGCCCATGCCTCATCGTCCATGACAAAACCTTGCACATGGCCGATTTCACCATCAGTCGCCTCAACGTGATACCCCGTGACGACTTCGCCGCTGCGCAAATGCGAATCCTTCGATTCTCTACGGATTCTGTCCGCGAGCGTTTTTTTCGAAGCAGTTGTTGGAACGGCCAAACCCGTGGGATAGTATGCTGGGCCCCACAGAAAGGGACCGCCCCAGTAATTGGGATAGCCGTAATACCCGAAGTATTCGGCCTCGTGCTGCCGGGACACGGGGCGATGCGTGTCGATGTCGGGGCTGTTCTCTACTTGTTTTTTCGTCAACGCCACGTCCAACCGCTTGGCTTGCCAGTCCGTATTGACGACTGAAATTGGAGAGATCAAGACTTGGCGGCCGCCAAGCCAACCGCCGGTTTCGACCGTGAGGTAGCGGATGGCCCATGTCTGGTCGTCGAAATAGAACTGATCTACAGTCCCAATCTCTCCGTCCGTGGCTTGGATTGCAAGACCTTTCAGATGCGTAGCATTCGTTAACATTGTCTTTGCCTCCTGGGCAGTTGTTGACTGCATTTTCGCTATCAATAATCCGCGTATCAGCGGCGCTATTCTTAGAGGAACGCTGGTGCTAAGAGTTGCGGCACTCGTAGCTGCCGCCGACTGGAGTTCATCTTTTCTCACCTATCCTGCGAAGCAAGTTATGGGTTTGCTGGCACACATTCTCCACGGTGAAGCCATAGTGCTGCATCACGACCGGATTTGCCCTCGCACACATAGGACAGCATTGCACTGGCGGCGGTCGGAATCTGCTCGGTTTTGCTCATTGCTGACATCGATCTGCGAATTAGTCTTGAAGACGCGTCACCGTATCGTTGCTGCTTGGTGACAGCTCTCTAGCGATCAAAGAGAAGAGTGAGCATGGATCCGCAGTGATCGTTCCTTGATGGTCACGGACGTGGTCAGTTTGAGATAGTTGAGCTGTCCTCTTGGTTCCCGGCTGGCCCAGTCCGATCGTGCCCCATTTCCAGGAGGTCTTCCTCTCTCTTCTTGAGCAAAATTGCACAGATTCCTCATCACCACGGAAAGATACTGTCTGCAGGACTCCCGCTGTGGTGGCGACTGCGACGCCATCCACTCAGCATGCATCCGCCCAGCGTGCAGTAACCACGCATGGGAGTTATCGGTGTGAGAGAACATCGAGCAGCAATTTGACCTAGCTTCCTGAGCTGGCATTTCCGGGAAGTGTCCGAATGCAGAATAGTTCAACCGCGGGGCATCGGCCCACCAGTCGATGCCTCGCCTGCCGATCATCCTGCTAGAAAACATCGCCTCGAAGGGAACCGAGCAGCATCCCTTGGTGCACCGAGTCGATATTGGTAGACCGGCCATAGCAGAACTTCTCGTATGCATTTTTCATTACCGCACATTGCCGCTACCGACCGGGAGCATCCGCACACCATAAGTCTGAAACTGCGCGACATGAACCAGCTGTTCAATTCGATGGACCCTTCTCCGTTCATTGAAAAGGATCTCGACGACGACGCGGAGGAATTCATCGTAAGCTGGGCCCAAGAATTCTCCCCCAAGGCTCCGCTCAAATTGCGCATCTACTTGGACCTTTGGCCGACCGAAGACCCCAAAGAACTGATCAGAACAGCCGTCCACAACCATTTTGCTCACCGTGCCAAAATCACTGACCTGGAGTTCAAGCGGCTCCTGAGGCAGGGCCGCACCAGTCTTTTCATCGGGCTNNACGATTGCCGGATGGGTCGCCATGTGGCGACCGATGCAGATCTATCTTTACGATTGGTGGCCTCTGCTGCGACGGAGCCGGATCTATGCCAAGCTGAGCCACATGCCCGTGGAACTCGTCCAAAAAGACAAGAGTTGAGTAGAAGACATCGCCTTTATCATGAATGGCGTTTGAGACAGTTGGTGGAGACGCCCGCGGCTGTGAACATTTTGTCTTTCTGTTCATTAGTGTCGAGGGACACACGGAGCCAGATTAGAAGCGAGATGGCGCAGTTCTCGCTGCGACTCCTAACTGCACCTGTCTTTCGCTAAAGAGCTACCGCACGAACAAGCGAGTGCCGGAACCGGGGGAGCGGAACCTCCCAGTTTGGATAGAACTATCGTGGGCTGGAGTCGCCTGACTGGCATCCGCGTTCGGAAGCTTCGGCCGCGAGGCACTGATCTCTTCGATCTCTACTGCACCGTGGCGGTTCATAATCTCAGTTGCCGCGTTGGCCTTTTCGCCCGCCTTCACACCTGAGACAATGTGACAACTAGGGGTTCCAGTCCCGAGGCGACAGTGTCTGCCTGGGGGTTCCAAGCATGTACACAAAGATGGAATATGTGTACATTGCGTGGTATCCTCTCAATAGGGAAGGGGGTCCTTTCTTATGGCCACGGCAAGGAATCGGTCGCACAAGCACTTTCAGTTGGATTCAGTAAAAATCAAGCGCGCCCAAAAGGTTTTGCGAGCGAAAACCGAGACTGAGACCATCGAGCGGGCGTTGGATTTGGCGATTGCCGAACATGAGAGCAACCGACTGGCTCTCGAGGCCACCGATCGTTTCGTCAAGAGTGGCATTGATATCAAGGATGTATACGGCACGCTGGGTGGTTAGATGCAGCCAGCCCTGTTTGACTCTTCTATTTACATAACTGCACTGCGGCGAGGAGACGATGCGGCCCTGGCGCTGCGCCGGTTCGCTATCGATGCACCCCTGTGGCTCAGCTCAGTGGTGCTCGAAGAACTCTATGCCGGCGCAGCCGACCGTGATCGTCAGGTTGTGGAACGCCTGGAGCGAGATTTTGACAGGGCGAAGCGAATCCTGGTTCCGAATCTCAGCGACTGGACTCAAGTCGGCAGAGTGCTCGCTCGCTTGGCGGCCAAGTATCATTACGAACAGATCGGACAGGGACGATTGACCAATGACGCGCTGATCGCGATGAGCGCGGGGCGACTGGGCATCAGAGTGATCACAGCCAATGAACGAGACTTCAGCAGGCTCGCAGAGTGTCGCACCTTCCAGTGGCAAGTGACCGCCGTTTAGCACAGCGCAGGCGTTAGCACTTTTCGCCTTACTGCCCCGCGCATAATCCGTGACAACTCCAAGTTAGGCGTTCCCGCGTAAGTGTGCCTCCCTGGTAAGTTCCGGGGAAAGCCGATTCTTATCCTTGTGCTTCAAGTATGGATCACTAGCGGGACGGCACCGCGTCGAGGGTTTGAGTAACCCGCGACCGTACGTGGAGAAATCACGCTGAACGAACTGAGGCACCCGATTCGTGTGCGGCTTCGTTGCTCACGCGGAACAGCCGATTTCTCCTCCCCGTTCTTCTCCCAGATCAACAATCAACCCTTGGTCGGAGAGATCCATCGGACGTGAGTTTTCCCAGTCGTAGTGGACCAGTTTGTGGACGCGGTCGACCACCTCCTTGTCGTGGACCTCGATGGCGAGTTCGCGCCGGCTGTTAAAGCTGCCCGGCGCAAGATTGATCGAACCGACGATCGCGCGCGCACCGTCTGCGAACAGCAGCTTGGCATGCAGTTTGAGGCCGTGCACCCTGTGGACTTTAACCCCAACGTCGTCCAGGATGCGCAGGCCGGCTACACCTTCGATGAGTTTCTCCTTCTTCAAGGTGTGAGGCGACCGGGCCATGATGTGGACCTTGACCCCGCGGCGACTTGCCCGAACCAGATGTTCGATAATGAGCGGATCCTGGTAGCGCTCGTTCTGTACCCAGAGGGAGTGTTTGGTTTCGTCGATAAAATGCGCGATCCTTTGCCGGGCATTTCCGACACACCAGATCATGTGCGAGTGCTCTCCCGGCTCGAACTTACTTCGCGCCCAATCCGCTTCGAAACACTCAATGATTTCGTTGACCTCGTGCGCGTGCGACGTGACCACAGCATAGTCGCGGGTTTCGGTGAGATTTTCCGTCTCCCAGTTGAGCGACATGATCCAGGCGGAGTTATCGTCGACCACCATGGACTTCTCATGCGTCAGCTCGAAGCTGGGGCTACTATCGATCACTTCGATCCCTGCGGCGCAAAGTTGCTTGCGACTTTTGTCGTTCTCTTTTTCGCCGTTGCGGCGCGTAGGGTTCAACATGATACGCACCTTGACGCCCCGCCGGTGGGCTTTGATCACTGCCTCCAGAATATTCGGATCGGAAAACACGAACATCTTGATGCGAAGGGATGTTTCGGCGTGATCGATCGCATCGAGAATGGGGCGCACGGAATCGTCGGGCAATACCACCAGATATCGGGACATAAGACTCTCCTTCCAGAACTTCGTTTCCAGAACTTTGTTAAGCGGGCTGCGGCCGCGGGAGCGCAATCGGTTGCAAGCCGGGTTTCGCTGTCTCGCCCACAAATTGCGTACGATGCAACGCCGCGTAGATACCGTTCCACGCCATCAACTGATCATGAGTGCCGTTCTCGGCTACGCTGCCCCCGGAGACCACAATGATCTGATCCGCATCGCGAATGGTGGTCAGGCGGTGGGCGATGGTAATGACCGTTCGGCCATTCATGAGCCGCTCCAGCGCATCGATGACCAATCTCTCCGACTCGGAATCAAGGGCAGCGGTGGGCTCATCCAGAAGAAGGATCGGACTGTTCCGCACCATCACCCGCGCAATGCCAATGCGCTGGCGCTGGCCTCCGGACAAAGTCAGGCCGCGCTCGCCCACCATGGTGTCGTAACCCTGCGGCATGCGGGCGATGAACTCATCGGCATTGGCAAGTCGAGCCGCGTCGACGATATCCGCAGGGGTCGCTCCGGGACGTCCAAAAGCGATGTTCTCGAGGATCGTTCCTCGAAATAGCACGGTATCCTGCAAAACATAGCCGATCTGATCGCGCAGGGCGTGAAGCTGGTAGTCCCGCACATCATGGCCGTCGATGATCACTTTGCCGGCCATGGCGTCGTAGAAGCGTGGAATCAGGCTGACGACGGTAGACTTACCGCCGCCGGTCGGGCCAACGATCCCCACCAGTTGCCCGGGCTTAATGTGGAAGCTGACGTTGGTCAATACCGCAGGATTGCCGGGATACGCGAAGGCGACATTTTCGAAAATGATCTCGCCCTTGATATTCCGCGGCTCAATCGCGTCCTCGCGCTCAGGAATGATCTCGTCGGTCTCGAGAATTGCACGGATGCGATCGACCCCAACCGCAGCCTGGGCGATGGCGTTCGTGGTCGTGGCCAGATCCTTTACCGGCTTGAAGAATTTGGTGAGGTACGAGAGATACACCGTGAGTGCGCCCACGGTCATGACTCCGCCAAGAATCAGGTACGCGCCACGCCATAGGACGACTGCGGTGCACAGAGCCACCGTAATAGCAACCACCGGGGAGAGCAACGACTTCACTCGTCGCGCCGAAAGGGCGGCGCTGACGGTGGCGTGACTCACGGCGTTCAGTTGCTCCTCTTCGATCTTCTGCCCGCCGAATGCCTTAATGACCTGCATCGACTCCAACGCCTGCTGCACCACGTTGACGATTCCGGCTTGCTCCTTGCGCACGGCGTGGGTCGCCTTCTTAACCGCCTTTTTGAATCGCGACACGAAGAAGAGTAAGAAAGGCGTGACCGCCAGCGCGATCAGGGTGAAATCCCAGTTAAGCCAGAACATCAAGGCGAGCATGCTCACGATCGTCAGCAAGTCGACGAAGATGTTCAGCGTGGACGAGGAGGCAAACGCCTGGATGGTCTGAATGTCCGCGGTGATGGTGCTAAGCAGGTTGCCGACCTGATGCGTGTCATAGTAGCCGAGGGATAATCTCTGCAAGTGGTGAAATGTCCGCATGCGCAGATCGTGGGCGACATACTGGCCTGCGCTCTCAGTAAAGTAGTTCTCCACGTAACTGGCAATCGCGCCGATCGCTGCGATCAGCACGACGGCTGCCCCTGCCAGCAAGGCAATGTGCATCTTGCTCTCGCTGCCGAGCGCAGGTCCCAGTAGATCGCGCAGCCAGGCAGGGAGTCTGTGGCTGCCGGCCACGTTGTCGATGATGACCTTCAGCGGCCAGGGAGCAGCCAGGCTCATCGTAGTCTCCACCATCATGGCAATCAGGATGATGAAGAGCGTCCCGCGGTAAGGTCGGACAAGTTGGCGAATCAGGCTGTACATATCTCGTGGTAATTCAGTTCAGTCTTTGCGGCCCCACCTTCCCAATCCACGTTTTGTTTCTGCGCTTGACATCGTAGGGTTCATAGGGCATTCCTGCAAGCAAAAAGCTAATCGCAACTCTCCGTTGGGCAGGTTACGACTTGTAACCTCGTACCGAATCTGCATAGCTCCGGGCCGACTGGGTCTTACGTTGTCAACCAGTGCCGCAGAACTGCCGTTACCCTGCCGGGTTGTTCGAGAGGTGTGAAATGTCCTGCGTCGTCGATTATCACCAGTTCTGAACCCGAAATCTCTTGTGCCAAAGCTTGATGCTCAGTCGGTGGGATGCGGCGGTCCTCTCGACCGCCGACGATCACAGTTGGGCAAGAAATCTGGTTTAGGTTCGTGAATGGATTCTCGATCGCGAGCAGTGCCCTCATCTGTCGCAACCCGGCTTGGACTCCGACCGTGCGTGCCATCATGGCAAAGACCCGCTTTAACTCCGCATCCTCAGCCCGGCACGGAGCCACATACGTGGGATAGACTTCTTCAAGGTATTGCTCGAAGCCGCCCTGCTCGAGCACCGCTACGGCATGGAGGATGGAGTTCTCCACCGCTGGAGGCAGTCCGCCGTGAGTGGCGCTCAACAGCGCCAGTCGGTCCACACGTTCTCCGGAGAGGCGCATGATCTCAAGCGCAACCTGGCTGCCCAGGGAAAAGCCTGCCAAAGAGAAATGTTCAGGAGAGCTTTCCAACACTTCCACGGCCATCTCCGATATTGTCGACTGCTCCGTTATATCCGCGACCGTGATATCCGCATGACTTCTAAGAGCTTCGATCTGGGAACTCCAGAGCGTTTGGTCGCAAAGTAATCCGGGGATGAGAATCAGTGCTGGCATCGCGAAATCAGATTGATCAACTCCTGTCACAAAGTCGCTTATGTCCGTGGTGATGCCCAATCCCGGAGCAGGGGAGGGCCTTCCAGCCCTCACCTGCAAATCGCTCCCAATGGCCCTAATACAGCTTTTCGTCGAAGACGATGTCTCCCCATCCCTTGTCGGTAAAGGTCGTTGCCGGATTTTGGATAGTCAGCATCAAAGTATTTGTATCAGGAAGTATTTGATGCTTGGTCCGGCGCGGGACCTTGAACCACGATCCTTTGCCGTATTCCAAAAATGCGTCGTTAACCAGAACTTTGCCCGTACCCGAGATGAAGCACAAGGTTGCATCGTAGGTTTCGTGATGGTGAGCAACGTTCCTGTCGTTCGCCTTCATATACGTGAGGTTGTAGCCGGAGCCTTCAAAATTGCCCAATACCATGTCATTTTCGTGAACACGAGCACTGTGGATTTCTGTCAACTCCGCTATCGCCCCGCTGATCTTGTTGGTTAATTCTGTCATTGATTTTCTCCTTAGTTTTTATGAACTACGTCAGCCGTTGACAATGCAACCACTGTGCCAACCTCAACTCGTTGAAAACAGGTCTACTTGGGTCCACCGAAGCTCCCGACTCTATCGAAATTTTTCGAAGATTCGCGAGATAGAGGGCGCAGACAGGCCCGCACCATGAAGTGCCATCAACAACGGGCGGGACAAGCGTCGCGATGGCCTAAAACGCTGAAACTCTTTTCCCGAACATATCCTCCTGCGTACCCCGAAAGTGGTATGCCCTAAACATCCTGCAGCGTTACCGAAAAAACCCCTTATCTCCAGATGCGCTTCCTCTCGGACAGGCCGCATAGTACCTCCAGCAAGCACGAACATTCCCTTGTTGTGGAGAATTGCGATGAGCTACTTAGTTTCCGATGTTGAAACGGCTTCGATTTCTGGAGGAGAGATGCGGGCATTTGGGGTGACGCACTCTGATCGGTCGCCGCTGCCAATCCTGGATTTCCAGGTTCTCGACAATTTGATGACCCGGGATGCGGCTGTCCCTTTGGCCGCCCGCCACATCGAACAGATCATGGATGCTGTACCGCAGCACATGTTCATCCTCGAGCCGAATGCGACCCTGTCCTTTGTCAATCTTGCGGCGCGCGAGTACCTCGGACGGATTGACGTCGTCACGCCAACGGAGCGGCTCCGC
This sequence comes from Acidobacteriaceae bacterium, assembly GCA_003138975.1. GTDB lineage: Bacteria > Acidobacteriota > Terriglobia > Terriglobales > Acidobacteriaceae > Sulfotelmatobacter. The sequence goes on along the minus strand of PLHQ01000197.1, from coordinate 20,139 downwards.
GCCATCATCCATCCCGAGGATTTCGACACACTTTTGGGAGCATACCGGGACGCCATAGCACACGGGATATCCATCGAAGCTGAGGCCCGCGTTCGCAGCAAGAGTGGACAATACCGCTGGTTCTTGCAACAAATTTTTCCCTTGCGCGACGAGAAGGGCCGGATTGTCCGCTGGTGCGGCACCCGGATCGACATCGATGACCATAAGGGATCGAAGGAGCAAGCTCAACGGGAGAATTCGGCGCTGCGGGGGGAGATCGACGTGATGGCCATGTTCGAAGAGATTGTTGGCACGTCGCCCCGTTTGCACGCGGTGCTGGCGCGCGTCAACAAAGTCGCACGAACCGATTCCACCGTTCTCATCACGGGCGAAACTGGCACCGGCAAAGAGTTGATCGCCCGCGCCATTCACAAGCGCTCCGATCGCTCGGGTCGCCCTTTGGTGAGCGTAAACTGCGCTGCGATCCCGCGAGACTTGATCGCATCCGAACTGTTCGGACACGAGAAAGGGGCTTTCACCGGAGCTATGCAGCGCCGCATTGGCCGCTTCGAGCTGGCCGAAGGAGGCACGCTCTTCCTGGATGAAATCGGAGAGCTTCCGGCCGAGACGCAGATCGCCCTCTTGCGCGTTTTGCAAGAAAAGGAATTTCAGCGAGTCGGCAGCAACCAGACCATGCGTACCAATGTTCGAGTGATCGCCGCCACCCATCGCGACTTGCCGGCTGCCATTGAGGCCGGCACCTTCCGCAGCGATCTCTACTACCGCATCAACGTCTTCCCGTTGGAAATTCCTCCCCTGCGCGAACGCAGGGAGGACATTCGGTTGCTGGTCGAATACTTTATTAATCGTTACGCCCACAAGACGGGAAAACACATCCGGCACATCGAAAAGAAGAGCATGAGCCAGCTTGAATCCTATTCCTGGCCGGGCAACATTCGCGAGCTGCAGAATATCATCGAGCGTTCCGTGATTCTTTGTGACACTGAGAATTTTTCGGTTGATGACAGTTGGCTTTCCGCCCACTCTTTTCTTTGCCGGCCGTTGCCGCAGGAGATGAGTTCGCAGGAAAAAGACCTCATCGAGGCGGCCCTGTCTCAATGCAAGGGTCGGGTTTCTGGTCCTGCCGGTGCGGCCTCCAAGCTTGGCATGCCACCGTCGACGCTGGATTCGAAAATCAGGGCGCTGAAGATTGACAAGCGTCGGTTCTACACCAATTAAATTTGCATTCCGTCTTCTGAACTCGGATGCCAGGACATCATATTTGTCGCATGTATGGCCAGCGCAGCCTCGGCACTTAGCTTTTACAAGCAACTTCTGCGCGGACCTTCCTGGGAAGTTCGATGAACCTGCTCTAAGACGAGGAGCGCACTCCGAAGGTCACATCACATTTACAGCCGCACTTGGAATCCCCTTCGGAACCATTCGCTTCGTGAGCGAAAAAACGGCTTCGCTCCGTTGGCTTGTGGCTTTGGCTCGATACCAGACGTGCGACCACGACCGCTACGAAAAAGATGCCGGACATACTTTCAAGCGCCGCAATGTTCCGCACATAAGAATTTACGGGCACGATCGCTCCAAACCTACGCTGGTCAGGGTAACCATGCTGAAATACAGAAACGTTCCGCTCTGGGTGTAGGGGATCACCTGGTTGAATGCGTGGTCGACGAAACGATTCAGGATCCAGTAAACCTGGGGAAAAGCAGTAGCTATCACGAGATAGCTGATGAATGCTACTGCGATCATGCCTCGTTGGTTGCGGGAGGGTGTCTGGAAATGCTCGAAGATAGCCCACAGGATCAAGCACGAGAACACCAAGCCCACAACGGGAGATAGGTTCGCGTATGGCGTGCTGCGATCGCCGAAGGCTTCAATGATCCTTGTGATCATCCAGAAGGCAGCAACCGGAAGCACGAGGCGACGTGCAACGCTAGCGTTTGCCATGCAGTCGATAGCGGATACCACGATCGACAGCACCGCGAGTCCGAGCAGAGCGCTGGGCGCGAGGATGAGAATCCGCGAGCGGCGAGGCCAGCATCTCAACCACGAGTGCCCACATCAGAATCTCGATGCGATGCCGGGTGAACAATCTCGCAACTAGCCGTTTAGCACGCATAGAAAAGCTCGTGTCTGCTTTTTGCATGTCGGCGGTCTTCATTTACTGAACCGGCGACCAATCGTCGGACGGCTTGAATTCCTGAATCGATGCCGCGATCTTCGCCGTATCCGGGCCCAAATCGCGCTCGTAGACCACTCCATCCTGGTTCGTCATGAAGGTCGTGATGCCGGTTTCTGCGTACCTAACGGGTGTTGCCAGAATGGCGAAGCCGCCGGTCATCTTTCCATTCACGATGTAGCTCTTTGCGCCGCCGGGGGTGTCGTCACCTTGAGCAGTGAGTATGCGCAGTGCGTAGCCATCGATCACCAGAGGCTGATCCGCAGTGAGCGACGCGAGCGACGACTTGGGGAATTCGCTGAGACTAGCAAGCGAGCTCGCACCTTGCTGTTCCGACGCAGGCCAATAGAGTCCATCCTGTTTGCCCGCACTGCTGATGATGCGCTGCGCGTATTCAGCCGAAGCGCCACCGTCGCTAAAGTAAATCTCCTGTGCGGTGGCGAGCGCGGCGCAGGCGTCGATCGCTAACAGCTCGTTGCGCCCGATGTCACGGGCCCGGACTTCCTCCGCCCCGGCAACACCATCGAAGTACCACTGCCCGGACGCATTTTCCGCAAGCGGCACCGGGAAAGCGAAGTTGTCCGCTCCAATGAAGAGCACGCGACTGCCGTCGGTCATGTCGACCCAACGATTCATCTTCTCGTACTTTGACGCAAAATTCTCTAACGTGGCCTTGTCTGCTTCTTTGTCTCCCGCGCTCAGGAGGACCTTCGTGTCAATGCCCAGGATTTCCACAAGCGCGGCTTCATCGCCGCTCTTCGCCGCCTTGGCCAGCGCGGCCCCGGCATCGGCCGGTGACTGAAACGTAATCTGGGTGTTCCAGGCTCGCGCCGAATTCTCTGTCTCGAGTCGTAGCGTCACGAGCACTAAGGCGGCGAGCGCCAGCACTCCGATTGCAACCTGCTTCCGCTTCTTCGTAGTTTTCTTTGGATTCGATTCCATTTTCAATCTCCTTTTGAAAGTTCTGATCTGCCTTTTTCCCTTATTGAATGACCGTATTTTTCAGGCCCATTAGCGACGGCGTCCGCCGCCGCCGAAAGAGCGGTGTTCAGCGGGTGCATGTTCTCTTGCCATACGCGGCTGAGGGCTCCGTCCCGCCATGCTTCCACGGCCCCGATTGCTTTCCATGCGATTGGTCGCGCCATCTCCGCTGAAGCGGGAGCGGTTCTGCTCGCTACCAGCGAAGCGGTTGTCTCCGCCGCGGTTCTGACCGAGGAGTTGACCGCCACCATTGTTCGAACCAGCACCAGTGCGCTGCACTCCACCATTGCCGCCAATCAGCCCATGATTGCCGTTGTTCCCGCCGTTAGGCGTATTGTTCGGGCCGGTCCCTTTGTCAGCGTGCCAGCCGCCGTCAGGACCGAAATACCCGTTCGGGTGATACCCGCCGTTCGGGCCGTAGTGGGTGTCTTCGCCCGGCTTGTAGTTACCGTTGGGGTGAAAAGTGCCGTTGGCGCCATACCAGGCATGATTTTGCGATCCGGCCGCTCCACCTCCCCAGGGGTGATAGCCGTGGTAGTTGTTGTTGTTCCAGGTGTGGTTGTTGATATAGGTGTTGTGGTTGTAGATGATGGTTGAACCGCCGCCACCACCCCAGCCGCCGCCCCAGTTCACGTTCCAGGCGTGCCAGCCCCAGCCGAAGCCTCCACCCCACCCGCCGCCTCCAAACGCGGCGCCAATCGTAATACCCGTTCCAAAGTAAAGACCAACGGAAGCTACTGGCAGCGGTGGAGGCACGTAGAGCGGCACCACTACAGGCGCGCCGTACACCACAGCCGGGTTGTATTGCGGAATGTAGACAACCTGCGGGTTCGCCGGTTGAATCACGATCGTAGTGGGCGTTGGCTGCGTGACCGTAATCTGCGAGTTGGATTGCAGCGTCTCTGCCGCTTGTGCTTTGGCGCGCATCGCCTGCACTGCCGCCATCACACCCGCCTGTTGATTCGCGAATGCCTGCCCGAGACTCGATGTCCACGAAAGGTTATGCGCCAGGTTGTCCAACACGGAAGGAAACTGCGTCAACGCCTTGACACTGGGGTCCCAGGATTGCTGGTCTACAGCTTGCGCGAGCGCCGCGCCCGTCAGATTTCTGTTCTGCGCCAGCCAGTCGTCGGCGTATGCGATCTGGTCTGGATCCGTCGCGGCAGCGAGCACCTGCGCCACCAAGGCATCCGGGTACAGCGCGATGGGAGCCACCAGCGAGTCAAGCTGATCCGGGGACAGAGGTGCCGGTGTCGGCCCCGACGTGCCTTGCGTCGAGTAGCTCGTCGCCGGCTGCGCCGCAGGTTGAAGTGCAATTGCCGAAGCCGGCGACGGAGATTGATAAACCGTCTGTTCTACTGGAGGTGCTAATACTGGCTGAGATTGATAAACCGCCCCAGTGCTTGGCGGAGCTGGCGCCACCGCGGTGGCGGGGCGCACGGCCTGCCATGGCGCGTGCTTGCCATGAATTCCGTACAAACCTGACATGTCATCGCCATAGATCTGTCCGCGGAACGTAATAACGGTCCGGGTTACGGTACTGAATACGATGTGATGTTCATTCACCCGCCCTTGAATCGGACCAGACTGATCCGGGCCTTCGAAATATCCCGTGATTCGGTTGCCGTATTGTGCGATTTGGACATGCTTCACGATCGTCTCGCCGTTCTGCAGGCTGGTGGAGTAAATCGTCCAGTCTCCCTGCACGTTGTCCGGCGGGGTGTCTGCCAGCGCCGTGTTGCTAAGAATCAGCGACATGAGAGGAAAGATAGCCAGGCTCAGCGCCGTGTTCATTTTCTTCATGACATCCTCCACGCGACTTATCAGCTGCCTGCGTCGCTCGCAAATCAGTAATGCAACTCGCGAACCAATCCTAACTTGCTGATGTTGCATAACTTGTTGGATCTTCAATTTCCGACGGGCTCGGAAATTTACGAAATCTCAGGAGAGACGGTCAGCAGCATCCCTAGGACTGGTTCGGGCGTCCGGACGGACGACCCGGTATGGGTGTTGTTGGGCTCGGCCTCACCGGTTGGTCCTGGGAGCATGCTCCTAGCTGAGAGAGAACTCATCAGAAGCAGTACAAACTCGGTGGCCTGTCTGCCCAGCGGGAACCCAAAGCTACGATGGCATAAGCATTCGTCAGCGCCGTTCGCCGAGGTGAGCTCACGAGTGGTGTTAAATACATGTCGATGGCCCCATCGGTTGGATCGGCCAGATTTGAATAGCATTGGCCTCCAAGGCCCTTTTCGGAGTGCGCGAGCGCCTTGTCACCGAGCCAGGGGACCAGCTATTCGTCAGCAAACTTTCCGGCGCGCGCCAATTCGACAACTGGCAGGACTGCGGCAGGCGGACTATCTGGTTCCGCACCACAATTTGTTAATAACAAAGGTGCGCACACGCTTAGGCCAGCGCGTGACGAAAAGTTGCGCGATGGCAGCAGCCTTTTCTCTATTTCTTGTCGAAAGGCCGGGCATCAAAGAAGATCTGATTGCGCACGATCAGGCCGTCTTTGAACGTCATCAAGGCTGCCGCGCGGCAAACCCCGATTGACTCTGCAAAGCCCATATCATAAGTCAACATCGCTTGGTCTTCAGAACCGAACTTCGCGTGCACTTTAATGCTATTGATGAGGGGTAGGAGGCGCTTGGCGGCTTCCAGAACCGTCTCCTTCCCAGTCAGTTCCTCCATCGGCGTGACAAGCCGAACGTCAGGGTGCAAGCGCCGCGCCATACCATTGAGGTCTTTGTCGGCCATTGCTTTGTAGTAGGAGACCGCAGAAGTGACGTTGTTTTCAGTCATAGTTGTTCTCCTTCGTTTCAAATTTCTGGAAGAATGCGCGTTGCGTTCATGTTGTCGAATCAGTGTGCCAGCCGGGATTGGTCCATTGTCCGTGGCGCCGCACGAACACCTCCGTGACCCTGCCGGAAGTCAGCGATCGTTTGCCGTTCGTTTCCGTTTCCACGAGATATTTGCTCCAAATAATTACGACATCCCCGAAGCGCTGAATCTCGCTGCGTGGGAACTCAAGTCGAATCAGCTTTCCACCTTCCTTTTGGAAGTCAGCGGCCGATTGAAACACTTCGGCCTGGGTCTTCCATTNNGGTCTTTGTGTCATTGGCAAACCAGGCGCGCCAGACCGCTTCACGCGCCTTGAGGATCTCGCTTCGGCCGTCCGCGCTCGACGCGGCAAAGTTCGACCCCATCGATACGACCATCCCGACGAGCGCTACCGATACGATCCGAACTGCACTTTGCATGCTGCCTCCTCTGATAAAGGTCGCGGATCATCTCACAATCGCCCTGAGAGAGATCTGCGCGGCCCAAACTGCGAATGGATTTCCTGCTCGCGCCTACGCTCCTTTTTCCAGTGGGTAGGTTTTGGCAGGACGGTAAGTTCCCGGGAATGTACGGGACGCAATTGACAGGCGGTTCCACGCGTTGATGGCGGTCACGGCGAGAGTCAGGTCCGCCAATTCTTTTTCGCTGAAGTGCGCGTGCGCTTCTTCATACACGGTGTCGGGCACATGCCCGTCGGTGATGAGCGTGACGGCCTCCGTCCAAGCCAGAGCGGCGCGTTCGCGTTCGGTATAGTAAGGGCATTCTCGCCACGCGTCCAACGAGTACAGCCGCTGCTCCTGTTCTCCGATTGCGCGCAGATCCTTCCAATGCATATCCAGACAGTACGCGCAGCCGTTGATCTGGGAGGCACGCAGCCTGATCAGATGGAGCAGAGACTCTTCCAGTCCACAGTTTTCCAGGTATTGCTCGACGCCGATCATGGCTTTGTAGACACCTGGGGCGGCTTTGTCATAGCTGAAACGAGCTTCCATAAATCCTCCTAGAAAATTGAACAACAAAAGCAGTTGGACGACGGAGTTCGCGACTCATGTCCGTGTTGGCGGGCCCTCGAACAGAGCAAGTAACACGGCCGCGGCCGACGCAGAGAACACCGAATAGTCCAGCGGAGACTTGATCCCGAAAGAGATGGCCATGGTGATGCCGAAGAGCGCCAGAAGCACTGCGCTTCCGAGGGTTACCCAGCGCGGCCACACGCCGAGAATCAAGGCAATTCCCAAGACCAATTCGGCAGCCGTGGCCGACCAAGCCAGAAATGGGATGGTGAAGGCAGGCATGAACGAGTTCACTTCCGCCGTATATTTCACGAAGTTGGCGAAGTTTCCGTAACCAACATTCTTGCCGTAAAGGCCGAACCGTGAGGCGATTCCCGAAAGAAAAGCGGCTCCGAGTGCGATGCGCGCGTATAGGACACCCAACCGCTCCCAGTTGAGCGTGCCCGATGTTGTCGTTGCCCATCGATGTGAAGTCTCTGACGCGACTGGCTGTGCCTTGTCCATGATTACTTTCCTCCTGGCGTTGCGATTTCCGGCACATCGCTGCTGAGTGGCGTGTCGTGATCGCAGACGAAATACGCAATGAACGTTGCCGCCTCAGTCTGGCTGGCATTTGCGGAAACGACGTGAACGCCATTGGGCGCTTCGTAAAAGCTTTCGCCCGCCTTGTAGATCGCTTCGGGTTCGCCTTTCACCTGCGTGCGGAGCGCTCCTTCGACAACGTGACCGATGACGGCGCAAGGATGACTGTGCGGCGGCGAGGACTCGCCGGGTCCGTAATGGACCTCAACCACAGTGGCCTTCAGGTGTTCACCATTCAACTTAGGCAACGCGTGAGACAGCGCGACGCGCGCCCGTTCTTTGGTCTCAGGGTGCTTCGTAGGGGTGGGACCCTGAGTCCATGCCAGCGGACTTCCCAGCACCGCAGCATACAGAATCACCGCGACTCCAACGCGCATTCTGGAAGCACTCATGGTTGGATCCTCAGGGTTTAACCCTAAGCTGATAGTGGATCACTAACAAGATCCATTTATGGTATATGCTATGTACCATTATCATGGTGAAGCGAGCGACTGTCTTCGAGCTGGTGCTTCCGCTGCGGGATTCGGGAATCTCCGCCAACCGCTGGCTGAATGGAGCCTTGCGTGCCGAGATTCTGGAGGGCCGCCTGCGTCCGGGGGCGCGGCTTCCGGCGACACGCGATCTAGCCCGCCAATACGGACTCGCGCGGGGAACGATCGTCAACGTTTTCGAGCAGCTCAAGTCCGAGGGCTACGTGGACGGCAGCGTGGGATCGGGAACGTATGTGAGCAAAATCTTGCCCGACGAATTGCTCCAGGTCCCACGAGAGGACGGGCCGGGTCTGCCGGCTCAACGCAAACGGCGAAGCAAAGTCTCCGACTACGCAGGACGGGTGCATCTGTTTCCGAATCTTGAAGTCCGCCCCAGCCGTGCTTTCCGGGCCAACATACCAGCGTTGGATTTGTTTCCGACGACTTTATGGGCGAAGGTTGCGGCTCGACGCTTAAGGCGTGTCTCGACGAATCTTCTGCTGGGCTGCGGTCCTATGGGATATCCGCCACTGCGCCAAGCCGTGGCCAGCTACCTGAGCACTTCACGCGGAGTGAAGTGCGTCCCCGAGCAGGTTGCGATCATCTCCGGTGTGCAGGAAGCGCTCGATCTGGCAGTACGGCTCTTTCTAAATCCCGGAGATCGAGTGTGCATGGAGAATCCAGGGTATCCGGGCGCGGCGATCGCATTCAAAGCCGGGGGCGCGAAGGTCTCTGCCATACGCCTGGATGACGAGGGCATGCAGGTGCAGGATGCGAGCATGCGCGGAGCGCGATTGGTCTACGTCACTCCCGGACACCAGTTTCCGGTCGGAGTCACGATGAGTCTCGCCCGACGTCTGCGGTTGCTGGAATGGGCTGGGAAGTCAGGCGCGCTGATCCTCGAAGACGACTACGACAGCGAGTATCGCTACTCGGGACGGCCAGTGCCAGCGCTGCAGGGACTCGATCGCCACGGGCTGGTGCTATTCACGGGAAGCTTCAGCAAAGTTCTCTTCCCGTCGCTGAGGCTAGGATACTTGGTGGTCCCGTCCGATCTGGTCGATTACGTATCCGCGACACTCTCGGTGACGAGCCGCCACGCGGCACTGCTTGAACAGGCGGTGCTCTGCGATTTCATCACCGAAGGACACTTCGGGCGACATCTCCGCCGTATGCGAGAGGTGTACGCGGAACGACTCTCGGTTCTCCTGGAATGCGCTGGGCAGAGTCTCGCTGGGCTGCTGGAGATTTCAGGCGTGGAGGCCGGGTTGCAGACTGCGGGTTGGTTGTGCACCGGGCTAGGCGGTGAATCGGTAGCGGCTGCGGCCGCCAACCGGGAAGTGGAGGTCACTCCGCTGAGCCGTTACAGCCACGGCAGAATGGCGCACGAAGGACTGCAACTGGGATTTGCCGCGGTGAACGCGAAGGAGATCGAACGAGGGGTTCGAGAGCTCGCGATCGCTCTGGAGAGTGAATTGCGTACCTTTCATCGCAGCGGCAACCGAGCGCCTCTGAGATAAGGGTGTTCGACGCGAGGAAGTAAAGAGATTCGCCTTGATAATTCGCAAGCCAATTCTGAGTGGCCGGTCAGTTGTTCGTGTTCTACCCATCTTGCAAGTTCTGATCGTCTGACGGTAAAGACAGTGCGCCATGTCCCGCCGAGATGACCCCTTGAAGCTGTAGCTCGATCGATTTCTTCCTGTTTGCCGACAATCCGGGAGCTAGCGGCCACTTCAGGTTCTGGTCCAGCCAATCCAGCCATTGCGGTACACATCCTGAGGTAAATAGTTGGACAACAAAGTAGCCCAGGGCCAGGCCGGGCGTCTGCCAGCTTCGTAAGAAAATGGCCTCACCTACTCTTCGTTGTACACTTTGAAGCTGTATTGACCCGGGAAAACGTGCCCCAGATAAAGCATACGAGCTTACGATTGGCATTCACATGCACACAACCATTTTCGCCGCATTTTTGGAGATCTCTCGGACGGCGGTTTCGATGTGCAGCGCCGGCATCCTACTTTTCCTTGTTGCGCTGTGGGCTGCGAAGACCGATATCCCGCGAGCCGGCGGCCTGGACAAGATCGTAGTCCTGAGCAATTTATGTTTCGCCATCCCCTTGGCGGTCTTCGGCGCGGAGCATCTCTCGGGCGCAAGATTCATCATGCTCGCCGTGCCCTCGTACATGCCATGGCGTTTGTTTTGGGCCTATTTCGTCGGCTTTGCGTTGCTGTCCGCGTCCTTGAGCATTGCCACAAAAATTCAGGTGCGCTGGTCCGGCTTGCTCTTCGGGATCATGATGTTTCTTTTTGTGGCGATGGTGCATATCCCGCGAGTTCTCGCCAACCCCAAAGACAGGTTTGCATGGGTGATCGTCATCCGCGAAATGTCATTCGCGGGTGGAGCCTGGATTCTTGCGGCAAACACGATGCGCGGGCAAGAGAAAAGCACGCTCATTAACGTGGGCCGCGTGTTGATCGCGATCGCCGCTATATTTTTTAGTCTTGAGCATTTTCTGCACCCGGCGGGATGCCCCGGAGTGCCGCTCGAAAAACTGACGCCTGCGTGGATTCCGGGGCACCTGCTCATTGGCTATCTGACAGGCGCAATTCTTCTGGTTGCGGGGGCAAGCATTCTGCTGAACAGGAAGACCCGGATCGCGGCAACTTATCTCGGTACCTGGATTGTGCTGCTTGTATTGTTCATCTATGGGCCGATCCTGATCGTGCAGATGTCCGACCCGGGCACCGCGGTCAAGGTTGAAGGGATCAACTACTTTGCGGACACGCTACTGTTTGCCGGAGCGATTCTCGCGCTCGCCGGCGCGACGCCACGCACGGACTAAAGTGTCGCCTGCCAACCTGTTACGAAACTAAGACCACGACAGTGTTGTTCTGCAGCTGGCGCCTAGTTGTGCACGTGTGCGTTCTGCGCAGGGTTGGCGTGGTGCTCGGAGCGGATGCCTGGGCCCCCTGCCTAAATATACCTTGACACGTATATGCTCTGTGGGGTATATCAAGCGAATGGAATCTGTGTTCGAAATCATTGCGGAGCCGAACCGCCGCGCGATATTGAGCCTCCTGGTCTCGTCACAACAGTCGGTGGGAGAGATCGAGCGTCAGCTTCGTATGCCGCAGCCGACCGTGTCAAAGCACCTGCGGGTGCTGCGCGAGGCCGGTTTCGTGGAATCCACGGTGGACGCACAGCGCCGTCTCTACCGGCTGAGACCTGCGCCATTTCAGGAGGTGGATGCCTGGCTGGCTCAGTTCCGCCGGTTCTGGTCCGTTCACGTAGATGCACTCGAACGCCACCTCGACCGCATGGATCAATCCCCACCAACGAAAAGGAAAACTAAGGAGAAGACGACGCGGCCCAAACCGCGAACGTGACAAAGGAGAAACGAAATGAAAATCAAAGTGACCAGCGTATACGTGGACGACCAGAACAAGGCCCTGCGCTTCTATACGGAGGTACTGGGCTTTGCCAAGAAGACCGATTTCAGTCAGGGCCCATATCGCTGGCTGACCGTGGCCTCGCCCGAAGAGCCGGACGGCACTGAGCTGCAGCTGGCGCTGAACAACAACCCCGCCGCCAAAGCGTATCAGCAGGCGATTTTTCAACAGGGCCAGCCCGCGGCCATGTTCTACACCGACGACGTCAAGGGCGACTACGAGCGGATCAAGGCCGGCGGCGCCGAGTTCACGATGCCGCCCACCGAGGTGACCGGCTCGACCATTGCGATGCTGAACGACACCTGCGGCAACCTCATTCAGCTCGCCCAGCTGGCACGCTATTCACACTAAGGAGACGAACGTGACCGATTGCGAACAGTACACACCGGGTCCGGCCAGCGGGGCGCAGGTACGAAAAAACGGAGAGAAGTGGACGCTCATTCTCATCAGAGAACTGCGCCACTCGCCGGAAAAAGTCTGGCAGGCGCTTACCGACCCGGCGCATCTGCGCGAGTGGGCGCCCTTCGACGCCGATGGGAGCCTGGGTACGGCTGGAACCACGGTGAAGCTCACCACGGTGGCAGCGCCCACGCCGTACGTTACCGAAACAAGAGTGACGCGAGCCGACGCTTCCAAGGTGCTTGAGTACAACTGGGGTGACCACGATATGCGGTGGGAACTCGAAGCCTTTGGTGGCGGCACGCGCCTGACGCTGTGGACCAACATCGGTCGCCGCTTCATCGCAATGGGTGCTGCCGGGTGGCACATTTGTTTCGATGTGCTGGATCATCTTCTCAGCGGAACTCCCATCGGCCGCATCGCCGGTGGTGAGGCCAGGAAGTTCGGCGGCTGGCAGCGGCTGAACGCGGAGTACGCCAAGCAGTTCGGTATTGAAACGCCCAACCGGCCGCCTCAGGCGGCTCAAAAGTCATGAATCGTGGTGGATGAAGCGCGCATGGGCTCTCCGTTCGGCAACATCGAAGTGCGCGGTGAGCGCGAGAACAAACTCATGTCTTACACGTGGATGGCCTATGGTCTCAAGAGTGTCGTCACTTGGACTCTCACCCCTTCGAGCACGGGGACCCACCGCGCATGGAGCAGTCGGGCTTCCGGCCGGGTCAGCAGCAGGCCTACCAGGGCGCCAACTACGGGTGGCGGGGGTTCTTTGCGGCCCTGGAAGCAGGTCTTGGCGCGGATAGACTGAAATCTGCCGGTACAATTCAAAGCTAGGCCAGAGTAAATGACGTGGTATCGCCGATAAATGGAGGACAAACTAATCATGAAAGAGGCCACCAAACGTTCGATTCTTCGCTGGATCCACATCATCTTTAGCATTCCGATACTCGGGTATATTTATAGTCCGTTTGAAGAAATTCCAAAGTACGCCGCCCGTGTTCGGTTTGTCGTCGTTCCTGTAATGCTCCTTTCGGGATTTTGGATGTGGAAAGGCCATGTCCTTCGACGACTTATTTCGAAGAGATCAGCCTATCAAGACGCTGCGGCGAATCGCTGATAGAGAGACTCAAATTTTACCCTTTCCCCTAACGGTTAACCAATAAAACTACTCGCATGAAAACGGGACAAGAATTCGAGGCATAAAGATCCAATGAATCCATCGGAACGTATTGACGAGCTGATCGCAGAACTCACAGACTGGCGTGGCAAAACGTTCGCCAGCGTCCGCAAGAGCATCCTTGAGGCCGATCGGGAGATAATCGAGGAATGGAAGTGGATGGGAAGCCCAGTGTGGTCTCACGACGGAATAATCGCGGTCGCCAATGCCCACAAAGATAAGGTGAAGCTCACCTTTTCCCACGGGGCGAGGCTCCCAGATCCTGACAAGCTCTTCAACGCGGGCCTCCAAGGCAACGCCTGGCGAGCGATCGATATTTTCGAGGGCGATAAGATTAATGAGCGTGCTCTAAAAAATCTCGTCCGTGCCGCGGTTGATTACAATCAGATCAAATTAAAGAGGAAAGCGCCTGCGGGTACTCGAGCGAAAGTACATAAAAGTAAAAAGTGATGAAAACGACTGCTGTTGGCGCCCCGTTGCGCCATCCCGCGTTCCAGCGGCTTTGGCTGGGGCTGAGCATCTTGTATCTCGGGGACCAGTTCACCATCATCGTCTTGCTCTGGTTCGTGTTGCAGTTGACCGGCTCTGGTCCGGCGGTGGGCCTCGTCATCCCTCTGCTTCGACCTCCCCGGCGTCGTCACCGGGGCGATCCTCGGGCGTCTGCTGGATCGCCACCAGCCGCGGCTGGTGATGGGCTTCGACAACCTCGCCCGAGCGGCACTCATCGCGGCGATTCCCACGCTCTACGCCCTGGGATCGTTGCAGCTCTGGTACGTCTTCGTGCTGGCATTGGCTGGCCGGAGCGCTCTCGCCAGCAACCACGGCTGGGGCATCCTGGGCGCCCTATACGCCGATGGAAACCACCCTGCTGCAGCGGCTCGTCCCGGCCGAGATACGCGGCCAGATCTTCGGCGCGCGGCATTCGCTGGTGGTAGCGGCGGCGCCGCTGGTAATCGCTATCTCTGGCCTCGCCTGCATCCTCGCCGGGCTGGGTGGCCTCGTCTCACCGTCAGTGCGTCAGTTGCAACGAGGAAGCCCCTAGTGTTCCGGCAGGGCATGAATTCATTAAGAGATTTGGGCGACGGATGGTGTCAGCGAGGAGCCGTTGCGACATCTATCTGGAGCGCCAGTGGGCTTCTCCGCCTGAATCGGCGTCCACACCCTCTCTGGTTTGTACCGCCGTGAGGAGGCTATTCGCGCTGGTAGCTCAGCTTGCCATTGACCACAACAGCGGTGACGTGGCTGGTGTATTCGAAAGGGTCGCCATCATAGAGTACGACGTCTGCATCTTTGCCGGCTTCGAGCGAGCCCACACGATCGGCGATGCCAAGAATCTCTGCCGCATCAATCGTCGAAGCGCGCAGTGCGCCTTCGAAGCCTAGGCCATTGCCAGCAGCCACTCCGGCCTCGAACAGCAGAACGCGATTCTTGGGCACGTAGTTTTCAAACCCGGTCATCAGCGCGACGGCAATCCCGGCTTGCGCCAGAATGGCTGCATCTTCCAAAGAAGCATTGCTGGTCTCTATCGACTCAAGCCGTTGGAGCGTAGGACCCACCAATGCGGCTGCGCCGGACTGCTTGATGACCTGCGTCTCGAGATATCCTTCGGTGACACTGCTGAGAATGAGCTTGAGCTTGAATTCCTGGGCCAAGCGGATCGCAGTGTCGATGTCATCGGCACGATATGCGTTGAATATGGCCGGTACATCGCCACGCAGTGCCAGACTAATGGCTTCCAACTTCAGGTCGCGGGAAGGCTGCTTCGTAGGGTCTTTCTTTTCGCTTGCATTCCAGTCGGCCCACTTCTTTTGATAGGCCTGCGCATTGAGCAAGCCTTCGCGGATGATAGCCGCGGTCATCATCCGCGTGGTCGGGGCTTTGTCTTTCTTGCCGTAAAACTCCTTGGGCGACTCGCCAAGATTGAAGACAATGGCCGAAACTGGCTTCACCGCAAGCTGGTCGACAGTGGGGCCGACGGTTTTAGGACCAACCGTCTTGAAGATGCCGGCCTGCCCGGCGATTGGATTGGTGATCCCGGGCGCAGCCTGAATGGTCGTAATGCCGTACGTGTTGATGTATTCGAGCAGCATCTCGCGCGGGTTGAAGCTGTCGAGAGCGCGAACATCGGCCGTGTTGGGTTCGCTCTGCTCGTCTTGGTCCTGGTCGGCGGGAATGTTGTAGGCGCCCGAAATGCCCGCAGTCGTCTTGGCATCGATCAGACCTGGTGTCACATAGACGGCATGCATCACAGTGTAACCTGCGGGCACGTTGCTGCCCATATGAACAGCAGTGATTTTGCCATTCTCGATGAGAATGACACCGGGTTGTCCCTGTGCCTCGCTAGTGATTGTGTAGAGCTTGTCAGCCACGACGGCAATTTTCTGTGCCAAGACAGTATGGGAACTTGCAAGGACTACCACAGAGAGTAGGACGCAGCGTAGCGAGGGTCGAGTCATTGAGCACCTCCGACTGTGGCTGCGTCGAACTTGGGATAGCGTCCCGCAACATCATAGCCGCCGGTCGCATAGCGCAGATCAGCCGGATTGCGGCGGTCGAAAACTTTCTCGCCCTCAATCCAGGTTTCGAGCACTTTCGTGTAGACGCCGAAAGGAGGACCGGACAAGATGACAAAGTCAGCATCTTTGCCTTTCTCCAAGGTTCCGACCCGATCGCCGAGGTCGAGCATCTCGGCCCCATTAATGGTGAGTGCCCGCAAAGCACCTTGCTCGCTCATGCCTCCGCGCACGGCGAGTGCGGCTTCACGGAGTATGAAACGTGAACTGTTGATGTCGTCGTCGGTGTTGATGGCGACCTTCACTCCGGCCTTCTCGAGAATAGCTGCCGCGTGCTCGTTCACATTCATCGCTTCCAGCTTGCCGCCAGGCGAATCGACAATGGTCAGCGTCACCGGAATGTGGCGCTTAGCCAATTCTTCGGCCACCAGGTAAGCCTCGCTTCCATGATGAATCACGACGCGATAGTGAAACTCATCGGCGATGCGGACCACGGTCATGATGTCGTCAGCGCGATGCGTGTGATGCTGCACGATGCGCTTGCCGTCAAGCACCTGGACCAGCGCCTCCAACCCGAGATCGCGTTCCGGCGCTTTGGCATCCTTGCTACCTGCAGCGACTGCCTTGTTGTAGTCGTCCCACTTGCGCTTGTATTCCTGGGCCTTGGTGTATTCGCGCCGGGCCAGCGCGGCCACCTCCATACGCGTCATGGGAGCCTGATCGCGACGGCCATAGTGCTTGGGGTTCTCGCCGTTGGCCATCTTCATGCCACCAATCGTGCCGGGAATCAGCATCTCTTCTATAGTCTGGCCGCGCAACTTGACATAAGCAGTCTGACCCCCGATGACATTGCCGCTCCCGGGCATGATATTTGCGGTAGTGATACCGCCAGCGTTAGCAATGCGAACGCCGGCTGCCGAGGGATTGATGGCATCGATCGCACGTAACTGCGGTTGCACCGGACCCGAGCCTTCGTTGGCATCTACGTTGGCGGCGACTGGCGGATTGCCAATAATGCCGATGTGCGAATGCGTATCGACAATTCCGGGCATCAACACTTTACCCGTAGCGTCGATGACTCGAGCGTCCGTGGGGGCAGTGATGCTGCCGGCGGCGCCCACGGCTTCGATTTTCCCGGCGCGCACGATAACCACGCCGTTTTCAATAGGCGGGCCGCTGATGGGATAGATCTTGGCACCGCGCACGACTAGCACTTGGTCGGAAGGACGAGCTATTCTCGGGGTACCAGTCGCCGCATTGAGAGCGGCTTCTTGCGCATTGAGAGTGAGCGGTTGCAATACGATTGACACGGCGAGCATTTGCAAAAGTGAATTCGTGCTCAATGGGAGCGCTCCGAACAGTAGTGTGCGCCGAATCCTACATGGCTGGGATGGAGAGAGTCAACGTCACCGGTCCCATTTTGCCGCGGAGTGGGGAGTGGCGGGACAACAAGGTTCGATTCGGAACAAAGTGCGGCAACCAGCAACGGCTGAAGAACTGCCCTGTGGCAAATTGTGGGCACGTCATGCAAGCCGGAAATTATTCCGGGCCTGAAGTCGGCTTGCGGGAAATGTCGTGCCACGGAGTGCTGTTCGATCTGCCGATCTCCGCGAAGCCCGTTTCTGGATCGTTTCCGAGTGGCCGACGATCCGGTTGCTATCTCCTCGAATCGGATGGTCAACTGGATCACTTCGACGGAAGCATGTTAATCAGGACCTATCGTGATTTGAACAAAGCGTCCGGCCACCTCACGCACATGCGTTCTCCGGAGGCAGAACGTAACAGCCCTATCTGAATCATGCGGTTTCGGAAGGCTCGACCAATAGGGGAAGTCTCACTGCCTGACGTCAATGGTCGGCTATCCGGCAAGCAAATTTCCTCACCCTCAGTGTGGTGTTACGCGATCTGCTGAACCCATTGCCTCCGCCAGGCTGGCGCTTCGAAGGGATCCCCGAAATACTGTGTTTCGTGGACGACCTTGCCGTTGCGGAACTCCATAATACTCACTGTGTATGCCAGTCGCCCCTGGTACGTGATGGTATATTCCGTGATCCACAGATCACCGTTTCCGAGAATCCGCTTGACCTCGAAGCCGGACGGCTTGCCGGGATGATGACTCCGCAAGGCCTGCAAATTGCTCCGCCCGAGGATTCGCTCGCCTGACTGGGGATAGTCACAAATGGCGTCGTCATCGTAAATATCGTGTTCCGCGTTTGCGTCGCCGACTGCCGACGCGTGCCAGTGCGCATTCAGGGCTTCACGTATTTGTTCGTCTTCCATGGGCTGCTCCAGTTGTTGTTTGTCTGCCATACTCAACTGCCTTGTGCGATGAAACCAGGGACGCCTGTTTTCACCACTTCATTGAGCCTCTGCCTGGTCTGAATGCGATTGATTTTGTTCAACGCGTCTTCCGGAAGGGCAGAGATGTCAAAATTCTCTCTGGCGCGAGCCGCGGATTTGGGTGTTGTAAGCAAAGCCGTGCCGCGCTGCACCGCCCATGCCAGCAGCACCTGTGCCGGCGTCTTTCCAACTCGTGCGGCGATTGCCGAAATGACAGGATCTTCGAGCAGCCCCGGCTTCATTCCCTGACCCAATGGCGCGAAAGCCAAGAACACAATGCTCTTTATCTTTGCAGAATTCCAGAAGCTCCGTTTCCGGCAGATACGGATGTGATTCGACCTGGACCACGGCTGGCTTGATTCTTGCAGACTCGTAGATGGGCAACAATTCATTCAAGCTGATGTCCGACAGTCCGATGGCCCGGCACCTGCCGTGGTCCATGAGACTTTCCATGGCTCTCCAGGCGTCGAGCAAAGTCACTCCGTTGTCATAGAGGACATTGCCGTTTTGATCCCGCGGGTCCTGCTCATCGCCCGGCTGAAATGCATACGGAGTGTGAATGAGGTAGAGATCCAGATACTTGAGTCCGGGTCTGTCGAGACTCGCCTCGAAAGCCGGTTCGACGCGTTCGGGCCGATGATTGGAGTTCCACAACTTTGTGGTGACGAAAAGGTTTTCGTGCGCAATCCCATTAGCGGCAAGTCCTGCCTGTAACGCGTCGCCTACCTCGCGCTCGTTCCGGTATCGTTCCGCGCAATCGAAGTGTCGAAATCCGGCGTCCAGTGCGTCTCTGGTTGCAGTTCTCGTCAGGGCCGGGTCGGGAATCAGGGTGCCAAAGCCGAGTGCGGGCATGTGGCCGGCTCCGTTGTTGAGCGGCATTCTCGTCATCCGAAGATCAGAAGGTACAATCATGGTTACACCACCAAGCTATTTTGCGTCCGATATCAACGCCAGGATTCAAAACTTAGATGCCGGGTGCGCAGCCTGGGTGCTAATTCCTGATTAGCAGAACGCAGAGTATAGCGCGAAGATCGTTGCATAAGTCCTGACTAACGGGCGACTCGGAAGCATTCGGGCCAGAAGTCGGCTTCGCGGAGATCGTCATTGATCTCCTCCAAGCCCGTTTCCTGTTGGCCGACAAACTGGGACTTGTATCGATGGCTCGAATCGGGTCGCGAACCACCGCTTCTGTGGGTGACCTTCACGGCCCGGGTGTTAATTCTATGAGGTGACTCTGTGGAAACTGACTGTCATGCCCCAAGTGAGGAAATACTTGTCCTCCGCCCTGCGACAGCAGCAATCTCGGTGAGCATGCCGCTGAAAATCCAGCGATGCACAGGGTAAAGCATGTACCAATAGAGGAGCCCCGCCAATCCGGCAGGATCAAAAATAGCGGTCTGCCGAATGACGGAGCCGCGGCTATTCGGTTCCACTTCGAACTCCAGCCAGGCGCGGCCCGGCACTTTCATTTCAGCGACCAGACCGAGTTCGTGATCAGGCACAAAGGTCTCCACTCGCCAGAAATCCAGAGCATCGCCCACGGAAAGCGCGTGCGGATCACGACGGCCCCGGCGCAGTCCTACGCCGCCAACTAGGAGATCCGCTGCGCCTCGAAACCACCAAAACACATTGGCAAAGTACCAACCATTCAAACCTCCGATGCGTCGAATCGGAGCAAAAGCTGAAGCTGGGGGAACCGATACTTGCACAGTTCGAGAATCGACGAGCCTGGTGCCAAACTTTGTGCCACCCCATGACTGCGGCTTTCCCGCCGAGGAAAGAGCGTCGCACCAACTAGTCTGGGCAAATTCCTGGTCTTCATGGTGAAGAGCTCTCTCTATCGCCTCCCGCAAACCTTTCGGCTTGATGTCAAAGGCGGTCAAAGCGGAGGTGTCGTGCACCAGAGTTGGGTTGCGCATACTATCGATGAGTTTGCGGCCAACACGGGCATAAACAGGCGTGATTAAGCCCAACCACAAACTTGAGAGGTGAGGCGTCAAGATCGGAACCGGGATCATCCATCGGTGGAGGCCGCACTGCCGGGCATACTCCTGCATGATCTGGCCGTAGCTGACTTGGTCGGTGCCCCCGATTTCGAAAACTCCGCACTGTTTCACCGGCAACACCAGCGCGGCCATCAGGTACGCAACCACATCTTCTACCGCAATCGGTTGGGCTTTGACAGCAACCCAGCGCGGGCAGATCAT
>PLHQ01000192.1 GCA_003138975.1 Acidobacteriaceae bacterium | reverse complement strand
CGAAGTTAATGCAATTTAGCGCGATGCATCATACTGTGAGCACCTTAAAAGGTGCGTTGGCGGGAGCATGAGGCGTGCTTGACATTACGAAGGATATTCAATCGCTAACGACTTTCCGGCGGCGTTCCGGCGACTTTATGAAACTGCTCAGGAAAAGCAAGCGACCGGTGGTGCTGACGGTAAAGGGGAAGGCGGCGGCTGTGGTGCAGGATGCCGAAGCGTATCAGCGCTTGCTGGATGCGGCTGCCCTCGCCGGGGCTGAGGAGGGGATCCGGCAAGGCTTGGAGGACTCGAGAAAACGGAGGGTCCGGCCGGCGAGGGAGTTCTTTGACGACTTCGAATCCCGGCATGGCATACCTCGTTAACACCACTTCCCGCGCAGAGCGCGACCTTGAGCATCTGTATAACGAGATCAACGCCACAGGCTCCGACGCCGCGCGAAAATGGTACAAGGGGTTGAGGAAGCAAATTCTCAGCTTGGAAGAGCACCCCAATCGGTGTCCGGTAACGCCCGAGAATAAAGACTGTCAGACACCTGCTCTACGGTCGCAAGCATCACGTCTATCGTGTGATCTACCGCGTTCTGGAGAGGCAGAAAGTGGTTGAAGTGCTGCACATCCGGCACGGTGCCAGGAAGAANNCGTCATTTCAGTATGTCTTCACGCGCTACCTTGACAACCAGCGGCATCAGCGGGAACTGAGGACTCAGGCCTACTTGGATTATCTAAAGTCTATAAGCGGACTGGCGCACCTAACCGGCGCACCTAAACGAACTGTAGGGTTCACAGGAGCGCGATCTCGCAGCGGCGGCTGACGCAAAAGGTAGGATTTGCGTTTACGGTTCCAAGGAAGTGCTACACGCATTCGCCGTATTCGAGAGGCTCGGTGCCGTCATTTCGTCCGCGAAGCAGCAGGAGGGATTTGTCGCAATGGTTGCGGCGATGCGCAAGGATTCCGGGAACGCTGCCGGTCCAGAGACTGAGGATATGGGAATAGTCTTGCTGGGGAGTCGGGATTAGCACGGTCAGCCAGACCCGCGGATTCCTCGCTCATTCTCGCCGGTTTCACGGGCTCCGAAGTGGTTCGGATTGCAATGTTATTTATGGATAGCCTTTTGACGCAGCGCCGAAGCGCTGCGCCACCCAAAATCAGAATCTGTCAGCAATCTGCTTGGGCGCTCAGCGCCGCTCTTCCACGTCGTCTCCATCTTCCGTTTTTGTCTGTGAATGTTCCTGCAAAGACGTCCAGTGCGTTTCAAGGCCCGGCCTAGAACCTCGGGGGGTAGAATCGTAGTAAATGATCAGATTTTCTGCAGTGGTGCTACTGGTTGCCTTACCCCTGACCATTGGAGCTGTGGCTGGTGATGTCCATTCCATCGCGCAAGGAGTGGATGAGCACTACAACCAGTTGCGTACTTTGCAGGCCGAGTTTACGGAGGTTTATCGGGGGTCGGGGATGGAACGGACGGAGTCGGGGACGGTTTGGCTGGCGAAGGGTGGGATGAAAAAACCTGGCAAGATGCGGTGGGAATACCGTTCTCCCAGGGAGAAGCTCTTNNAGCAAGCTGGAAAAGGAGTTGCAGGGGTTGTCTCTAGCTCCGGATGTCACGCCTTTGGCTGCTGGAGACGTAGTTTTGCGGGGAGTACCGCAGGCTATGGCAGACCGGGTCAGCGAAATCCTGCTGGAGATCACCCCCGATCATCAGATTGCGCGAATTGTGATCGACGAGGTCGATGGATCGACGACCGAGTATCGCCTCAGCGATCCGAAAGAGAATGTCGAGATTCCAGCCGCAAGGTTTGACTTCACTCCTCCGGCGGGGACGGAGGTAGTTGAGGGCGAATTGGAAGGCAATTGAAGGATTAACAGGAGCGCCGCATCTGGCATGTTGCTGGGACAGGGGTTACTTGCGATACTAACAACACTGGGAGTGGGTTGGATCAGCAGTTGAGATGGTAAGCCGCGATGTTAGACTGGGCCCGTAGGGTTGGGGCGGGTCGGAAAGCGAAAAGAACCGGTACATGGCGGAGTTTGTTGTAAAAGTCGCGGACGAACGGGGCCGCCTGCTCCAGCAGGTGGAGCAGGGCTACTCGGTGGCGGAGGTACGCGACCGCTTTGCCTCGCAAGGGTATCTGGTTTACTGGGTGAAGCCGCAGGGAATCTTTTCCGGCGGATTTTCGCTGCGCCGGCGGCGCAAACTGAAGCAAAGTACTTTTCTGGTATTTAACCAGCAGTTTCTGACGCTGATCAAGGCCGGATTACCGATACTGAACTCGCTGGACCTGTTGATCAAGCGGCAAAAAGATGGCCATCTGCAGCAGATTCTGGAGAATGTGCGGGAGCGGGTAAAAGGCGGGGAACTGCTTTCCGACGCCTTCGCCGCGCATGCCATGGTCCCAAAGATTTACACCACCACGCTGATGGCGGGAGAAAAGAGCGGAGCCATTGATGAGGTGCTGACCCGGTACATCAGTTTTCAGCGGCTGGCGATGACGTTTCGCAAGAAGCTGTTCGTGTCACTGATTTATCCCACCCTGCTGGTAACCGTGGTCACGATCATGGTGATGTTTTTGTTCACCTACGTCGTGCCGAAGTTTGCGGAGCTGTTCAATAGCCTGGACGCGAAACTTCCGGCCATTACGCTGTTCATGCTGGGTGTTGGGCAGGCGGCGCAGAAATATTTTCCCTTTTTTATCGTCGGAGCGGTGCTGGCGGTCTTTCTGTTCTGGCAGTGGCGAAAGACGGATCGAGGAGCCGATCAGATCGACCGGTTCGTACTGAGCTTGCCGCTACTGGGCGATATCCGGCTGAAGCATCAAGTGGCAACTTTTTCGCGAATGCTCGCGACGCTGCTGCAGGGAGGCCTGCCGCTGGTACCGTCCATGGAGACGGCGGGCACTTCGATGAGCAGCCGGCGCATCCTGAAGGGTGTGATGCGGGCGAGCACGAGAGTTCGCGAAGGGCAGGGGCTCGCCAGCAGCCTGGAGGAACAGAATATTTTTCCGGACCTCGCGGTGGAGATGCTCGAGGTTGGCGAATCCACGGGAGCACTACCGGCGATGTTGAACTCGGTAGCTGAGTTTTATGAGGAAGACGTGCAGACGGCTCTAAATGCTTCCATGGCGCTGATTGAACCGCTGATTCTGATGGTAATGGCGGTGTTTGTGGGCGGAGTGTTGATCTCCTTGTATCTGCCGATCTTTACTCTGGGAGTCCACTGAGGGGAAGTTGGGTTGAGCGTGGGGATGTGAGAAATGGCAATGGCGGAGAAGAAATCACTTTTCGTGCACGGCGAGAACGGCGGGCAGGTGATCACGACTGGCAATGCCATCACCGACCTGGAACGCGCCCAGGACGTGGCGCGGCGCTATCGCTGTGAGTTTGTGGACCTCACGGACTTCCAGCTTCATCATGAGCTGTTCAAGAAGTTCTCTCCCGAGCTAATGTTCCGCTACAACTTCGTTCCGCTGGAAGAGACTGCAGACGGCAAGCTGGCGATTGCCATTGCCGATCCCAGCCAGCTGATGATGATCGACGAGATCAGTTTGTTGCTGCAAAAGCGAATCGTCACCAAAGTGGCGACGCTCAAACAAATCAGCGACATCCTCAAGAAGACGGAGCAATCGCAGCGCGTTCTGGAAGAGGCCAGCGAAGGCTTCCAGATCATTCGAGAAGACGAGAACACTGGCGCCGAAGAGACGCTGACCATNNAAGTTCCGCATCGACGGCGTGCTGACGCAGGCCATGCCGCCCATCGGTAAAGAGCACCACTCCACCGTCATCTCGCGAATTAAGGTGATGAGCGAGCTGGATATTTCCGAACGCCGCGTGCCACAGGACGGACGCTTCCGGGTAAAGTACAACGGTCGCGCCATCGACTTCCGCGTTTCGATCATGCCCTCGATTCATGGCGAAGATGCTGTGCTGCGCGTGCTGGACAAAGAGTCGATGAGCGAGAAGTTTCGCACGCTCACNNAAAACGACGACGCTCTACGCTGCAGTGAATGAGATCAAGACCGACGAAGACAAGATCATCACGATCGAAGACCCGGTCGAATACCAGCTTCGCGGCATCACGCAGATTCCGGTCAACGAGAAAAAAGGATTAACGTTCGCCCGCGGCTTGCGGTCAATCTTGCGCCACGACCCTGACAAGATCATGGTCGGCGAAATTCGCGACACGGAAACGGCACAGATCGCNNGGGCGTTTCCTGAACATGGGCGTCGAGCCCTATAACTTTGTTTCGGCGTTGAATTGCATTCTGGCGCAACGGCTGGTGCGGTTAATCTGCGAATCCTGCCGGACGCCGGTGAATTACCCGACGGACGTGCTGGAGGCCAGTGGCCTGGATCCGGCGCAGTGGTCGAAAGTGCCGTTGTATGAAGGGCCGGGATGCATCGAGTGCGCGGGCACTGGGTTCCGTGGACGAACGGCGATTCACGAATTGCTGGATTTAAGCGACCGCATCCGCGAGATGATTCTGGCCAAGAAGCCGACGTCGGAAATCCGGCGGGCTGCGCGGGACGAAGGCATGCGTTTTCTGCGCGAGTCCGCGCTGGATAAGGTTCGGCTCGGTCTAACCACGTTGAAAGAGATCAATAAGGTCACCTTCATCGAGGCCATGCGGTAAGGAAGCGGGCTAAACGCGCGATTATTGCGTCGCAAAGAACGCTTGCTCGGGATGACAATCACTTAACCTATCTTGATGGCGGTCGAGCCTTGAGAGAGGCTCGATCGGCCAATGGGTCGCGGTGCCCTTCCAGCTATTGCATTTGGCGTGAGGAGGCGTTTGAATTGTGGAAGCGTGACTTGGGGAGTGAATTCCTGAAATGAGTTTTGGATCCAATTCGGCGAGACCGAAGCTGGCGTGTGAAATCGCCGCCGACCGCGTTCTGGTGGGACGGCTGGCCGAGGATGGCCGCAGTCTGGAAGCCTGCGCTGCTCGCGAACTGGCGCCGGGCAGCGTGATCCCGGACCTGGTGGAAGGCAACTTGCGCCAGCGCGACGCGGTCAGCACGGCCGTGCAATCGGCGCTGAGCAGTGTGGGGGCACGCTCCCACGATGTGATCGCCGTGGTCCCTGACGCTGCGGTGCGGGTCGTATTGCTCGAATTTGATACCTTGCCCTCCGACTCCGAGGAAGCTGCCGGTGTGGTGCGGTTTCGCCTGAAGAAATCTTTGCCATTTGACGTGGACAAGGCGAGAGTGTCCTACCACGCGCAGAAGACAACGGACGGGGTACGGGTGGTGGCCGCGGTGGCCCTGGCCAGTGTGGTAGAGGATTACGAAGCGGCTTTCCACGATGCGGGATTCAGCCCGGGAGTGGTATTGCCTTCAATGCTGGCAGCGCTTGGTGCGGCGGAGGGGCTGCGTCCTACATTGGTCGTAAAGGTGGATGCGCGCACCACCAGCATCGCAATCCTCAATGCCGATCAACTCCGACTTTTCCGCACGCTGGAAAATACGCGTGGCGTAACCATCACGGGCGAGCAGTTAGCCGAAGAAGTTTACCCCTCCGTCGTCTTTTTTCAGGACACCTATCACCTGAACATCGAAAAGATATTTGTAGCGGGCGTGTCCGACACGGGAAACGCCGCGCCCGCGCTGCGCGCGCAAACCGGCGCCGAAGTACAGGAATTGGTAACTTCCTCGCAGCTGGGAATCAGCACCGGAGG
>PLHQ01000013.1 GCA_003138975.1 Acidobacteriaceae bacterium | reverse complement strand
TAATGGCCGGTGGCCGTGAATTGTTGTGTTGCACCTACGCTAATCGAAGCCGAGGTCGGGCTTACCGTGATGGATTGCAGTACCGGGGAGCCCGTGCCACTCCCGGCTCCAGTTCCTGACAGAGATACCCAGAGAGAGCGAGATCGGTCCGTTCCACCGTCATGTCTTGCGAGTGTCATTAATATATTGCCGTCGAAGGTGCCGCTCGTTGGCGGTGTGAACGTCACGACAAAGCCCGTGCTGCCCCCTGGCGTCAAGGTCATCGGCATGGCCGGCGTGCTTATGGCAAAAGCAGTTCCCCTCACGGTCACGCTTTCGACAACTAGATCCCTTTGGCTGTCGTCTGTGATGGTCAAGGTCTTCGCCGCCCTAACGTTCACGGCGACGTTGCCGAAACCAAGGTTTTGGGGGCTCACGTTCTGACCAAGGCAGAGGTATTGGCACAGGACTATGAAAGCGGCGAGAGACAGAACGAATGCGAGAGCACGCTGCGCAGGGGAGTTGTTTTTCACGGTCGATCCTTTTCCAGCGTTGGTTCGCGCTGTTCGGAGGGGGATTTGGAGGCACTTTCGCCCGATCCTGTCGACCGTACGGATGTTTTGATAGCGGCCCAGCATTTGGGGGAGTGCATCCGTTCCTATACTTGAGCCTGGTCAAAGCGTTTGCAAAGGTGCCAGAAGTACAAGGGGGCCGGAGCCAAGGAGCGTGTCCGTGAGTAACGCGGTTGGGACTCTGCGGAATCTTGCCACGGATCCTGACAGATGGGGACAACGGCCAGCCGGGCGATTTAGGTTACGTGCCCTACCGGACATCCCCCGCTATGTTGTATTTCAGACTGACATGTCCGTTTGGGCTGTGCTATTTTGTGCACTGTTACGGTGTTTCATATCGTGAAATCATAGTGAATACCGCGCTGTGAGAAACGGAATGACTCGAATCAACGACGCTTCGATTCGGAATCAAGAACGAAAGCACCCTCGTTTCCCTCTAGATTATCCCGTTCATCTGAAGTTATTAGGCGGCGGTGAGCGGCTAGAACTTGAAGCCATGAGTAACAACATAAGTCAAGGCGGTGTTCTGCTACAGGCGCCATCGCCCGTTCCGCCGAATTGCGAGGTGGAGTTCGTGATGACGATTCAGAGAAGCAAAACTCTCAAGCCCATTCGGCTAAAAGGCGCTGGGCGAGTAGTTCGTCTAGAACAGCATTTGTCAGGGAGAGGATTCGGGATCGCAATCGAGTGTAAGCGTCCTATCCACCGGATCCTAAAACACGTCCGTGCCTTCCTCATGTGAACCTCAATCCTGCTCCCTAGCCTCTTGGCGTCTAACATAGTACTGGCCCACGGAATGACTTCCAGCGGCTCCGGTTCTGTGTCACCGTCGCCCGCAGCGCACTTCGCCGAATCTCCCTTGACGTGTACGTTCTAAACAAGCCCATAGAGGCCAACCCTATATGTTTCACTGGTTTAGGCTGTGGAAAATGGGGGCCGAAATAGATACTTTAGGGTGGGTTCTGTCGATTTAATGCAATGCCGTATGCAATGAGTCTAGTGATTTGGTAGGGATTCGGAAGTTGACTAATTTAATGCTTGACATTATTAACGATACCCATTAAGCTTTGATGGTGATAAAGACCTTTGGTGGAAAGCATGGTGCCGATACGAAAGAGTTCTGGGACACCGGCAAGAGCCAAGGAATGCCCCCATCAAATTTGCGAAGAGTTGCAAAACGGAAATTGCAAATGGTGAACGCCGCAACACAGTTGAATGATTTAGTGGTTCCTCCGGGCAACAAACTAGAGCCGCTCGAAGATGATCGTGAGGGCCAGCACAGCATTCGCATCAACGATCAATACCGTGTCTGTTTCGTGTGGAAAGACCAAGACGCGTACGATGTGGAAGTAACCGATTATCACTAGGGAGGACAATCATGAGTATCAAGAATGAAGTTCAGGCGGGTTGGGCAGTTCATCCCGGAGAAATTCTTCGCGAAGAGTTCCTACAGCCTATGGGCATCTCGCCTTACAGGTTGGCCATTGATCTGCATGTCTCTGCTCCGACCGTCAATGACATCGTAAGGGAAAAGCGCGGTATAACTCCTGAGATGGCAGCACGTTTGTCGAAGTATTTCGGGACTTCTGAGCAGTTCTGGCTTAACTTGCAGGATGCTTTTGCGATCCATGAAGTCAAACAAAAACATTCCAAGGAACTCAAGGCCATTAAGCCTCTTGCAATGAGTGCTGCTTCCTGATGGGGCCGCGTAGTAGGTAAACCCTCACGCGGTCCTGTTCTCTGCCAACGCCTCCCCATCGCTTTTGCGAAAGCGCAGGTTGCTAATAGCGATCACCCTGTGGTGCACATTCCCATCGAATCAACTTTACTCGTGCGCACCTGCCACGTTGCGCCTGACATCACCGAGGGGGACGCGCTTCTCGCCACAGATATTATTAATGATGTGATTGTGCAGGCCGCGCAGCGTGCCAAGCTATCGAAGGTTTTGATTGCGCTGGCACCGGGGCAGATTCCACCGGAGGGGGATTACGAGACCGTGACTTGTTACGTGCGCCTGATTCCGAAGGCGCAGCTTGCCTCAGCGGTCACCCAAAACCAGCTATTGCAGCGTCACGGTGATGGGCATCGAAGTCGAACTGCCGTAGACCGAATTCCCCGAGTACACTGCCGTTAACTTGTTGGCGCCGTCCGTGAGCTCCGACGCGCTGAGCGGCAGACTCGCCGCAGACTCGGTGGCGTTGGCCGGCACCAACGTTTCCGTTCCCAGCAACGTCGACCGAAGCATGAACTTCACCGTACCGCTGGGTACACCCCCATCACCGGGATTAGCGGAGACGGTGGCGGTCAGAGTGGTCGTCCGACCCGGCGGGAGCGTGTACGTCCCCGAAGTCAAAGTCACCGTCAATGAGTTGGTTTTTCCAGCGGATTCATAGACGCCAATGTCAATGTTCGAGCCGTTCAGTCGAGGATTGCCGATGAAGTCGGTGCTGCCATAGATAGAATGCGGAGAAGTGCTGTTGCACCAGCCAACGCCACAAGAGAGGCTGGTGCTACCGGCATTGACGGCCGGCGACTTAGCGGTGATGTCAAAGTCTGGAGGCGTAGATCCCAGGTTGACGATGAGGGGATCCGCGTTCAGGGAGTTTGCATCTTCCCCAGCCGCGCTCTGATAGGCTGAATAACTCTTATAGCTGCTCGCGCCGGCCCAAAAGATTGACGTTCCTTCTGCGTAACCGGCGGCGGAGTAGTACAGGTTCCGATTGAGCGTCGCGGGCGGGGCAGGATACGACGTACTGGGTTCAACGAAGCTGTTAATCCAGACATTCTGTGCGCCGGCGTAGACAAGGTTGTTTTCGAAGATGTTCGCTTGAGCTTTTCCCGAGTGGTACTGAATCTGGAATTCGCCAGCCTGGTTCTGGGTATTGTTGTTGTACAGAGTGTTGTTGACGATGACGACGTGGGCGCTGCCGCCGACGTTGTTGGCATAACCGCCGATGGAGATACCGCAGGCATTCGAGTCATAGACTACGTTGTTGCGCACCGTGACGTACCTGCCATTACACGGCGAACTGCCTTCGCCAATGGTTCCGGATGACGAGTACTCGGTGCCTGTGCTCTGGCAGATTTTGTGTTCGCTGGCCACCTCGATGCCATAGTCGACGTTATGGATCAGATTGTCCTCCACCGTGACATATGCGCAACCGTCGCAATAGACACCGTCGGCGTCGTAAGAATTGCCCTCGCCCGCATTGTGAATTCCGCTGATGTTATAGATCGTGTTCCCGCGGATTTCCCCATACATTGCCTCGTCGTGGCCGACCGGACCCACGCCCTCGTATCCAATCGCATCAATGCCGATGTTGTCATTGTCATGAACGAGGTTGTTGGTAATGGCAAAGTTGGTCACGTTCCCATCAACGTTCACCGATTCGCTGTTCCCGGTCTTCAGGCTGTAGACCTCGTTGCCACTGATGACCAGATGGCTGATCGGAGTCTGCGAGGTGCCGTAAACGGCGATGCCGAAAGCGTTGCCGTTCTCTTCCGACGAAGTCGTGATGTTGTGCAGCAGATTGTTCAGCAACTGGATGCCAGTGCCCGAGCCCGTGATCCAGACGCCGGCCGGAGTGTAGGCGGGATTGCTAGTAGTGAAATCGCGAATCTCAAATCCCGCGAGTACGAGGTAGCTCTGGTTCACGATATTGATGAGACCCTGCGTGTCGTTCCCGCTCGACGGGGGGTTCGATGTGCAGCAGCTCACGCCGGTCCCGTCGATCACCGCAGTCTGTCCGGGATAACTCTCGAATGTAATCGGCGCCGACGTTGTTCCAGACGCCGGAAAGTTCACAGACTCGTTGTAAACTCCCCCGAAGACGTATACCGTAGCGCCTGCCGAGACTGAATTTGCGGCGTGTTGGATGGTTAACCAAGGCGCGCCGATCGTGCCGGGATTACTATCGCTGCCTTTGGTCGACACATAGCGGGTGGCGCCAGTTTGTCCGGCAAGTGAGGGCGCTAGCATTAGGGCGATCACAAAGAGCCCGGCATGCAGAACGCCTACGTTTCGTCGAATGGGGACCTTGCGTGGCATGAGTTTTCCGTGTCTCGGATCTTTCTACCTCGTCCCGTTTGCGTTTTTCTTTTCGCCGGGTGCAGAGGGGAGCTTGCGGAAAACTTCCTTTCCGTTCTCGTAAACCAGGAGACTACCTACGGGAGCAGTGGAAACCGCTGGGCGCGGCCGGGACGGCGAATCGCAAGCGCCAACTTTTTGTCCGCTTATCGCAAAAGGACCGACCGCAGGTAAGGAATCAGCAGAGGCCGAATTTCCCATGGCCGCGGTTAGAAGTGACGACGCCCCGGTATTTGAAGAGGCGAGGTTCTGCTGCTGGGTCTTGGAGGAGATCCTGTGGGCAGATTCCGATTTGTGGGTATAGCCAGCGGTGCCTCGATGCCAGCCCCACCGGAACCCAACGAGCGTGCAGAGCAAGACGGCGCAAGCAAGAACAGCCCCACGGAGAGCGAACGTCATAACTTCGGGTGGATGGACGCTATTTGGGCTGACCAGTTCTGCGGGAACAGAGGCTGACTCACTTCTGCGCGTTTCCAATTCCGCAACGTCCGATTGCTCGGGCCGCATCAGCGGGGACGACGCGTCCGGTACCTCCGTCAAATGAGGGTCGCTGGCCAACTGCAAATTCTTGAGCACGCGTTGACCGAGCGCTTCCAGCGTGCGCTCGTCTTGTTCTCCGAAGGCGGAAGGACGGGGCGAAAAGACTTCGAATACTCCGACCAGATCATTATTTCGCAGGAGCGGAAGAATCATCACCGAGCGCATGCCCAACCCGCGAGAAGCTTCCACGTCAGCGCGCGGGTCCGATTGGGCATCGTCGCAGCGTTGCATTTGGCGAGTCTTGACGCACGCGCCCGACAAGCCAGCCTCGGTGTCGAGACGCACGCCCAGTTCCGGGGCATTGGCGCCCGTGCTGGCGCGGCATACCAATTCACCATTGCGCTCCAGCACAATGGCAGCGTCGGTTGCGCCGGTGGCCCAGCAGGCCTGCTCCACGATTTGGTTGAGAACGATCTCGAGCGCTAGGTCGGTGGACAACTCATTCGACAGACCGCTGCCACTGAGCGCGGAAACCCTCGCCGCCAGCCCTACCAGATCGGCTTCCGCCTCTGGGGGCTTATCTGGCCCGGTTACGGAGGATGATCCCCGTTTCTCGTGATCGGGGTCCGACATCGGAAGGTGCACCATAGGAGACAGCTCCGCTCAAAAGCAGCGTCCAGAGCGAAGTTTCGCGCTAAATTGCCAGGTTGTCAATACAACCTTCGGGCTATTTTCCCGCTGATAGCGACGGCGAAAGCTCCAATATATTAATATTTGGTTAATAACGTTTATATCAACAGCTCAATTGCTAGCGGCTCACTTCAAACGACCCTATCGAAATTGCCCCGACCACACGACCTGTCCCTCCCCGCATTTCTGCTTCCGGGCAGTCCCGATAGGGATCTATCGTTTAGCGGTACTGATTCGCAGAACCTGTTAGGGGTGAAGTGCGTCGTAGCGCCGGCAT
>PLHQ01000137.1 GCA_003138975.1 Acidobacteriaceae bacterium | reverse complement strand
TTCTGAATGCTGTTGTCCTTGCGCTCCTGGTCGATGACGGCGCGTTGCACGTCGCTGTTGAGGAAGTAAAGCGAGGCGGTCTGATCCCGCTCGATGGTGAAACGGTTGCAGCTAAAATACAGCTCCGCCCAGCGGGTAAGGTAATACTTGTTCTCCGCTTCCTGCGGGCGATAGTGGAATTTGCGATAGTCGATCGCTTCCGCATGACCCACTTCATTGATCCGCACGATCATCGGGTGCACGTTGGCAAGAGCCAGCTGACTCTTGAAGGTGAGCGCCGCCAACACGAAACAAACAAAAGCGAGCACAAGAATGGTCACTTTCAGATAGGTATTCATGACCAACGGATCGCCGTATTGCTCCAGATAACGCTCCGCGGCGCGGGTAATTTGCGGGGCGGGTTTCGCTTCCATGCTCATCGTTTCTGCGCTCATCTATGTCCTCGCTTTCTCGTCTCCTTGTAGCGCGATTACATTGCCGCCCGTATCGCCATCATCGCCACGCCCAGCCCACCACCGTGGCCGCCAGTACCGCCAGTGAATAAGCTGTGCGTCATGGTTGGAATCTTGAAAAGAATGTAGACGTTGACCAGTACCAGAAGAACAAGCAGGGGCAATGTCTGAACCATCATTGAAGGGTCCGAAACGCTCTGGCCAACTTGGAGGTAGTAGTTGGTGAGAACATGGGACAGAACATTCATTGTGGCCGCGGCCACGACCTTGTAAAAGCTGAATCCGAGATACGCCTTCAGCCATCCCCAGAACAGCCAATCCAGCTTGTCAAAGACGAGAAACGGAATAAAGACTGGCCCGAGCAATCCGATGATCGTGGCGGCGATTGCTCCGTAGGCCAGGATGGCGGAGACGATCGCGGCCAGCAAGGCCAAAAGGAATTGCACTGCAAAGAAGACGAGGGAGTAATAGGGTGACATCATGCTGCTCAACATCGACGGCCCGGTCTTGGAGGATGCCGCGTGGATCTCGTTCAGCATGGTGCTCGAACCATCGGACCCAATCAGGTTCACGAGATTGATGGTGCCGCCGTCGATGAAGCCCTTGATGGAGAAGCCAAGTCCGGGGATGGACGTGTCGTAGTAATTCACCATCGCGTAAGCGAAGGTAAGCAGCATGAAAAGGTTGAGGAATCTCCCCATGCTGAACCCCGCTCCGCCGTGCGCCGATGCCAGCGCTTCTTGCACGCCGAACCAAACCATCATGATGGTCGCCAGGGCTATGACGATGTGAATCCCCATTGCCGTAATGGATGGTGCCGCCGTTGCCGCCAACGCCTGGCAAGCCTGAGCGATAAAGTTGAAGAAACCTGTACCCATGTTCCCTGCCCTCCTGCGTTCTTCTGCCGGCGCCGATTCGGTTCGATTCAGTACGCCTGTGTAAGCAGATTCGAGGCGCCGCCGCTGGTGGTGGTGATGTTCGAGTTGTAGTAGCTTTCGTACCCTGCCGAGTCACGAAATGCCGATTTCATCGCGTCCTGTTGCTGCTTTTGGGCAATGATCTGCTGCAGGGCAAGGTTGGCGTTGATCTGGTTTGCATCTTGCTGGGTACGCAGTTCCAGGAGCAGAGTCTGATTGATGCGCTGGAGTTCGGCCATAATAGTCTGTTGGGATACATCCTGGGTCTGCGTTGCGGCTTCTAAGTTAGCGATGTCCACCTGCCGTGCGGTCTGATTCGCGCGAATTGTCCCAAGCACTTGCAAGTTGTTGGTCATTACCGAGTCGCCGATGTCAACGGTGGCTCCCTGCGCGGCAATCTGTTGCTGCCCAGCGAAACTCGCGGTTGTGTAACCGGGAACGATATTGGCGGTACGCGGCACACTGACTTGCTGGTAGGCCACTGCGGCCCCGTTGCCGGTATTTGCCGAGTTAAGCCAGCCCATCGAATTCCCGTAGGTATTCGAGATTTGTTGCAACATCATCAGGTCCGACGTGGGAGACAGAAACCGCGCGTACAGAATCCTGGGCGCGAGGATCATCTCGTGCGCGAGTTCGTATTGCTGCTTGGCGACGTTGTAGGCTTGCAGTGCTGTCGTAGCAATCTTGACGGTGTTGGTGAAGATCTGTTGGCCCTGCTCGATCTGCTGGGCTTCGTTGGCGATGGATCTTTCTTCATTCTCGATCTGCGTGACGGCGTGACCGGCTTGCGTCGGATCGAAGACAACGCCGGAACCAAATTGGGCGTGCGCTATGGGTTGCAATGTCGCGCCAAATCCGAGGGCGAGTACGGTAAAGATTAGTTTCTTCATTGTCTTGTCCTTTCGTTAGAACGTTTGAGAGATTGTGTGGTTGGAATATGCGGGAAGAAGCATGTCCTGCGTGAAATACACTTTCACGCGGTGGCCCTCCCGAATCGTGATGGTGGGCGGAATTTGTATAAAGCGGTCAAGGATCGTGGCGGCAGACTGCGAAACACTGGCGGCAGCGCCGTTGGTGAATGCCTGGGAGCCGCTCGTCGTAATGGTGCCACCCCCCTGCGTGATCTGACTCGCTCCGGCAACCACACCCAAAGCGATCGAGGTACCAAAGATCTGAAGGTAGTGGTTGTTGACCTTGTGTTTCAGCCCTTGCTCCCCGATCTGGTCGAGGCCTTGGAACTGGTCGAGATCGACGGAGTAACCGTCCGGCATAATCAGGCGGTGAAAGACCACGGCCATGCGGCGCTGTTGGCCGAAACCCGCTGCTCCAATCTTCTTTGCTTCGCCCAAGACAACGGTTCCTTCGGGAATAATCACGTGCTGATGATCGTGCGAATACAGCGGATTTGAGACAAGGACTTTGACTGGGCCCACGGCGTCCCCGTCCAGGCGATTCATGAGAACCGTGTCGAGAACGGAACCCTCGTAGATCAGGTACGGCTGTCCAACAGCCGAATCGACATTGGCCTCAATCGGGCGTTTATAGCCTCCGGGTGTCTCTTCCTTTTCTTCCGGGGAACGTGGCGGGACGAGGCTACTGTTCGTCTGCCGGTCGGAATGGTCATACTGGGAAGGCATCATCTGTCCTTCCTGTGGCTGTTGCAGCTGTGGCTGCTCGGCGGCGTGGGCGTAAACAAGATTGGAGGCGAAACGGGAGTTGTCAGCCCGTTCCCGTTCTTTTGCCGCGATTAGCTGCGCTTCCTGTTGTACGGGCGTGAGTTGCATCTGCATGTTGCCCTGCTGCATCTGCGGGCAGGGCCGGCCCGGAACACAGGGCACGACCACGCCAGTCGGGCCGTAGGCTGCGGCGGCGTTCTGCTGGGCGGGCGTCGCACCTGCAAGCGCCGGGTCTCCTATCGAAGCAGCGGCCGCTGTCGCCTGCTGTTCCTTCTGACGTTCGGCCTGAAGCTGGTTCTTCAACTCCTGCACGTTGTTGTCGGTGTTGTCCTGCAAGCTCGGTTGTGGGGGCTGACCCTTCGCGCTCGCTTGCTGTGCGGGCGTTTTCTTCCCGCCCGAACTGAAGAGGGCCGCCACAATTACCAGCAATGCCGCGCCGAGATAGACGAGCGTCTTGAGGTTCTTCTGCAANNACGCCCTTTGGCAGTTCCAGGTTGCGCCGCAACGTTGGCTCTGTCTGCGGCTCCGTCTGCGCGGTGGTGTTCGGAGCAAAGATATTTTCAGTCATGGCGGCTATCCCTTGCGCGCGAATTCCATTTTCTTTTTGCCCAGCTCCACATATCCGTTGTCCATGACTTTCGGGATGATGTACGTTCCTTCACGGAGGTCGTAGGTGACGAGGTTGGGCTTGCCGTCTTTCATTTCATAGACGCTGAACTTTTCCGGCGCATTCGTCTTGATGTACGTGAACTTGTCGTCGNNGATAAATGGACTGGATATCAAACGGAGCCTCGTTCGATTTGTAGACATAATCGAACTTGAGTTGTGTCGGATAAGCACTTTTGTACTCATCCACAGCCTGTTCAACGTGGGACTGAAGAGCGGCAAGCTGCTGCCTCGACTGTTCGAGCTGCACGGCAGGCACGAACTGCGTGGGTCCGCTGGCGGCCACAATCGCCGAACGGTCGG
>PLHQ01000043.1 GCA_003138975.1 Acidobacteriaceae bacterium | reverse complement strand
GCCTCCAGCGCCAACCGCGCTTTGAACTTCGCACTGTGACGTTGTCTCGTCGTTGTCATCGCTCTCCCCTGCCTCAACGACTTCGCCAAAATCTTAACTTAACTTATTGGGTGGTCTAAATTTCGGGGACCACTATAACGGGCTTCTGCATGACGATAGGCTAGCACCGCATACCGGGTGGATCGCAATCGCAAGGCTAACTTTTCAATCATTGACCGGGGTCGCGGGTGCAAGCGCCCGGTTGCGACATCTAAGAGTTCTGGACGCAAATGATACCCAAGGAGTTCCGTATGATCACCCGAATCTGGCATGGCGCGACCCCCGCGACCAAAAGTGACGAGTACCTAAGCCTGATGCGAACCATCGCCATACCCGATTACCGCTCGACCCCCGGCAACAAGGGCGCTTACGCGCTACGTCGTGTGGAGGGCGATACTGCACATTTTCTGATGATCACCTTCTGGGAATCCGAGGAGGCGATCCGTGCCTTCGCCGGAGGCGACATTAGCGTGGCGAAATACTACGAGTTCGACAAGGATTTCCTGATCGAGCTAGAGCCGTGCTCCACGCATTACGAGATGTACAACAAGTAAACCCTACCCTTGTGCGCGAGAGGTTGAAAGCTGCATGAAATCGTTCGCACCCATGATCCCGAGGACTATACGCACGAAAAGTGGGAATCGTTGCCGAGTGGGGTCATGCACGACGGTTGGTGCGGAAAGCTGATACTGCACGCCACGAGTTTCAAAACTGGGCATGCTCCATCGGTCTCAACTTCAGGATGCCCCGTCACTCGACCGCGCAGTGCTGGCCTGCTCCTTCCATCGTTGAACGTTCACGCCCATCACGATGAGCCAGAACTCCAGTGGTATTTCCCCGAGGGCGGAGGCGGACGCGATGTAGGGGATGAACAGATGGTATGCGAGCGGCGGGTACAGATAGATCACCCAACCCAAACCACTGATCGCCAACAGCACTCCCAGAATTCGAGGCAGGAAGGTCGACCTGAAAATGAGGTAGCCTGTCAGGACGCACCATAATCCGAAGAAGACTAGGTCGATGTTGTAGGCGTATTGATTCAATTTGAGAAACATGAGCGCCAGCGACTGCAACTGTTCCGCCGTAAATGCGCTCAACGAGCTACCTCCTTGGAGGATGAGCAAAGGAGCGAGGTAAAAGAGGCTGGTAAGAGCCTGCATAGCGCAGCACACGAGAACGAAGAACGCTGCGAGTAAAGAGAGGCTCTTGTT
Organism: Acidobacteriaceae bacterium; assembly: GCA_003138975.1. GTDB lineage: Bacteria > Acidobacteriota > Terriglobia > Terriglobales > Acidobacteriaceae > Sulfotelmatobacter. The sequence continues at coordinate 2,369 of PLHQ01000043.1, read as the reverse complement.
CACAGGTTTAAGCAACTCATACATCAGAAGCGCCCAAGCGACATGGCACGCAACCCCAATGAGCGAGGATGCGAACCCCAACCAAAACAACCGCTCGTGTCCCACGATATTGGCCGCTGTAGCGGCGGCGTTGCCATCGACAACAAGCCTGCCGAGAACGAATACCCCGGGGAATGATGCCGTCACGGCTTCGAGCAGTTGAAAGACACCGGCCATCCTAGCCTTAAAACGCGGCGACGCTTCTGTGATCCGGTCCGTCATGGTCAGTCTGTGCTCATACTCGTTCTCTTTATTCCAGCGAAATCAAGCGTGCGCTCTTGGAGTGCGAGCCTACATAACGGCTGCCGATACCCGCTCGCCTGACTGCTTCGCCGGAGCCAGCGCGATCAGGACTACACCGATGACAACAAGCACACCCGATCCGACCAGAAATCCTGTGCGTTGGTTCGGAATTTCGAGTCCGAGTATCGACATTGCCACTGCGTGGGCAAAGTTTGACCATGCTGCGAAGGCGATCAGGCTGCGATGTGCTGGTGGATTCCGCACTGCGATAAGCAGGAAAATTCCGAGCGCGACATAGAGGCTGAGCATCATCGTGTCGCCAGTGTCCGAGTCAGCCGGATGCAACAAAGAGCCGATCAGTGGATAAACGCCAGCCGAAAAGAGCAATCCCACCAACACTAGCACGATTTTCAGCGCCCGTTCTCGCCACATGGTGCCCTCCTGTCAAAGAACTGAATCGTGAAAAGTGCCGTACACGTTCCTGTCGTGGAAGACCATCGAAGGGGAATGTTAGGTCGGATGGGAAGCAAAGGTCAATTGCAGCGCGGACAAACAACTATTGCAGCTTCGCGTACTCGGTTTTCGCTTGCTTCAGGATCGAGATGTTGGGGTCGGCGTCCTTCCAGAGGGTGAGGAAGTCCTGATATGACGCCTTGGCTTTGGCGGTGTCGCCCGCCATCGCGTAGGCTCGACCGAGTTGGAGCCGCGCCAGCGCCCTCAGTGGGTATTCCATCCAGCGAAACGCAATCATTTGCTGAAACTCAGCGACGGCCTGTTGTCCCTGCCCGGCCTTCAGGTAAGCCTGCCCGCGCACGTAGATCGGGTGCATGGTTGGTTGCGTGGTATTGAATGCTTCCGGAATAGCCAACTCATACTCGGAGGTTTCTGCCAACAGCTTTAACGCCTGCTCGCCCTGCCCCCGGCTGAGCGCAAGCATAGCGCGTATCGTCGGGAGCACATTGCGCTGCATCAGCGTGTCCAACGGAAATTCTTGACTCAGGCTGTCCGCCAGCTTGGTGACTTCTGTGGTGTTTCCGGCTCGTGCCAGAGCCATCGCCGCCAGCACCCGCACATCGCGTCCCGGTGTCAGTGACAAGGCGGTTTCAGCCTGCCGCGACGCCTCAACGGCATTACCGAACTCAGCCTAGTGCAATGCGGCGTAGGCCTGCCAAAGTGCGGCCGTTTCCTTGGCGCCGTTTTTTCGGGCCGATTCCGCGGCCCGTTGCGAAATTCTCGTGCCTTTCCCAAACGCCCGTAATAGGACTCAACATCGGATCGCATGGTCAGCAGAATGTCTTCAATCCCCGGCTTGCCCATACTTGCGTCGAAGTACTGCTGCATGCGCGTGGCATCCCCCTCTGCAAAGGCAAGTGAATACATAATAGAGTCTGGGAAACCGTTTTGTAGCTTGCGTGCCCGCCCCTGCTCGTACACCGCCTTGGCATCATCCAATCGGTTAAGTAAGAGATCGTCACCTATAAGGAATGAAGCGATGTCCCCTTCATCTGGGTTCAGCCGCAGTGACTCGCGGCATTCCACCGCTGACTTGTCCCATTGGCCCAACCGATTAAGCATTTCACCGTGTCAGAGAGTAGGTTGAGAAAAGGCGATTGCCGCAGGGAAACGGTGAGCGCCGTCTTCAGCGTGTCGTCTAAGAGCGGGTCTCCTGTGCTGTTGGCAAAATCGGCGAGAACGATGGTGTCCTTCTCGGTTAGCGGCTTGTTTCGATGCGAGCGGTAGTAAAGTCCACCAGATACGAGCAAGGCAATCAGCAGAACAGGGACCGCAATCTTCCAGAGCTTCGCAACCCGAGCCGCAGGAACTCTTGCCACTGCCACAGCGCTTGAACCTGCCGCAGAACGGTGTCCGCTCTCAGAGTCCCGCCTCAGCCGCAGCAACTCGGAACGCATTTCGGAGGCGTGCTGATACCGTAGTTCCCGATCTTTCTCCAGCGCCCGGTTGATAATGTCCTCCAGCTTGGGCGGCACGTCGTGATTCAGCCGCACCACGGCCACCGGGGCACGGTTCATGATGGCTTCGCAAGTGACCGCTGAGCTTTCTCCGTGAACCGAGTAGCCGGACGGGAT
>PLHQ01000139.1 GCA_003138975.1 Acidobacteriaceae bacterium | reverse complement strand
CTCGTTTCAGCGTGCATAATCGAATAATGTTTAAGGATCGCCCTTCACCCCTAGCCTCAGAGCAGAGGCCAGTTCGCGACATCTTCAGGGAGTTCATGCGGCGTCACCATCGTATTTCGGCATCAGCATTTCTTAGGACGTTGCCCTGCTTTCTAGTCTTCTCAGCCATCCCTCTATTCGCTGCATCCGATTGCCTTCCCATACGCCAAGCCAGCCAGCACGTGGGCGAAACCAAATGCATTACCGGCAAAGTGTTGCATGTGAAAGTCGGCCCCAAAGGAGTTCGCTTCATCGGTTTTTGCGAAGGGCGGGCGGCTTGCCCTTTCTCCGTGGTCGTCTTCGCCTCCGATCTTAAAGATGTAGGCGACGTCCGCCGCCTCGAAGGACGCGTCATCGAAATCCACGGCCCAGTCAAGCTCTACGACGGCCGCGCCGAAATCATCCTCAACCGCGTCAGCCAGCTCACGGGCGGCTCAACCTTGATTCCTCCCATGCCCAAGAACTACGACGTGGAAAAGCAAGGCCACTACAGCGCCGGCCGCATGCGTCCCACCAAGAAGCCGGCCAAAACCTACGCCACACCCAACCCCAACCAAACCTACGGTAACGAGGCAGACGTAGCCGGCGAACCACCGCAGTAAAACCACCGGCGCCTAAACCTTTGTCATCCTGAACGAGGATTGGCGTTCGCGCCTCAAGCGCGAACGCCAACCGCAGTCGAAGGATCCCCGCAATCGCAACACAACCACGAATGCATCCAGGTGTTCTCACCGACCTCAGCTGCCTCGCGGAAGCATAGAGAGTCCATCTCGCTTACACCATCCCCTTCCTCAACTCCTCCAGCGGGTACTTCGTTCCACGCCAGACGATCCCGTCATTCCACAGCGTATGAAACATGGAGCGCATCAAAGTATAGATAAACAGCGCCGTACTCACCGGATGCAGCAGGAAGTAATAAGCCGGAACCCCCGACCGCAAAGACATTCCCCAATAAATCAAAAACATTGACCCGAGCGCCACGGCGTACGGCAATCGCTCCCAGCCGTGCGCCAGCCAAACACCCAGGAACGGCATGAGATTCAAAAAGGCCAGCCCAAACGCCGAGATCAGCGTGCGCGGCCATTGAAACGACAGCACAGCAAAGAAATTCTTCGTCAGATTGTTGACCACTCCCAGCGCTCCGTTCGCCCAGCGAATCGAAATCAAATCGCCGCCAAAAACATTGCGCTGCACGAAGCCGCCATTCTTCACCACTTTGCCCAGCTTCATGTCGTCGAGCACTTCCATGCGCAGGGCTTCGTAAGTGCCCACGGCCTCATACGCGCTTCGGCGGATCAGGTTAAAGGCCCCCACGCCCATATGATCCCGCGACTTCGGATCAGCCACCTTCCACGGCCGGTGTCCAAACACAAACATGGTCTGAAAAAATGCAATCATCATGTATTCGCCCGGCCGCTTCATGATCATCTGCGGAAACAACACCACATGATCTGCACGCTCCGCCTCAGCGTAAGCCATCGCCCGCCGGACCGAGTCCGCCTTGAACAGGACATCGGCGTCAGTAAACAGCAGCCAGTCGCCATTTGCCGCATTCGTCGCTGTCCACATCGCATGCGTTTTTCCCAACCACCCGGTCGGCAATTCCTGATGATGAATCACGCGCAGAATCGGGTGCCCCATTTCTCGCGTCCTTTGCGAGAAGTGGGGACTTAGCAAGCGGAAATCTGCCGCCACCCTTTCCATGATCTCCCCAGTCCGATCCGTCGATCGATCGTTCACCGCGATCACTTCATAATTGTCGTAGTCGAGTTCCAGCAGCCGGGCCAGAGATTGCTCAATGTCGTCTTCTTCATTCCGCGCCGGCACGATGATCGAAACTCGCGGATTGCCGGAAGCAAGATTGCCCGAAGCCGCAACCGGATCGCGGTCCCACTCAGGCTTTGAAATATCGGCCACACTGGGCATACCAATCGCGGCATCGACAATGCGCGAGAACCAAGCCAGCGCCAGGATGGTGCCGGCAATCCAATGAAAGTAATGCATTCCGCCTAGATCTTCCCCGCCGGCGCGCCTTCAAACTGCACCGCCGGCGCAAATTTCATCCCGTAAAACAGTATGGCAGAGGAAGCGATCATGGCGATCACCGGCAAGATGAACGCAGCCTGCAGCGAGCGTTTATCGGCCACATAACCCATCAGGGTTGGCGAGGGCACATCGCCCAGCAGATGATAAATAAAAAGGCTGACCGCGAAAGCGGTGGCGCGAATATGCGACCCAACGGAATTGAGCACCGCTGCATTCAGCGGCGAAGTATTCAGCAACAGAAAAAACGCCGCCAGCGCAATCGCCGGAAGCATCACCGCCCCGCGCATAAACAATGCCACAATCATGAACGGCACGCCCAACGCCATGCTCGCCGCCGAAACAAAGTAATAAGACCCCTTCATGCGTGGCAGCAAATAATCCCCCAGCCATCCCCCTGCCAGCGACGCCAGGATTCCATCCACCACAACAATAATTCCGAACATGAAGTTCGCTGACTCCAGCGAGTACCCTCGCGCCCGCGACAAAAATGTCGGCATCCACACCTGTATGCCGCCCAGGGCAAACGTCATCATCGCCATGCCCAGAGTCGAAGTCCAGAACGCCGGATTGCGTGCTAACCCAACGAGCGTTCCTCGTTCTGGAGTTTCTTTCTCTGTGTCGAAAGCACCTCGCTCCGGCTCGTGCAAAAACAGCACCGTTAGCGCCAGCAAGAATCCCGGAACCGCCGCAATGTAGAAAGGAAATCTCCATCCATAGTGCGGACTGAGATTTCCTCCCAGCAGATATCCTGCCGCTGTTCCCACCGGAATCGCCAGATAGAACACACCCAGAATCCGCCCTCGCTTCTCTTCCGGAAACAAGTCGGCAACAAACGTCGGCGCAATCGTGACGAACGTCGCCTCCCCGATTCCCACTAGCGTATGCCGAATCAGCAACTGGGTATAAGTGTGCGTAACCGCGGTGAGCAGCGTCAGCCCGCTCCAGAAGATCGCGCCTCCAACAATAATTCTCTTGCGCGAGTAGCGGTCCGCCAGCGGTCCCACGAATGGCGCCGCCAGCATATAGAACGCCAGAAATGCGCTGGTGAGATAACCGACCTGCGTGTTGCTCAGTTGAAACTCGCTCTGCACCAGCGGTTGCACCGCGAACAGCACGGAGCGGTCGATGTAATTCAGCAGGTTCAGCGCCGTGAGCAAAGCTAGCGCAGTGCGCGGATAGAGTTTCGCGGAGGTCACAGGTCGAGCGAATATAGCACGACCCTCGGGTCAATCGGATTACGGCCGCCTCAAGTTTTTCGCCCGCGGCCACCTCGCCACCACCGTCGTCGAAATTCCACCTCGCGGACGAAAGTCGCCCTTCACCTCGGCCCACACCGGCTTGGCCCACCGCACCACATCTTCCAGCACCTGGTTTACAACGTTCTCCTGAAAAATTCCCAAAGTGCGGTACGACTGCAAATATTCCTTGTATGACTTCAGTTCCAGGCACGCTTTATCGGGCTGGTATCGCAGTGTGATAACGCCAAAATCTGGCAGCCCCGTCTTCGGACACACCGAAGTAAACTCCGGATCGTCAATCACAATCTCGTATCCCGGAAACTGGTTCGGCCAAGTTTCGATCTCCGGAAACTTGGCGTCCAGCCCAGCAGCAGCATGCTCCGGGGTATAGCGGCGCGGTTTTGGCATAAAGCCATTGTAGCCGTTGCGCCCCGCGCTCCGGCGTCGCCCCGTCGCGCGCGCACCCGGTGCTACACGAGCCCCACTAGCCCGCTCATGCATCGGCTAGGCTCCGGCCGCATCTAACCATACAACGGCTTGGGATGGCGCACGTTTTGTCGCAGCCGCCACGGTGGTAAATTAGGGCTTGCAGTTGTCCCCGCCGCACCCTGAAAGATAACCGGTTGCCAGCAACCAACAATTCGAATGGACGGCCTGCCACGCGCAAGGCCCGCACTTGGCTCACCGTCGGTGTGCTGGCGGCACTTGCAGCGATCCCGTTTTTCCACCGTCAGGCCCCACTGAAAATCACCACAACAACGGCCGAACGCGGATCCATCCGCAGCCTCATTTCCACGAATGGCAAGATCGAGCCCATTCAGAATTTCGAAGCTCACTCACCGGTCGCCACAACGGTAAAGCGGCTGTTCGTGAAGGAAGGCGACCAGGTTCGTAAGGGGCAACTTCTCTTGCAACTCGATGATGCCGATCTCCGCAGTCAGGCCGCCCGCGCGCAAGCTCAGATGAAAGCTGCGCAGGCCGATCAAGCCGACCTCACCACCGGCGGCACGCGCGAAGAACTCCTCACCCTCGATGCCCAACTCATCAAAGCCCGCAGCGCCCGCGATGAAGCCCAGCGCAACCTGGAAGCTTTCCGCCGCCTGCAACAACAAGGCGCAGCCTCTGCCGGGGAGGTTCAGCAAGCCGAGGAAGCCCTGCAGCGCGCCCAAGCCGATACCACTCTGCTCGAGCAGAAACAGAAAGACCGCTACTCCCAGCCGGAGGTCGCAAAAGTCCAGGCCCTGGGCGCGCAAGCGCAAGCCGCCTATGAAGCCGCCAAGGATGCCTTAGCGAAATCCACCGTGCTCGCTCCTTTCGATGGCATTGTCTATACGCTTCCCGTCAAGCAAGGAGCCTACGTGCAAACCGGTGACTTGTTGCTGCAGGAAGGCGATCTCTCCAAAATGCTCGTGCGCACTTTCGTCGATGAACCGGACATCGGCCGGCTCGCCACCGGACAAAAAATCGAAGTGACCTGGGACGCTCTACCCGGACGCATCTGGAAAGGCACTGTCAGCACCATTCCCTCGACCGTCAAGCTTCGTGGCGCCCGTAATGTAGGTGAGGTCACCTGTTCGGTCGACAACCACGATCTGCGCCTCCTGCCCAACGTCAATGTGGGCGTCACCGTCATCACCGCCGAACATGGCGACGTGCTCACGCTCCTGCGGGAAGCCGTGCACATGGACGACACCAAGCCTTACGTCTACCAGGTGGTGGACGGCACACTCAAACGCCGTGATGTGGAAGTCTCCCTGCAGAACCTGACTGAAGTCGAAATCACCGCCGGACTTCCGGAGCATTCCCTCGTAGCCCTGTCCTCAATCGACGCCAAGCCTTTGACCGACGGCACTCGCGTGAAGGTGGTTCAGTAACCTATGAAGCGGATCAGGATACAGTTGTTGTTCGCGATTCTTTCCTTCCCTCCCGCGGCCGCCGCCGCGCCGCAACAGCTTCTTGCCGCAGGTCGCGTAGATCAAGCCGTCCAAAACCTTGAACAGCAGATTCAAACCACTCCCACCGCGGAAGCCTACAACCTGCTCTGCCGCGCCCACTTCGAGCTTGATGCTTGGGACGCAGGCATCCCCGCCTGCGAAAAAGCCGTCTCGCTCGCGCCCGACAATGGCCTTTATCACCTCTGGCTGGGTCGTATTTACGGTGAGAAAGCGGATCGCAGCGGCTTCCTGAAAGCCGCCGAACTCGCCAGGAAAGTTCGCGTTGAATTCGAGCGTGCCGTCGAGTTCGCTCCCGACAGTTGCGAGGCCCACATCGATCTCGCTGAGTTTTATCTGGAAGCCCCCGGCATCGTCGGCGGTGGAGAAAACAAGGCCCGCGCCCAAGCCGATCTTCTTTTGCCGCTGAATCCTGGAATGGCGCATTGGGTAAGAGCTCGCATCGCACAGAAAAACAAAGACACCGCTACTGCAGAGCAGGAATATCGCGCCGCCATCAATGCCACTCACGGCGGTGCTCGTGCCTGGCTCAATCTCGCCGGATTTTATCGCCACACCGATCGTTTCGATGAGATGGAACAAGCCTTGCACACCATGGAGACTCGTCCCCTCGATCATCCCGCCGCTTTGATGGATGGCGCCAGCATGTTGTTTCGCACCGGCCGCTCATACCCCATGGCCATGCGCTTCGTGCGCCGCTATCTCTCTTCCGCGACCGTCGAGGAATGGCCTGCCTTTAAAGCCCACAATCTGCTCGCCGAATTGCTCGAGAAACAAGGCGACCTCCAATCCGCCGCCGAAGAATATCGCACCGCCCTGTCCATGGCTCACACCTTCACTCGTGCCCAGGATGGCCTACAGCGCGTCGCCCGCTAGCCACAGCGATTCTCCTACGAACACAAACTCGCTTTGGACGGCACCGCCAGTGTAGAGCGGACACTCCTGTCCGCTGCCTCTGACTCGAAACTGCCGGCGCTATCGTGGAAGAGCGGCGTTTCAGCAGCCTACCCTGAGCGAAGTCGAATGGGCCGCGTAAAGCGTCCGCAATCATGCGGTCTTCAGCCCCTGAGGAATCTATCCGGTCAACAAAAACACACTACATTTTCTCCTGCTACTATTCTGTTCATAAGGGAGGGTCAATCGAGCCTTCAGGCCGCGATCGAAGATCTCTGATCACGGAAAATAACTCATGACCTCCGTTCGCATCGACAAATGGCTCTGGGCCGCCAGATTCTTCAAAACACGATCACTCGCTGCGCGCGCCTGTGAACTTGGCAGAATCCAATCAAACCGCCAGTCCGCCAAAGCCGCGTGCGAAGTTCGCATCGGCGACCTGTTACGCGTAACCAACGACGGCGGCGACTTCGAAGTAGAAGTCCTACTTCTCAGCGACGTGCGGGGTCCCGCATCCGTCGCCCAAACCCTCTACCGCGAAACTGACGCCAGCCGCGAGTTGCGCCAAAAAGTAGCCGCCGAGCGCAAAGCCATGCGACAGTTCGAGGAGTTGCCCGCAGCCCGTCCATCAAAGCGCGATCGCCGGAGAATCATTCAGTTCCGCGGGAGAGCCTGAGCGCACACAAATGTGGCCCAATCTGGAAAGACGTTCAGGGGACTCGCACCCATCGTCGGGTCGGAGGAGGCGTGCTTGCGCGCTAGCCCCCGTCCGCCTCCCAAACTGCGTACACATTTCGCGTAGGCAGCTTTCACGAAGACTCAACGCCGGGATGCAAGAGAAGGAATTAAATCGATCAACCGCACAAGCTCGTACTCACCGTAAAGCTTGGTCACAGGCAGCCGTTTCCAGCCGGGATTGCGCCAACGCCGGTATCGATGCGACCAGATGCGTCGCCGGATCCAGCCGTCGAGACGTTGGAAGAGCTTGCGGACGTGGGCGCGTTTGTAATACTCGCCCCAGCCCCGCAGGAGTGGGTTAAGTGCCAAGTCATAAGGTTTCGCGGGCCGCAGGCCCAAAAATGACAAACCGGAAGTTATTCCGGACCAGAAGTCGGGCACGGGCATTCATAAATTTTTATTAGCGGCGCTTCTGTTCCTGCCCGCCTCGCTCTCTTAATCAGGAATCTCCTTTTCGTCCTCAGCGATTTCGGTTTCGCACCCTGAAGCTCGGTCTTGGCGCGCGGGAAGCGCCAGCATCGCGATCCGTCGCAACATCGCAGCCCTTGCCGGCAGAATCAACGATCTATTGAACCCACTCCAGCCATGCCCATCCCACGATCAACGTCATCACGGTAATCGGCAGCCCAACCCGGAAATAATTCCACAACCTGATCTTCACGTCTGGCTTGGCGCTCTCGACCACAATGATGTTCGCCACGCTTCCCGTGATNNGTATGCGGATTCGCAAAGTTCGGGGCCATCGACTTCAAAAGCATCACCGCCGGTACATTGCTCACAATATTGCTCAGCAACGACACGGCAATCGTGAAGACCCCCAGTCTGCGGAGATTCCAATGCTCTGCGATGCCCAGAAACCTCCCGACAATTCCGGCATTTTGCGCTCCGCCCACAATCAAAAACAGCCCGACAAAGAAGACAAGAAGGCCCCAGTCCACTTCTTCGTACAGTTTTCGCGGCTCCAGAGTTCGGGTAATCAGTAACACCGCCGCGCCTAAAGCCGCTGCCACCGCTGGAGGCACACCTGCAAAAAACGCGATCACGACTGCGGTTACGACAATCGCTGGTTTCGTCAGTCGCGAAAGATCGAGCGACGGCAGCGGAATCCCGTCGCTCACCAATCTCACATGCTTCACCTTCCGCATATGCATCCAGTGCAGCACCATCCAATCCAGGAACAAACCCACCACCGCCACCGGCCCAAGATGCAGCAGGAAGTCACGATAAGAGATGTGGGAGAACGATCCGATCAGCATGTTCTGCGGATTNNGCCACCGCCAACAGATACGGCAATGGTTCCAGCCGCAGCCTGCGCGTGATGCCCAGCACAAACGGCACCATCACGAGGCAAACAATATCGTTCACGAAAAATGCGGAAAGTACTCCCGATGTAAAGACTACCGCAGGCAACAGCCGCGACGGCTTCAGCCGCCGCAGCACCATCTCCGCATTCCACTCGAAGAATCCCACCAGATGAAGATTGCCTACAATCAGCATCATCGAGAACAACAGCACCAGCGTTGGGAAATCGATAAACCGCAGCGTGTCAGACGGCGGCACAATCCGGAATGCCACCATGCCCACAGCGCCGATAATCGCCGCGCCCGCCCGGTCAATCTTTAATCCGGGGAATTTTCCCAGTGCAAAGACCAGATAGCTCGCGAGAAAGATGACGTAAGCGGCCAGAGTTTGAACGTCGAAAACTGTCGTTGGCGAGAGATGAACCATGTTGTTTGCAGCCGCCTTGTGCAGGCGCACGTCATGGTAGCAGAAGGGATCGGGCACTCAATGTAGAGCACCTCTGCAGGTCTGTAATATCTCGTATTCAACTATTCGCCGTCATCTCTAGACTGGAAAAATCCGAGCTTTGAGAACACAGGCGTCCTAGAGACCTGAACACATCGCGCCGTTGACCATCTTGCTGCACGCCACAGCCGGCGATCCATCGCCTTAGGGCGAAGAGTGCTGGCGGTGGCCGGCCTCTTGCGTCCGAGTCGACGGGCTAACCGGAAGTTATTCCGGACCAGAAGTCGGCCTCTGGAAAGTCAGTGACCTAGTCTCCCGTTATCCTGGCTTGGTCTTTTGCTCTGACCCATCCTTATCATTTCTCTCGCATCAGATTGTCCGTAGAATCTTTCTAGCCATCACGAAGGTGAGAACAACAATGAGAAATGAATCACGGAGTGGCACGGGCATTCATAAATTTTTATTAGCGGCGCTTCTGTTCCTGCCCGCGTCGTTGCTAGCGGAGCCACTCACGCTGAAACATGCCGTAGAACTCGCCCTGAAACACGCCAATGGCATAGCCATCGCGGCTGCGGACGAACAACACGCCTCGGCCAGTTACCGCGAACTGCGCAATAGCTACATCCCACAACTGACCGCGGGAGCAGGAATTGGCTGGTCCGATGGTTTCCCCCTCAGCCTCGAAGGCGCCGCTCCTTCGCTCTTCAACGTAAACGCGCAATCGGCCCTCATTAATCCGGCGCTAAAGGATTTCATTCGTGCCGCCCAGTCCGACGTCAAGGTCAGCGCCCTGCGCACGAAAGATCAGCGCAATCAGATCATCCAGGACACCGTTCTTAGTTATGCTGAACTCGAAAAATGGGAGCAGCGCCTCGACCACCTGCGCGAAGTTTATCCCGACGTTCAGAAAATGGAAACTGCCGTCGCCAATCGGGTAAAAGAAGGCATCGACAGCGAAATGGACGGCAGCAAAGCTCGCTTATCAGTAGCACGGGTGCGTCTGCGCCTTGCCCAGGCCAGCGGAGCCGCTGACGTTCTCCGCGACCATCTTTCCAGACTGACGGGACTACCCGCAGCATCCATCGAGATCGATCCTGACTCAGTGCCAGCTTTGCCCGCGCCGAAGCAAGACCCAAATCAAGATAAAGATTCCTCCGCGAAAGCCACAGAGGCGAACCCGACAGTACAAGCTGCGGTCGAACACGCCCGTGCGCAATATCTGCGAGTAGAGGGAGAACGCCGGTCCTTGTGGCCCAGCGTGGACTTCGCCGCTCAGTACGCGAACCTCGCCACATATAACAACTACGACGCTTATTACAAAAGCTTTCAGCCCAACAACGCTACCGTCGGCGTGTCCATCCACTTACCTTTCTTAAATCTCGCTCAGCACGCTCGCGTGCAAGAAGCAGAGTCAGACGCCCTCAAAGCTCAGGAACAAGCCAAAGCCGCCCGCAACCAAGTCTCCGAAGAAACCCTGCGCCTGCAGCGCTCCGTCACCCAGATGCAAGCCGCCCGCGACGTGGCGGAACTCGAATATGAGATCGCACAGAAGAATGTTGAAGCCGTCGAAACCCGCATGAAATCCTCCGCCGCCAATCTCCACGACCTCGATAACGCCCGCACCCAATCCAGCGAAAAATTAATCGCATTGCAGGATGTCACTTTCGAACTGGAGCGAAGTCAAGTCGCACTACTGCGCGCCACGGGAAATCTCGAAATCTGGGCCCTGGGTACCAAATAGTGCTAACGAAATAGCCCGCCCGCGGATGCCTCTTTTCCCCAGTTCGCTGCATCAAACCCTATGTTCAACGCAGGAACCTGCATAAACACTGCTTTGCGGCCACATCTGCCGCATGCAAATGGTAAAATAAGTGCTTACCTACTATGCCTTTAAGAACACTATTTTTGAACCCACCCTCATTTGAAAACTTCGACGGCGGCGCCGGTTCCCGTTGGCCCGCCACCCGCGAAATCGAGTCATATTGGTATCCGGTGTGGTTGGCTTATCCGGCCGGGATGCTGGAGGGGGCGCGGTTGCTGGATGCGCCGCCGCATTATATTTCGGCGGAGCAGACGATTGAGATTGCCAAGGACTATGAGTTTCTAGTTCTGTTTACCAGCACACCGGGGTTTCCGGGGGACATTGGGCTGGCGCGGGCTATCAAGGCGGCAAATCCGAAGATCAAGATTGCTTTCGTGGGGCCGCATGTTAGCGTGCTGCCGGAAAAATCCTTGCGCGATTGTCCGGTGATCGATTTCGTGGCGCGCAAAGAATTTGATTACGCTGTGGTCGATTACGCGAAGGGCAAACCGCTGGAAGAGATTGCCGGCATTTCGTTCCTGAAAGACGGGAAGGTTGTTCACAATCCGGACGCGCCGCAGATTCAGGATCTGGATGCGCTTCCGCACGTCACGGATGTTTACAAGCGCGATCTCGATGTGACGCGTTACAACGTGCCGTTCCTGCTGAATCCGTATGTTTCGCTTTACACCACGCGAGGGTGTCCGGCGCAATGCACGTTCTGTTTGTGGCCGCAGACGTTGAGCGGACATCCGTGGCGCAAGCGCTCTACGGATGACGTCGCCGCGGAGATGGCGAAAGTCAAAGCGTACTGGCCGGAAGTAAAGGAATTCTTTTTCGATGATGACACCTTCAACATTCAGAAGGCGCGGACGATTGAGTTGTGCGCGAAACTGAAGCCGCTCTGCCTTACGTGGTCGTGTACGTCGCGCGTGACTACTGATTTCGAGACGTTGAGGGCGATGAAGGAAGCTGGATGCCGGTTGCTCATCGTGGGCTATGAGTCCGGCGATCAGCAGATTCTCAAGAACATCAAGAAGGGTGCAACCATTGAGCGGGCGCGGCAGTTTACCAAAGACTGTCACAAGCTCGGGCTGGTGGTCCACGGCGACTTCATCATGGGACTGCCCGGAGAGACGCGCGAGACCATCAACAACACCATCGCATTCGCCAAGGAGTTGGACGTGGAAACCATTCAGGTTTCCGTGGCCCACGCTTATCCCGGCACCGAGCTTTATGATTATGCGGTGAAGAACGGGTTCATCGTCGGCGACAACAAGATGGTGGATGAAGGCGGGCACCAACTGGCGCACATTGAATATCCCGGACTGCCGGCGGATGAGATTCTTTCCGCGGTGCATCGCTTTTATGATGAGTATTACTTCCGGCCCAAGGCTGTGTTCCGCATCCTAAAAAAGGCCGCGTTCGACAGCAACGACCGCAAGCGGCTTTACAGGGAAGCGAAGACATTTCTGAAGCTGCGTTCGGCGCGCAACAAGATGGTGAAGAAGCACAGCGACGACGCAGCTGCGGAACTGGTCAAGGCTTGATAAGGATGCGAGCCAAACGCGCGAGTATTGTGTCGCAAAGAACGCGACCCTTCGGCTTCGCTCAGGGCAGGCTGCTCGCGCAGCTCGCCCAGATCCTTCGCCAAGCAAAGTGCGCTTGGCTCAGGATGACAACCTTCACAATGACCTCCCTCGCCACCACGTGATCTTCCAGTGAACATTCGCAAGTATCTTGTGCTGGCCGGAGTCACGGTGTTCGCCGCGGCCGGAGACTCCATGCTCTCGCATGGGATGAAACAGACCGGCAGCATCTCACTCAATCATCTGCAAGGCGTGATCTTCGCCATTCTTAATCCCTGGGTCGGGGTCGGCATTCTTCTGCTGCTCGCGTTTTTTGCTACTTACATGACCGCGCTTTCCTGGGCCGATCTCACCTACGTTCTCCCGGCTACTTCGCTGGGGTATGTGCTGCTCGCGCTGGTCGCCAGATTTCTTTTGCACGAGCACGTTAGTCCGCTGCGCTGGTTGGGGATTGCGTTAATTACTGGAGGCGTGGGATTTGTCGCCGGTGGGCCGGCGCTGACCGAGCATCATCACGCCAAGCCTGTGGGCGAGCCGTGCGGTGTGGCGACATCCCCACCCTGCGACTCCGCTCAGGGCATGCTTCTCGCAAAGGACGCGAGGAATGGGGCACCCAGCGGGGTTGACGTATGAAAGCCGTTTATACCTGGAGCGCGATTTTGGTGATCGTCTTCGCCTCGGTGGTGGGCGATGTGCTTCTGGCCCACGCCATGAAACAGGTTGGGGACGTCGGGGCCTTGCGCCGCCGCGCCGGCCTCGTGGCGGTGATCCGCCGGACGCTGGGCAATCCTAATTTTCTGTTTGGGGTCACGGCTATGGCTGTGGCGTTTTTCAGCCTGCTATTTGCGCTCTCCTGGGGAGATGTAAGTCTGGTGGCTCCCGCCGCCGCTTCCCTCACCTTCATCGGCAACGCCGTGGCCGCGAAAATCTTTTTGCATGAGCGGGTGGATCGGCGGCGGTGGATTGCGGCTACGCTCGTGGCTGCGGGAGTGGCGCTGCTGGCGGGGTGAGGCTGCAACCTTCAAGCCCATTCCGCAGTCATCTCATTCTGAATCCGGCTGAAGGCGCGGTGGAAAACTGCTTTCACCGCTAATCTGCAAGGCCGAAGTTTCGAATGAAAGGCCTTGCTCATCCTGGGCAACGATTTGCACTACCACGCAGAGGTAAGCGAGGCCGCGTCCCAAATCCCGCTGATACTCCCGCCGAAGTCCGAAACGAGGGGCAACATTTGGGTGCCGGTTACCTGAGAGGGGCCGTGACTTCTACGTAAAATCCCGTAGATTGTCTGGTGCGCGCAGAGGCAATAGAAGCCGAGGTTGGCTCGCTACCGCAGCGTCTGTTTCTTCAACTAATTCTATCCCTCGCGAGATGAGCAGTTTTGCTCAGAAGAATGGCACATGGAGTGCTAGCGTCAAGGTGGGCTTGCTGGCGAGTCGTCAGGTGCGGCAGGAGCTTGGCGCTTGCGGGACTGGAGTATGGCGAAGCGAATTGCATTCGTCGGCGTCGTTTCGTTTGTGTTGGTAGCTGCCTGCGGAGCAGTATGCCAGAACGTAGGTCAATCCATTCCTGATGCTCCTTCGATGCAGGCTGCAACTCATACACAGAAATTTAACGTGTTCGGCGAGGAAGCACGCTCGCCTTTGAAATTTGGCGCGATGAGCGGCAACGCGGGCTTGGTGCGGCAAGGCGCATTCGGCGCTTCCGAGGCGGCATCTGGTCAAGAAAAGTCGAGCACTATTTTTGAGAAGTACCTGAATTCGCCATCGCTGAGGCAGCAATCGGGTTATCGCGCTTCGAGCGGCGACGGCTTGATGAGCAGGGCCACGTATGCGGGTTCGAGCATTTTTGTCACGCGGGATGCATCGGGAAAAGGCAGGCTGAACACTTCCTATCTGCTGCGGGCGCTGACTTCGGTGGCTGCGGACACTGCCTCGCGTCCATATTGGAGACGGTCTTTTGCGGAGCCGTTCAGCGATTTTGGTTCGACCGTCGGCAATGACGCGGGGATGAACCTGTGGCGCGAGTTTAGGCCTGGCATTGAGCAGCTGATGAAAAGCCACACGCCGAAATTTGTGTCCAAGATCGAAGCGCGCATCGGCCACAAGTAGCGCTTAGCCGGACTGTGCAAGAAGACCGCCCGAAAACTTGTCAAGGCCCCAAACATCACGTTTTTGGCGTAAGTTGTTGGTTCCATGGGGTAAATAAAGTGAGGAAGCATGTCCCAATAACCCGTTGCGGTTTGGTATTCTGAAAATAGGGAGTAAATAAATGGCGGCGCAGGGCCTTTTGGGCCGTGCGCCGTTTTTGTTTGTGCAAACCGGCGTCGCGCTAAGTGGTGTTCTCGGGGGCTAAAGCCCTCATCCATTTTGGACTTTTGCGCGGCGCTGAAGCGCCGCTCTTCCACGGTGCTACAGGCTTCAGCGGCGGGAAGACGATGAAAGTCAAAGTCTATACAAGATTCTCGGGCAAGAGAGGGACGATGGAGATATCTATGGGCGGTAGGGATGCGGCGGGCCGCGGGGGACGAAGACCGGGGGAACGGGACAACACGAAGCACAGGAGAGTGATGGCGGAGATGCAGTTCATGCTGGATGCGACGCCGCGGTTGTGGAGGGTGCAGGTGAAGGCGAGCGGGGCGTCGCATCACAAGGGATTTGCGGTGCGGGCGTGCTGGAGGACGAGTACGAGGCATGTGCCGTACACCAGAGAGCAAATTGACTTTCTGGCGGTGGTGATCCATGGCGAGCGGGTGCGGGGGAGAAGGATCTGGTATGTGATTCCGGTGCGGGCGCTGGGAGGGAGGCTGACGATCAATCTTTATCCGTTTGGAAGCAGGAAGGGGAGCGAGGAGCGGTTTGAGAAATGTAGGGGAGCGTGGGGGCCGCTGGTGGTGCAGTGAAGAAAGTGCCCGGCCAGCGCGCAGCGGCTATTTCTGCTGGAGGGACTCCAAGTATTTGGTGAGGGCGTCGAGGCGGACTTCTCCCCAGTCCTGGTCGGCTTCGACTTGGTGGAAGATTGGTCCCCAGATAGGCATCTCGCGAGTGCCGTGGGCGGGCGGGGCGGGTTGTTTTCCTTCGATGATTTCCTTGACGTGCTGATAAGGAAACTTTCCGCCATTTCTTTGCGAGATCAGGGTCAAGTCTTGAAGCGGTTGCTTTAGAGCAATCGAGGCTGGGCCGTGGCCTTGTCCGTCCGCTCCGTGACACGTGGCGCAGTGGGACTGAAAAATCTTCGCTCCGTCGAGGGGGATGCGCGCCGAAGAATTCTGGAATAGACCGCCGGTGGCATTCTGGCCAGAGGTAACGGAAAGCAGGGAGAGCAGCAACAGAAGTGCAAGAACCGAGCTTGGGAGCATGGAGACCTCCATCAGGACGAACGGCGAAGTCATCCAGTGTGTATATTTCCAGCCGAGGGTCGCTTTGTCTGTGAGCCGGGGCACGCCTGTAGGTGACGACAGGAAGGAGTTGCCGCTGGGAGAATACTTTAGGGCTGGGACAGACGCATGAATCCGGAGGCTGGGAGATCGGGGGCGAGGAATTTCCTATCTTTCATTCCTGCGGCATGAAGCAGGGATTCGGCAGCGAGATATCCACTACGGACGGCGCCTTCCATGGTGGCGGGCCAGCCGGTGGCAGTCCAATCGCCGGCGAGGAAAACGCGGGGCCATGTGCTGGACTGCGGCGGACGGTGGGCGTCGATCCCTGGGCCGGGAGAGTAAGTGGCGTGGACTTCCTTGATGACGGTGGACTTTAGCAGGGTCGCTTCGCGGGCGGCGGGGAAAAACTCGCGCACCTCTTTCAGGGCGAGGTCCACGATCTCGGAGCGTGACTTGTCGATGAGACTTTTTGAGGCGCTGACGACGAGTTCGATGTAGCTGCCACTTGGCTCAGAGTCGGTAGCTGCGGCGCGAGTGGTGAGCAAGCGGGATTTGTGGAACATCCATTGAATCGTGCGGTCGAGGAGGACGGCGTGGTCGAGGTCAGTAATTTGGCGATCGAACCAGAGGTGAATGCCGGTGATGGGACAGGATTCGAAGTGGGTAAGGTCTTCGCGCAGGGGCGCGGCGTCGGGAGTTTCTGGCAGGACACGGTCGACCGAGTTGAAGGGGAGAGCGAGGATGAGATAGTCGACAAACTCTTCCCTGTCTTTTTTATCTTTATCGGTGATGCGAATCTGGACCTGCGATGAGTTCGGCAAAAAAGTTTCCAGCGAAGTGCGGAGGTGAATTTCGCCGCTACGGGCGCGGATGTAGTCTCCGGCTGTGTTGTAGAGATCGGTGAGAGGAATGCTGGGAACGCCCATGTGGCGGGCGGCGGGCGACTTCATCGACTCGCGGACGACTTGAGCGGCGTAGGGAATCGAGATGAGGTCCAGATGTTCGCTAAGGGCACTGACGAGAATTGGTTTCCAGAAACGTTCGATGGCAGTTTCGGTCTGGCCGTGGTCGTGACACCATTGCAGAAAAGATCTTCCCGTGTCTCGTTGGGTGGCTAGCGTGAGAGAGGCGATGGCGCACGAAATTGCGAGCTTGTCTTTTACCGTGAGAAACGGAAAGCGCAGGAACGACGGCGCCGTGTGCAGCGGCGCGGGAAGCGGGGAGGCGTGCATCACGCTACTGCGGCCGCCGGGCTCAATGAAAGTCATGTCATCGTACCAGCGGATTTTGTCTTCCACTCCGATGCGGCGGTAGAACTCGACGAGGTTGGTGCAGATCCGGAAGAGAACGTGCTGGCAGTTGTCGACCACTTCGCCGGTGCCGGGATGCTCGTAGGAAGAAGCGCGTCCGCCGAGGTAGGGGCGGCGCTCGAAGAGCGTGACGCGGAAGCCGGAATCGGCGAGGGCGCAGGCGGCGGCGAGTCCGGCTAGGCCGCCGCCGGCTATGGCTACAGACTGTGGTGTGGGGATCTGGCTCATGCAGGAAAGATGGCTTCGCCGGGCGGCGTCAGGTGATGCGCTGCAGGAAACCTTTCCCGAGAATGCGCAGCTTTTCGCTGACGGTGAGGGTCACCTTGCCGCTGAAGACGTCGTACTGGCGCGCGGCGATTTTTTCCAGCAACTTACGATAGATGTTGATCAGCACCCAGAGAGCGGGCTGACTGTCTTCTGCGATGTAGGGAATCAGTTGGTCGCCGGCCTGGTAGCCTTCGCGGGCGCGATCGGCTTCGAGCGCGAGCAAGCGGCGGAAACGGGTGGTGTCCGGTGTGGCGAGCAATTCCGCGGCCGAGAGACCGAACTTCGCCAGATCTTCTTCCGGCAAATACACACGGCCCATGGCGGCGTCTTCTTTGACGTCGCGAATAATGTTGGTGAGTTGGAAGGCCAGGCCACACTGCTCGGCGAGCGGTTCGGCGGCGGGATCGCGATATCCGAAGATGTGAATGCAAACGAGGCCCACGACGGATGCGACGCGGTAACAGTAGAGCTTGAGGTCGTCGAAGGTTTTGTATTGAACGGTGAGCGGCCCGGCTGCGGCGTCCGGGGAAACTGGTGCGCTCTGATTGTCGGAGGCGGGATCGACCACATCCATTGCTGTGCCGAGGGCGAGATCGTCGAGCAGGCCGGCGGGGATCGTATATCGGCGTTGGGCATCGGTGAGAGCCAGCAGGATTGGATCGTCGGTGGGCTGGCCTTGCTGTGCGCCGTGCAGCGCATCCAACCAGGAGTCCAGCTTGAAACGACGTTCCTGAACGGCGAGGCCGGGATCGTCGGCGATGTCGTCGCAGCGGCGCATGAAGGCATATACGGCCGACAGCGCCTGACGTTTGCGCTTGGGCAGAACCAGAAACGCGTAATAAAAATTCCTGGCGTTGGCGCGAGTGATTCCACGGCAAACGGAATACGCCATGGTGAGCTGGGCGGGAGCGGGGCTCCAGGGAACCAGTACTGGCTGTGCACCGGCGCTCATAACAGGTTCCCCAGCAACTTCCCCAGAGCGGCGCGGGCCACAAGCGCGAGCTTGCGTGATTTGGAGATTACGGGTCGGTTTCCGAGGACGGCGAAGCGTTGGCGCTCGATGGCGTTCAGAATTTCCTGGCCGCCGCGACTGAATAACTCAAGATCGACCGCCAGTTGCGCGTCTACTTTTTTCACCAGCGGTATGCCGCGCTGAAACCATTCGCGGGCGCGCTGGACTTCAAATTTCATCATGTCGCAAAAGGCCACCGTATTGCACTTGTGCGCTAAATCTTCCTCGCGCACGGAATAACTGCGCAAATCCTCCAGCGGAAGATAGATACGTCCCTTGGCGTAATCCACCGATATATCCTGCCAGAAGTTGGCTAATTGAAGGGCGGTGCAGGTGTAATCGGAAAGCTGCTGGCGCTCGGCGTCGTGATAGCCGCACAGGTAGAGGACGAGATGGCCTACAGGATTCGCCGAGTAGCGGCAGTAGGCGAGGACGTCGTCGAAGGTTTCGAAACGGGTGACGGACTGGTCCTGGCGGAAGGCGATGAGGAGATCGGAGAATTCGTGCTTCGGAATGCCAAACTTTCTCACCGTTTCGGAGAGCGCGACGAAAACGGGATGGCGCGGTGCGCCGTCGTAGCAGGCATTGAGTTGCGCCTGCCACTCATCGAGCAATGCGAGCGATGCGGTTGGGTCTCCGACCTCGTCGCCGAGATCATCGGAGATGCGGCAATAGGCGTAAACGTTCAGGAAATCCTGGCGAAGCTTCTTGGGCAGGAACCACGTTGCCACGCAAAAGTTCTCGTAATGGGTGCGAGCCAGGCGGCGGCAATAGTCTTGCGCCTCGGGCAGTGAGGGAGCGCAGTCGGGGATCGCGTATCCCGTAGGCAGACGACTCCAGCCCACGGATGTAACCGGCGCAATTTGAGAACGGCTGGCGGTCTGGCTCATGAGTCTAGTGCATCCTTGGTGTCGAGCAAACCCTGAGCACAGCAAGAACTCCCTGGATGGCCGCAGGTGCAGCAAACATGGACGGGCCTTCGCTTCGCTCAGGATGACAGACCACTTGTGCTAACAGTCCAATTTTCAGTCGGGCACTATCAATCAGTGACCGGGGATGATGGCGGTTTTGATGTCGCCTCCGCGGTTCAGCATGTGGCGGAGCACTTTTTGCAAACTGGAGAGCGGGGCTTCGCCGGTGATGTAGTCCGTTGGGCGGATTTTCTTGGCGGCGATGAGGCCGAAGGCGCGGCGCACGGTTTCCGGAGTGTGGTGAAACGTAGCCTTTAGAGTAATCTCCGAATAGTGCAGACGGTTGGTATCGAGTTGCACCTTGGATCCACTTGCGCATCCGCCGAAGAAATTTACCGTGCCGCCTTTGCGAACCATCTCGACGGTCCACTCCCAGGCTTCGGGACGTCCAACGGCTTCGATGACCACATCGCAGCCGCGTTTTTGCGGGGTGAGCGCGCGCACCGCCTCAACGACATTTTGAACCTTTGTGGTCTGCACGATTTCGTGCGCGCCCATGTGCTTGGCGGCGACTACTTGCTCGTCGCGCTTCACCACCGAGATGACATTGCAACCAATGGCTCGCGCCACTTGGACAAACATCAGTCCGATGGGGCCGCCGCCGACGATGGTCACGGTGTCGCCGATCTCTACGCCGGTTTCGTGCAGACCGCGCAGCACGCAGGCCAGGGGTTCGGTCATAGCGGCATCTTCAAACGTGACGTTGGGCGGAATGACCAGCATGTTGGCTTCGACAATGCGCCGGGGCACGCGGATGTATTCGGCGTAGGCTCCGTTGTTGAAGAGCAGGTCTTCGCAGAGATTTTCCTGGTGCTTGGAGCAGTAGAAGCACATCTGGCAGGGCGCGGAATTGAGCGCCACCACTCGCATGCCTTTCTTGAAGCTGTGCACCCCCTCGCCAACCTCCTCGATTACGCCGGCCAGTTCATGGCCGAAGAGGGCGGGAGGGACAATCATGCGGGCGTGGTAGCCACGCTGATAGACCTTGAGGTCGGTTCCGCAGGTGAGAGCGACCTGGACTTTGACGAGCACTTCGCCCTTTTCCACGCGGGGGATGGGCACTCGTTCAATCTTGAGATCTTCTTTGCCGTACAGGACGGCGGCTGTCATTTTTCCGTTCAATGCTTGCTTCCTTCCCAGGACCCACGTTTCCAGGTGCTCCCAGGCTGAATCACGATTTTCATCGACGCAGGCTGCGGATGAGCCGCGAGTTCCAACGCTCGCGCACTGTCCTGCAGCGGGAACCGGTGGCTGATCAAACGCTCCAAGTCCATTTCCCGGCTCATCACAAAACGAACAGAATCATCCTGCAAATCCACAGCGGCGCTGTAAGACCCGACCAATGCCTTTTCATCGACGCAGATCGCAGCCGGATCGACAACCACCTCTCCGCGCTGGGTTTGGGCAAATAACAATACCCGCCCTCCCGGACGGACCGCATCCATCGCGGGACGAATCAAACCGTTACTACCCACAGCCAAAATAACGGCGTCGGCGCCGCGCCCTTCGGTCTGTCCCCGAACCGTACTTACGACGTCATGCTTCGACGCGTCGACCGTATTCTGAAATCCGAGGCTTTCAGTTATTTTAAGCCTCTCGGGATACAAATCGGAAGTAATAACGGAGGCCCCCGCCCGACGGGCCAAGACACTAAGTATGATGCCGATGGGACCCTGCCCGATGGTCAGAACGGTTTCGCCGGGCTGCAGGCGGAGGGCTTGGATGCCCTTCATGCAGGTATTGACTGGTTCCACGAAGCAGGCCTGTTCGAACGAGACGCCATCCGGCATTCGTACAGTCCCTTGCTCGACGATCCAGTCCATGACGCGGACATATTCCGCGAATCCGCCGCCGGAAGGCTCAAATCCGGCGGTGCAGCCAACTTTCTTGTAGGTTGCGCACTGGGCGAAGGTCTGGTGAAGGCAGTAGTAGCACTGGCGGCAGGGGATGTGGTGGAAAACTACGACGCGATTGCCGGGCGCGAACTGACGCACTCCGGCGCCAACCGCCGCGACCACTCCAGAGGTTTCATGGCCGAAGATGCGAGGAGCGGAATGCGATCCGGTGGCGATCTTCTTAAGGTCCGTGCCACAAACCCCGCAGGTGTGAACCCGCAGCAGCAACTCTCCGGCGCCGATTTGCGGGACGGGAACAGTCTCAAGGCGGACGTCGTTTACTCCGCGGTAAACGGCCGCCAGCATAGTGGCGGGAATTGACTTTGTCTGGTTGTTAACTGCAAACTGATCGGCAATTGCCATTCGGTGGTCTTCAGCTTCCTTAGATGAAATGCATTCGGTTTCGCTTCATACCAGTTCTTACCAACTCTTCTATTTCCGCGAATTTTCCGCGGTCGTCCTTGGGTCTGTATTGGTGAACTCCACTGCAACCGTCATCGAATCCAAATACGGCGAATCCGGAGGGGTGAAGTGATACGCCTTGATTTGCAGGATGACATAGAAACTGTCTACCCTGATGATCCGTTTTGCGGCCACGGGTACTTGCGAAAAGCTGCTGGGATTCAAACGCCACAAAGCATCTTTCGGATCTGAAGACGGGTCCTGCGACGTTAGTAATACATTGTCGTACATGGTGTAGTGCAGGTCGACTAATTTTACTTGCCAGGAGGTAATCTCGGTGTCACCTTCTGGTCCTTGAGGAGTAATGGAAAGCGCGTAGCGATCGGTCCAGTGCGAGTCTTTGATACGCTCGCGATAAGTTGGGTCCTGGGGCGTGAGTTTGGCCTCGAATCGCTCCTCGATGACACGGGTCGAGCCTTGACGAAAACTTTCCGCGTAGACGGGAACGGGCGTTGACTGCGCGAGGGAGCACATCGCTATGCCCAAGAAGATCGCAACTCGTTGGCAGAATTTCATTTGCGGCCCCCGGTTGGCAACGCAGTCGTGGACGCGGCGAGTACGACGGTTCCGATTTCACTGGCAAATGATTCCAGATGTGCGCCCAGCGCTCCAGCGGCTTTGCTGCTGTTGCGGGCGAGGATGGCTACGCGCCTCCAGAGCCAGGGCCGGAGTGCGGCGAAGAAGATAAAGTTCATGGTTCGGAAGTGGCCTTCGGAGTCGATAAAAGCCGACATGCCCGGGACTTCAAAATCCAGCTCGTCGGAAATCACTTTGGTCACGCCGAAAGGAATTCCGTGCGCACGGACAGCGGCTGCTACGGCGGTGGCTTCCATATCCACGGCACGGGCTCCATATGCATGCGCCAGCTTGGCCTTCTGCTGTGCTCCCGCTACTGCCATGAAGGTGACCAGCGTGCCTTCTCCGCCAGAGAGTTGAATGCGGCTTCCATCACGCGCATCAAGCACAAGCGATGGCGAGAAGAGATCGCCTACTCGGAGGTTCGAGTCGAGAGCGCCGGCGAAGCCTACTGATTGCACAAGTGAGGGAAGGTATAACGTGATCGCGGCTTCGGCGGCGCGGCGTGCGGCTTGCACGCCAATGCCACCGCATACGACGACCGTGTCGCCGCGTTCGAAGAAGGTGAAGCTTCGGCCCTCATGCTCGCGCTGAATACGATTCCAGTTCTTGATTAGCGCGCTGACTTCGCGCTCCAGCGCAGCCACGATGGCAATCTTAGGCATAGGCGTTCGCCCGGAACCACTCTACGGCTCGACGCAAGGCATCGTCCGCAGGCACTGGTTTCCATCCCAGTTCGCGCTCGGCTTTATCGGAACTGGCCCACATTTTCTTCTTTCCCATACGCACGGTTTCGACGGTGGCGCGTGGCTCGCGACCCATGAGACGGCCGGAGACTGTCTCGTCCACCAGTCCTGCCGTGTAGGCAACAAAATACGGAAGCTTCACTTTGGGCGAGGGCAGTCCTGCAATCATACCGAGCTTATCCAGAATCTGTTTCAGGGTAAGATCTTCGCCACCAAGAATGTAGCGCTCGGCTGTCTTTCCTTTTTCCAACGCGGCAACGTGTCCGCGGGCACATTCGCGAACATCGACCAGGTTCAATCCGGTGTCGACGTAAGCGGGAAACTTGCCCTTCAGGAAGTCGACAACGATTCGTCCCGTGGGAGTGGGCTTGACGTCTTGCTCTCCGACGGGCGTGGTCGGATTCACGGTTACGACGCGCATGCCGCTGCGGCCCGCTTCCATTGCAATCTGTTCGGCCATAAACTTCGAGCGCTTGTAGTGACCGATCATGTCGGCGAGCGAAACGGGAGAATCCTCGTTCGCCGGACGACCGTTTCCGGTGAAACCAATCGTGGCCACGCTAGACGTGTACACCACGCAGCGCACTCCGTTCTTACGCGCGGCTTCCAGAATCGACCGCGTGCCTTCCACATTGGAGCGGTACATCTCTGCGGGATCCCGCACCCACAAGCGGTAGTCGGCGGCGACGTGAAATACGACCTCGCAGCCGGACATGGCTTTTTCGAGCGAAGCCGGGTCGCGCAGATCACCGGTCGCGGTCTCGGCCTTCAACCCTTCGAGATTCTTCAGATTGCTGGTGGGGCGCACGAGCAGACGCAAATCGGCCCCTTGCTCGGCCAAAACGCGGGCCACATGAGAGCCGAGAAATCCGGTTGCGCCTGTGATGAAAGCTTTCAAAAGGCAATTCTCAGTTCTCGGTTCTCAGTTCTCAGTAAACGCCCTGATCGAAAATGAGAAATGAGAACTAGTTTTCAGCCTTCTCCATTACCTTGGCATAGGTGGTTAGCGCGAGTAGAGGGAAATACTGCCGGTAGAGGTGATACTGCAAATAGAAAACTCGGGGGAAACCCGTACCCGTGAAATATTCCTCATCCCAGGAACCGTCTTCCTTCTGGGTGCGTAACAGATAAGCAACTCCACGAGCGACCGAGTCGCTGCGGGTATCGCCCACCGCAAGCAGTCCTAGAATTGCCCATGCAGTTTGCGAAGGCGTGCTCGGGCCAACGCCGCGCAACGTCGGGTCGTCATAGGATCCCACGGTCTCGCCCCAGCCGCCGTCTGGATTTTGTACCATGCGGAGCCACTCGGCTGCTTGCTGAACACACGGCTCGTGGTTGTCCATGCCGATGGCTTCCAGACCGCGGAGCACCAGGGCGGTACCGTAGATATAGTTGACGCCCCAGCGGCCGAACCAGCTACCGTCGGGCTCCTGTTCCTTGCGCATGAATTGAATCGCGCGCTTCACTGCTGGATGGCTCTTATCGTAGCCGTAGGTCGCCATCATCTCGAGGATGCGGCCTGTAATATCGACCGTCGGCGGATCGAGCATGGCGTTGTGATCGGCGAAGGGCACGTACTGAAACACCATACGGTCGTTATCCTTGTCGAACGAGGCCCAGCCGCCGTTCTTGCACTGCATGGACAGGATCCAATCAATGGCGCGCTGGACGGACTCACGCTGGTAGCGGCCATTGGGATGCTCGACGCGACTGAGCGCAAGGCAAACCATTGCGCTATCATCCACATCCGGATAAAACTCGTTGTTAAACTCGAAGTACCATCCGCCCGGCTTGCCCTTCTTGTTCTTGACCTGCCAGTCACCGGGATTGCGAACCTGCTTTTGCAAGACCCAGTCGGCGCACTTCACCATTCGCGGATCGTTGGCGGGCACGCCAGCTTCGCCCAGGGCGAACATGGCATAGGCCGTATCCCACACGGGAGACATGCAAGGTTGCATGCGGAACGTGTCGCCTTCTTCGATGCCCAGTTTTTCGAATTCGTCGAGCGCTCGGATCACCTGCGGATCGTCGAGAGAATATCCCTGGCACCGGAGGGCAATAATTGAGTTCATCATCGAGGGATAGATAGCGCCCAGTCCGTCGCTCATCTCGAAGCGTTCGAGCACCCACTTCTCTGCCTGCTTCAGAGCGATCGAACGCAGCGGCCGAATGTGTACGCGCTCAAACCAGTGGGTCATGCGATCGACACATAGGAAGACGTTCCGCCAGGAGACCAGCTTTTTCGACCAGCGGAGGTGCATGCGGGACTTTTGCATGCCGCCGACGAATAATTCTTCGACGCCCATTTCGCGGGGAATCTTCTTGAATGGCTTCTTGGCGTAGCAGATCGAGAGCGGGACCAGGATGGCCCGCGACCACGAGGAAATCTCGTAGATGTTGAACCAGAACCAGCTGGGAAAGAGAACGATCTCAGGCGGAATGGCCGGCACGGCATCGTAATCGAATTGGCCAAAGAAACAGAGATAGATCTTGGTAAATGTATTGACCTCGGTGACGCCGCCGAGTTCGAGGATCTTCCTGCGGGCACGCTGCAATACGGGGTGATCGGCGTGGTATCCGGCCAGCTTCAGTCCGAAATAGGCTTTCACTGAGGCGCTGACGTTCGACGGTCCCGCCGCATAAATACTCCATCCGCCATCTTCATTCTGATGCTGAACAATCCAGTTCGCGGCGCGCTGAAAGCGGCCGGGGTCGCCTGTGCCTAGCAGAGTATGAAGAAGAATGTAATCCGACTCGAGTGTGGTATCCGCTTCCAATTCGCCGCACCAATAGCCATCCTCGTGTTGGGCGGAGAAAAGGAGTTTGCGGGCGGCATTGATCGCTACGGACACGCGGCTAGCGAAGCCGTCGATCTTGCCGAAGCGTAGTTGAGGTGCGGAAGCTAGGTTTGAGTCGGGGGAGTTTGTATCCATGAATGTGCGGCTCCGTTAATCCGCGGTAACACTTGCCGGGGCGGCAGCAATCGCTTCGACGATTTCCGGCGGCAGCCCGAAGCGGACGTTTTCCGGCATCACTTCAAGTTCCTGCACGTTGTCGAAACCTTTGGTGGCAAGAAACTTCATAGTTTCTTCCACCAAGCACTCGGGCGCGGATGCTCCGGCCGTCAGCGCGATCGTCTTCACTCCGAGTAGCCACTGGGACTCAATATCTCTGTAGCTGTCGATGAGATGGGCATTCGTACCCAGTTTGCGCGCCACTTCGACCAAACGATTTGAATTTGAGCTATTTTCCGAGCCCACCACCAATAGCAGATCGGATTCCGAGGCTACCTGTTTCACCGCGACCTGGCGGTTCTCCGTGGCGTAGCAAATGTCCTGAGCGGCGGGGCCTTTGATGTTAGGGAACTTTTTCTTCAGGGCGGCGATGATGTCTTTGGTTTCGTCGAGGCTTAGCGTGGTCTGAGTCAGGTAGGCTACGCGATTGGGATCGGGCACGGAGAGCGACTTTACCTGCTCAGGATTGCCGACGACTTGAGTGACCAGTGGGGCTTCGCCCAGGGTTCCGACTACTTCATCATGGTCGTGGTGTCCGATAAGGATCAGCGAATAGCCTTCCTTGGCAAATTTTACGGCTTCGACGTGGACTTTGGTCACAAGTGGGCAGGTGGCGTCGATGACCCGGAGACCGCGGCGAGCGCTGTGCTCACGTACTTCGGGTGAAACGCCGTGCGCACTGTAGATGACGCGTTCGCCGTTGGGGACCTCGTCCTCGCTGTCGACGAAGATCGCGCCCTTGCCGCGCAGTTCGTCCACGACAAAGCTGTTGTGGACGATTTCTTTGCGGACGTAGATGGGCGGGCCAAAGGCCTCGAGCGCGATACGCACAACATCAATGGCCCGTACCACGCCGGCGCAGAACCCTCGGGGCTTTAGCAAAAGCAACGTCTTTCCCTGGCTGTTTGGCACCATTCAACTCCCAACTACTTCTGATCTTCCCCACACCTTCTACGATGCAAGATAGGGCACGATAGGAATATGGTCAGGTTACACGAACCCCATTCTCCCGGTACTCATAAATTACCGGAAAGCACCCATCTGGTCAACGTAAGCCACAGAAACAGCGGGGATTAGCAGTGAAGGGCGAGAAATCGAGGTCGATTAGCATCAGGGTGTGTGCTGCCTACCGTAATCTCCAATCTCTTCGCTCCGTAGCCAGTCTTCACAAGGATCCTTTTGACCGCATGCTGATCGCTCAAGCCCTAGCCGAGAACATACCGATTGTGAGCAATGACCGGGCGTTGGAGGATTAGCTAACTTATCTTGGCCAATCTATCGAGGGGGTCAGGCGACTTTCTCATGAACCTGCCGGCGGACGCCGGCGCTACCCGTTCGCTTTGATCATCTGCTCGGCGTGCTTGCGGGAGGTGTCGGTCAGCTTGGCGCCGCTCAGCATGCGGGCGACTTCTTCGGTGCGCTCTTCGCCGGACACCGGGCGGATCGTGGTGCGAATGCGTCCATTGCGCTCTTTCTTTTCGATCACGTAATGGTGGTCGGCGAAGGTGGCAATCTGCGGGAGGTGGGTGACGCAGAGGACCTGATTGGATCGTGCGAGCGATTTCAGTTTCTTGCCGACTGATTCGGCGGCGCGGCCGCCGATTCCGGTGTCGATTTCGTCGAACACCATGGTGCGCTGCTTCACAGGGGCTGAAGCCCCGGAAGAATTTAAACCGCTAACGCGGCCCTGAAGGGCCGCCCTTCCACTTTGACTTCCACGACTTTGACTTCCACTTTGACTACTCGCCTCCACGCTCACTTTCAACGCGAGCATTACACGCGACAATTCCCCCCCCGAAGCGATGTGTTCCAACTGCCGCATGGGTTCGCCGGGATTGGTCGCGATCATGTAGACGACTTGGTCGATGCCGGTTGCAGACCAGTTCCCTTCCTCCTCCGAAGCGGTAATTTCGATGCGGAAGGCTGACTTCATTGCCAGATCGTTGATCTCGGCTTCGACGAGCTTCTCCAGTTTGCGGGCTGCGTCCTGCCGCTTTTTCGACAAGCCGCGTGCCGCTCGCAAGTATTCCGTGGCAGCCTTAGCCAGTTCCGCACGCAAGTCGCGCAGAATTTCATCTTTGTTTTCAATCTCCGAAAGCTTGCGGGCGACGTCGGCGCCGAAATTGATGACATCGTCCAGCGTAGGACCATATTTCCGCTTCAAGCGGTCGAGTAGTGCCAGCCGGTCTTCCGCTTCTGCCAGATGTTCCGGAGAGGCATGGATTCCGCCGGCGTAATCCCGCACCGTGGCACCTACGTCTTCCACGCTGATACGCGCCGTTTCGAGCGCGGCGAGCGCTTCCTGAAACTTGGGCTCATACCGAGCCAGTTCTTCAATTTGTTTCTGAGCGGAGCGGAGCGATGCAGATGTAGAAGCATCGCCCTCATAAAGCAAATCGAATGCCTGCATGGCCGCATTGTAAATCTTTTCTGCGTTGGCGAGGACGCGCTTCTCGGTTTCCAGTTGCTCGTCCTCGCCTGCTTGCAGTTTCGCTTCTTCAATCTCACGCTTCTGAAACAGCCAGAGATCCTCGAGCCGCAGACGGTCTTGCTCGCCCTGCTCCAGTTCCTCGATGCGGGCGCCAATTTCGCGCCACGCTGCGTATGCCGCGGTCACTGGCTCAAGCTGGCTTCCGGCAAATCCATCCAGCAATTCCAGGCGGGCGGGAGGGTCGAACGACAGAATCGATTCATTCTGAGCGTGGATAACGGCCAGATACGGCGCAAGCTGCCGCAACACGGCGACCGTCGCCGCTTGATTGTTAACGAATACGCGGCCTTTACCGCCGGGAGCAATTTCGCGGCGCACAATTAGAGAGCCGTCTTCGGATTTGTCCAATCCGTTGTGCTCCAGAACTTTCGCGACGGAATCCTCAGCGCTGCCTTCGCACTCAAATACCGCCGAGACCACGGCGCGCTCCGCGCCGGTGCGGATCACCTCGCTTGAGGCTTTGTCGCCCAGGAGAAGCGCCAGGGCGTCGATCAGAATGGACTTGCCGGCACCGGTTTCTCCGGTCAGAAGGTTCAGGCCGGAGGCGAACTCTAAGGCCGCATTGTCGATTACCGCGTAATTTTCCAATCGCAGTTCAACCAGCACGGAGCGTCCTAGAATGGTGATATTAAGTTTTGCGCAGCATAGCATGAAAGGCAGTTGCCAGTTTGCGTTGAGGTAGGATTGACTGGGATATTCCTCCGGGGATTCGGTACACCGGCAAGGCTGGGATCCGCATCGTACTCGCNNACGGGCGGGTGTGGGGTTAATCTAAGGAGTGCGATTAAGGAGGGTAAGTGCGCTGCGGACGATGCGGGACTGAGAATTCCGAGGGCAACCGCTTTTGCGGGATGTGCGGAGCAATTTTGGTTGCGAAGCCGCAGGCTGCTGGCGCTGCTGTGCCGCCGTCGCTGATGCCTGCGGAAAAGAAAGCAGAATCAGCGCCCATTCGTCCGTCCGCGGAAGCTCGTATCCCGAGTGTTCCGGCGCGCTCTGCCAGAGAGGCAGTTCCCTTAATCACTGAGAATCGCGAAGCTCCGCCAGTCGATTCAGGCCCGGTGATTCATGGACCATCCTTTCTCGGCTTGAATAAGCCGGCAGATGGGCGAGGCGGGGAACATCAGGGACCGCACTATGGGCACGGGAGCGGCCACGATCCGTGGGGACGATCCTCGCGCAATGTTGACTATCTGCTCGAAGATGAAGAAGAGCCGAAGCGGGGCTGGGGCAAGCTGGCGGTGGTGGTAATCGCTTTGGTTTTGGCGGGAGGATTCGGATACTTGCACTGGAAACAGGGAGGGTTTGACTGGCTGACGAAAGACCGAAAACCGGCGCCAGCGGTGGCGGAGTCTTCGCAAAATCCCACGGACTCTGGGAGTACACCGGGTGCAGGTGCGACTCCGGAGGCAGCAAGTCCGAGTCCTGCAAATCCGAATCCTGCCTCCCCGGACGCTGCGGCTGGCGGCGCTGCGGTCGCGCCGGCGGCGGGTGGAACGGCGCCTGCAAGCGGAACTGAAACCGGCGCACAGCCCACGACTCCTCCGAACACGGCTCCTGCGCCGAGCACGCCGCCACAGAGCGCTCCACCGGCCAATCCTTCTCCGGACACTACAGCAGGAAAACCCACGGGATCCGAGGCGACGGAGAAGTCCGACGCACCGGCTGCGGACTCTGAAGCTCCGGCAAGTAATCCCAAGCCTGATGTATCCACCAGAGCGGCATTGCGGGAGCGCAAGCCGACTCCAGTTACGCCGGTTGATCCTACGGCCGAGGCGGAGCGTTACATCTATGGGCGTGGCGTGAGACAGGACTGCGACCGGGGATTGCGGCTATTGAAGCCGGCGGCGGCACAGTCCAATGTAAAGGCGATGATCTCGCTGGGAGCGCTGTACTCCAGCGGCACCTGCACGCCGCGCGATTTGCCGACTGCCTATCGCTGGTTCGCGCTCGCTTTGCACAAGCAGCCGGATAACCAGCCTCTGCAGGACGACCTGCAGAAACTTTGGAGCCAGATGACGCAGCCCGAGCGGCAGCTCGCCATCAAACTCAGCCAGTAGCGAAACTGCGTTTCGACTTGGGGGCGCTCTTCGCCGCTTACTCGCTGGCAGCCATCTGGCTGCTATGTTTTCGCCACAGCCTTCGAAGCGGCGGCGTCCTAACCGCCTTCGACCGATGGGGTTGCAGGTGAACGCAATCCGCTGAGGCTGTAGAAGCGTATATCTACTAAGAAGGAAGAGCGAGAGCGTCTGTCGACGTCGCCAGTCCTGATGACGGGAGCCGAAGAGTAGCCTTTCCTCGCAACTCCCCCTATTCCCAGATTGGGCGGTAGATTTCCCCCTCAGTGCGCGGAACCACGAAAGCCGACGTTAATCGTTTTCCAGAACTTTAACGGCTTTCTTGTCGATGACATGACCCTTCCTGTAGGCGCGGGCGATGTCGCCGAGAGGAACTTCTTGCTTAGCGGATCCAAATTCCCACAGCGGACGCTCGCCCTGGGCATAGCTGTAGGCGGACGACCCGAGAAGATTGGACTCCTGAGCCATGGCATGTTCGGAAGCGTGCTGGGGATGATCGGGAACTTCAGTGGGTTGCGGGTTATTGCTGAGCACGCCGGCGGTTTGTCCGAAAGCGGCGGTGGCGCACAGAAAACAGAAAGCAAAGAATGTGGTCTTCATAATGATCCTGTCCGAGAGTCATGCGCCGATTGATCGAGCGATGTTATCTCGTTTAAAAGAACCAGCGGAACTCCGCGAATAGCACGGCTTCCGGAGGTAATAGGGGCAATCGCCATACCAAACCGGGACGGCTGGGATTCGAGTTAGGGGAGGTGCGGGGGGCATAAGAGCAAGGCTTTGCACATATGTGGAAAACCGGGGAAAGGGTAGCCGCCGGAAGAGTTTTCGCGGATTTGCGCGCACTTGACCGCAGGTGTATTGTTTTCGGCGCCGGGGGTTACGAGGGTATGGAAGAAAGGGTTGGATTCATATCGCGGGCGAATCGGTTATCGGGTTCCGGAAACAACATCTTGGCCAAGTTTGGGTCGCGGTTGTGGCGAGCGATTTTTCTCACCCCGCTGGGACTACTTCTGTTTGTTTTGTTGCTGCATGGGTGCTTGTGGGGGCAGACGAATTGCGAAGAGGGCAATGGGTTGCTGGATTTCGCTCCGCCAAGAACCTTGAGTGTGCAGGAGGTGATCCAAAAGTTTGGCGCGGCCGAATCAGTTACCAAGGAAGCCCGGCTGCACTACACCTACAAGCAGGATGTGCTGATGCAGACCCTCGTGGGCACAAGTGTGACGGGTGAGTTCCACGAAGTGACCAACGTTTCATACGATGCCAAAGGAAGACGGCAAGAGGTAGTAACATTCGCGGCGCAGCCTTCGTTGCGGGGAATTCAACTGACCGCGGAAGACATGGAAGATGTTCGCGCCTTCATGCCATTGGTGCTGACGAGCGACGATCTGCCGCAGTACAACCTCACCTACGCCGGGCAGCAGCATGTAGACGACCTCGACACGTATGTATTCCACATGGAACCGAAGAAGGAAGAAAAGGGCAGGCGATATTTTCAAGGACGGATCTGGGTGGATGCGCAGGATTTTCAGATCGTTAAAGTGTGTGGCAAGAGCGGTCCGGAGAAAGTGCAGGTGAAGAAACACGAACATCCGGAGTTACATCCCATCTTCGTGACCTATCGCCAACAGGTGGACGACCGCTACTGGTTCCCTGCGTTCACACGGTCGGATGACACTCTTCGGTTTCGGACGGGGCCGGTTCACATGCGAGAAATCATCAAATACACGGGTTATAAGCGTGTCGACGGGCAGTGAGTGTGAGGAGTAAGTCTACTGCGGAGCGGGTTAGATTGAGCTTGGGACTTCAATGGCGCCCCTGCTGCCGTATTTCTTGAAGACAGAATCGCGCGAGACGATGCCTTCCAAACGACGAGAATCGGCGCGATTGACGACGGGAATGAGCGAATAGTCGTTCACGTAGCGCAGTGCGGAATCGAGCGGAAGATCCGGGTACAGACTAGGGAGAGATTGGGCTGGGAGCACGGACGCCAGCGTTAGTTCGCCTTTGCCTTCCTGATAAAGGCGCTGGAGTTTTTCGCGGGTAATAATATTCCAGCCGCTGGGATGCATGCGGACCAGGAAGGCAGACTCGGTGGAATCCTGGACACGGCGGAGATTGGCGTCCACATAATCTTGCGCGCTCAGAATTGTGGCGGGAACAGGCAGCATGGCGTCTTCGACGCGGAGGATAGTTTCTTCGCGGTCTTCTTCGAGCGAAGGCAAAATAAGGCCATCCTGGCGAGTGAGCATATCGAAGATTGGGATGGTCTGCAGGCTACGGGAGACGAGATAAGAAAAAGTGTTGGCCACGATGACGGGCACGATGATCTCGTAGTTGCCGCTGACCTCCAGAACCATGAATACGGAGGTCATGGGAACACGGAGGAAACCGGCAAACAAGACTCCCATGCCGACGAGGACGTAGGTGCCGGTAGATCCGGTGAGCTGCGGAAAGAGAATGCGTTCGATATCGCCGACAGCACCGCCGAGCATAGCTCCGATGAAGAGCGCGGGGGCGAACATGCCACCGGGAGTGCCGCTGACAAAAGAGACAGTGGTGGCAATAATCTTGAAAACAGCGAGGAGGGCGAGAACTTTCCATGCGTACTGCCCGTGCATGGCCTCGTCCATGGAGCCGTAGCCCGCGCCCATGACTTGCGGAAAGCCGAGAAAGGCAATGAGTCCGACGAGCAGACCGGCGAGCGCGGGCTGAAAGTATTGCGTCCAGCGGGGCAGAGCTTTGAGGCGTGGACGCAGATAGCCAACCGATTTAGCGAACGCGACCGAGGCGAGACCGCCGACAATCCCGAGTGCAGCGTAGGCAAGGAGTTCACTGGGGCCTTTAAAGACCGTGACGGGAATCCGAAACAGCGGCTCGCTGCCGAGAAACGAACGCACGATCACGACACTGGAGACGGCAGAGAGGACGACAGAACCGAGGATACCGGCACTCCAGCGTCCGATGACCTCTTCAATGACGAAAAGCACGGCAGAGATGGGCGCGTTGAAAGCTGCCGCGAGGCCGGCGGCGGCGCCGACTGGGGCCATCAGGCGAAGCTTTTCGCGGGAGATTTCGAGTTGACGTCCGAGAGCGGAAGCAATGCTGGCTCCGATTTGGAGAGAAGGATCTTCCGGGCCCAGCGATTGACCGGAGCCGATGGCAAGCCCTGCGCAAATGAACTTTCCGACCGCGGTGCGAAATGGAATGAATCCGTTAAAGATATAAAGCGCGGATTTCGTCTGGTTTACGCCACTGCCGCGGATACCGGGAAACACATGCAGGACGAGTATGGCAACGACAAGACCGGCTAGCGACGGGACGGCGAACAGCCGCCAACTATGGGTTTGCGGGAGCGGACCGAGCAGAGCGAGGTGCGTCCAGTCAATGGCGAGGCGGAAACAAACGACCGCGAGGCCGGAGAAGATTCCGATGAAGACACACAGGATGAGGAAGAATACTTCTTCGTTGAAGACGCCCTCGATCGTAGAGAACAAGCGGCGTGAAGTTTTCACTTGCGTCACGAGCGGAGACGACGAAGGCGTGGAAAGACTAACGAGTGGCGCGGGATCACTCATTGACTTGCAGCCTCGCGCTTCTTGGAGATCAGCAATAGTGCCAAGTCGAGACTTTGCGGCGGGCCACAGGTGGCGGCGGTCTGCTGTTCGATTTGAAAAACGACGTCCATGATGGCATCCGGAAGATCAGTTTCGGCAGGAGAGCGGAGCAGCTTGAGATCTGGTTGGGTGAGGAGCCAGCGAGCCTGAAGTCCCGGAAGAGCGGATGATGGCGGATTGTCAGTAGCTTTGAGGTCGACGCCCAACTGCTGGGCACATTGAGTGAGGCGCTCTTCGGCTTGGGCGAAGGCAGCAGTGATCCGGCGGTTCCGTTCCGCGTCAGAGATGTGACTGTGAAAAGGATTGGCGCGCAGAACGAAATCGGTGGAGGCAAGAAGCTGGCGGGAGTTCGCATCCACGGGATTGGCGTTCACTGCCATGCGCAGATAACGCTGAGCAACGGTGTAGTTGCCGGAGCGATACGCGGTTTGGCCAGCTCCGGCCAGAGCAGCCGAGTTGGATGGATCGAGCCGGAGCACTTCTTCAAACTGGGCGAGTGCGCCGGAGTAGTCCTGGACCTGCGCGAAAAGTTGCGCAGCCTGGAGATGTGCGTTGGGATCAGGAGGCAATGCTGCGGCGAGGGCGATGAGCTCCGAGTCGGCTTGGGCACGAGCGTTCTTCCAGAGCAAGAACTGAATGAGTTCAATGCGGGCCCGGTCGCGGTTGGCGTCTGGGTCGGAGGTCCAGACTCCGTACATGGCATTGTGGTAATAACGAGTAGCGTCTTCGATGTTACCGCGATGGGCGGCGACGCGGGCAAGAGCGAGATTGACGGCAGCATCCTGCGGAGAACGCTGCCACAGGGCGACGAGGTAGGATTCGGCTTCGTCCAGACGTTGAGGGTCATTGCTGTCACGCAGGGCGCGGGCCAGGCTGAGTTGATATTGGGAATTGGTGGAATCACAGGTGAGGGCGGCGCGGAATGCGGCGATGGCGCCGTCGTAGCGGCTGGCTTGGATCTCGGTCAGACCCTGTGCGTATAGTTTGCGACCTCGTGCCTGTTGATTCGCCGTATAGCGGGAGACGAGATGGCTTACCGCGGCAAATCCTGTGGCTGCGGCGAGAGTAAGGACGAGAAGAATCATGGGCGCGGAACGCGGAACCAGTTTGGGGACCTTCCACGACATATCTCGTATCACGATATCATCTGGATGGCGGACATGGATGACGCGCAGCGCCCATTCCTAGGTGGTGGTGCCAGAAACGGTACCACTACCCACGCGTACAAAGGTAGCCTGAATTGGCTTCGATTCAGGTAAGATACTCGGTCTGTTAGGCCTCCGAAGAATGAATCGCGAATATCATAAGGGATACAGCCAAGAACTGAATCGGGATATGGATGCCCTGGTTTTTGGGCATGCCGGCACTCCGCTGTTGGTGTTTCCGACCTCCATGGGGAAGTTTTTCGAGTATGAAGACCGGGGAATGATCGGTGTATTAGCCCCGAAAATCGAGCGCGGCGAGTTGCAAGTGTTTTGTCCAGACGCCGTTGATACCGAGAGTTGGTACAACAAGGGAGTGCATCCCAAGGTTCGAGTGCTGAGGCATCTTCAGTACGAGCGGTACATTCTGCATGAGTTCGTGCCGTTTGTGCGCTGGAAAAATCAGACGCCGCGACTAGCGGTGACCGGGTGCAGCTTTGGTGCTTACCACGCGGTGAATTTTTCCCTGAAGCATCCGGATGTGGTGACGCATTGCGTGAGCATGAGCGGGGCGTTTGATATCCACCAATTTCTGGATGGTTATTACGACGACGATTGCTACTTCAACTGCCCGCCGGATTATCTGCCGAATCAGAATGATGACTGGTTCCTGAGCCGCTACC
Source organism: Acidobacteriaceae bacterium (assembly GCA_003138975.1). Taxonomy (GTDB): domain Bacteria; phylum Acidobacteriota; class Terriglobia; order Terriglobales; family Acidobacteriaceae; genus Sulfotelmatobacter. The sequence goes on along the minus strand of PLHQ01000139.1, from coordinate 69,771 downwards.
GGCAGATGGAAATCGTGCTGGGGTCGGCGGATTGGGATATGTGTCTGGACCAAAACGTGAAGCTGTCGGCGATTCTCAATGGCAAGGCGGTTCCGCACTGGCTGGATATTTACGGGGATAATTCGAGGCATGATTGGCCACTTTGGTTGAGGATGGCGGAGAAGCATTTCTAGAGCAGTCGTTGGTCGCTGGTCGATGGTCGTTGGCTCACGGGTGCGCCGGGTAGAACGCATCGCGACGAAGTTAGCGTGATTTTAGAGGGTAGGGATCCTGCGACTCCGTAAGTGCTTCGCTTCGCGGAGCACTTACTTCGCTCAGGATGACAGATTAGAAATGGAGACTGAGTCGTGAAAAAGATTGGGATTTTGTTTGGGATGGAGAATACATTTCCACTAGCAGTGGTGGAGAAGATCAACGCGATGAAGGTTGACGGCGTGACGGCGGAGTTTGTGCAGGTGGGCGGAGTGCGCATGGATGAGCCCAAGAAATATGACGTGATCATTGACCGGATCTCGCAGGATATTCCGTTTTATCGCGCTTATCTGAAAAACGCGGCGCTGCATGGGACGATTGTGGTGAACAATCCGTTCTGGTGGACGGCTGATGACAAATTTTTTAATTACGCGCTGGCACACAAGCTGGGTGTGGCCATTCCTCCGACGGTGATTCTGCCGCACAACAAGCATCCTGAAGGTACGACGGACCGGTCGATGCGGAACCTGATTTATCCGCTGAACTGGCAGGAACTGTTCGATTATGTCGGCTTCCCTGCCTTCCTGAAACCTTATTCAGGAGGAGGATGGAAGCATGTCTATCACGTGCATTCACCGGAGGAGTTTTTCGAGCATTATAACCAGACGGGCGATTTGTGCATGACGCTGCAGCATGGCGTGGTGTTTGAAGAGTATTACCGGTGCTACGTGGTGGGGCAGGAAAAAGTGCACATCATGAAATACGATCCCAGGTTGCCGCATCATGAGCGGTATGTGAAGGGGAATCCGCCGCCCTCGTCGGCGGCGCTGAAAGAGCGCATTGAGAGAGACGCGCTGACGTTGTGCCAGGTGCTGGGGTATGACCTGAACACGGTGGAGTTTGCGGTGGAAGGCGGAGTGCCTTACGCGATTGATTTTCTCAATCCGGCACCAGATGCGGAGATTACGTCGGTGGGGCAGGAGAACTTTGACTGGATTGTGAACGCGGTGGCGGAGATGGCGGTAAAGATGGCCATGACCGGAGAGGATCCCGCGAAGGAGTTGCGGTGGGCGACGTTCCTGGCGGGAAAGCCTCCGGCAGAGAAATCCGCGCGTAAGGGCGAGCCGAAGTGGGTGGCGGAGCGGAAACGGGGCAAGGCGAGGAAGTAGGGCTACAACAGCGCGGCCGTTTGACATGAGAATTCCTAGAAGGCCGGTTGCACTGCTCGTGGGCAGGGATCCTTCGACTGCGTGGATGGTACGCTTCGCGTACCATCCACTTCGCTCGGGATGACAGAGCTTAGGTGGGGGAAGGATTAAGTGGACGAACTGAAGAAGAAACGCTTCCTGTGGGGCGTGGTGCTGGCGTGGGCACCGTGGGTTCCTATCCTGGTTGGCCTCGGCCACACGCTCCTAGGCATCTCAACCGCGAAGGCAACCGGGCTTGTCGCAGTGGCTGGCGGTCTCACTGAGATATTCGTTGTTTGGGGCATCGGCGCGATCCTGATCGGCCAAGTGGCCGCGATCATCTTACTGTTTCTGGCATTTTCGAACGGACATTGGATTCGCAGCTTATTTTCCATCCTGTCGATTTGCTTGAGTGCATTGATGCTCGCTCTTGTAGGTCTTTTCCTGTGGTTGTCCTGGTTTCAAGCGCACCACAGATTCTGAGTAGCACCCTTGGCGTGGTTGTTATAATGGTGAGGCCTGAATTTGCCCCCTTTCGCAAGAAGCGCGAAAACACGGGGCATCCAGATTTGTTCCCACACAGCGGCATCCAATGAAACCAACATTTACCATCGGGATCGAAGAGGAATATCAGACGATAGATCCTGAGACGCGGGATCTGCGGTCGCACATCCACGCCGAAATCCTGGAGAAGGGGAGGTTGCTACTGCAGGAACGCGTGAAGGCGGAGATGCATCAGTCGGTGGTGGAGGTGGGTACCGGGGTTTGTAAAAACATCAAGGAAGCCAAGGCGGAAGTGAAGATGCTGCGGCGCGATATCATCCGGCTGGCCAAGGAGAATGGGCTGCGGCTGGCGTCGGTAGCGACGCACCCGTTTTCGGATTGGCGCACACAGGAAATCAATCCTGACGACCGCTACAAGAATATTGTCGAAGACATGCAGTTGGTGGCTCGGGCAAACCTGATTTTCGGGTTGCATGTGCATATCGGAATCGAGGATCGCGAGACGGCGATCCACATGATGAATCATGCCCGGTATTTTCTGCCGCACCTGCTGGCGCTATCGACGAATTCCCCGTTCTGGCTCGGAATGAATACGGGATTGAAGTCCTATCGCTGCAAAGTGTTTGACAAGTTTCCGCGGACCAATATTCCGGATTATTTTCCGAGTTGGGGCGAGTACGAAAACTTCATCAAGCTGCTGATCAAAACGAATTGCATCGACAACGCGAAGAAAATCTGGTGGGACATCCGGCCGCATCCGTTCTTCAATACGATCGAATTCCGGGTATGCGATATTCCCATGCGTGCCGACGAGACGATCGCGCTGGCAGCGTTGATTCAAGCCACGGTGGCGAAACTGTATAAGCTGCATACAGCGAATCAGGGATTTCGCCTGTATCGCCGGGCGCTGATCATGGAGAACAAGTGGCGGGCATCGCGCTATGGCATGGATGGAAAGCTGATCGATTTCGGCAAGCAGACGGAAGTACCGGCCCGGGATTTGATCCGCGAATACTTGGATTTCGTGGACGATGTGGTGGATGAATTGGATTCGCGCGAAGAACTGAGCTACATCCATACCATGCTGGAAGAAGGCAGCGGCGCGGACCGGCAGTTGCGCGTGTACCAGGAAACTGGCGATTTGAAGAAAGTTGTCGATTACATCATTGAAGAGACGGAGGCAGGCTTGACGGAAGTTGAGCCGGCTTCCGCGAGAAAAGTAGGTTAATGACCATTCCAACAGATACAACCATCGCCCCGGGCCTTCGTGAAAACGGCGGAGGATGGGGAAACCGAAAGCCAATTCCTGTAGACCCTGAATACCTACCTGGCGCGCGCAATGCCGTCGATGTTTGTCTGCGCGTTCAACCGGATGAGAAAGTCTGCGTGATCACCGACGAGGCCACGCTGGAGATTGCGGCGGCGATTGTAAAGGAACTGGAGAGGCTTGGCTCGCCGTACCACATTTGGGTGCTGGAAGAGCTGGCGGAACGGCCGTTGAAGGATTTGCCGCCGGAGATTCTCGCGGATCTGGAGACCAGCCAGGTCTCAATTTTTGCTGTGTGGGTCCAGCGGAATGAATTGCGCTCGCGAATGCAGATGACGGATGTGGTAAATCGAAAGAAGATCCGGCATGCGCACATGGTGAACATCAACCGTCAGATCATGATGGAAGGGATGCGCGCGGATTTTCTGAAGGTGGACCGACTGAGTGCAAAAGTAATCGCAATGGTGCGCAAGGCACAACGGGTGCGAGCGACCACGGCGGCGGGAACGGACTTAACGGCCGATTTGAATCCTAATTACCGTTGGTTGAAGACCAGCGGGATTATCACTCCAGAGAAATGGGGGAACCTGCCGGGGGGAGAAATCTTTACGACTCCGGGCGAGGTGAATGGGACTTTCGTGATCGACGGCGTAGTTGGCGATTATCTGTGCACAAAATTTGGAAATCTGCAGGGCACGCCGCTGACGATTCACATGAAGAAAAACCGGCTGATGGAAGCACACTCAGAAAACCGCGAACTGGAAGCTGACTTCTGGAAGTACACGCACACCGATGAAAACAGTGACCGCGTGGGCGAGTTTGCCATTGGGACCAACATTGATCTAAAGGAAGTGATTGGGCAGATTCTGCAGGATGAGAAGTACCCCGGAGTGCATATTGCGTTTGGAAATCCCTATGGAGCGCACACGGGAGCGGAATGGGATTCCACCACGCATATTGATGTAGTAGGGCGGAAGTTCAACATTTGGGTGGACGACGAGCAGATCATGCAGGATGGGAAGTTCTTGGTAGAAGCGTAAGACGATCGTTCGTGCGGCGAACTCCTTTCCAGGCCACGGGAACTGTAGCTATAGGTATCCTTCGACTTCGTGGGCGCCTTGCTCCGCTCGGGATGAATATTTTCAAGATAGACTTCTGGGATCATGATTCCCACCCTGCGAAAGCAGTTTAACGCCAGATTCACTCCAGAAAAATATCAGGCCTTTCTGCGGCGGATTGAGGACGCCTGCGGAACGCGCGTGCAATTCCGTCTATCGGAGACTCCATGTTTTTTTCCTAAGAGCTTATTGGAACGGATGGCAGACGATGGGAAAGAACTGATCCGGCAACTGGTGGAGAGTCCGGAGTATTACGCGAGGTCAGAGGCTTCGATTCCGTCGGAATTCCGGGTTCCAAATGAGCCGGCCCGCCCGCTGTTCGTGCAGGTAGATTTTGGATTGGTCCGCGATGTGCGCGGCGAGTTGCAGCCGAAGCTGGTGGAGTTGCAGGCCTTCCCTTCCCTGTATGCATATCAAGTGACGCTGGCGCAAAGCTACATCGACGTGTTCGGACTGGATCGATTTGAAGGTGGTGAGCAACTGCGGTTCTTCTTGAGCGGCCTCAACGAAAAGTCTTACCGTGAACTCTTGCGGCGGGCGATTGTCGGCACTCATGACCCGGAGAACGTGATCCTGATGGAGATTCATCCAGACGCGCAGAAAACGCTGCCGGATTTTCTGCTAACGGAGAAGATGCTGGGCGTCAGGACAGTCGATATCGAGGCGATCAGGAAGCATGGGTCGCAGCTCTACTACAAGCGGAACGGGGGACGAGTTCCAATACGGAGGATCTATAACCGGGCAATCGTAGACGAATTACAGCGCAAGCAGGTGAAGCTGGGGTTCGATTGGCGAGATGATCTTGGCGTGGAATGGGCGGGGCATCCGAACTGGTATTTCCGCATCAGCAAGTTTTCCATTCCGTATCTGCGGCACGAATCAGTACCCAAAACGTGGTTTCTGGACAAGTTGGACCAGATCCCCGACGATCTGCAGAACTTCGCGTTGAAACCTCTTTATTCTTTCGCCGGGCTGGGCGTAGTGATTGCGCCGAAAAAAGAAGATATCGAAGCGATTCCGGCGGAGAAGCGGGCAGATTATATTCTGCAAGAACGGTTGCGCTTTGAACCGGTGATCGAGACTCCGTTTGGCGGGACGAAGGCGGAGGTGCGGGTGATGTATATATGGCAGGAGCAGTTGCAGGCCGTGCTGACCATCATCCGCATGGGGCGTGGTTTAATGATGGGCGTGGACCAGAACAAGAATATGGAATGGGTGGGAGCATCGGCGGCGCTGTACGGGGGAAAGTAGGTCGGAGGGGCAGTGGAGTCTCCTCCGGGGCAAGGAATGGCGCAGGCGAGTTGCAAAGGTCCCCATCGGCTTCGCTCAGGGCACGCTTTCGCTTCGCTAAGGATGACAGGGCCATTGGTAGTTCCCTAGCCGATTCGTTTCACGACGCAGGTCTCGAGTTCCCGGCCATTGGGGCGGCGAAGAAAAAGTCGATCGCCTTCCAATCGAACCGGAACGCGATCCCCAGCTTTCCATTCCCCGGGTAGATAGCCGCCAGCGGCGGCAACGTCGTACTCCCCGGTGTACACCACGCCTTCGACATTAATTACGACCGCAGGGCGAGAAAAGTGCGAGGCGGTTTCGCGCATAATTTCGGCTTCCGCCTGGCGCCAGTTTTCAACGTCGTGACCCTCCACCGCTCCGCTTCGCCGATACAGTTCCGCGGCTCGGGTACGGATAGCCTCTTGCAACTCAGGAGAAGAATTCTTGAATTTTTGCCCCATAGGACGTAGCCCTGTTTTATTGCGTTTGCTAGATTCATAGTAGTCGCAGCCGATGCTGTCCGGCACAATACCAGCTCACAAAGGGGCGTACCGGTTGTCACTTCGGGAAACGAAAGCGGCGTTACCAGGCTGCTTGGACCCGGCGCTTGCTGCATCTAATCTGTCGAGGAAGGCTCCAGTTGACCCAGATCAGGGGCGGGGCCTAACATTACCGCGGTCGGGAGTGTCGTCTTTTCATGATAGGCCAGACAGTGTCCCACTATCGCATCCTGGGTAAGCTCGGGGGCGGTGGTATGGGCGTGGTGTACGAGGCCGAGGACCTGAAGCTCGGACGGCACGTCGCGCTGAAGTTCATACCGGAAAATCTTACAGGCGACCCCAAATCGCTGGAACGTTTCGAGCGGGAAGCGCGGGCGGCATCGCTGCTGAATCACCCGAACATCTGCACCATCCACGGCATTGAAGATAACAACGGGCATCCGTTCATCGTGATGGAGAAGCTGGAGGGCGAAAGCCTGAAGCAATGCATTTCCGGACATGCGGTGGAGACGGAGAAGCTGCTTGATATCAGCATCCAGGTGGCGGACGCACTGGCAGCGTCCCATGCCAAGGGGATCGTGCATCGCGATATCAAGCCGGCGAACATCTTCCTGACTCCAAGCGGGCAGGTGAAGGTGTTGGATTTCGGGCTGGCCAAGCTGTTGCATAACGTTGGGACCGACAGCGACGGCGCGCTGGCTGACAATTCGCTGACGGCTGTAGGGGTGATTCCCGGGACGGCGGTCTACATGTCACCGGAGCAGGCGCGGAGCGAGGAAATTGATTTCCGCAGCGACCTGTTTTCGTTTGGCGTGGTGATGTACGAGATGTCGACGGGGAAAAAGCCGTTCTCGGGCAAGAATTCCCTAATGACGTTGGATGCGGTATTGCACGAGAAGCCAGTTCCGCCGGGAGAGTTGAATCCGAAGGTTCCGGTGGAACTGGAAGGCATCATCGGCAAGGCGATGGAGAAAGACCGCAAGGAGCGGTACCAAAGCGCCACGCAGATGAAGGCGGACCTGCAGCAACTGAAGCGTGAGAACGAGTCCGGGCAGATGAGGAGTGGGCTGCATTCCGCGAAGCTCCGGATTGCGAGCAAGACATTTGGCCGAACCGGCAGCCGGTGGCAGTTCTGGCTGCTGCTCGGAAGTCTGGCGATGCTGGCCACGGTATTGGCAGCGGTGGGCGCTTACTGGCTGAAGCACCGGGAAGTGGCAAACGCAGAGCAGAAGAATGCGATCGCGGTGTTGCCGCTGCAGAACATGAACGGAGACTTCACAGTGGATTACCTCCGCTTCGCGCTAGCGGACGAGCTAACCAGTGTGCTGAGTTATTCCCGGTCCCTGGAAGTGCGGCCGTCGTCTGTCACGCGGAGGTATGTGGAGCAGGAGTTGGATCCGCACAAGATTGGGCAGGAATTGCACGTGGGCAGGTTGCTGACCGGGCACTTCATGCGGCAAGGAGAGCAACTGACCGTCACGCTGGAAGCGATTGACGTAGGCAGCGACCGGCTGCTATGGCAAGGGAGCGCGACAGCGTCGGTGAACGATTTGATTTCTATGCAGTCGCAATTGAGCACACAGGTGCAGCAAGGGCTGTTGCCCGCGCTGGGCGTTGCGGCCGGCACATTGAGCGCGGCATCGCGTCCGAAGAGTCAGGAGGCTTACGACCTCTACTTGCACAGTCTGGCTCTGCCCCATGATCCTGCGCCGAACAAAGATGCGATTGCGGTACTGGAGCACGTTGTAGGAGAGGATCCCAGCTATGCGCCAGGATGGGAAGCGCTGGGGCTCAGGTACTACTACGATTCTGTTTATGGCGGAGGCGGAGAGGCGATGTTCCAGCGATCGAATTCCGCCTACGAGCGAGCGCTCGCACTGGATCCAAACCGGGTAATGGCGGCAAGTAATCTGATTACGGCTCGCGTGGAACGGGGCGAACTGGGACGCGCTTACGACGCGGCGACGGATCTGGTGCGGCGAAGGCCACAGAGCGGCGATGCGCATTTCGCACTCAGCTATGTTTTGCGTTACGCGGGTATGCAGGAGCACGCGACACAGGAGTGCAACACCGCCCGGTCGCTGGATCCAGGGAACTTTAATTTCCGGTCGTGCGCCTGGGCATTCATGGAACTGGGCCAGACGGAGCGCGCTATGGATTTCGTGCATTTGGATGCAGGCTCGGAGTGGGCAGCGTGGGCTACCCCCTACGTTTATCTCACTGCAGGAAATGTGGCGCAGGCACGGGAGGCAGTCAAGAGTGTGGCGAAGTCTCCGACCTACCACCGGGACCTGCTGATTGCCTGCACGCAGGCGCAACGGCCAGCCGACATGGACAGGATTGTACGGGAAGAAGAATCGTCGGTGATGACGGAACCGGATCCGGAGGAGTGGTATCACGTCGGAGCGCTGATGGCGTATTGCGGCCAGAAAGAAGCCGCTTTGCGATTGCTGAAGGCAGCAGTGCAACAGAATTATTGCGCATACTCGGCGCTGCTGGAAGATCCGCTCTTGAAGGACTTGCGTAAGGAAACGGCTTTCAATGAAGTGTTGACGGCGGCAAGCACGTGTCAGGAGACGCTCAAGGAAGGGCGCGTGCAGTGAGATGGGCCCCGTTTTCTGGTTTGTAGTGTTTTTTGGGGTGCACAGGGAAAGAATTTGCGTCGGAGCGGGTTTAGGCCCCATCCTTGTAGGGTGAACTTCTTAGGACGCAACCACCTCTCTCGCAGCTCGCGGCGCCCAGTTCAGCCCTTAGTTCGAACCGCAGTCGTCAGAACCTTTTTTATAATCCCGCTGTTGCTGATTTCTGTTCTGCTGCTGGCTTCGCAGCAGGGGCCCGGACAGAGCTCGGCTCATCCGGCGGCGACGGCAGCAAACGCAAGAAATCCTCAATCGCAGGTAACAAACTTCCCTCAGCTTCCGTACCAGGGAACTCCTCCCGAACTCCCACAAGATCAGAGAATGCCCGGCTTGCGGCTCATGCTGCGGCGTCTGGGCACGACGGCGGCTCTGATGCAGACCGTGGCGCATCCGGACGATGAAGACGGGGGAATGCTGACGCTCGAATCTCGCGGGCGAGGTGACAGCGTTTTGTTGATGACGCTCAACCGCGGCGAAGGCGGGCAGAATAAAGTCGGCAGTAATCTATCGGATGTGCTGGGCGTGCTACGCACGCTTGAACTGCTTGCGGCGGACGAGTATTACGGGGTACAGGAACGGTTTTCGCGTGTGGCTGACTTCGGTTTCTCGAAAAGTGCAGATGAGACTTTCGCCAAGTGGGGCGGACACGATATCGCTCTGGCCGATATGGTGCGGGTGATTCGGAAGTTTCGTCCGGATGTTCTGGTGGCGCGTTTTTCTGGAACGGACCGGGATGGACATGGGCACCACCAGGCCTCGAGCATCCTGACGCAAGAGGCGTTCCGGGCTGCGGCCGATCCGAAGCGATTTCCCGAGCAGATTGCACAGGGGCTCCAGCCCTGGCAGGCGAAGAAGCTCTACATCGGTAACGTGTGCGGCTTTGGAGCGATGACCTGTCCGGATGCAAACTGGACGGTAAAACTGAATACGGGTGAGACGAGCCCGGACTTGGGAGGGTCGTTTGTGCAGTTCGCTATGCAGGGATTGCGGCATCAACTGTCGCAGGGGGCGGCGAACTGGAACGTCGAGGCTGGAGACCGGTTCACTTTTTACAAGCTGGTGGATTCGGTAGAGCCTGCGAAGCTGGATAAGGATGGGCACGAAAAAGACTTCTTCAATGGGATTGATACGAGCTTGCCGGGACTCACTGCGAGATTGGGGATAGAAGAATCGAAGCTTCCCCAGCTGCGGCGCGAATTGAGGGAAATTGCGAACAACGTTGCACGAGCCGGTGAGAGTGCGAAAACAAATGATCCGTCGGCGGCCGCAAAGCCTCTCATGGAAGTCGTAGCCGAACTAAGGCAGGCGTACAGCGAAGTCAACCAAGCCGATGTGGACCCCGGCGTTCGGTCCGATCTGCTGGCGCGACTGGAAGAGAAGAGTGAGCAGGCAGAAACGGCGCTGAACGAAGCTCTCGACGTAAGGCTGGAAGCGACGGTGGTTTCTCGCGTGGGGTCAAACGGTGAAGCAGTGAAGGAGGCTGCGAAAAAAGAGGCGGATGCGGTGACGACAGTCTCGCCGGGGCAGGAGTTTCTAGTCGCGGTGGATTTTCATAATGGATCGAAAAACCGACTGTTGGTTGATGGATTGAAGTTGGAGGTGCCGAAGGGATGGGACACGCTCTCTGACAAGACGAGGCAAGTTGCGATCAATGCTGGAGGGAACGTTGATGTAGTTTTTCGATTGAGGGTGCCGAAAGACGTGGAGTACACCAGACCGTACTGGCACCGCGACAATCCGGAGGCGGAGAGCCTTAATCACATCGACAACGAAAAATATGCGACGTTGCCGTTTCCGCCGCCGGTGCTGCAAGCGCGAGTAGAGTATTCGGTTGCGAACGCGAACGGCGCTCAAGGAAAGAACGGCATTGGGGCGACCGTGGTAGCAACGTTCAAGAACGATGCCGGGACGGAACGGGCCCGTCCGCTGGCCGTTGTCCCGGCGTTTTCAGTCGCTCTGGAACCGGGAACGCAGGTGATCTCGACACACAACGGCTCGAACTCGACGGTGACGGTGGGCGTGACTAGCAATCTGAGCCGTGAGACTCGAGGCATGTTGCGATTGGAGTTGCCAGCGGGTTGGCGTTCGGAGCCGCCGCAATCAGCAGTGGAGTTCACGCGGCGCGGGGAGAAGCAGGATTTCCAGTTTAAGGTTTTCCCCGCCGGCCTGCAGGAAAATCGAGCGCAGGTGCGCGCTGTGCTGGAGGCGAACGACGAGAAGTTCAGTGAAGGCTACACGCTGGTGACTCGTGAAGACCTGGGCAGCTTCTACTATTATCAGCCTGCGGTGCAGCGGGTCAGCATTGTGGAGGTGAAGGCGCCGCATGATTTGAAGATCGGCTATATCATGGGCGCGGGCGACGATATTCCTACCGTGTTGCAGCAGGTGGGAATGGACGTAACGTTGATTTCACCCGAGAAACTCGCGAGCGAGGACCCCTCGGCTTCGCTCGGGGCAAGCCTGAGCGCGTATGGAACGATCGTGCTGGGCATACGCGCCTACGACACGCAGAAGGATGTGGTCGCGAATAATAAGAAGCTGCTCGATTATGTTGCGGCTGGCGGAACGCTGGTGGTTCAATACAATACCGGCGTCGGAGATTTTAATAGCGGGCAGTTCACGCCGTATCCAGCAGAACTGAGCCGCGCGCGAGTTTCGGTGGAGGAAGCTCCGGTGGAGATTCTGGCCCCTGGCGATGAGGTGTTTCACTATCCGAATGAAATCACGGGCCGCGATTTTGACGGGTGGGTACAAGAGCGCGGGCTCTACTTCATGGACAAGTGGGATGATCATTTCAAGCCGCTTCTGGCTTGCCATGATCCGGGCGAAGCAGAGCAGAAGGGCGGGCTCCTGCAGGCGAAGTACGGCAAGGGAACGTACATCTACACCGGATACGCCTTCTTCAGGCAGCTGCCGGCGGGAGTTCCGGGCGCGGTGCGGTTGTATGTAAATCTGTTGAGCGCGGGGCATAAGAAGCAGTAGCCAGTTGCCAACGACCAGTTGTGGTTTTAGGGAAGGACAAACGACAAATAATGCACGCCATTCGTATTCATTCCTATGGCAATCCGGATGTCATGCAGTGGGAAGAACTTCCGGTGCCAACTCCCGGTCTGGGACAAGTGTTGGTACGAGTCGAGGCGGCGAGCGTTAACTTTCTTGATGTTCAGAAACGACGTGGTGAACTTGTCGGGCAGGCGTTTTACCGGCGTGGCCGGACCGGGGAACCGGACCTGCCGGCGACTCTAGGCAGCCAGGGAGTTGGGGTCGTCGTGGAGCTCGGTCCCGAAGTTCGCAATATCAAAGTGGGAGATCGCGTCGTTTTCGCAGGAGATTCATACGCGACGCATGCTCTCGCTCCGGGGTCATGGCTGATTCCGGTCCCCGACGGGATCGGGATCGAGCAAGCGGCCGCGGGAATGAATCAGGGATTCCTGGCTTACGCGTTTACACATTTCGCCTACCCGGTAAAGCAAGGAGACTGGTGCCTGATCCAGGCGGCAGCGGGAGGGATCGGGCTTCTACTTTGTCAGATGGTAAAGATGCGCGGGGGCCGGCTACTTGGCGTTACCTCGTCCAGGGAGAAAGCCCAATTTGTCAGAGACGCTGGCGCGGACGAGGTCATCATTTCCAAAGAGATTGATATTGCCAAGGAAGCGAGGCGGATCACGGAAGGCCGCGGAGTGAATGTTGTTTATGACGGCGTCGGTAAAGATACGTTTGAGGCCAGCCTCAATAGCATGGCTCCCGGGGGATATCTCGTGATCTACGGCCAGTCGAGCGGGTACGTGCCTCCGTTTGACCTTATGACCCTGCAGGAAAAAGGATCGCTGTTTCTTACTCGCACGAACGGAAGCCCTTATTTCAAGGAATACCCTCGCTATGTGGAGCAGCTTGTGGGCTGGGTAAAGGAGGGGAAACTTTCCATCCGGATTGATCGCACGTATCCTCTGGCGAACGCCGCTCAGGCACATGCGGCGTTTGAAAGGCGGCAGGTCAGCGGCAGGGTGTTGCTTCTTCCGTAGCTGCAGTGACGGTACCGAGCTTACCGAAAAAATGCAGTCTCCCTCTCAAAACGAATCGAGTTCGCCCGGCCTGATCCGCGGGATGGGGCTGGGGAGCGCGACCGCGCTCAACATGATCGACATGATCGGGGTGGGGCCGTTCATCACCATGCCGCTGGTGTTGAGCGCGATGGGTGGGCCACAGGCCATGTTGGGGTGGGTAGTGGGCGCATTGTTGGCCGTGTGCGACGGGCTGGTCTCTGCGGAGCTGGGAGCGGCGCTACCGGGATCGGGCGGCCCGTATCGCTATCTGAACGAGATTTATGGTCCGCGAAAATGGGGGCGGCTCATTTCGTTTCTGTTCATCTGGCAGCTTTCCTTCAGCGCGCCGCTTTCGATTGCCACGGGATGTATCGGGCTGGCAGGCTACGCTGCCTATTACTGGCCCGGCCTGGAGACGGTATACGCCGCACACAGCGCAGCGTTGCCCATCCCATGGGCTGGATCACTGCAGGTGAGCTGGGTTGTGACGCCCGGGACTGCGCTAGCGGTCGTCATCTGCTTCTTCACGGTGTTGCTGCTCTATCGGCAGATCACGGTGATTGGGCGCCTCTCTGAAGTATTGTGGCTGGGTGTGATGGGAACGATCGGATGGATTATTTTCGCCGGGCTTACGCACTTCAACGCGGCCCGGGCGTTCGATTTCCCGCCCGGCGCCTTCACTCTTTCGCGCGGATTCTTTACTGGGTTGGGCGGAGCCCTTCTGGTGGCTACCTATGATTACTGGGGCTACTACAATGTTTGTTACTTGGGTGATGAAATAAAAGATCCGACGCGGAACATTCCGCGGGCGTTGCTGCTTTCCATTCTGATCGTGGCCTGTCTATATCTAATGATGAACTTGTGCATTCTGGCGGTGGTTCCCTGGCGGGAGATGCTCCAGGCAGGACAGAGCAACAACGGATTGTACGTTGTGTCATTGTTTATGCAGAGGATTTATGGGCCGTGGGCAGCGCGGTTAGTGACGGGGCTTGTAATCGTGACCGCATTTGCATCGGTCTTCTCGCTAACGCTGGGCTATTCGAGGGTTCCGTATGCGGCTGCGCTGGATGGAAACTATTTCAAGGCGTTTGCCAAGGTGCATCCAGTGTACCGCTTCCCGCATGTTTCGCTACTATCACTCGGAGTGGTAGCGGCGGCGTTCTGCTTTCTGCGGCTGAGGGACGCGATCGCGGCGTTGGTGGTCATTCGCTTAATTCTGCAGTTTCTAGTACAGGCGATTGGGCTGATGGTGTTTCGAGTGACGCGGCCGGATGTGGTGCGTCCGTTCCGCATGTGGCTGTATCCGGTGCCGGCGCTCGTCGCGATTGCGGGATTTGTCTTTATTCTGTTCAATCGCGCGAACTGGCAGAAAGAAATACGGTATGCGGTGGTGATATTGCTTGCGGGCCTGGCGATTTATATGATCCGCGCCTGGAAAAGCCACCAGTGGCCATTCCAATTGCAATCAGAGGGGGAATAGTAATGATGAAGAATAAATTTGGCTGCCTTGCACTCTCACTTCTGGCGCTGGCGGTCGTCTGTACAGCCCAGGAAAACAAGATGAAGGATGAGCATCGGACCGTCACGCAGGTGTTGGACCGGAGCGTAACGAATGTCGAGCATGAGTTCACGTCCGCGGCGGAAGCCATGCCGGAAGACAAGTTCGGATTCGCGCCGACTAATGGTGAATTCAAAGGTGTGCGCAATTATGGCGAGCAGATAAAGCACGTGGCGGCGGTAAACTACATTTTTGGCGCGGCCATCTTGAGCGAAAAAGTTCCGGTGGACGTGGGCGATGAATCCGGACCGGCATCGGTCAAAACGAAAGCAGAGATCCTAAGTTACTTGAAGGACTCGTTTGCCTATGTACACAAGGCTGTTCAGACCGTGAACGAGAAGAATCTGGTGGAGCCGCTGAAGAGCCCGTTCGGAGAAGGGTCGGTGACGCGGTTGGGACTGGCAACGAGTGTTGCAGCGCACGGTTTCGACCACTACGGGCAGATGGTGGAATATCTGCGCATGAACGGCATCATACCACCGGCGAGTCGTTAAGTCGTCGCGCTTTGATTAGCTGCGCCGGGGGCTATCGTGTTGGGCTTCGAAGAAGTTGGCCAGATGTCGACGGAAGCTGAGGCCGGGTTCTTTGGCAACGCGGTCCGGATAGGAGTCGACAGCGCGAAGAAACTTCTGGATCTCCTCCGAGGCCTGCTCATTGCAGTGCAAGACGCTCTCACGCGGCTGGACGTAATGTTGCATCTTCGACTTCATCTCCACTCACTCCGAAAAGACTTGCCCAGCTTCTAAAAAAGCCGCGACCCGTATGGAATAAACACGCGCCGGACGGGTAAGTTTCAATTCGGGGGGAAGATCTAAAATATCCCGGATATCCAGCCCGGGAAATGGCACGTTCGTGCCCTGTTGGTCGTCAACTTTACCACAGGCGCAGCCGAATGCAAGGATGCTTGAGCAGTCGCTCGTTCACGGCTGAAATGCCGGACCGCGGAAGACTAGCCGCGCGCGCCGCGTGGGGTGATGGAGGCGAGAAGGAGCTCGGCGCGGAATCCCTTACCGGCAATATGGGAAGCGACAAGCTTTTTCGTTTTCTGCGCCGATGCGCGAGGATCGAGAAAAACGACGACCGATGGACCAGCGCCACTGAGGGCCGCACCCAGAACCCCCGGTGTCCCTGTCAGCTCCTGCAGGCAGGGCAACAGCGGACAGAGCGGAGCACGATAAGGCTGGTGGATCCGATCTTCGAGCGCGGATGCGAGCAACTCGTGGCGCCCCTGCATAAATGCAACCAGCAGCAACATGGAGTTCTGGATGTTCACCACTGCATCGGCGCGGGAATACTGCGCCGGAAGCGCGCGGCGAGCTTCTTTCGTGGAGAGGACCTGGTCAGGGACGGTAAGTAGCAGCGGCCACTTCCCTTTCGGCTTGATGCAGACCACTTGGGCCTCGGCATCCCCCGACATGCGCGCCACAGTGAGACCGCCCATCCAACAGGCGGAAGCGTTATCGGGATGGTGCTCGCGCCGCGAGGCCTCGCCGATGATCTGGGAGTCGGTCCAGTGCAGTTGACCGAAGTGATTGGCCAAGGCAATTCCGGCGAGTCGCGCCGCAGCCGAAGAGCCACAGCCTTTGCCGATGGGGATATCGTTCTTGATGCGAAGCGATAGCGGAATAACCTCGGCGCCCCGGCGTTGGAGGATCTCGCGGTAGGTGGTGAGAATAAGATGATTCTCCAGGGCCTGGCAGATTTCCGGATCACGTCCTGTAGCGCTGATGGAAAAGTCGGCTGCAGGCCGGGCATCGATCGTGATGTAGAGGTCCATGGCCAGAGCAGCGGCATCGAAAGCTGGTCCCAGATTGGCCGAGGTCGCCGGGAGGGCCAGATGCAAACCGGATGGACGCGCACTCTTCTTTTTAGGTATTGGATTCGGCATTAGGGTGGGGGGGATCGGATTTCTCTGCCCGTTCCAAGGTCTGGATTACGGCGTTCAAAGTGGCATCGAGGACGATGGGGGGATGGCGCAACGGGTTCAATAAGTTGCCTTCGCGCTCGCGTGGCGTGCCATGAACTGGTGTGTCCTGAAAAAGATCGCCGCGATGGAATTCCATGGTGAAGTCAGGATCCTTGAGCAGGTTTCCGGTTAGAACCAGCACCACCGTTTCATCAGGCTTCACAAATCCCTGCCGCACCAATTTTTTTAAGCCCGCCAGTGTAACGGCCGATGCAGGTTCGCAGCCAATACCTTCGGCGCCAATCTCAGCTTTGGCCTGGGCGATCTCGACTTCGCTCACCTGCTCACAAGCGCCGCCGGTGGCTTGAATAACCTTCACGGCCTTTTCCCATGAAGCAGGATTGCCGATACGGATCGCCGTGGCACGAGTCTCTGCCTGCACGCTAATGAGCCGCTTCCCTTCAGCTTCGCGCAACGTGCGAACCAAGGCGTTTGCGCCTTCGGCCTGAACGACGGATAACTTCGGCAGGCGCAGAATGAGTCCGATGTCTCGCATTTCGAGCAAGGCCTTACCGATCGCCGAACTATTGCCCAGGTTGCCACCCGGCACGATGATGTGGTCGGGAGGCTGCCAGTCCAGTTGTTCCAGCAATTCGATGGCAAGTGTTTTCTGCCCCTCCAGCCGGAAGGGATTGATTGAGTTTAGTTGATAGACGGGGGCGCGTCTTACAAGTTCCTGGAGTAGTCGGAGACAGCCGTCGAAGTCCGTGCGGAGTTGGCAGGTGAGGGCGCCGTAGTCGAGCGCCTGAGAGAGTTTGCTCCAGGAGATTTTTCCTTCGGGCACGAGGACCAAACTGCGCATGCCCCCGCGCGCGGCATAGGCGGCCATGGATGCGGACGTGTTGCCGGTGGAGGCACAGGCCACCCAGCAGTATCCCGCTTGCCGTGCAAAGGTCGAGGCAACAGTCATGCCAGTATCCTTGAATGAACCTGTGGGATTCATCCCCTGATGCTTGGCATAGAGACGGGACACGCCGGTGATGCGGGACGACAACGGAAGTTCGTAGAAGGGAGTGTTGCCTTCGCGCAGGGTGACGACATACTGCTCGGATTTCGGCACGGGCAGGAGTTCGCGGAATCGCCAAACGCCACTCAGGTCGAGGGCTGCGTTTGAGGACCGGCGTTCACGCCAACTGGACTTCAAAGTAGCTGCGTTCAGGCTGGGTGACTTCCAGGAAGGGTCGGTAATCTCCAATAAGTTGTTGCACTGCGAACAGCGAAAATCCTGAGCAGCAGCGGCGCTAATCGAACCGCAACCAATGCAGCGAAAGCTAAAAGTGGCCTTAGGCAGGCTCGGTTGAGGACCCTGTTCATCCCTGTCTCGATCAGAAGTGGCGGAGAGCGGCATGGAGTGGCGGGTTATTTCTCGCCCCGCAGATATTGGTCAGTTCTATTGATCCAGTCGGTGCGGGGAGGAGTGAAAACATCAAGGTCCACCGTGTCTTCAAGCGCTTCGGCCTTGTGCGGCATGTGCGCCGGAATGCAGAGGACTTCGCCGGCGTGCACGACAATTTCTTTGCCGTCGATCCAGAATTTCAACGCTCCATCCAGAATGTAAGTCAGTTGCTCGTTATGGTGGCTGTGCTCGGGAACGATGCACCCCTTTTTCAGCAGCACTCGGGCCAACATAATTTCCTGGCCGACGACAAACTGCCGCTGCAAGAGCGGGTTTAGTTCTTCGAGCGGGATTGTATGCCACGGGATGTATTGCAGTGGTGTCTTGCTGGCCGCATGTTTGGTAACGGCGCGTTGAGCCCGCGAGTGGGACTTGGTGTCTTTCGTTTTTTTGCTAGCAGAAGTTTTGGTTTTCACTTTTCTTGCCATTCTGATGAGAACTCAGATTCCCGGAAGCCTACAGCTTCGTCTAGTGAACTCTGTCTCCGTATAACTTTACGGCATTGTCATGCAGATAAGCGTGGGCAAGCTCAAGCGCCCGGGCTTCGGTGATTTCGTTTTCCGAGATCATCTCGGCCAGCGCCGCGGCCAGCGCCGTGCGCGATGATTCCGAGCCCAGCCAGTAGCTCTCTTCTGCGCCCAAAATTTCATTGTACGGGAAACAGTCGGTACCGAAAGTAATCTTATCGGGGAAAGTTTCCAGCCACATTTCAAGCGTGTCTTTGAAAGCGGAGGGATACTGTGCGAGTTCGCCGAACGAAGAATCCATATAAACATTCTTCATGGCGGCGAGCCAGATGGCTTCGCGCTCCAGCGGATAACCGCCGTGGATCATCACGAATGTTGTGCTGCGGTAGCGCGGATCGCGCAATACGCTTTCCAGATTCATGATGTTGCTCTGCGAGAGATTGAAGTAATCGCCGATGCCGACTGCGGTGTGAATATGCACCGGAAGATGCAAGCGGCCGCCTTCCAGAACGAGATAACGGAAAATGTAATCCTGGAACGTGCGGTAATCCTTTTCGCTGGGGATGCCGCCGGTGACGTAGCGATAATAAAGATCTGCTGCCTGGTCGCGCGTGGGATCGCCGAAGGTAGTTGGCCGAAAGTACGCCACTTCAAACTTCATGGCGATGCCGCCCTTGTTCCGGTTGTCTTCCAGCACCTGGCTGATGAACTTCAGGTAGCCATCGAGATCGCGAGGAAGCTTCGCCACGTTTTCCTGCTGCATCCAGTGATGCAGCATTTTCTCTTGCAGCGGAATGTAGACTTCTTCATCAGGATTGCGCGCGGCCTCGCGCTCGTTGTTGAAGGGCCACATGAAAGAGTCGGCAAAGAACACCCAGGGAAAGCGCTTGGGATCAAGGTAGTCCGGCATCATCGCGCGGTTGGCGACGGAACTCTCGGTATTGATTTTGTCGAGGATCATGTTGAAGTATGCCGTGCCGGGATGTTGCTTCTTCAGTTCCGCTTTTTTCGCGACCAGCCACTTGGCATGTTCCGCAGAAAGATCAGCGTATGGATATCCGAACAGCGCCTTGGCTGCGGCAATCAGTTCAGGATTGTCATCGCGAGTGCGCAGCGCTTCGCTGGCATCAGGAGGCGCGGCCATGGCGTCAACGTCGGGATCATCTGAAAAACCGGGGTGTGCATGGTGGTCAAAAGCTGGGATCTTCTCAATCTGCGGCAGAAGACGCTGGTAGATCTGCTGCACGTCCGGACCGGGCAGCGGGCGGGCTTGAGCCGTTGCGAAAGTTGCCAGGCCGCTGGCGGCGCTGGCTACAGCGATTACCGAACAAAGGATCTTTTTCATGAGCATGGTTCCTTGCTTAATGGGGACGAAGCATTCCCGCTGAGTGACTATGTTGCGACCAGAGTCCGCTGCCAAGCCGCTGAGACTTTCATGATGCGGGCAGCAGCCTCTCGCAGGTTTTCCACCGACGAAGCAAACGAGAAGCGCACGAAATGCTTGCCTGAAGGCCCGAAAGCCGCGCCAGGAATGGCCGCGACGCCAGCGTCGTCCAGTAGAATGCGGCACACTTCTTCAGCGCTGCTGCCGGTGCCACGAATGTCGACCCAGGCGTAGAACGCTCCCTCGGGAGGTTCGCAGCGAAATCCTGGGCTTTTGTTCAAGTCATGAACAAACTGCTCCCGGCGGCGGGCGAACTCAGCCACCATGCGTGGCGTCGTGCCCTCACGATCGCGCAGAGCATCGATGGCAGCATACTGTGTGAATTCGGCGACGCAGGTGTAGGTATTGATCGCCATCAGGGCCAGCGCGGGCGCCACTTCCGGCGGCGCAACAGTGTATCCCAAACGCCATCCGGTCATGGCGAAGCTCTTTGAGAAGCCGTCAATGATCAGCGTGCGCTCTTTCATGCCCGAGTAGCTCAGCATGGAGAGATATTCGCCGCCATAGATGATGCGCGCGTAAATTTCGTCGGAGAGAACCCAGAGATCGTGCTTGACGGCTAGTTCGGCTAGTCCTCGCTGGACGGCGTCGGTATACACCGTGCCAGTGGGATTGCCGGGCGAGTTGGTAATGAGCATGCGCGCGCGGCGCGTAATCTTCGCCGTTATTTCGGTAAGGTCAGGCTGGAAATGGTTGCGGGACGATAGCTCAAAAGGCACAGGCACTGCGCCGAGACCGAGCGTGATCGAAGGATAGCCGGGGAAACCGGGGTCGGGATAAAGAACTTCGTCGCCCGGTTCGAGCAGCACCATCATGGCAAAAAACAGCGCAGCCTTACAGCCGGGAGCGATCACGACGTTAGCGGCGGAAACGTCGAGATTACGCGTGCGTTGCAAGTAGTGGGCGATCTCTTCGCGAAGCGCAGGTAGTCCTGCCACGGCGCAGTAGCGGTCTTTGCCCTCGGCGAGCGCCTTAGTGACAGACTCGACCACCGAAGAGCCCGGATGAAAATCCGGCTCACCGAGTTCGAGATGAATAATGGAGCGGCCTTGGGCTTCCAACTCTTTGGCACGAGCGAAGACTGATAACGCGCCTTCGCCGCTCATAACCGACATCCGGGATGCTATCGATCGCATGCCTTCTCCAAGAAATCTACAACCCTTTATACATGCCGCCATCTACCAGTACGGTTTGGCCGGTAATGTAAGACGCGCGCTCGGATGCAAGCCAGACAATTGTCTCCGCTACCTCGCGAGGCTCGCCCAAGCGCTTCAGTGGAGCATCAGCAGCCCATCCGTCGAAAATCTCCTGCTCGCTTTTTCCTGACGCGGAAGACCGGGCTGTCGCCAACTCCTTTAGCCGGTCGGTCGCGGTGAAGCCGGGACCAACGTTATTCACCAGAATACCGTCCTTGCCAAATTCGTTGGCCAGGCTCTTCACCAAACCGACAACCGCGGCTCGCACGGCGTTCGAGAGCACCAGATCGGTCACCGGCTGCTTCGTGGTGATGGATGTAAGCGTAATGATACGGCCCCAATGCTTGCGCTGCATGTGCGGGATGACTTCTCGCGCGAAATAAACAGTGCTAAGAAAGTTCAGTTCAAGGGCGCGTTGCCATTCCTCAAGGCCGGCGGAGAGAAATCCCTTGGCAGGCGGTCCACCGGCGTTGGTGACACAAATGTCGACGCCGCCGAATTTATCCGCCACAGAAGCCACGAAACGGCTAACGGCCGCTGCGTCGGTAACGTCGAAGGCCTCAGCTAGAACATCGGAGTTGTGCTGCTTTCTGATTTTTCCCGCGGCAGCCTGCAAGGTCTGTTGGTTGCGCGCGCACATCGCGATGCGGCAACCCTCAGCAGCAAAGGCTTCCGCAGTGGCGCGGCCGATGCCCTGACTGGAGGCAGCGACGAGGGCGACACGGTCTTTCAGGCCAAGATTCATGAACGTGGAATTATAAATGGTCGACGCTGGGTTCGCCGCGCTTGCCGGAGTTCCGTCGCGCAATTAATCTGGAAGCAGCGAGGGATCCATGAAACGGCACACCCATCACTCCGAGACCAAGGCAGTGCGCGGCGCAGCGGAGCTGGACAAGAAAAACGGTCCGCTGGCCACGCTGATCTATCAGACTTCCACTTTCGAAGTCACCGACAACGACGAGCAATTGCGCGCCACGCATACCGACCACTTTTACACGCGGTACGGCAATC
Source organism: Acidobacteriaceae bacterium (assembly GCA_003138975.1). Taxonomy (GTDB): domain Bacteria; phylum Acidobacteriota; class Terriglobia; order Terriglobales; family Acidobacteriaceae; genus Sulfotelmatobacter. The sequence goes on along the minus strand of PLHQ01000139.1, from coordinate 48,011 downwards.
CGACGAATACGGTTGCGGAAAAGACAATTGCCGCATTGGAAGGCGTAGACGCCGCGCTGACATTCGCCTCGGGCATGGGCGCGATCACGACGACGCTGATGGCTTTGCTCAAGAGCGGCGACCACGTAGTGGCGCAGCGCGANNGTCGATACCACGGAGTATGAACAGCACGCGCGGGCGATCCGTCCCAACACGAAGCTGATTTATTTGGAGTCGCCGACCAATCCTACCTTGCGCGTGGTCGACTTCAAGAAAGTGGCGACGCTCGCGAAGGAACACAAGCTGCTCAGCATGATTGACGCAACCTTCGGCACTCCCATCAACCAGCACCCGGCGCAATTCGGGATCGACTTGATCATGCATTCGGGAACGAAGTACCTGGCTGGACATACCGATCTGATTTGCGGGGTCGTCGCCGCACGGCACGAATTGATTGAAAGAATCTGGGAGACGCGCACAACCCTGGGCAATTGCATGGATCCCCACGCCTCGTGGATGTTGGTGCGCGGCCTAAAGACGCTGGCAGTGCGTGTGGCGCGGCAGAATGAAAACGCACAGCGCGTGGCGGAATTCTTGGCCGAGCATGCCAAGGTGCGGAGCGTGCATTACCCGTTTCTCAAGAACCATCCGCAGTATGCCGTAGCGCGCGAACAGATGAGCGGCGGAGGAGGCATGGTCAGCTTTGAGGTCGAAGGAACCGGCGAGGACGCGCGGAAGGTCAGCGAGTCCATGCGCCTGTTCACGCTGGCGCCAAGCCTGGGCGGGGTCGAGTCGCTGGTGTCGATTCCCGTTCTCACGTCGCACGCCATGGTTCCCGCCGCAGAGCGCGCCAAGATGGGAGCCACGGAGCAGATGATCCGCCTCTCCGTAGGCATCGAGAACGCAGACGATCTGATCGCCGACCTGGAGCACGCGCTGCAGGCCGTAGCAGCGCCGCAGCACGTGCAAGTGGGGTAAAGTCCCCCCCCCTGCAACAAAAATCCCGGCCGCTTGTCAGGCCGGGATCAATTGTTCACCCATGCAGGAGCTAGAAGAGAAATTTCAGCGCGAACTGCAGGACTCGCGCTTCGTGCACTCCGCCGGCATAGAGGAAGTCGGTGGCGCCCAGTACGTTTGTGCCCGAACCGTTGATATTGGCTCCGGCACCCGCCTGACCCGCAATCGGGGCCCACTCAGTGTGATTAAAGACGTTGAATGCCTCGGCCCGGAATTCAATGGCCCTGCTCTCCTTGATGGTGAAATGCTTGAAGACCGCCATGTCAAAGTTTATGAAATCCGGATTGCGGAGACTGTTTCTACCGGAGTCTCCAAATGTCAACGCCGTCGGCGTTGTATAGGCCGCCTGATTGTAGTACAGCCGGCCATATTGGTTTACCGGGTGCGGAGTAACTTTGGGATTGCCGACGATATCGGCATAGGCGTCGGAGCCTTCTCCGTTCCCAACACCGGCATTGTCAACAGCGTTGTAGATAATGCTGAAAGGTGAACCGGTGGCGAAGTTGGTGACACCGGAAATCTGCCATCCGCCCAGCAGATTGTGGCCCAGGCCGCCATGTTTGAACACCGGGACATCCCATATATAGCTGGCATTGAAAATTTGCCGTTCATCGAAATTCGAGCTGGCACGGTTGGCTGCCGGATTGTAAGTATTGGTGAAGCTTCCGTCAAAGCGATCGGAAGAATCGTCGATGGAATGGCTGTAGGTGTAGGCAAAGTCCAGTTCCAACCCGCCCGCGCTACGCCGCACTAATACTTGCAGAGCGTTGTAGTTTGATGAGGAGGCGGTCGTGAGGTTCGCGATGTCACCATATCCCGGGTAGGGACGGAAGGGATCAGCACCGGCGGGGACGCAGCCGGCGGCGATGGCCACGTTGACTGCCGGTCCTGATGGGGGACCACCGTTCACACCGGGAATATAGGCAATCGGGACGCCGCTCGGTGTGGTGGCGTTGGTCGGAACGTTATAGTTGTCAAGTGTCCCACTGCACTCGGCGCCCGTGTAGGTCTCACCCTGTTTGTAGGGATTTTGGGACGCAGGGGCTGGCAGAACCTGGTTGAGATCTGTAAGGCGTGTAAGACGGGTACCCTTGCTTCCCACATAGGAGAGCGAGGCAACTGTGCCGCGAGCGACTTCCTGCTGAATATCGAAGTGCCACTGTTGCATGTAGGGCCACTGGGCCTTGGTGGGGATGGCGGTGACACCCAAGGGGAGTTGAGCACCAGCTACGCCGGTTCCAATGTTGGGATACCCGGTTATGTCGTACTGCTGCGCCGAATATGCGAGGGGCGGAGAGTTCTCCAGCGATTCCGTATTGGCCTCGTTGCCGTTCCCGTGCTCGTAGAACATTCCGTACCCACCGCGGATCGCAGTCCTTCCGTTTCCGTATGGATCCCAGGCAAAGCCGACGCGGGGAGCGGGATTAAACAGGTGACCCGTCATGCAGCCCACGGGGACGCCCGACGTGACCCCGCACTGGACGATGCCGTTGGGCAGGTCGGACACGGTGGGGGTAAGGTTATCTTTTGTAAGGTTGGTGACGATGTCGCTATTAGGATCAACCGTGGTCTGGCCGGCCACGTAATGGGCCGGATCGAAGTTAAAGGCCTGATGTTCCTTCTCGCGATAGGTGCCGAACAGGCTCACGCGCAGGCCGAGGTTCAGCGTCAACCGGTTGGAAAGGTGCCAGTCGTCCTGAAAGTAGGGCTCGAGCATTTTGTAGCGGTTGTAGTACTTAACGGTTGCGTTCTGCTGACCGAAGGAGCAGATGTTCCCAAGCAGGAGATCGGCAAACGGGTTCCCCGTGCTCGGCGCGGGCGTTGAGCAACCCGGGTTGAATGTGATGTAGCCGGGGTAGGAGCCCTCCGCCAGTTCTCCGCCGAGTTCGTTTTTCTCGACCGCCTGGAAGTAGGCTCCCATTTGCAAATTGTGCTTGCCAACCAGTTTGTTGAGATTGTCCCTGAAGCTGTAGGTCGGGTTGGAGTTGTAAGGTCCATTCGGGATGTAGCCGGCGTCCTCGCCGAAGTTACCGTAAACGCCAGCTTGATCGATGAGGTTAATGCCGGGCATGACACCGCGATCTGCGCCAGGGAAAATCGAGCCGAACGTTGTGCCCGAAGGCCTCTGCCAATTTCCCAGGTCAGTGAGCGCGATGTGGTCGGTGGTGTAGCTGAATACGAATTCATTCAGCAAGGTGGGCGTGAAAGTCGACGACAGGCGGGCCAGCATGCTGATGCCGGGTCCGGTAAAGGCTGTCTCGACGGTGGGGAAGCTGCCCGCATTGGTCCACAAAGGAACCTGATTCACGGTATCCCATGAATCGTGGATGTAGTGGAAACTAACACGTTCCTTGTCGGTGATGTTGTGGTCGATCCGCAGCAGTTCCTGGCGCCAGTTTGTGGGCTGGGAAGTGACTTGATAAAACGTAGCCACGCCGGGAATGAGGGGGTTTGCGAAGGAAACGTTGCTAGGACCAGGAATCAGCGAAAGCAGGGCGTTCACATTCGGATCGCTGGGATTGACCGGGACCTGGTTTCCGGGATAAGGAACCCCGCTGGGAGCAAGGGGGCAGTCCGCGGGATAAGGTGCCACAGGACTTGCACCGCATATATCTGTGAAATTGCCGGTGCGTTCCGCGGCGGTTGGCACGAGCTGGTCAAAGGTATAGGGGACGCGGTCGCGGCGCCACTCCTGTGACCAGAAAACGAAAGTCTTGCTTTTGCTCTGGTTGTAAACACCCGGAATGTACACGGGCCCTCCAACCGTGTAGCCGAAGTCATTTTTGTGATAGGGAGGAGCGACACCATCCTCAAGGAACGAAGGCGAATTGAACATGTTGTTGCGCACAAATTCGTAGGCGTCGCCATGGAACTTATTCGTGCCCGACTTGGTTTCCACTTCAATCGTGCCGGAGCCATTCTTTCCAAACTGTGCGCCGTAGTTGGAAGTGAGAACTTTGAATTCGCCGATGGCGTCGACGCTGGGGGTCACGTTCAGCGTGCCATTGCTGCCGTTGTCGAGGTTATCGCCGCCGTCGAGTTCCCAGTTGTTGTACTCCACACGCCCGCCGTTGACGCTGAATTGGGTATTTGCAGTAACGCCGACCCCACCTTCGTCGGCGCCCGTCTGGTTGCTGACGCCGGGTACGAGGGTGATCAGTTGCTTAAAGTCGCGGCCGTTCAATTCGAGCTGAGTGATTTCCTTGCCCGTTACCGTGCCTCCCAGATCGGAGGATTGCGTCTCGACTTGGGCAACCTGCGAGCCTTCGACTATGATCTCAGTGCTGGCTGCGCCAACTTCCAGGGCGATATTCACCCGAGCTTTTTCCCCGACATTCAACACCACGCCTTTGGCTTCGTACTTCTTGAAGCCTGTCGAAGTGACCGTCAGGTCATAGCTGCCGATCGGCAGCGAGGCGAAAAGGAAATCGCCACTGCCATTGGTCGCCGCCGTCCGGCTGATTCCCATTGCCGCATTGCTGACTGCGACTTGAGCGTTGGGGATCGCCGCCCCGCTGGCGTCCGTGACCGTGCCCGTGATCGACGCCGTATCCTGCGCCCATGCCGCCACGCAGAAAGTCATGATCACCATCAAGAGCCCGATTCGCACCCGCATTGGATTAAATCTCATGGTCACGGTTTTCTCCTCTTGCGCGAGCGCTCCACGCCTTCCGCGGTTGCCCGCGCTCACCAACATCGTAGGCGACGTATTCAAAGTTTCACCAGATTGCCGAACCTTAACGCGGCCGCGGGAAAAAGTTCATTAAAACGTATGAATAGTGCTTTTATGGGGCATCCGCTGTCAAGGAAAAAACGCAAGTCCGTCCGCTCAGACGCTTAAATCAGGCTGCGCGTGGACTCCCGGACCACCAATTCCGGGGCAACTTTTCGATGGTCAGCGGCAACTTCCCGCTTTTCCAGCACAGACTTGATGCCTTCCAGCACGATCCCGACCGCCCCTGCCCCCATGGCTTCCATGGGCTGGCGCACCGTCGTGAGGGGCGGTGTGTACAGCGCCGATGCGGCCACATCGTCGAAACCGATCACCGAGCAATGCTCCGGCACGCGCAAGCCGCCCTTGGTCAATGCACGTACGCCTCCGAAAGCGGTCATGTCGTCAAAGGCCAGCAGGGCCGTGAACTGGCGCTTCTGCTTCAGCAGCTCCTCGGTTAGTTTTTGCCCCGCCTCAAAACTGGAAAGCGGATCCCGTGATTCCGGCAGGTCGACAATGAGTTTGGAGTCGAGCTCCAGGCCGCATGTCTTGGCGCAGTTGCGAATGCCACGCCACCGGGGAGAACTGTCGCCCAAGGTTTTGGGGCCGCGGATAAAAGCAATCTTCCGATGACCGAGCGAGTGCAGATGTTCGAGCGCGAGGTAGCCACCAACTTCATTATCGACAATCACCGAACTCATCGCGTCGCCCTTGAGTTCGCAGCCGATGATGGCGGTCGGGATGCTGCTCTTCTCCAGATCGGCGAGCAAATTTATATCGAGAAAGAGCCAGTTGGCCAGAACGACCAAGCCTTCGATGCGGCGGTCGAGCAGCATCTCGAGATAGCGCTCGAAGCGGCTGCGCTCGTTATGCACGTCGGTGAGAATCGGCAGGTAGGAGGCCTGGTAGAGTGTATTCTCGATGCCGCGCAGCACCAGCGTGCAGTAAGGATCGGTCATGTCAAAAACCATGACCCCGACGGTGTGGCTGCGTTTGCTGCGCAGCGAACGGGCAAACTGGTTAGGCCGATAGCCAAGCTTTTCCGCTGCGCGCTCGATACGCTTCTTGGTGACCGCAGGGATATACCGCGCCAGCGGAGCGTCATTGAGCACGATCGACACTGTGGTGGAAGAGAACCCGCTCTCCTTCGCTACATCACGAATCGTGACCATCGAAGCCTTGCCTACTGCCAAATTTCTGTACTGCATCCCTCTCGCTTGAATTCATTGCGGAGGTTGGCGGACACTACAGCAGAGAGTGAGACGAGGTGTCAAGCGCACACATCCGATTGGGCCTGTTGGCCTGCGTGGTCATGGGCAGCGCGGCAGTAGCCCAGCCGCCGCAAGTTTCATCCCTGCCAGCGGCGCCCAAACCTCCAAACGGCGCTCCCATCTCATCCGCTGGCACGCCCGCCGACCCCGCACAGATTTTTCAGTCAGGCCAACAAGCGTTGAACCAAAACCGGCTCGACGAGGCGGAGCGCGACTTCCAGCAGGTGATCGCTATGAATCCGCAAGTGGGCGGCGCTTATGCAAATCTCGGCGTGGTTTATATGCGGCGCAAGCAATGGGCCAAAGCTTTGGAGGTGCTGCGCAAGGCTGAACATTTGATGCCGCAAGTGGCGGGAATTCGGCTGAACATCGGCCTCGTTTATTATCGGCAGAATGAATTCCTGAAAGCTATCCCACTTTTCGAGTCGGTGGTCCGCGATCAACCGGACGCTATGCAGCCCCGTCATCTGCTGGGGCTCTGCTATTTTTTCGCCGAGCGCTGGGCGGACGCGGCAAACACGCTCGAACCGCTCTGGGCAAAGGAATCCGCGCAGTTGAGTTATCTCTACGTGCTCTCGATCGCCGCTCATCGGGCCGGCCTGAAAGAACTGGACGACAAGGCCACGGCGCAACTCATCAAGACCGGCGAGGGCTCGCCCGAGTTCCATTTATTCATGGGTAAGGCGCATCTTAATCTTGAGCAATACGACCTGGCTCTGTCCGATTTCCAGGCGGCGGCGCAAGCCAATCCCAACCTGACTTTCGTTCACTTCAACCTGGGCCTAACCTATTTGAAAAAGCAGGATTACGAGCACGCACGGGACGAGTTTCTTAAGGATGCGGCTGTGGAACCCGATCTGGCCTTCAACTACGATGAACTCGGTGATGTCTACGTCCTGATGCAGCAAGACAGCGACGCTGAGAAGAGCTATCGCGAGGCGTTGCGCCGCGATCCGCGGCTGGTGAATTCTTATGTCGGGCTGGCTAAGATCTATCAGCGCACGCAAAAATACCAGGAAGCAATCACTTCCATTGATTCCGCGGGCAAGCTCGATCCCGCCCGCACCGACATTCATTACGTGAGAGGACAGATACTGCTCCATATGGGGCGCAAAGAAGAAGGCAGGAAGGAACTGGAAACCTCGGTCCGCATCGACAACGAACGCCGGGCCGAGCGCCAGAAACAGGTGGAGACCGGTACCGTACCGTCGCCCGAACTTCTTCAGGACGAGCAATAAGAAACTTAATGGCGAGGCACAACATTACTCGCGCACAAGCTACAGAATTTGAAACTTACAGACCCTCGGTTGGGAACTAGTGAGTTTTGTCAGTGTAAGTCGTGCCCGCTCCAAGTATGTGCGCGCTGAGCGGGGTTTCACCGTGTCATTACAGGATGATCCTCGTGCCGAAACCATCTGCCTCTAGACGGATCTATGCTTTTTGCGTCATCGCCGCTATTGCCGTCGTGCAGTCGCGCTCCTTGCCTTTTCCCCGGCCTGACCACGGGCCGCGGCGTCCCAGCCTTGCAGGCCAAGAGTGTTCCCACCGCTCAAAGGAACGCGGTGGTTCGTATGCGGTTTGTGGGGGGGAACTCCGACGGGCAACTTACAGCGGGAGACCAACTGCCAGGCAAAAGCAACTACTATCGCGGCAACGATCCGAAAAACCGGCACACCAATGTTTCGCAATACGCTCGCGTCTCTTATAAGAATGTTTATCCCGGTATCAACTTGGCCTATTACGGCGAGCAAAGCAAACCGGAGTTCGATCTCATCGTCGCTCCGGAATCCAATCCCGCTCCCATCGATCTTGCATTCAACGGCGCCCAACACGTGGCAACCGATGCATCCGGCAATCTGGTAGTCTCATCCGCCGCAGGCAACGTAATGCTCCGCAAGCCGGTGGCTTACCAGCAACGGAGCGGCATTCGTCAACCCGTCGAGGCGCGCTTCGTCCTGAAAGCCAACAATCAAGTCACTTTCGAGCTGGGCAGCTACGACCGCAGCCGCGAGCTGGTGATTGACCCGACAGTCATGTATGCCACCTATCTGGGCGGTAGTTCTGAAGACGATGGCCTTGCAATCGCCTTTGATAGTAGCGGCGATGCTTACGTGACGGGGCAAACAGAATCGTCAAACTTTCCCACCACCTCTGGGGCCTATGCCACTGAGGTGCCCCCGTTTGCTGTACCAATCCGAATGAGAGTTTCCGGTTAAGGTTCTTTGTTCGTTTTCAGCGGGGATGAGGTCTGGAGCAGGGGACGGCGCTTGAGTCCCCTGCTCCAGCATCACGGTACGAGCTTTCCTCATGCCTGCATCTCCGTTCGTGTTCGTGCAAATTCTGCGGGCGGCAAGTAGTTCAGCGAACTGTGCGGACGTTGCTGATTGTAATCTTGCCGCCAGGTTTCAATCTTTCGCCGCGCGTCAGCGAGACTCGTGAACCAGTTCGCGTTCAAGCATTCATCCCGGAGCCGGCCGTTGAAGCTTTCCACAAAGGCATTCTGCACCGGCTTGCCCGGCTGAATGAACTCCAGTCGCACACCCCGTTCTTCACTCCAGGCGGCCAACGCCCGACCGCGGAACTCCGGGCCGTTGTCCAGAACAATCGCTTCCGGCAGACCTCGCTCCGCCGCCACCCGGTCGAGCACACGACGTACTCGCAATCCACCCAGCGAGGTATCGACTTCGATCGCCGGACACTCCCGCGTGCAATCGTCCACCAGGGTCAACATGCGAATCACTTTTCCCGTGCTTACGCAATCACTTACGAAATCGATCGACCAACGTTGATTCGGTCTCCCCGCTGCCGGACTCACTGCCGTTCCATTCCAGCGAATCCGCCGTCGCTGCCGAATACGCATCGCCAGGCCTTCCTCCCGATACAGCCGGTACACTCGCTTATGATTGACCTCTACTCCTTCGCGCACCAGCATCACCGTCAACCGCCGATACCCGAACCGCATTCGCTTCCCCGCCAAATCCTTCAAGCGCGCTCGCAGTGCCGCGTCTCTTTCCCCTCTGCGCCCCCGATACCGCTGCGTCGATCGTGCCAACCCCAGCAGCCTGCAGGCGTGTCGCTCGCTCGTCTGGTAATCGCTCATGACGTAACTCGCGGCTGCCCGAAGTCCCACAGGCACTACCAGTTTTTGGACAACACGTCTTTCAGCGCACGGTTGTCCAACGTCAGGTCCGCTACCACGTGCTTCAGCTTTCGGTTCTCATCTTCGAGTTGCTTCAGTTTTTTGGCGTCTCCGGTCTCCATCCCCCCGTACTTCGCCTTCCAGCGATAATAGGTTTGCTCACTGATCCCATGCTGACGGCACAAATCCGCCGTCGCTAACCCCGCTTCCCCTTGCTTCAAGATCGCGATGATCTGCTCTTCGCTGTGCCGCGTCCCTTTCATCTGCTTTCTCCTCTCCCGCTGTGAACCAGCAGCTGGCTTCTGTCTTGGTTGCCCCGCTCCTCGGTCGCTTTCCCGTCAAAAACTTCGCGCTAGGATCGCCTAGAAACGACGATTCCCAATTTGCCTGACCTCCAGCACCACCCATTCCTCGAAAAAATATATCTCCACCATCCCACCTTTCTTCACAAGTCTTCCTGGTTCCCCGGTTTCGGAGAACTCACATTGTAAGTGGTACAGTTTTCGGGGGCTGGGTCACCACCACCTATATAAGGAGAGTTCGACGTCTTTGTGACCAAGTTTGCCGCGAATGGATCAAGCCTGGTCTATTCCACCTACGTTGGTGGCACCGACAACGACAGCGGAAATGCCATTGCTTTGGATGCTTCCGGCGACGCGTACATCGCTGGTGGTACATCGTCATCAGATTTCCCAACTACTACGGGAGCGTTTCAAACCACCTACGGAGGAGGTAATCTCGATGCTTTCGTATTTGAGCTCAACTCCAATGGGACTGCGCTCGTCTACAGCACCTACCTGGGCGGCTCCAACGACGATGTTGCAGTTGGGATTGCTTTGGACAGTTCCGATAATGCTTACATTGTAGGTTCCACGGGTTCCTCGCCTTTCCCCACCCTGAATCCGATTCAGCCGAATCTCAACGGAGCCAGCAATGGCTTCGTGACGAAACTGAATTTCTCCGGTAGCGCCCTGGTCTACTCGACATATCTGGGCGGCAATGACGACTTCGCTGCCGCGGTTGCGCTTGATTCTTCCGGTAATGCCTACGTAACCGGTAGCACGCAGAACACCACATTCCCGACTACGCCCGGTGCATTCCAAACCACATGCGGCTCGTGCGGCAGTAACCCCGCCCTCGATAATGCATTCGTCACCGTCATCAATGCCGCCGGAAGCGGCTACGTTTACTCAACCTTCCTGGGCGGCAATAACAATGACCAGGGCCGGTTGATACGGCGCCACAGTCGGAAAGTCTGTGGACCAGGTATTCCCCGTTACGTAAATATTGGCGCCCGGACCATCGACCGCGATGGCGCCGAGGGCACCGACCCCGGCCGGAGCGCCTGGGGAGGAAATAACGATGCATTCGTGAGCGAGATCAATTCAGCGGGTTCGCAGTTGATCTTTTCTACCTACCTGGGCGGCTCAAAGAATGAAAACACTCAAGCAGCGTCAACACCCCTCCCCCCACTATTGACGCGTTCGTGGCCAAGTACGCGCAGGCAGCCTTCACCGTCTCGGCCACGCCGCTGAGCCCGCGCTCCGTGGGACCGGGAAGCTCGGCAACGTCCACAGTTACTATCGCCCCGGTGAACAGCTTCACAGGAAGCGTGAGCCTGTCGTGCGCTATCGCTTCGGGGCCATCGAACGCGATCTCTCCGCCGTCATGCCTGTTCGCGACGTCCCCGGTCACGGTCACGTCAGGGTCCGTAAATTCCGCGCTCACCGTTTCCACCACCAGTACGACCAGCGGAGGGGTCTACACGATCGCGGTAATTGGCACTGACCCTTTGGGGATGACTCACTCGACCACGGTCACCCTGACGGTAGAGGCGCCGAATTTCACGCTTACAGCTACGGCGCCCGCCGCTGTAACCCCTGGAAGCTCTCCCACTTCCACTGTTACTTTGACCTCGTTCGACGGATATAACTCGTCCGTGAACCTGACCTGCACCGTAGCTGGCAGCGGTTCTCCGTTGCCGGGGTGCAGCGTAACCGGGACTAACCCCCTGACGCCGACCGCGGGCGGTGCCACCTCAACGGTGACCATTACAACGACTGGGCCCATCGGCTCCGCGTTTCGTCCAAGGAAGATCTTCTACGCGATGTGGCTGCCGGTAGCTGGTCTTTTGCTGCTCGGGATCGGCATCAAAAACGTCCCGCTCGCATCGTAAGAAATTGCTGGGCTTCCTGATTCTGGGGATGGTAATGACCGCCTTGTTCCTGCTCCCGGCCTGCGGCGGGAGTAGCAGCTCTGGCGCGGAGGCGGAGGCGGCGGTACGTGCGCAGCCCCGCCCAGTGCCCCTACCGGCCTCGCGGCTTCCTCGACAACCAGCTTCGGCACAACTCTGAACTGGACGGCGGCAACTGTTGGCGCCAATTGCAGCGTAACCAGCTACACCATCTATCAGAATGGTACCTCCATTGGCACAGCTTCCAGTACGACTTTTAACGTTACTAACTTAACTCCTTCGACCACCTATAGCTTCACTGTCGCGGCTACCGACTCTGCTGGCACTTCTGCCCAGAGTTCGCCGCCTGTGTCCGTCACAACGGCCTCGGCCGGGACACCTATCAACAGGGTCGAAAATCCCCTCCTCATGCCGGAATCACTGCTGGTTCGACTCGGTAGCCAAGGGCTCTGAGTGTCCGGATCATTCGGGAGGTGCGGACTCGCTTGGCTTTTTCGCATACTGAGGGGCCGCGTTCCTCATAGCGAACGCCTTTGTGCAAAATGATCCAGATCAACTGACAGAGGCGATGCGCAATGGCTCCGATGGTTTTGTTGTGTCCGAGACGCGACACGAAACGACGATAGACGATCTCGAAGATACTTCCTTTGTGTTTGACGGCAGCATTGGCAGCTTGATTGAGAATGCGGCGCATTTGACGGTTGCCCTTGGGCGAGCGTTTGCTGCGGTTCACGCCTGCGCTCTCCTCTTCGCCCGGGCATGCTCCTACCCACGAGACCAGATTCTTGGCGGAAGCGAAGGTCGCTGCCTTGGCACCCACCTCAGCAATGATCTGTTGCGCCGAATCGACCCCTAAACCGGGGACTTCCGCTAGCCGTTGGACCGCATCCTGATGCTCGCGGAGCAGGCTCGCGATCTCCTGGTCCAGTTGGCCGATCTGCTGCTCGATCAATTGCAAGTCGTCCAGTGCCAATCTTATGAGCCGACGGTAGACCGGGTTGAGTTCGGTGCAGGCGCCCAGCGCGTCGCGCAACTCGGCCGACGTGGCACGCAAGCACTGATGGGCCAAGGCGGCCACAGCCGCCGGATCGGTCTCTCCGTCCGCTAGCGCATGCAGCATACGACGCGCACTGACCCCCAACAGATCCGAGACCAAGACTGGATAATTTGATATGCGCTTCTTCCAGCAGTGCCTCCAGTTGATTCTGCAGACGGACTTTGTCCCGCGTCCGTTGATACTTTGTGCGTGTGAGTGTCCTCCACAGTCGCTGTTCGGTATCGGGCACAAAGCTCAAAGTCAGCTCCTGGGAAACCAACCGCTTCACCAAACGTTCCGCGTCCGGAAAGTCTTTCTTGCGCCCGCGTCGTCCGCGGTTGGACAATGCTTGCGCCAGATGGAGTGTTCCCGACATTTTCCCGGCACCTTCCCGATTTTGACAGCTCGGTTTCCAGTACCGTTCGAGTGCGCTCCACAGCGGTTTCCAGTATTGGGCAGTGGACTCCATCACCACTTCCTCGACCCGCTGCTCAATGAGCCACTCCGCCAGCCGTTGCAACTGCTCCGGGTTGCTTCCGAACCAGCGTCGCTCAAATTGGTATGCGTCGTCGACTTCGACGTCAGCCACAACTACAGCCAGCTTCTTTTTGTGGACGTCAATTCCGGCTATCCTATACGCCATAGGCTTCCTCCTGGCGGGAGCGGAGAGCGTGCCGGAGATTACATTAAGCAGGGTCTCGGGCTATCGCCGCTCCCACCGGGGGAGAGACAACGCACCATTTATTCGCTCTATCACGCACGCTCCGGATCAGACAGTTACACGGCTTCGGCTTCTCCACTGTTGAATCAATCTCGCCGCTCCCAGCCATCGTGGATTATGGCTTGGCTCTGAGAAATTTTCATGTGGTTTCGCGGGCCGCAGGCCCTAGCTGACAGTTACTTCATCACCATCACGGGCACGGATGCGAACAACCTCTCGCACTCCGCTACGGTAACGCTGACAGTCAACTGATCGGGGACTTGATTCAATTTTGTCGGCCGCCTCACCCGAGGCGGCCGTTGTTTTTTTTGGCACCTGCGATTGGCGCTAGGGGCCACTCTAGTCTAAGATTCTTGTCTGACGCATTCTGCAACAGGACTCATATAACATTAGCTTTTGCGGCTCCCGCGGACGGCAGGATTCTTTCCTGTACGGTCGGGCAGCGTTTGCGCCATTGGAGGAATCGAAGGTAGTGAGTTTCCATCCACACATGTTGAATTTCAGGCAGGTCATCCGCGCCATCGTCCTCGCACTGTTGCTATCTTTGTTTGCCGCGGCCCATGTGCCGCTCGCTGCCGCGCAGACCTTCGCGCTTTCTGCCTCCGCGTTCTCTCCGCCGGCCGGCGTGGACCCGGGCGGCACCGCGACTGCCACGATTACCCTCAGTACACCCGACAGTTACACCGGCTCGGTTGCATTGACCTGCGTCGTGACCTCAAACCAGGGCGCCAGCACTCTTCCGTCGTGCCTAATCAGCCCTTCGGCGGCTACTCCGTACGCCACGCCGTCACTCACGGTTACGACCGTGGGAGTGTCGGCGGGCACATATACGGTCACCGTCACGGGCACGGGCACGGGCGGTTCTCCAACGGCAAGCGTCACGCTGTATCTCAACGTGGTCGACGTACCCCAGGATTACACGCTGACCGTATCGACAGCCATCAGCCCGGGCACCGTGACTGCGGGAGACGGCGCGCAGGCGATAGTCACGGTAACGCCCATCGCCAGCTATATTGGGGAGGTCACATTGTCCTGCCTCTCGGTTACTCCTATCACCACCGCAGCTCCTTTTTGCGCGTTCAATCCCCCGACCGTGGACGTAAGCAATGGTACTGCTCCCACTGCAGTTCTCACCGTTTCCACTTACGGAACCCTGCAGAATCAGGCTAACCTTTCGATGCCGCGAGTTTTTTACGCCCTCTGGCTCGCCATCCCTGGGCTGGGTCTCGTAGGAATAGGCGTCAGCGAAGGCAGCAGGAAGAAGCTGCTTGGATTGCTCTTGCTGGTGGGGGTTGCCGTGGGCTTGCTCATTCTGCCGTCCTGTAACTCAACCAACACCCTCTCTAACTCTAACAATAGCAATGGCTTGGTCACACCCAACAATACCTACACGATTACGCTGACAGGCGTGGACAAGAATGGCGTTTCGCCGAGCAACACCACCACTTCGACGTCCCAGGCGACCGTCACTCTCACGGTAAACTGAGGCGGACCTCCAAGATGCGCGAGACGGCTCCGCAATTCTGCATGGCGTCGTCTCCGGCGGCGGCAGTTGCGCGCTGGCGCCGTCCGTTGCGGACAATTCTTCTGTTGGCGATGATAGCTTGTACGCTCGCTTCGGCCGCGCCAGCCAAGGGCGAGAAGAATAAACCTCCTCCCGTCACACTGCGCTGGAGCGAGACCCAGCCCGGCTGTACATTCTCCTCAAGTCAGGATGGTAAGTACCAGTACGGGCTCTGGTCCGGAGACATCGGCGTCGTGTTGGCGGTCGACGCGCGGGAGGTACAAATCATTCGCCATCGCATCGAACCGATCTTCGGAGTCTTGGTGACGATCCGTTATCGTGGAACCGGCGGCCTTGACGTAAGCCCCGACGGAATCACACTGCAGTTCATGAAGCACTTCAAAGTCATCCAGACCTCGCTGGACCCTGACGACTACACCCAGAAGATTCAGGCTGACGCAGACGCGCTCGATGATGAGACTAGACGTGTCATCGAGAGGCATCCCGAACAGAAGCAGGCTCGCGAAGCGCGGTTGCAGGATTATCAGAAATCAGTCAGTGAACTGATCGAGTTCCTCGGCAAGAACAGCCTGCCCACGGCGCATCTAGACCACGGCAATCAAGAAGTGAGAGGCTGGGTATTCTTCAATACGGCAAACAAATGGATCGGCGGATGGAAGACGCAAGAAGAATTCATTCTGCGCCTGCCGCTGGACGGAAAACTCTTCGAGTTCCCTTTCAAACTTCCGCCAAAAGCAGGCGAACTCCTGCTGCGAAAACGGGAGTGATCAAACTCCGAACCCTTAAGGCCAAACCCAAAGCTCGCTCTTAAGAAGCCGCGCGCCGGTTTTGCCGCTGCATTTCGGCAGCCTGCTGCATGACGACGTCGCGCAGCGAGACCAAACCCCGTAGCTGTTTGCCCTCCACGATGGGCAGGTGCCGAAATCCGAATTCATGCATGATGAAAAGACACTCTTCCACGCTCTCATCCACATTCACGGCACGGGGATTGGCGGTCATCACTTCGGAGACCGCGGTGTGGCCCGGCGTGCGGCCCACGGCCACGACCCGGTTCATAATATCGCGCTCGGAAAAAATGCCGGTGAGTTCGCCGTTCCGAAGCACCGGCAGGGCTCCGATGTTGTGTTCCATCATGAAGCGCGCCGCTTCCAGCACGGTGCTGGCAGCATCGATTGAATAAATTTTGCGGTCCTTCAGCAATTCGCGGAGTGTCAACATAAACCCCTCCCTGAGAGGTTCAAACGAGGATTAATACGAGGCAACCCGGGCCCCCACGGCCCGGCCAATTCGTAGGCGGCCCTTACTTTACCACAACGCTGATCTGGAATGACTGATTTACTGCAGGTGGTTCAGGCGGGCCGGGCTGGCGTCGGCCGTGCTATCGCCACGCGGCTTGATCGACACTACAACGTACTCGCGCTCCTTGCCGTCGAGACCTTCGACTCGCAGCAGCATCTTGTTCTTCTCGAGGCGGAACTGTGCGTTCTGGCCTACCGGCAATAGCATGGGATGCTTGTCGTCCCTGGGGCGAATGCGGTAGACAACTTGATCGGTTTGCACTACGTATTCCTGGCAGAGAAGATCGTGAGTCTTCCCCTTCTTGGCACCCTTCTCGTCCATCCCACATTGCACCGAATCCATCTGCAGCAACTTTCCATCCTGATAGGCCTTCGGTTCTTTCGCATAAGCTGTCGCCGCCAACAGAAGCGATGCCAGCATGAGTGATTTGTATTGCATGCAATCCCCCAGTGAGTATGGACACCTATTCCAAAGTCTCGCTGAACCGGCCGATCGCCAGCTGGCTAAGACATCCGTCATATGGATTGTTTCTAATTTTGCGGGCGTTCGTTAGATTACGCAGGTGTCGAACGGACGTAACTAGGAAGGGTGCGGGCACTGATCCGCGTGGTTAGAGCCGTAAGCCTCAGCGCTCCACGAGTCCTTCCAGCGCAGAAAAGAACTCGGGGTAGGAGATCGCCGCACACTGGCTGTCACGAATGAGCGTCTCGCCCTGGGCACGCAGCGCCGCGATGCTGAAAGCCATAGCGACACGGTGATCTCCGAAAGAATTGAGTTCGGCGCCGCGAAGCGTTTGGCCGCCGGGAATTCTTAAGCCATCCTCCCGCTCCTCCACTTCCGCGCCCATGGCTCGAAGGTTGATAACAATGGATGCGATGCGGTCCGACTCCTTCACCCGCAACTCTTTCGCATCTCGTACCTCGATTCCCTGCTCCGTATATGGAGCGATCGCCGCCAGCACGGGAAGCTCATCGATCAGCGCAGCCGTATCGGCTCCGGTGATGGCTGTTCCCTTCAGCCGTTCGCCTTCCACCTGCAGCGTGCCCACCAACTCGCCGTGAACCTCATCCAGTTGCGTGACCGAGATGCGCAGCCCCATCTGCATAAGAATATCGAGCAGGTGCGCGCGCGTCGGATTCATCAGCAAGTTTCCGATGGTGAGTTGTGAGCCGGGGAAAAGAGCCGCCGCACAGAGAAAGAACGCAGCGCTGGAAAGATCGCCGGGGACTCGAGCTTGGATGCCGCGCAGACGCTGGCCACCGCGAATGCACACCTCATTTCCCTTTCGCTCAAGTTGCGCGCCAAAGGCCCGAAGCGCTACTTCGCCGTGATCCCGCGTTCGCAGCGGTTCTGCAATGCGAGTTTCGCCATCCGCCAGAAGGCCCGCGAACAGCAGGCAAGTCTTCACCTGGGCACTGGCGAGGGGCATCTTGTAACTGATCCCGTGAAGGTTACAGCCGCTGATGCGTAGCGGAGGGCGGCCATTTTGCGACTTAATTTCTGCGCCCATGACCGTCAGCGGTGTAATTACGCGTTCCATCGGACGACGCGACAGCGATTCATCCCCAGCCATTTCGCTGGTGAATTTTTGCCCCGCCACAATGCCGCTCAACATGCGAATCGTTGAACCTGAGTTCCCGCAATCCAGCGATCGGTTTGGGGCGGTCAACGTCGACCCGCTTCCCTGCACTTCGATGATGTTGTTGGCGCCGTCCCTGCGCTCCCACTTCACTCCGAGCGAGCGCAGGCAGCCGAGCGTGCTGGCACAATCTGCACCCGTGGAATAGTTTTCCAGGCGCGACGGCCCATCAGCGATCGCCGCCAGCATTGCATAGCGGTGCGAAATGGATTTATCGCCCGGGAGACTCACACTCCCGCGCACATCGAGCGCCGGGCGCACAATTACTTGTGATTCGCTTTGCATCGGAGAATCGACCTGACAATTCCTAGGCCAAAGCGCTGGCCTCAGCGGTAGCGTCGCGCAGGACATCCGGCGGAATCTCTTTCAGCCTCACGCTGAACTCGAACATCGTGGTTTCCACGCCGCGTCCCCATCGCGCCACGTCCCAGTGTGCGCGCACAAACTTCACATCCGGACGCGCCGTCAAATCGAGTAATAGCGGAGACTGCCCACAATAAAACTTCTGCGGATAGGAGACCAACGACTTAGCGCCCCACGTCGCGCCGTCCGCTGAACCAAAGACGCTGAGGTCGAGCGACTCCTGCTCGATGATCCTGGTTATCTCCAGGGTCAGCAGAAACACGCGATTGGCCGCACTGCCGATGTCGACAGCAGGCCCGTCGCCCTTGGAACTTACTACCGTTTTGTCGTCTACCAAAACCGTATCAATCATGGCGAGAGGATTCTAACAAAGGCTGAGGCTGTAGTCAGTGCGGCCGCTTACTCCGATGGATGAGGACCGGTGAAATCGGAGCAGCATGGTTTTTCCACGGGCTTGAATTCCATGAGTTCGATTCGTGACAGATCGGGATCGAATACGTTGAGTTGCCACTTACCGTCTTTGCCCATCTGCGCTTTCTCGTCTCCGTGGGGCTTCCAGCCGTGAGATTCCAAAATGGCTTGCGCCTTCTTCATGTCGACCACGCCGAGCGAGATGTGGTTCATCACGCCCGTGACTCGCAAGTCGGGATGCTCGGGCTGGTTCAGCATGTATTCCAGCCAATCCGTGCCGTCTGGCACCTGCATCGCGACCCAGTCGGTCTGGCCGGGTTGCATTCCTCCGTGCCAGTAGAGGCGAAAACCAAGCAGGTCACGGTAGAAGTGATCCTCGGCGTCGCGGTTGTGAACCAGAAATCCGGCGTGAATCATGTGGCGTGAAATCGCGGAATCGGGCGGCAACGCAGACGCTTCGGCCTTGCGCCGCTCGACAAACTCAATGCGATGGCCTTCAGGATCGACCACGACAAAGCTCAAGGTGTGGTCAGAGTGCCCATCGATTGCGGCCACTTTCACGCCGTTCGCGATCAGATACTCACGTAGTCGGACGATGTTGTTGGTGGTGAAGGCCACGTGATCCATGCGGTCGGTGGCGTTGGGATCGGGTGCGGTGCTAAATCCGATCCACTGCTTGCCAACGATGTATCGCACGAGCCCGCCAGACTCGACCGGCCCGGTGGAAGCCAGGCCGAGCGTGCCACTGTAAAGCTGATTCACTCCGTTCAGGGCTGTGGTGTAGAAAGAAACGTGATCGATGCCGAGAATGCGGGGCCGCTTCGCGGGACGGGTTTGCGAGTGGACGGGTAACACTAATGCGAAGAACGCAATCGCGGCAGAAATGTTTTTCATATCGTCCTCGATTCTACTGTGAGACAAACACACGCGGGATTCTAAATTCCATTCAGGAACTGACG
Organism: Acidobacteriaceae bacterium; assembly: GCA_003138975.1. Lineage (GTDB taxonomy): Bacteria > Acidobacteriota > Terriglobia > Terriglobales > Acidobacteriaceae > Sulfotelmatobacter. Next base: position 28,746 of record PLHQ01000139.1, on the reverse strand, counting down.
TAGGAGTTTGCCGGCTTCCTCCGGCTGCTCCCAGGGCGAGTAGTGGCCGGCTTTCGGAATCACGCGCAACTGGCTGTTGGGAATGTGCTGCCGCATCAGTTCGGCTTCATTCGCTCCGGTGAGGATGTCTTCTTCTCCAGTGACGAGTAGAGTGGGTACATTGATCGTCTTCAATGTATCCATTGAGTCGGGGCGCTCGGCCATGCCGCGCTGAACTTGTGCCACATCCTCGGGCGACATCTTCCGCATCATGCGGAGTACACCGTCAACCAGATCGGGCCGCAGTTCGCGCGTGCTCTTGCCGAGCAGTCGTGGAATCATGCTCTCGAAGAACGGTTCGGTGCCGCGCTCAATGACGTCGTTCGCAGCGTGTAGGCGAGCAGCGCGGGCTTCCCGGGGATCCGCGGGAGCTTTCGTGTTGCACAGTCCAAGCGCGGTGACGCGCCCGCGATGCTTTCGCCAGAATTCGAAGAGCACATATCCGCCAATCGACACGCCAATCAGCGGAGCGCGACCGACTTCGGCATCGTCCATTACGCGGGCCATGTCGGCGGCGTGCTTGTCCATCGTGGCCGGACCGTCGCCAAGGCCGGAGTCTCCGTGGCCGCGGAGATCGGGCAGAATGACGCGATACCGCGTGGAAAGGGCATTTGCCACAGGCAACCAAAATTCACGATTTGCGGGAAACGGATGCAGGAGGATTACTGGCGCGCCTTCACCCAGCACATAGTAGACGAGCTCCGCGTCGCCACTCTTGATTTGCTGAAAGGCGATGGGCTGCATGTCAGCGATTTAATCACAGAGGCGCAAGGTGTGTCGCGATGCGTTGTGTCATCTACGGATTCGTCATGCGTTGCGCGCCCACCGGAGCCGTCAACAGCAGCGGTTCTTCCGGCATTACGATCCAGGCGATGGGATAGGAGATGAGGCCAATGCCGGTCATGAAAGACGCGATCAGCCACACCAGGCGAACGACGGTCACGTCGATGTCAAAGTATTCGGCAACGCCGAGGCAGACACCGGCGATCTTGCGTCCTTGCCTTGGGCGAACCAGGCGCTTGCGTGCTACCGACGCGCCGACGCGAGTGCCACAATAGGCACAAACCGCGGCGTCGTCCTGGATCACTTTACCGCAGTAGTTGCAGTACATAGCTCTGCCTTTCTACAAGAGTCTTCTACTACAAGACAATACGTAATTGTAAGCCGAAAGTTCCTGTCACGCAGATCCTATCCCAATCATAGAGCTCGGCTGCCTCACTCCCGATACGCTTCCTTGATGTGTTTGCGGGCTTGCTCGGCGGGAGGAGTGCTGGCGTTTTCGGCGAGGACAGTTTGATACTTCTTCATGGCGAGGTCGCGCTTCTGGAGCAGGTCGTACATTTCGCCGGCGGCCAGGTTGGCTTTCTGCAGCGTCTCGGGATCCGGGTCGGAAGCTTCGCTCACGAGTTCGTAGGCGGCGGCGGCTCCGGAATAATCTTTCTGGTTGCGCAGTAACTCGCCTAAGCCCCACGCGGAAATCTCATAATGCAGGGTGCCGTGTTTCCCTTCACGGCCGTTCTGCCAGACCTTGCGATAGGCGACTGCGGCCTCGGCTGAGTGGCCGCCGGCGCGCAGGAGGTTGGCCTCCTCGAGCGGGAATAAATAATTTCTGGGATAACGGGCGGCCAAGTCGTGCATGAAGGCGCGGGCCTCGTCGTAGCGGTGTTCGCGGCGCAGGAACAGGGCAAGGACGACCTTGGCGTCAACGCTATTTTCGCCGTTGCTATCGGCGACTTCGTGCAGGTATTGCAGGCCTTTTTCTTTCGTACCACTCAGGCCTACCAGCGCGACCGCCGCTTTCACGCTCCAGGGCAGGCTGCCCATTACGTAGTTGTGAGTGCCCACGACCAGTTTCGCGTCGACGTAGTTAGGATCGAGTTCCAGAACGCGTTCGTGATCGTGGCGTGCGCCGACGGCATTGCGCAGGGCGGAAAACCAGGCGCGCTCGACCAGCGCGGTGTAGAGCGCGAACTGCGCGCGAGTGACGCCGCGGCAGTAGAGTGCGTCCACGTTGTTGGGATCGGCCTTGAGTTGCTGCTCTTCGAGCCCTTCGGCGCGGTCGACTAACTGTTTGATCCGGTCCTTCACTTTGGGGTCGGCGGTGCGATGCGCCTGGCCGATGAAGCTGTCATTGGCATATTCGCCAGTATTCATCGCGCCCATGCGGTAGAGCTCGCGCATCAGGATCGTGGCCAGCAGGTGATTCACCGGGGAAGGGTCGTTGGGGCGGCGATCCAGTACCTTTTCGAACTCCTGGATCGCGCGGTCATAATCCATGTTGAAGAAGTGGTCGTAGGCGGCGTCGACCGAAGGATCGAGGGCGGGAGCAGTGAGGGTGGGTGATGAGAGACTTGACCCGCTGGTTCCTGTTGCAGACTGCGTTTGGGAGCGAGCTTGGAGCGGCATCAGGCAGAGGCTGGCGATGCAGGATAGTATGCCGCCACAAAGCAGGCGTCTCGCGAATGTCGGGCTCGACTGCATCCCCAGTGTTTGTTCTAGCCTTGAGTCTTAAGTTTAACTGAACTTGAAGGGAGTGGACGGGACTCTTCGGAGAAACTAAAGACGAATCATTGGTTCTATCGGAGGCCCGCAGAAATTGGTAATGGGGTCCCCGATCGCGTCCTATTGATTTGCCGAGTTAGCGATGGATGACGTGGGTAACCGGGGCATCTTTACGCGAGTTTGCGAGTAATAATTGCGCTAGATCGCTAACTTGCGGGCGGACGATAATTTGCAAGTAGCTGAGTAAAAAACAGGTTAGTGCCGGGCGCATTTTGGCTGTTGATTTGCGTTATCAAAGGCAACGTTCTGAAGGGCTTTCCTCGATATGGCTGAAGCAGTTCGCAATGCACAGCAGGAATTTTGGAGCCCACCGAGCGTCCTGGATCCTCCGGCTACGGCTGTCCCCCCGGCCGTAGCCAGCGAGGAGATGGCGGATGCTTGCGGTGGTTGCGGCAGCGAGTTCATGATTGCCGCAAGGTTTTGCCATACCTGCGGACTGCGCCGCGCAGTATTGACCGCAACCTCGACTGAGGTCAGAAGCGATGCAGAAGTCATTGCGGGTCTGTGGGCCAGGAACGTGGCGTGGGTGAGAAATGGGGTCGGTTGGGCTGCGGACACGTGGCGCGAGATACCCTTCCCCGACTGGCTGCACTATTTGCACTTCCATGAGATCAAGCGCTGGGTAGGCCTGCCCACGGCGGCGCTGATCGCTTTCATCCTGGGCTTGGGCTGCGTGGCCGGAGCCATCGGGGTCAGCCTGTTCTACAAGGCGTCGAATCTTGCGGAGTTTCAGGCGATCCAGATGTGGCGGATTGAATGGCTGCTGGCCGCGACTGCCTCGTTTGTAGCGGGAATCCTGCTGAAGGAGCCTTCCGACAGCGATCGCGAGTAGGATCCTAATTTCTTTTTCTGTGGCCGGTCTTTACGACTCGCTTCCTGAACTTGCGGCACGCCGCTGCTGGTTCATGCGGTAGAGATGGTGGACGGGGCCGGTTCCGCGACCCAGGGGATGGCCGGCAGCGATCGCAGCCGTCACGTAGGTCTTGGCCAGCAGGGCGGCTTCGGCCAGGCCGCGATCGAGGGCAAGGTGGCAGGCCATGGCGGTGGCGAAGGCACAGCCTGTGCCGTGGGTGGAATTCGAGCGTTGCCGCTCCGCCTTAAAGACTTCCTGCTCGACGCCATGTTTGGTGGTGAAGCTTAAGAGGTCGATGGCTTTGTCCAAATGGCCGCCGGTAATGACGACGGCGGGTGAACCCATCTCATGGAGTCTGGCGGCCGCTGTCCGCATTTCGTCGAGATTCGTGACTTTCAGTCCAGTGAGGACGGCAGCCTCATCCACGTTCGGCGTAAGGACGGTGGCCAGCGGGATGAGTCTTTCGATCAGCAGCTTGGTTCCGGGAGCATCCAGCAGCTCGGCGCCCGAAGAGGATCTAAGGATGGGGTCCAGGACTATGTTGGGCAACTTCGACTTGCCCTGGCGCTGCGCTAGGAACTCAGCCACCGCCCGGACGACCTTGGCTGTTCCCAGCATTCCGATGTGGACGGCTGCGATAGGAATATCGGCGGCGAGCTCGTTCAGGGTCTCGGTGATTAGACCGGGATCGACGGCCTCAACGCGGCGGACGCCGGCGGTCGACTGGACGGTCATGGCTGTGATGCAGGCTACCCCGTAGCAACCGTGGGCGGCGATCGTCTTAATATCGGCAGTCACGCCAGCCCCGGAGGAGGGATCAAAGCCCGCGATGGTCAATACGACTTGAGGCGTTTCAGCCATGGTTTTGTGGTGCTGGCACGGCCGGAGAACGAGAAAATAATCTCCGGACTAAGCAACCTTGTACCTAATACGCTGGCAATAAACAACTTATAAAGACATAATCTGTAAGTTACTGAATCAACTGGAGATGTAAATACTTCACGAGGTGCGCAATCTCACTGAGTTACTCTTGTGTAAACATATAACTCTATTGTTTTTATAGACATCATGCTACTTTCTTATGATTAACAACAAGTTACGTAAGATATCGGTTACTCCCAGGTCACTATAGACCACGCAGTTTGAGGTTGACAAGGACCAACCAGCCCTCTAGGATTTACAAACCGTTAACGAAAGAGCCTAGCTAGGACGACTTTTTGAGATGCGAGGAGAACTGAATGCGAAGACGTATAGCTCACGGACTGATGATCGGGTTAATGATCGTCGGGCTGGGAGCAGCTCAGGGTCCGAACAACTCCGAGGCCAGTTCAGCCCCAAGTAGATCAGCCCAGATCAAGCCCGAAATCCGAAAGCAGACCGGGAAGAGCCAACCGTATCAGATTGGGACGGCTTCTTGGTACGGGGAGGATTTTGAAGGCAAACCAACCGCCAGCGGCGAAGATTACGAAATGTATGACATGACCGCAGCGCATCCTACCCTTCCCTTGGGAAGTTATGTACGGGTCACGAACTTGCATAACGGCAGGACGGTCGTAGTCAAGGTAAACGACCGGGGGCCGATTGTGCCCGGCCGTATTATTGATCTGTCCTACGGAGCCGCTCATGCTTTGGCGTTCGAGCACTGCGGGCTGCAGAAGGTCCGCCTGGATCTGGTGAAACCCCAAACCCAGCAGCGGCAGGTTTTTCAAACTGTAGCCTACAACCACCCCGTGGCGGAAATCCGCTAAACGCTCTACACTGCTAGGGATGCCGACAGCACTGCCCCACCCCATCCCTGGCAGCGATCTAAGCCAGAACAATTCGGAGAAAAACGATCCACGCCAGAAACTGATAGTCGCGCTGGACGTGTCGACGGCGGCAGCCGCACAGAAAATCGTGGCGGCCGTGGGCGACTCGGTGTTGACTTATAAAGTTGGCATGCAGTTGTATACCGCTGAAGGTCCGCATCTGGTGCGGGATCTGGTGGCCTCGGGCCGGCGCGTCTTTCTCGACCTGAAATATCACGACATCCCCAACACCGTGGCGGCAGCGGTGCGCGAAGCGGCGCAGCTGGGTGTGAGCATGCTGACGGTGCACACTTGCGGCAGTGCTAAGATGCTCCGCGCTGCTGTGGACGCGGCGCGAGCCATAAATCCCGCGCTGACGGTGCTGGGGGTTACCGTGCTCACCAGCATGGACGAAAACGATCTGGAGAAAATCGGGGTTCGAGGAACGGTCGCGGAGGAAGTGCTGCGCCTGGCCGCGCTGGCGCTCGCGAATGGATGCGATGGGGTCGTCGCGTCGGCACGCGAAGCTGCGATGCTGCGGACGGAACTGGGAGACGAGTTCGCCATCGTGACTCCAGGCGTGCGCTCTGCCGGTACGGGCCACGGAGATCAGGTGCGCGTGGTTACGCCTGCGGAAGCGACTGCCGCGGGAGCAAGCTATATCGTGGTGGGACGGCCTATCACCGGAGCTGCCGATCCGGCGGCGGAAGTAAGAGCAATTCTGCAGCAGATCGGCGCATAAACGCGACTTGTGCCACCGGCATGGACGCAATTGACACGGCGGGAGAGCGAGTGGAACAGCTGAGTAAACAGTTGCTACGCCTAGTCGAGGCTGCGGAGACGAGGCTTCGCAGAATTGATGAAGCCGAAACTCTCACGCCGACATTGCCTGGCGGCTGGTCGCGCAAGCAAGTCATGGGACATCTCATCGATTCGGCGTCCAACAACCATCAACGATTCGTCCGGGCGGCCCTTCAGCCATCGTTGGAGTTCCCTGGATACGACCAGAGCGAAAATGTACGCGTGCAAGTTCCTCAAGACGCTGATTGGTCACTGCTGGTCTCACTATGGGCCACCTACAATCGCTACCTCGCCCACATAATTGCCCATTTACCTGCCTCCAAGCTGGGAACCGTCTGCCGCATCGGCTCGGGAGAGGCGGTCACCCTTGGCTTCCTGGCAAGTGACTACCTTACGCACCTAGTTCATCATTTGCGACAAGTCGGTGCCGCAGATTCAAACTAGCACGCTGCCTGTTTTTACGGCACATGAGGATTATGTCGGTTGACCATTGACCGACAGGAGTGGGTAGGTCTTACAGGATTGAGCTGTTCCCCCCCACGTCCCACTAACGCGCCGATTGCGCTGACCCTGATCCCTCAGCCACCAATTTGCGTAGCTCCTCAACTGAGCTGTTCAGCAAATTGCGCAGCACAGCAACTTCCGCCGCAATCCCGGTGTGCAGTGCTGGATCCACATCGGGCGCGAACAGCGGGGAGTGGTTTGAGGGCAGCATCGTCCCTGCAGCCTTTGCCTTCGCGAACTTGTCTGGGTCCGCTCCGCCGAGACTAAAGTAGAAGCTGGGGATTCCCTGTTCGGTGAAGTAAGAAAAGTCCTCCGAAGCTGTGATCGGCTCTTCGATGAGAACATTTTCTTTACCCAACGCTGACTCCAGCACGCCGCGCAAACTCTGCGCCAGAGCGGGGTCGTTGTATACNNGCCGCCAGCACTTGCTTACGCACTTCCGGTTTGTTGGTGCGGACGGTCAACCCCAACTCAGCCTGATCAGGAATGATGTTGTTCTTAGTACCAGCCTGAATATAGCCAACTGTGACCACCGCCATTTCCCCGGGCTTCACCTCGCGCGAGGCAATGGTCTGCAGGGCCAGAATGGTTCGAGCGGCGATCACGATCGGATCGATCGCAGTTTGTGGGGCCGAGCCATGTCCGCCTTTGCCGTAGATCGTGATTCGCAGCGAATCGGCATTCGTGTTGTAGATCCCTGGTGTAATCCCCACCACGCCCGCACGCATGGTGTTGGCGACGTGCAAGGCGACGGCCACGTCCGGTTTGGGAAATTTTGTCAGCAGACCGTCATCGAGCATAGCCTTGGCGCCGCCGATCGTCTCTTCCGCAGGCTGGCCGACCAATATAAGAGTACCGTGCCAAGTGTCTTTGCTGTGGACCATGATCGCAGCCGTGCCTGTAATCGCTGCCATGTGCAGGTCATGTCCGCAAGCATGCATCACGGGAACATCGTGGCCGGCGTCGTCTTTCGTGCGGACCTTGCTTGCATAGGGAAGGCCGGTCTTCTCTTCAACCGGCAGGGCGTCAAGTTCGGTTCGCAGCATCACCGTCGGGCCGGGGCCGTTCTTTAGGATGGCAACAATGCCCGTGCCGCCGACGTGTTCGGTTACTTCATAGCCGAGGTTGCGCAACCGGCTCGCCAACTTCGTTGCGGTTTGGGTTTCGTGCGCAGAGAGCTCAGGATTCTGATGCAAGTCCAGGTAGAGGGCATGAGCATCGGGATAGACATCCTCAACTTCCTTCGACGCTGAATTCTGGGCGTTGGCCGAAGCAACGAGAGACGCGAGAACTAAGAGTTTGGCCAGTTGCATGGTGCACGGATCATAGCTGGCGATCTGGCAGTCTGCAAATAATGTTGCCTTGAGACTCTTGCTGCTTTGCGACGGTTCCAAAATCGGCAACTGGTAACATTTCGGTCTTGCAATTCGCATTTTTCCACTGTACGAGCGGGTGTACAATCGTCGTAGAAAGCACTGGTTTGCGTCCTTCGTTTGCAAGCTCGAGGTGCTAATGAACGTCCACATCAGTTACCGGCTTCACAGAACTCCCGCTGTAGAAAAAGACATCCAACATCAGATCGAAAAACTGCGGAAACGCCTGCAGGTCTTCCGCCCGGAATTGGTGCATCTCAAAGGCATGGTGGAGGAGATCTCCGCCCGCGAAGGAACGAGCGTTTCATTGAACTTGCGGCTGCCTTCGGGACAGATGGCCGTGCAAGCCAAAGCCCCGACTGCCGAGGCTGCGGTGAAGAGCGCATTCGAAGACTTGCTACAACAAGTGACCAAACACAAGGAACTTCTGCGCTCCCCGCACAAGTGGACGCGCCGGCAGAAGGAGGCGTCAGGACGACACAATGTTGCCGTGCCTTTTGAGGAGACGCTGGCCGTGGTGTTTCCGGCGACCGTTTCGGCTGAAGATGTGCGTTCCTACGTCAACGTGAATCTTCCTCGCCTGGAGCGCTTTGTGGAGCGCGAGATCTATTTTCGCGAGACCGCCGATCAGGTTGTGCGGGAATCGATCAGCAAAGAAGAAGTGATCGACGAAGCCATCGCGGCCGCGCTGGGTAATGGACGGGAGAAGCCAGAGCGACTGGCTCTGGAGCCATGGCTCTATCGCCTGGCATTGGATGCGCTCGACGAACTCTCCCGCCCGGAGGGAAGCAACGGGGGTGCCGTGCGCCTGGAAGAATCCGCCCGCCCGCCCAACGTCAAGGCCAGCGATGAGCCGGAATTGCAATTTCACCAGCCAGACGAAGCGATCACGGAAGAAACCATCATCGCGGACGATCGCGTGGCGACGCCGGAACAGATCGTGGGATCCGACGAGATGATGCGGTTGATTGCTGCCACTCTGCGGGATGTGGCCGCGAACCATCGCGAGGCTTTCATCCTGCATGCCATCGAAGGCTTCGGGGTCGACGAAATCTCCGCTATCACCGGCATTCCGCCGGACAGGGTATTGCACTCTATTTCTGCCACGCGCGATCACCTGCGCAAATCGCCTCAATTTGTCGGCCAATTCAAGGGGCGGTTCGTGCCCACTGGGACCGCGTAAATCCAATCCCAACTGAAAGGAAGTGGGACAGCGAATGATTACTCGCGAACAAATTCATGAACTAGCGCAATTTGACGATCAGGGAGCCTGCGCTCTAAGCTTCTACTTTCAGCCCACGGCGCCTCGCAACAAAGCCCACAAGGAAGAAGCCATTGCGACCAAAGATCTAGTGCGGGAAGCATTACGGCGGTTGGAGAGCAAGAGCACGAGTACGAGCAAAGATAAATGCGAGTCGGCGCGCGCCGATATTGACCGCATTGTCCGTTTGTCGCAAGACTTGCGGGGTAACGGCACCCACGCCAAGGCCGTCTTCGCGTGCGCCGCACAAGGCTTTTGGCGCGAGTATGATCTGCCGCCACAACTCGGCGGCACGCAACTTCTGGTCAATCGGCATTTCCATCTGAAACCTCTGGCCCGGCTGCTCGGGGCCTTCCCTAGCCTGGGGGTGGTCTTGGTGGATCGCCACCGGGCGCGCCTGTTCGACCTGCGTCTCGGCGAGTTGAACGAAAGGGAAGGATTTTTTCATCCGCTTCCCCGTCGTGGCCGAGGCGATGGCTTCGCTGGATATGACGGAGGCCACGCCGAGCGCCGCGTGGCCGACGAGGTACGCCAGCATTTCAAGCTTGTCGCCGAGGTGCTAAAGAATGCCTTGGACAAGCATGTATTTGAACAGTGGATTCTGGGCTGCCAGGATACGCACTGGTCGCAGTTCGAGCCGCAACTGCATTCCGATGTAGCGCAGAGGTTGCTGGGGCGGTTTTCCACCGAGGTGGCACATGTGAGCCGGGAAGTAATTCGTTCACAAGCGGAACGGATTTTCGCCGACTGGCAAAAGAAGCGGTGCAGCGAAGTGGTACGCGAAACCATCAGCCAAGCCCGCAGCAATGGTCGCGGCGTTACGGGATTGCGGCGCGTGTTGCGCTCGCTGGAGTTGGGCGAAGTACAAACCTTGCTGGTCGGAGACCACTATGTGGCACAAGCGGTAGAGTGCACAGGCTGCGGCCACCTCGATGCCCACGTAGTGAGCTCCTGTCCGATCTGCGGACGCGAAACTCGTGAGGTTGTCGATGTGGCTGAGGCAATCCTGCCTTGGGTGATCCGTCGCGATGTCGAACTGTTCTACGTGAAGGATGATCCCGAGCTCGACCGTGTCGGCAATATTGCAGCTCTGCTGCGTTTCCGCTCCCAGCAAGACAATGATGTGCGGTCGATTTCTGACGTCACCACGAATCAATCCCTTGGCCGCCAAGCTGGGTTGGTCGGCCGTTACCGGGGGCTGGCCAGCGGCTGATTTTGACCGTGCAGTGAGCCATCGAAAAAGCTCTGTCGTCCCGACCGGAGCTGAGCGAAAGCGAGCGTAGTGGAGGGACCTGTTTTCTGTACGTTGTCTCGCCGAGCGGCGCGCGCCCTTCCCTTTGCTCTGTCATTCCGAACCGGGCCCCAAGCCCGGTGAGGAACCCGCTGTCCGGCAACTCGAACCATCTACCGAATCAGCGCATTCACCACCGAGAAGGAAAGCTAACTCACGGTAGGGGGTGGGTCGGGCTCGAAATCAGCTGCTGTGCAGCATAAAGTTGAACAAGGCAAAGACAACAGCAAGGTCGCCCCCGTAACATACAGGGCCGTTGACTTGAGCCATCGACCCGCCAAGATAGACAGCAGGCCCAGAGCCAAGAAAGAGACCGCAGCCCCGCCGCTAATTTCGCCTATTTCCCTTGACTTGGCCTCACCACCGGCGGATACTATTGTTTAAAGCAAATAATAAGAGACACATGAATATCATCTGGATAACTCACTTGTCCGCAATATTTTACGGGCAAGTCGTTTAGATTGAATATTGTACCGAGATCGCCCCAGATCAAAGTTCTGCAACTCATTCATTGATTCAATGATAATTTACAGGATTCGATCTGTTTTTTTACATCCAACCACGGAACACCCAGCAGGCCTCAGACGCCATGAAAACCAGCGCCGCCGCGTGATATGCTTCCCGCTTTCATACAAGCAGGAGGAACATGCCTTTCTCGCGCCGTGATTTTGTAAAGACCTCAGTCCTCGGAGCAGTCGCCGCCGGAGTAGGGACGCCATCGAAAGGCGAAGACGCCAAGCCGAATCCTGTCCCGCAAGAACATGATGTGCAAGCGGGATCGCACAAGCGACCCATTATCATTTGTGCCAATAACGGCTATGCGTATCTCGAGGACGCTTATGCCTTCCTGAAGAACGGCGGCGACACACTCGACGCGGCCCTCAAAGTAGTGAAAGGTCCAGAAGACGATCCCAATGACGACACAGTAGGCTTGGGCGGAATTCCGAACGAAGAAGGCGTAGTCGAACTCGACGCCTGTTGCATGCACGGACCCACACGGCGTGCGGGCTCCGTGGGCGGCGTGCGCAACATCAAGAATGTGTCCTTGGTGTCAAAGGCAGTGATGGAGCACACCGGCCACGTGATGCTGGTGGGCGAAGGTGCGGAGCGTTTTGCTGTGGCTGTGGGCTTTCCGCGCGAGAATTTGCTGACCGAGCATTCGCGAAAGATCTGGTTGCTGTGGAAGGAATTTCACTCGACCGACGATTGGTGGGGACCTGGTCTGGGCGATCCACACTGGCAGCCGCCAGAGATTAGGGACAAGCCGCAGTCCGAACTGTGGCGAGAGAGAATCAAGAACCTGCAGGCGCGCGCCGCGGACTTAGGCATCGAGCCCGAACTCCAACTGGCAGCCGTGCGCAAAGTTCTGTTTCCACCTACCGGCACCATCCATTGTTCCGCGCTGAACGATAAGGGCGAGATTTCCGGATGTACCACCACTAGCGGATTGGCCTTTAAGCTTCCCGGACGCCTTGGCGATTCGCCCATCATTGGCGCGGGCTGCTACACCGATCAAGATGTGGGATCGGCCGGCGCGACCGGCAGTGGAGAGGAAAACATTAAGGTCGCGGGCGCACATACAATCGTTGAAAATATGCGCCACGGCATGCCCCCGCCGGAAGCCGGGATGGAGGCGCTGAAGCGCATTGTCCGCAACTACAACGGCGACATGGCGAAGCTGCCATTCCTCGACATGACGTATTACATCCTGCGCAAGGACGGCGCTTATGCCGGCGTGTCGCTGTGGGAGGGCTACTCGAAGGGACGTCCTCACAAGATTGCCGTCCACGATGGCAATCTCCGGGCGGAGGTGACGGTTAGCCTGCTCAAAGGGTATTCGCAGGAGTTTCCGCGGTTCCCCGACATCCCCGAGGATCTGAAGAAAGGTTCGGAGTATCTGAAATAGCGAATCTTTACGCGAACCTCACCTTCACATCCGGCCCTTTCTCCAGGTGAATGCTCTCGATGAAGCGCACCTTACCAGTCTGATGGGTGAGGATCACCGACGAAGTCCGCGTGCCTTCGCCGAAAAAGCGGACGCCTTTGAGCAATGCGCCGTCGGTCACTCCGGTGGCGGCGAAGATGAGCTGCTTGCCGGGAGCAAGGTCTTCGGCTTCGTAAATACGATCCTTATCTTTGATGCCCATGCGCGCGAGGCGCTCCTCCTGGTCGGGCTTCACGACTAGGCGGCCGAGCATGAATCCGTTGAGGCAACGGATGGCCGCGGCGGTAATCACGCCTTCCGGCGCACCACCCGAGCCCATGACCGCATGTACCCCGGTACCGATTACGGCGGCTGCGATGCCGGCTGAGAGGTCGCCATCGCCGATCAGACGGATACGGGCGCCGGCGGCGCGGATATCAGCAATCAGTTTTTCGTGGCGTGGCCGATCCAGCACGATTACCACGAGATCTTCCACGTCGCGCTCCATTCTCTTCGCGATGTTTTTCAGATTGTCAGCTACGGGAGCATCGAGTTCGACGGCGTTCTTGCAGGAAGGCCCGACCACGATTTTTTGCATGTAGCAATCGGGAGCATTGAGCAAGCCTCCGCGTTCTGAAGCAGCGAGTACGGTAATCGATCCGGGCGCTCCCGTGGCGCAGAGATTGGTGCCTTCGAGCGGATCGACGGCGATATCGACCTCAGGCACTTCGCGTCCGTCGGGAAATTCCGCACCGACTTTTTCCCCGATGTAGAGCATCGGAGCCTCGTCGCGCTCACCCTCGCCAATGACGATGGTGCCACGCATGGGGATGCAGTCCATAGTTTGCCGCATGGCCTCGGTGGCGACCTGGTCGGAGAGCTTGCGCTCGCCCTGACCCATGGTGTGTGCAGAGGCGATGGCCGCAACTTCGACAACTCGCAGAAATCGCGAAGCCAGATCGCTTTCAATGTTTTGGCCGAAACTGCGGGCCTTGCCTTCTGGACGAGTCTGAGTGGACATTAAGAGCCTCCCAGCATGCTTTGTGAACCGGCCAATTCGACCGGCCTGAGAATATAACGCAATCGCAGGCAGATTGAAAGAAATGGCGGGAGCTATGGGAATAACCTATGCTGACGCCCACGCCACCATGTTATTCTCTCAAGCCTGTTACGAAAAGGGAGTCTCATGCCGGAACCGCGCGCGCTCACTTTGCTCTGCATTACGACTTACGAGAAGGGACAGGAGTTTATGCGCGAGTGCAAGCGCCTGGGCTGCCGCGTGTTTCTACTTACTGCGGAAAAGCTGCGCAATGCCGACTGGCCGCGCGAGATTCTGGAGGACATGTTTTACCTTCCCGCTGAAATTCCGTTGAGCGATATTGTTCAGGCGGTCACGCACCTGGCACGAACGCACAAAATTGACCGCATCGTGGCGCTCGACGAGTACGACATGGAAACGGCGTCAACTCTGCGCGAACACCTGCGTGTTCCTGGCATGGGGTTGACTACCATGCGCTACTTCCGCGACAAACTGGCCATGCGGATGCGTGCTCTCGATCGCGGAGTGCGCGTCCCGGATTTCGTTCCGGTTTTCAATCACGCCGACATTCGCTACTACCTCGAGCATGTTCCAGGACCGTGGGTGCTCAAGCCGCGCCAGGAGGCGTCGGCGATCGGCATCAAGAAAATCCACGTTGCCGACGAACTATGGCCGATTCTGGAACAATTGGGAGACAAGCAATCTATTTATCTCCTGGAGAAATTCGTCCCGGGCGACGTCTATCACGTGGATTCAGTTGTCTGCGAGAACGAAGTGATCTTCGCCAATGTGAGCAAATACGGCAAGCCGCCTATGAACGTGGCGCAAGGTGGCGGAGTTTTCACCACGTTCACTGTGCCTCGCGGAAGCGACGCGGACGCTGCACTGAGGCAGATTAACCGCGACTTGATTGCGGCGCTCGGACTGGTGCGAGGCGTAGCGCATGCGGAATTCATCCAGGCACACGCTGACGGGCATTTCTATTTTCTCGAGTGTGCAGCGCGGGTGGGCGGCGCTTACATCAACGAGATGGTCGAGGCAGCTACAGGGATCAATCTGTGGCGGGAGTGGGCTCGCGTCGAGGTCGCCGGAGGCGATGGCTCGTATACGCTTCCGCCGGTCCAAACAGATTACGCAGGCGTGATTCTTTCGCTGGCGCGGCAGGACGATCCCGATACTTCGGGATACAACGATCCGGAAGTGGTTGTGCGTATCAAGAAGCATCACCATGCGGGATTGGTGGTGCGGTCGACCGATCCGCAGCGCGTGCCAGCGCTACTGGAAGTCTATGCGCGGCGATTCGCGCAGGAATTCCTGGCAGTCGAACCACCGCGGGAAAAGCCTACCTCGTGATATCGATTCAACTCAATCAGAAAGCATCGATCCCCGTCACGCTCTGTCCGATGATCAGCGAATGCACGTCGTGGGTGCCTTCGTAGGTTTTCACCGACTCAAGATTCATCATGTGGCGCATGATGGGGTAGTCATCGGCAACGCCGTTGGCGCCGAGGATGTCGCGCGCGATGCGGGCGCACTCGAGGGCCATCCAGACATTGTTACGCTTGGCCATCGAGATATGCTGGTGCTCCACCTTGCCCGCATCTTTCAATCGGCCGACCTGCAGCACGAGGAGTTGCGCCTTGGTGATTTCGCTGATCATCCAAGTGAGCTTATCTTGTACAAGCTGGTGCGAGGCGATGGGCTGGTCGCGCCACTGCTTGCGCAAAATTGCATATTGCAGCGCGCAGTCGTAGCACGACATGGCCGCGCCGATCGCGCCCCACGCGATACCGTAGCGAGCCTGGTTCAAGCACATCAGGGGTGACTTTAACCCGCCACTTCTCGGCAGTAAATTCGACTCCGGAATGTACACGTCTTGCAAAGACAACCCCGAAGTAACTGAGGCGCGGAGCGACCATTTGCCGTGAACGTCAGCGGCTGAGAAGCCGGGGCGATCGGTCTCGACCAGAAAGCCGCGAATCTTATTGTCTTCGTTTTCCACCTTGGCCCAGATGATTGCAACGTCGGCGATGGTGCCGGAGGTGATCCACATCTTCTCGCCGCTAATAATGTATTCCTTACCCACTTTGCGGGCGCGAGTGAGCATGCCGCCGGGATTCGAGCCGAAACCGGGCTCGGTCAGGCCGAAGCAGCCGAGCTTTTCGCCCTTCTGCATCGGCGGAAGCCAGGTCTGCTTCTGCTCATCACTGCCGAATTCGTAGATTGGATACATGCAAAGTCCAGACTGCACGCTGACAAAGCTGCGCACGCCGGAGTCGCCGCGTTCAAGCTCCTGGGTCATCAATCCGTATTCGACGTTGCCCATGCCGGCGCAGCCGTAACCCTTGAGTGACGCGCCGAAGAAGCCGAGATCGGCCATGGGCTTCACAAGCTCGCGCGGAAAGCGCCCGGCGCGGTTGCACTCTTCGATGATGGGGACCAGATTGTCTTCGATAAACTGTCGGGTGGTATAGCGGACCAGGCGCTCTTCTTCGGTGAGGAGTGAGTCGAACTGAATGAAATCGACACCGCGGAATTTGATGGCAGACATGAGGACTCTCCCTGAGCAATGAATCTCTAACTTGGGACTAATGGCACAGCCAGAAGTTTGCCGCCCGCAGAATAAGCGTGCGTAGAAGGGCAAACACATGACGGTAGCAGGGGTGGGGGAGCGTGGTCAACGTCAAGATCAAGGCGAGACAATCAATAAGGCATTACTGTAAAATCAAATACTACGGGAAGAGAGCCGAGACGCAGTCTGCAGAGTCTTCCCGAGTGGATTCCCGGGTTTCCCGGGCTAAAGTTTTCTGAAGCATCCCATCCACAATCATCTGTGGCAGTTCAGGTGGATCGCACTGTGTAATTGAGATCAGGAGAAACGAATCATGGCAGTTGGAGCGAAAATCGCAAAAACAGCAGATCGTAAGAAGGTCATGGACACCAGCAAGAGCACCGATTGTCCTAAGTGTGGGAAGTCGACGCGCATCGTCAAGCGCATGAAGGACCGGGAGCGCGGCGTGCCGGGCGGGATGTATATTTCCTGTTCCGCGTGCGAGTTTTTCGAGAAGCTGTAAAGGCAGTTTCCAGTTTCTGGTTCTTAGTTTCAAGTGGCCGGAGAATAGGGGGATCGACTTCCCTACTCCGGCCTTTTGTTCATCGGCTGGAAAATGACTGTCTGTATGCGAGGTACCCTACACCGCTACAGTGACCGAAGTCTCCGTCCGTGTGACAGGCCGGTAGAGAGTATCGCGCTCGATGGGCTCGCGGCCGGCGGCGCGGATCAGGCGTTCGAGTTCTTCGCGACGCATACCCTGCGGTGTGGTCGCGCCCGCGTCGTGGTAAATCTTCTCTTCGATCACCGTACCATCCATGTCGTCGGCACCAAAGCGCAACGAGATCTGCGCAATCTTCGCGGTCATCATCTGCCAGTAGGACTTGATGTGCGGGAAGTTGTCGAGCACCAGGCGGCTAACGGCAATCTGCTTGATGTCCAGCATTCCCGTAGTCTTCGGCAAATGCTGCAACGGAGTGTTATCGGGATGGAAGGCCAGCGGAATGAAGGTTTGAAAGCCGCCGGTTTCGTCCTGCAGTGCGCGCAGCTTCAGCAGATGATCGACGCGATCTTCGTCGTTTTCGACGTGGCCATAAAGCATGGTCGCGTTCGATTTCAGCCCGATCTGATGAGCGAGTTTGGCGGTCTCGAGCCATTGATCGCCATCAATCTTGTGGTCGCAGATGATGTGGCGAATCCGGTCCGCAAATATTTCTGCGCCGCCGCCGGGGAGCGAGTCCACACCGGAAGCTTTGAGTTGTTCCAGAGTTTCGCGAATGGAGAGCTTGGCGCGCTTGGCGAGATATGCGACCTCGACCATGGTAAAGGCCTTGAGATGCACCTGCGGAAACCGCTGCTTCAACCCTGAGCAGAGATCGAGGAAATACTGAAACGGCAAGTCGGGGTGCAAGCCACCGACGATGTGAAATTCAGTTACAGCCTCACTGTATCCCGAGGCAGCAGTCTCGAAAGCTTCATCGAGCGCCATGGTGTAGGCGCCGGGAGTGTCTTTCTTGCGACCAAACGCACAGAGACGGCAGGCCGCGACGCAGACGTTCGTAGGATTGATGTGACGATTGACGTTGAAGTACGTCTTGTCGCCGTGCATGCGTTCGCGGACTTGGTTGGCCATCCAGCCCACGGCGAGGATGTCGCCGGTGCGATAGAGCGTGAGGGCGTCGGCGAAACCGAGGCGCTCGCCGGCAATCACCTTGGCGTGAATCGGCTCCAGGCGCGGATCGTCAGTCTGAAATGGATGGCACGAAGCAAGCATCCCTTTGATGATATCGCAGGATTGCGCCAGAAGTCATAGAAACAGGACGTTAGTGCCTGCGACGACCCGGTCGTGGATTTTGTCATACTCCGACTACTAGGTCATGGGCATTGTCGAATGGACGTCAGCGATGATGCGGTCAACCTCGTGCTCAGTGAGGCCTGGCAGGCTGAGCAGGTGTTCGCGGGAGGCCTTATTGACAGTGATGGCTTTATCGCTGCTCATGCCTTCCTTAACACCTTCCGGCACAGTCTTGGCATCGCGCTTCATCGTTTCGGTGGCCTTAGCCGTGCGTTCGCGGATTTGGTCCGGGTTATCTTTAGGTACTGCAAACGCTGAACGAAGCAAAAGGCAAGGCGAGCGCGATGAGTGAGATCGGGTCCTGTACAATTTTCTTTGCGATGAAGTCGTGGACAAAGTTGTGTCTCGATGTGGCCGTTGCACTGACGCTGGTTCTGACTGCGCGAGCCGAACCGATCGCTCAGCTCAAAGCCACCGACTACGTCAATGACTTCGCGCACGTTCTGGATCAGAACGCGATCGCGCAGATGGATGAGATCTGCAGGCAAATTGACGAGAAGGCACATGCCCAGATCGCCGTTGTGAGCGTCAAGTCCCTGGATGGTTCCGATATTGAAAGTTACGCGGTGGATCTTTTTCATCAGTGGGGCGTGGGAAGCAAGTCCACCAACCGCGGGGTGCTCATCCTGTATGCCATTAATGACCACCGCGCGCGCATTGAGGTAGGCTACGGGTTAGAGCCGATTCTACCCGACGGAAAGGTGGGAGGTTTTCAGCGGGAAGCCATTCCACTGATGCGCGCAGGAAATTACAGCCAGGCGCTGTTGCTGGTGACGTCGCGCGTGGCCACCATCATCGCGCAGGACGCTGGAGTTCAACTCACGACTCCGCAACTCGCGCCGGCTCCGGCAGAGCAGGCGGAGCCGAGCCACGGTATATCAGCGGGCGGTGTTGTCCTGCTGATTGTCATTGTCCTGGTCGTTCTTTTTACTCCGCTTCGCGGCATAGTTTTCTGGATTCTCCTTTCTGGGATGTTTGGCGGCAGGGGCGGCGGAGGTTGGGGCGGCGGAGGTTTTGGCGGGGGTGGTGGTTTTGGCGGATTTGGCGGCGGCAGTTCTGGTGGTGGTGGAGCTAGCAGCAGCTGGTAGCCAGCGAGGACGCAAATGGTTCCTGAAAAAAAGATTAGCGACTTTGTCAGCCGGTTGCGAGCAGCCGCTGGAGCGAACCTGGAGAGCGTGATCCTGTTCGGATCGGCGGTCGCGGGAGATTTTCATCTCGAGTTCTCGAATGTAAATCTGTTCTGCGTGGTTCGCGACAGTTCGTTTGCTGCGTTGCAAACCCTCGCTCCCGCCGTGAAATCATGGGCCTCGCAGAAACAGCCGCTGCCACTGTTTATGACTCGGGAAGAGATCGAGCGTTCCGTGGACGTATTTGCTATCGAGTTAATCGACATGCAACAGCACCATCGCGTCCTCTTCGGCGAAGATGTTCTTCAGGGACTTTCGATTCCGCTGAATCTGCATCGAGTGCAGGTGGAATATGAACTGAGGGAGAAGCTCGCGCTGCTGCGCCAGCACCTGCTCCTCGCCTTGGGCAGTGACTCGCGCATGCGGGAGTTGCTGGTACGATCAGTTTCGTCCTTCGCCACTCTGTTCCGGCACGCGCTGATGGTGCTGGGTTACAGTGCTCCGGTGGGGAAACGCGAGGCAGTGGAAGCATTGGCTCAGCACATTGGGTTTGATCCCTCCGGCGTTTTGCATGTGCTTGACATTAGAGAGCGGAAGGCAGACCGGAAGAAATTCGACGTGGCAGACGTTTTTGCGCGATATCTGGCAGCACTCGAACAGGTAACCGCTGCGGTTGATAAAATGCTGGACTCGGGTGCTGCGAGCTCTTCGTAGAGTTCATTCGTGCTTTCAGGAGAACATCATGGGCAAGGGACTCATCGCTGTCGTGGTTGTGATCGCAATTGTATTACTGATTGTCCTATTCACATTTGGCCAGTACGTCAGTGTGAAGAACACGCTGGTCAGCAAGAATGAGGCAGTAAAGGCAGCTTGGTCGCAGGTGGATATTGTGTTGCAGCGCCGCGCTGACCTGATCCCGAATTTGGTAGAGACCGTGAAGGGCTACGCGCAGCAGGAGGTGACGGTGTTCGGCGACATCGCGAAAGCGCGCTCGGCGTTGCTTTCGGCGGGCTCGCCGCAAGAGAAGATTGCGGCGAACGGACAGCTCGACGGAGCGCTGGGACGCTTGCTGCTGATTGTCGAGAACTATCCTCAGTTGAAGTCCAACGAGAATTTCCTTCGTTTGCAGGATGAACTCGCCGGCACGGAGAATCGCATCGCAGTCGAGCGCAAACGTTATAACGACACGCTGCGCGACTACAACACTTACGTGCAGCAGTTCCCCAACAGCTTTTTCGCGGGGATCGCTGGATTCAAGCCGAATGAAGCTTACTTCGAAGCTTCGGCGGGATCGCGCGAAGTTCCGAAGGTTAATTTTTCAAGTCCGAGCGCAACGGCTCCACAGGCGACTCCGCAACCAGCACCGGTTCATTAAGAGGTACGTAGCATGAAAGGGCTGATTTCAGGAGGGTAGATCCCAGCCTTCGTCCTTCATTTTGTGCTTGGTCCAGGACTGAAGCTGCTCGAAAAGTGCGGGATCGATGACTGCAAAGCGAAGGCCGACGCGCCCTTCTTCACCAATCCAGACGATCCTGGCCTTGGCGCGAAAAACGCTTTCGGTATCAGGCAGCGGGAAGCTCACATCGAGAAGGCCGGCGAAGCGCATCGGTTCTCTCAGTCCGTCCAACCCCATGCCGCCGGTGCTCAGGTTCGTGCCCTGGACGCACACTTCGTCCCCCTGCTGGTTTTTCAGTGTAACGGCAAGCTGAATGCGGGCGCGGAAGAATTTCTGCTGATCGAGGCTGATGAACCCCAGAGAGTTCACGCCGTCCCCGGGGGCGACGTTGATGTTGTACTCCTTGAGTTTGCGGCTGAGAGTGCGACGGGAAATGCCCAACTGGTCCGCGGCGTGGCCGCGGTGGCCGCCACTCCTCTCCAGAGCGCGGATGATCATCTGCTCTTCCATGCTGTCGAGGTTGCCGACCGGCATGGACGCAGTCTGGCGAAGCGCGGTGGAGACGTGGTGGGTGCTCTAAATCAGATTCGGCAGAAGAGAGGAACTCCGAAGCTGTTGTTCTGTGACAACGGGTCGGAGTTCACCAGTCAGAGGATGGACCTGTGGGCGTATCACAACCAGGTGCAGATCGACTTCTCGCGGCCAGGCAAGCCGACGGGCAATGCGTATGTGGAGTCGTTCAACGGAACCTTGCGAGCAGAATGTTTGGATGTGCACTGGTTCGCGACCCTGACCGAGGCCAAGCAAGTCATCGAGGATCGGAGGCGGGAATACAATGAGAGTCGTCCTCACAGGTCTCTGGGAGAACGGACACCGAGTGAGTTCGCTTGTCAGATCGCTCTGAATGGCGATCTGCCAAGCTCACAAGCTGCCGAAAACTCAGCTTGAAAGTGTTACAGAAAAAGGGGACCGATCACGATTTACTTTGCCGCATGCGCGGCATGGGGTACGGATATTATGAGCGCCACAAAGTAGATTTGGTCGGATACCCGGCGTGGTCGATTCTCTTGAAAGAACACCGCAGTCTCGCCCGGGTGGACTTGGCACTGTTCTCCTTTGAACTGGATGAAGCGGTGGGCGAAGTCTTCGAACTGGTGTCCACTATCTTCGGGGGAGCCAAGTTGCGAAACTGAACGCGAGCCGAAGACCCACTCGGCAGAAATTGTATCTGGGCCACTTTAGAAGTCTCAAAAAAGAAGACCGTGTATACAGGCGACAGAGACCGATCTGGTTCCTGAGATCCGCGAACAGCGCCTTAACCTCTCCACTCCGGAGCATCGGTTACCCGAATATCTTCGCAAAAAAATGTCGCACGCCATCGAACATCTTCTTGTGTCGCACAGGAGTCGGAGGTGGCAACACCATCGTTGGAGATGGCGCACGGCGGGTTGACAACGGGAAAGGTGTGGGTGAAGGGGAGGGTCGAAAGGTTAGGATAGCCTGCGCTTCCGCGTGAGGCTGATTCCGCACCGATGCGGGCAGTTCCGCTATCTGCACGCCTGCAGCGGGCGCATTGAGGGAAACGGCAGAACTTCTCTCCGCGCTTGCGTCCTGATTGCTCCCTTCCGCCCCATTAGAAGCCAAAAGCACAGGGTGCGGGGGCGGAGGACACCCGCAATCTACCGGCAGAATCGTATCATCACCCGATGCTGAGGCGGAGTGCAGAGCGGTATCCTCGGGACTTAGGCGTCCCCCATGAAAAACGATCTGATCCCGTGGTTGGAATTCAAACTTTCCGTCTCCCATGAGTTCGTAAATGATTGCCGAGGAGGTGTTACCGGGGAGAGTTCGGACACACGTGTTGCCCTGCGAATCGGTGCGGATTGCGTAGTCGAACTCTCCCGGACCACGAAGCAGAATGCGAAAATCCGGAGTGATCACCTCATCTGCGGAATTGTCAAGAGTGACGTGCGTCTCCACGGCGCCGGCGCCGATCGCTAGCATCATGTCGGGACCATTTCGAGAACGAGTAACGGAGACTGTGGTGCGCGGGCAAACATAAAAATCTCCGCCGCGGTGCAAGCGAAGCACGGTCGTGTCGGATGAGGCAGTGATGGAGGCGCCTGAAGCCAGCCGGTCAACAGGTACGACGTTGCCAAAGTCAAGGGCATCAATTGGAGCTGCCACTGGCGACACCTTCTTTCCCTCCATCGCGCGCAGGCGCACCAACAGACGATTCCCAGCTGATTCCCAGGTGTAATCCATCGGTTTGCGTAAATCGACTTCCACGTGGACCAGCGGCGGATTGGTAGCGCTCAGTTCGAGACGAACCGCGCTGACATCGTCACTCTTCACCGGTACCTGTTTGTGAGAAACCGACATGTTTGTGTTCGGCAAATCGATAGCCAGACGCATGGGCCCGTCTAACTTGCTGATCTTCGGGGTCACCGGAGCCGTGGTTATAATTTCAACCGTAGGCGGACCATCGTCCAGCAAGAGTTTTAAATGAACAATTGTCGCGGGGGTCTGGGCACCGGGAAGAGCATCGTGCGATTCCTGTTTCGATGCGTCGCGGCCCAGCAACACAAGAGGAAAGCTAAACAGGGAAACTGCTGCGAGTAGGGTGGCGACGGAACAAACAAATAGACCGCGGCCCCCCTCACGTCTGTGACGCCGATGTAGCAGTGGTCTCATGGCAGTGCAAAAGTTAAGGTGATTTGAGTTTCAAAGCCGGCGGGACGTCCATTGCGGATAACCGGCTTGAACCGCCATTGCCTGACCGCATCGGTAGCCGAAGCCGTCAGCCCAAGATCTCCCTGCACACGACTCAGTCGCTCGACTCTTCCATCCCTGCCTACAAGAAGGTCGAGTACCACCGACCCTTGCACGTGATGTGCCTTGGCCTCGTTCGGGTATTCGGGCTCGACACGGTCGACGACAAGATCGAGGGCCGCTCGCTCTGGAATGATGATGGGAGTTGAGGAAGCGGAGTCGCTGCCTGCAATCGGATCCTTTGACGTCGTCGATGTGGGTTTCGCTTCTGTGCCTTCAAACAGCACGATTCCTGAGGAGTCACCATCAGATGTGTTCTCAATCTCCAAATCAGGCACACGTTGCTTTGCGCGACCTGACACCCGATTTGAAGTCTTGGCCGGAACGGGGACGATGGCTGTTGGGCTCACAGGCTTAGCAACCGACAGAGCAGGAACGGAGGGAATTTGTGCAGTTGCTGAAGATTGCGGCACGACAATGGTGGAATTCCTGCTTGCTGCGTGCGGCCTGCCGCGAGGGACAGTCCGAGTCAGCTCCCAACCGACGAGAAGCGAGAGGCCTATGATGAGAACGGCTACCAGCGATCTTCGAGCGCCAGATGCGAGCGTGGCTCCTACGGTTGTTCTGTGTTCCGCAGTAGTGTGAAATCGCCTCTCGCCACCCGCTTGCGCCGAAACGGGAACATTGCCCGCAGAGTCGTGAGCCAGTTCGTCCACCCGCGCGATGGTGTCAGCGATGCGATGCGAGAGCGACTGTATCTTCACAAGATCGCCAGCCGCAAATGCATCGGCCTGAGGGGAGAAAGCACCGAGGACGCCTAGTTTCTCTGGCGTTTCGTTCAACACCGGGAAAAGCACAATAGAGCGGGCCCCTAGACTGCGACAAACCGACTCGTCGAGTTCACTGGAGTTATCGGAGTTATGAACATGCCGCATCGAAGAGGTGCGCAGGCAAGCATCAACCACTCGCGGGTCTCGGCGCAAATAGGCGACAAACTCGGCCGAAGTTGCCCCGTTCATGGCGCGGTAAACCATCTGACCATTACGTAATAAACCGATGAAGGCTCCCGTTGCACAAGTGGATAGCCGGGTTTGATAGACGATCTGCTCCAAGACCAAATCGATGGCAGAGGCTGCCCGTACTACTTGGTTGGTGGGTTTGCTTTCTCGTCCACCAAAGTTGAGCCCGTGTGAGAATGCCGATCGGTGCGCCGGCAGAGAAGCAGTTTCTCCGCTAGACGTCGAGTCGTTGTGCGCGCTGTTCGCCAAAAAAGGATAGGGAGCCGCTGCTGAGATTCTGCGCTCGGCCGGTAATAGATGTCGGGACTTCACTGGCACCCTGATGCGGCGGCATTCCGCACGCTGTAATTTCGACGACCTGAGGAAAACGTTGGAAGCCTCTTCAATTTTGATGCCGCTTCATCAATTCTTATGATCGCACCGGGACCTCATCTTCGTAAATCGCTCAAATGGGCCAGTTCTTGAAGACTGTTACCTTCGTTCGCAGACTGCCCTCCATGATTGGACTCCACAGATCGCGCAAACCTGCCCACAATCCCGGAACGCGTTGAGACACCCATCTTCACCATGACCAGCCGGAGAAAAGCTTTCACTGTATTTGGACTGATGCGCATACGGTTCGCAATCTCCTTGCTGGTCAGTCCTTGCAGCAGAAGCTGGACCGTTTCCTGCTCTCTCGGAGTGATGTCGAACTGTGCGACGAGGTCGCTAGTCATCGTGATACCCGATGAGTTTCTGTCGAGGACAATAGCAACCGGATGGCTGTCGGACAAGTCGGAGTAAAGCTGGAATGAGCGGCATAGGTAGCGACGTCTGCCGGACTGATATTGTCTAAGGAATTCCAGGTCCTTTGATTGGTGATTGACGAGAGCTGAACGAATCTTGTCGCGGAGAAACAACTGCAGATGCTTGATCTTGTCCGAACCGTTGGGGAATGTCAGGATCTGTACCGCGTGTTCGTTGGTAGCCAGTAGATGACATTTATCATCCATCAACAAGAACCCGGGTTCTGAGTTGGTGACAGACATAGCAAGGTACTCCTCTCGTCCTCGGGCCTGCAGTTCCTGCGCAGCGAACTTAGCTTTACGACGGAGTTCAGAAGCAAAGTAGATATTCAGGGCCCGGGGGGGGGCGAACCAGTCATAAACTTGACGACTGGGTTAGCAAATGCACGCCAGGAGCGAACTCCAAACGTTGGCTTCCATGGCCTACGCCATTCGGTGCACATTCGTCGTGATCACTCGAACGTGGGCCGGGAGGAGTTCTGTTTCGGAGCTCGACGTGAAGCTCTGTTCAGGGGAGGATAACCAAGTCTGACACCATTTCGACTCATATGTCAAGGCGGTAACTGCTTCGTTACTCTCTTTTGGCTACTCTATATGGGCTAGTCAATCGACCTAGCCTGAACGACTCGTCCAACTGCGCTCTTGTGCCGAGACGGCCGAATGATCTATTCTAAATATACTCCCCACGGCGATCAGTATGCTCTCCTCGGCTGTAGATTGTCTCGCAAATTGCACCCGGAGAAGTGTGAGCACAACAACAATCCCCCAATACGAATCACTATGCCGTGGTATTGCCACTCCGGACTCACGGCCAAATCAAGAACCTAGAGCGTCTTTCTAAACTTCCATGTCCAGTACAGTTCCAATTCGCTCTTCGATGATTGTCGCACTCGCGTTATGTTTAGCCCCGAGTGTGCTTGGTCAATCTCCCGCAACTGGGTGCGGCTCCTCCCAGCTTGGTGTCGCGTGCCCGTCTGCCGGGATGCGTTCTGTCCCTCCGTCTATCTCTCAGCCGCCAACAACCACCGATCCGAGAGTGACATATGCGAAGGGAAAACTGGCGATCACTGCGCAAAACGCAACCATGAGAGATTTATTGCGTGCCGTGAGCCTCGCCACGGGAGCCGTTATCGAATTCCCGAACGATCACGCTGCAGAGCGCATGTCTGCAAGTATAGGTCCCGGGGCGGTTCGCGACGTTCTGACAACCCTGCTCAACGGGTCGGGATTCAACTATGTGATGTTAGGATCACAAAATGATCCGAGCACTCTGCAACGCTTGATTTTGACCAATGCAGAGCCTCCAAGTCAGGCTCAACTGACTCCGGCGCAAAGTGATCAGGTCGGACCGCTCGCAAACGGCTTGATCCAGTCGCCTCCAAGGGCGGTACCTTATGAAGCCCCGGCTGCTTCCTCTTCAGTGCCGCCGGCACGGGAGGCCCCAATCATAGCTATGGAGCCACCGAAGGAACCGGTCGCCCCTGAAGCTCTTGGGCAAATGATGCGCGATCTGGCGCAGCAGATTAGACAAAAGCAACAGGAGCAGCAACAGAATCCGCCTCCGCCGCAACAGAATGCGCCTCCGCCCCCGCAATAAACATAGCGTTTGACGCAGCGGCGAGAATGCCTCGATCAATCGAACGGATCTTCATCTGCGGAGGGCCACGAATCGCAACGGCCTCTTGGGCTTTCTTTTCCGCCGCAGCGCCGTGCTCGGCCTCACCGAAGAGATGGTTCTGATCAAGATTTCTCGGCGCGTGAGAGATCCGATCAGGATTTGCCCGTTGGTAGGGACAGGTGTCGAAGTCAACCAGTCAACCTCGTGGGATTCGAGAAGTAGGCGATTCCGTCCGGCGTGCCCGAAAAATTGCTGGAAAGCGTGACCGTGCCGCCCAACGCCACGGTTCCGCCCGCCCACAGTCCTGATCCGGCCAGTACCTTGATGATGGAAGAGTCTTGCCAACATACTGTTGGTTACACCCGCGGGCGGGAATGCTGATCGTGCCGGTCTTAATGATCGGTCGCCGAGTAGGCCCGGGGAATTACACCCCGAGCCGCTCACGGAACCCCACTTGGTCGGGATAGATCCGAGACGCGCGCACCGTGCCATGAAGGGCAAGGTCACGTTCCCTCGGGCCCCCCTACAATCCCGGAAGGTCGGTTTTCCCGATTCCGGTTTTCGCCTTGGCTTTCCCCGCGAGGCCTTTCCGAGATGCCTGAAGCTTAAGCGCTCGCTCGCATACACCCCAACCCATTCCGCTTTACCTCCCAGCTCGTCCTTAAATCACGGCTCCTCCGACTTTCGCCGTTGACCGTACTTGAACCGCCAAGTGCCCAGAGCTCCTTTGCCTGTCACAAGCGTTACTCATGCCAGGGTAGTGTCCAGCACCACCTCGAAGGGTACTACCCCTTCTTCCTCGCTCCTACGAGCTCATGCGCCAAACCAGCTCCCTCCTCCGGACTTCGTGTTTCCCCACTTATTTCCAGAGGTCTTCGCAGGTTGCTGCGAGCCCCCTGCTGGGAACTGATTCTTCCCGACGTTACCTCTGCAAGTCTTTCCCAGGATGCTTGAGCCATGATCCCGTCGGGTTGTAGGGTGCGTTTGCCTGTTACTTCCCCCTACATCAGCGGCCTTCCCCAAGAGGTTCAGTGGGTCGGCTTCCCCGAATCTATCCGCGAAGAGACTTCATGCGGGATGAATTTCGAGATCGTCGCTATTCCTTACGTTCAGGCCTCCTGGCTTGTTCGCCACCCAGGTCTCCCCTGCCGCTGCGCCCTAAAAAGCTCGCAGGACAGCCGTGACTTTTACACCCGAGCAGATCACGCATCGTCACCGATGCATGCATCGGGTATGCTAGCCGTCTGAAACAGGCAACTGACGGCGGAAGGACTTTCACCTTCCCAGACTTGCAGCCATGTCGGCCGCTACCAACCTCTCGATTCATCCGGCTCGTGCCACCCGCGGAAAGCTGCCGCCTTCCGTCGAGACAGTGGGTTCCTCCGGTTGCCCGTTGACCCAATCTCGCCGTAGGTGACCTGCCCCCTTCGCTCCACGGGAATTACCCTGTTTCCTCGCTACTACCAAGCAGTGCGCCCCTGTCGGTGCTTCGGTACTTTCGGCCTCGGTGTATAGGCGGCATGACTCTCATTCGGGCTTTCGTACGGAACTTGAGAACCTGGGCGGTGGGTCGTCCACTGTACCTTTTCCCTTAGCGCGGGTTTGCGCATTTCGCCTAAACCTATTGCGCGAGCGATTAAGGCGATTGCACCACCTTCAACCAAAATCCCACGTCACTCGAAAGGCTTCCAGACATGCCGGTAATGGTTATTGTCGACTGGCCGGTTGCTGTCGAGCCGCTTACCGTCAGCGTCAACGTGCTGGTGGAAGTGGTTGGGTTGGTGCTGAACGATGCCGCTACGCCGCTCGGCATCCCACTGGCGCTCAGAGTGACTTCCTTGTCGAAACCGCCTGCCGGCACGATTGTGATCGTGCTGGTTCCGCTGCTGCCTTGCGCCACCGTCACGATGCTCGGAGAAGCCGTCAGCGTAAAGCTCCCCAACCCATCCACCGTCAGCGTGAGCGTTGTGGTTGCCCTCAGGCTACCGGAGGTTCCAGTGATCGTTGCCGTTGCCTTCCCCTTCTTCGCCGTCGCGCTTGCCGTGAGGGTCAGAGTGCTGATTGAAGTTGCTGGGTCCGGATTGAAAGAAGCGGTCACGCCCGTCGGTAGTCCGGAAGCGGCCAGCGTCACATTGCCTGAAAATCCGTTAACCGGAGTTATGGTGGTGTTGCTCTTGCCGCTGGCTCCG
>PLHQ01000046.1 GCA_003138975.1 Acidobacteriaceae bacterium | reverse complement strand
TAGTGGGCTTCTATGAGAAGGTCATAAAAGTCAAGGCCGACGTGGCGGCCCTCCTTATATTTGACTTCCGCCACATTTCCACAGAAAAGTTTGCGTTAGGATCGCTCAGGAGCGACGATTGGCAACTCGGACGACCCACAGGATCCCCCTTTTGTCTGTCTTCCCGTGAAAACTTGCTAGTTCTCTTCCGTGCTGCATAGACCTCGGCTGGTGAGTTGCGAGGCTGTCAAGGGCGCCGCCGAATGGCGGCGTTCATCTTGACCCTTGACAGCCTCGCAACTCACTTCACAATCGAGCTCGGAACGAAGCGAAACGCAGTTCAGTGAAGCTTCGTTCCTTAGTTGAGTGGGTCCGCTTTTCTGGAGCACCCTTGTCGGCAGCCAAGCCCCGCTGCCTTTGACATTCGCCATCATCATCTTCATTTCGGTCACAGAGCATCATGGATCCGCTTCGAACCAAGTCTTCGAGAAACTCTGGTCGACGCCACCCACCGTTGCCGTGCTTCTATCCGCACTCTGAATGGGCCCTTCTGGGTCCGGTGCAAGTTGGGGTTCGATCATAAGCCCAGGTTCATCACCACCGTGACGAACCTGGGCTTGTTGGGTGCTGCTATCTACTTTGCGGTCTTTATAGACCGAGCCCACTAACGCAGTCACCCGAACAAGGCGGTGGATGTCGTCGCTTACCAAACTTTCCAGATAACTCTCGGTTTTTGCGCCATCAATTCATCTCTGCTCCCTTGCTCTCGTCTTCTACAGCAATCTCTCCGCCTCGTCCTCTCTCGGATTCGAGGGCGTGTTTCCTGCTGTAGCTCGCATTGGTCGTTAGGCAGCCACCGCCGGCGCTATCGTCGCGGACGTGCCCTGGCGCAGCGGCTCATATACTTCTCCACTCACCCAGAGGCAGTGCAGTAAGACGGCGAGCTTCCGCGCCACCGCTACCGCTGCTCTCTTCTTCGCATTCTTCCCACCCCGCTCGCAGAGTCGCAGCCCATACCGTCGTAAGTCCGTGTCCGGTCCGAACGGCCCCAAGATATAGTGCGCGCTCCCCACCAGCAGCTTGCGCAGCATCGTGTCGCCGGTTTTGCTAATTCCTAATTGCGGCTGGCTCTCCCCGGAGTCTTCCTGCTTCGGTACTAATCCCAGATATGGCCCCACATCTCGACTCTTCACGAATCGGTCCGGATTCTCCAGGGTCAATACGTAGGCCAGCGCCGTGATCGGCCCCACCCCCTTCACCTGCCGCAATAACTCCGTATGTCCATACTTCTCGCGGCCCAACTTTTCAATCTTCTCGTCATACTCCTGGATGCAATCACTCAGCGCCGTCGCCATGCGCATCAGTGGCAATAGCGCGTCGCGAAGCTCGGCGGGAACTGTCCCCTCTACCTTTTCCGCAAAGCTCGGGCTAGAACATTTGGGAAGCCGTGTGCCCATACTCTTCACCAGTCCTCGCGTGGCGTTGATCAGCTCCGTCCGCGCCGCCACCAACGCGTCTCGGGCTCGTAATATCACCAGATCCTGCCGCACTTCCCGACTGCGGTGCTGTATCGGGTGCAACGATTGCGGATCCACTCGCCCCAATCGCGCCAACTTGTTGGCATCGATCCGATCATTCTTCCGCTTGCGACGCTTCGACCCATCCATCATTCGTGGATTGGCCACCAGCACTTCATGTCCGCAACCGCCGATGACTTCCTGCACCCATGGTGAGTGTGTCCCCACCTCGAAAACCACTCGAGCTGCATTCAATGCCTGAAAGAATTCGGCAAGGTCCTCCTGCGTCGTACGCAACTGTCCCTCCGCCAGCGTCTCCCCCTCTAGACCCAGAATGCAGTAGTTGCTCCATCGGTCCCCCAGATCCACACCCACCGTCAGACGATCGAGATTGGGGCGAAGCTCACCGCGCTTATGCTTTTCTCCGGCGCTCGTTGCTGCGGGCTTTTTAGGATCCAGCTTTTCCTTCAGTTTTCCCACCAGTTCCGTCAACACTTCCTTCGTATCCCGTCGCATCGGGCCCCGCGGCTTCGCCCGCTTCGATGTCAGTTCACTCTTCTTTCCAGAATTGTTATGCTTGTTCAAGGTCGATCTCCTTATCCGCTGCGATTGCACCGTAGAGTGCGTTGATCACCGGTAGCTTAACGCCATCCGTGATCGGGGGTCGACCTTCTCATCCCATCTACTTTGAATTTTGGTCACCCTTTTTCTTGTAGGGCGCGGATCTCTTGACGAATCTTATCAATTCGCTTTTTGACGTCAATTGCCAGATGACCTAAATCCGGCCTTGTTTACAAATCTGGCAAGAGCTTTTCTAGAAAGGCCAACTCGTCTTTCAATATTGGCAACCGAATCATAAGATCAGAACACCTCCGTGGTGACCGGTGACAACGCGCGGAAAAACCAAACCGTGGCGGAACCCATTTAATGAGTGTAATCGGGATTTATCAATAAGAAAGACTGCGGTGCAGCCGATTGCAGGTGGCGAATGGTTCGTGGAGGCGATGGCCGCAACTCCGACTGAGCTCGCCGCGGAAGCGATCAGAAGGTGAAACGACCACCGACTGTCGGGGCACAGTTGTTATTGTAGTTATAGGGGACGCCGGG
>PLHQ01000138.1 GCA_003138975.1 Acidobacteriaceae bacterium | reverse complement strand
CCGACCTGCTGCCTAGCCCTGCTCCGCATCGCTATGACTAAACTCAACCTTCATGGCGAACCCGTGGCGGATTATGTCCGCCACAGTACGAACTCAGGAGAGTACTGCGAAGTCACTTACCGCCTGATGTCGGATGGCGTCCTCCTGAAGCTAATGGCTTGGGGTCGGTACAGTGAAGCTCGGGGCAAACCGGCGACATCATATAAGAGCGGCTGGAAGATCGCCAAGGTGACACCCGAAATCACGGCTAATCCCGACCTTCTCCTGACGCAAGGCTTCCAAAAGAGAGCGCGACACCCTACTTCACTCTAGAACTCCGGGGGCTCGCTTTTGGGTTGCACGGTCACCAACGGCACGATGACCGGCACCACAGGGACTTGCAATGTGAACTCCCCCGTTTGCCGGGGCGAAGGCGCACGTTCTCAGGGAGTGAGCAATAGTTCGGCGGAAACGAAAATTAGCAAATTAGCCGCATGGAACACATCTGCGTTGGATGCGGATATACGGAAGTCAACAATAATGCTACCAGCCCGTCAACATGTAAGAAGTGTGGAGAACAGATGCTCCACAGTTGGGATAAGCCATTGGATCACAAGCGCGAGATGATGCCCGAGCAGGATGACGATTAACATGCCAAGCATCGCGGCATTACACCTTCGGCGGGGTATGTTGGAAAGGTAGCTTGGTGTATCGCGCCTTCTCGAATTCGACCACGAGTGCCACCCTTCCCTCGGGTTTGCGGAAAGGAAACGGTTTGCCTGTGTATTTGTGGGAGATTGGGTCCATGTACTTGAAATCGGGATCAGGACGGCGCTCGACCACACGACCTCGAAGCTGAACCTCTCGATACGGATCATGAAAATCGATGATGGAGAGCGCGACACGCGGTTCGCGCCTTGTGTTCTTCGCTTTGAGTGAACCTTCCCCGGTACAGATCAGGATGCGGTCACCTGCACGGCCCACCCAAACGGGTACACTCTGCGGCGAGCCGTCAGGCATGAGGGTAGCGAGATGAGCGAAGTTGGGGCCATCGAGCAAAGCTCTGATTTCGTTGGATAGGGGAATCGCCATGACGACCATCCTTGTGCGGGAGTGTTGAATAAATCTATCACTTCAAATTCGACAGAGCGTAGGGAACGCTATTTGCTGCCTACCGTATCCTCCGACCCTCCGGAGCATAATGGCTGCGCGCTCGCAACCTGGTCGCCTATCCAAAACGTCTGTGATCTCTTTTGCCATAGAACTTCCTCTCTACTTCATCCCGAAGGAGTCGTCTTGAGATGTCTACTTTTGTTGCCATCTGTGTCGTCTTTGGTAGCTCCATAGCTAGAAGCCAAACAGTTTGAAACTGAATGCCCCCAATCTGCGGCGTCGTCCGCTCTTCGTGAGTGGAATGCCGATTGTTCGCGAAACTCGGGACTTGAAAGCGGAACTCCCAGAAACCTCCAGATTGAAAAGCCACCGAGGCTCATTGCTTTCCTCCATCTCCCGAACAGAAATCCGGAAAGTCTCGCAAGTACCCATCATCTCCCCGTGCCGATGCAGCGATAGTGACTGAAGTTCGCTCGCGACGGACTGATGACTGTTCTAATCGAGTGTAAGGGTCGATTCATGGTGTTCAGGATTGGCACGTTTGGGGCTGGTAAACGCGGATGCGATGACGATAAAGATCACACAGCATGTTGACCTTCCTCCTGTGTATATTTGCCCGACTTGTTTGTTAACCCAAAGGCCAACAAAATCGACGCGGAGCGCGCGCGAAGATGAAGGTGTTACCAAGGCAAATTGCCTGAGATTGCACTTGCAGGACTGAAAGCTTTGGAAGCGAAGTCACACAACGAAGAGAAACAATGACTTCACCAAACAAACCCATCGTATGTTCTAGCCGTCCTGATTGCCCTTGCGCTTTCTGCACCCGTGTGCGGGCAGAGATGAAGGCTAACCCCCGGCCTAAACGAGTCCGGGTGACGCAGGCAGAGGAGCGAGAACTGGTGGAAGATTTTTTGTCGGAGTACCCGAAGGGACAAGGATAGAAACCATGAACACCTTTTACAAACTAGCATTCACTCTGCTGTTATCAATCTTAATGTGCGGCTGCAATGAGCCAAAAACTCATGTTGACCACAGCGAGACAATTGCCATCCTCCAAGCCCATCGGGCTGTCTGCCGTAAAGCCGCTGGCCAGGTTCTTGGTGTTAGCGAAGCCACTAACAAGTACCTTAAGTCTTCGGGGGTCAATACCGAAGTTCGCTACCGAGCGGCAAATACACGATATGAAAGCGACATCGCAAATTGCGAGCTAGTGTTCAGCACCAACCTCATTGTTGAGATGGCTAGATAACAAGCCGTTCGGCCCAGTGGGCGGTGCACGGTCCAGTTGCAAACGCGGCTTGGCCGCAGACCTCCACTTGAATGACGGTCAGCTAGGTGTTAGCACGTGCAGGATACTTACGCTGGGAAATACCGGAAAATCTTGTAGAAGCTGACAGTGACAAAAAGAACCACCACCGAAAGAACTGATCCGAGTTCGATTTGTATACTTCGGTCTTTTGGTGCCTTGCCCAACAAACTCATACCCTTCTTCCCACATAAACGAAAGCGTCCCAAACTCTTTCGAGTCACAGGACGCTCAGTCAAACAGCCCTCCCCCAAGTGCTGCTCGATCACAGACTACTTCTTCTTTACGGCGGTGAGCAATGGCTCCAACGGGCTACTGTGGAAATCTGTCGAGCGTCGTCCACATCAAGTTGCCACGCACCTCAGCGGAATCACCAAGTAACCTGGATTGAGGTACGACGGGAATCTTGCGTAGGCCAAGGGTTCGATCTAAGTTGCGTGTAGGAGAGTCTTTTGACGCTCCCTTAAGGTTTGCTGGCGTCCAGAACTAGCTGGTCTGGACGCCCTTATTGTTTCTGAAACTCTGAAACTCTGCTGCCGGGCACTCCGGCGATCTTCGCCTGCCCTTTCGCTAGGCGAGATCGAGGCCTGTTCCATGCTCACTCCGAGTAGCCGTCCTCGGTCGTGTCGTCATCATCGTCATCTTCTTTTTCTTTGCCGTCCCGCTCTCGAAACCCGCTACTTGCCCCCCGCCGAAGCCGCTCAAGTTGTCCTGCCCGCGCTGCAACCTAGTCCGTCTATAAACTGGAATCTTGTCCGCACCACGGACGAATCGGATTCCCTTGAATCCAACACAACGCCGAGAGAACGATACGAATCAATAACTTAGCTGCGGCTTGAGACTGGGCGTCCAATTGCCTCTACTCCGTCGTAGTCTCTCTCCCCAGCGGCGTTCGCCGGGACAAAGACGAATGATCGGCGGGCTGCCCCGCAAACGAACAATTTCCTACCCTTGTGGCGAATTATGTCCAAGCAGTACCTTTCTATCCGGGTGCTTCGCTGTGCAACGATTGCGCTGCTTCTCGCGGCTGGTCTTGAGGGACTCAAGCAAGTTGTCTTTCCAAGTCTTTCCGCTGGGCGGTCCCATATTGCTGCAATCTTCGCCTGCGTCTTCGCTGTTTTTTTCCTAAACTTAAAATCGCTCCGCAGTGGGAAGGTTAAGCAAGAGAAACTCTCGACAAATATCATCGAGAGCCTTCCTGAGATTGCCTGCATCTTCGATGATGCTGGGAAATTCAAGCAGTGGAACTCGAATCTCCAAGCGGCGCTTGGCTACACAGCCGAAGAGATTACGAAGCTCACCGCCTTTGACACAATCGCAGAGGAGCAGCGAGTAACCGTACAACAAACCATCGCCACGGTGCTCACCGATGGAATGGCCAAAGTGGAGTCTGTCTTGATGTCCAAAGACGGCACTCGGATACCCTGTCTTCTTACGGGCGTTCGCGTCGTCCTCAATGACTCACCCTGCGTCCTTGGAATCGTCGTCGACCTTAGGAAACTCAGGCAAGCAGAGCAGAGTTTGAAGGCAAGTGAGGAGAAGTATCGGTTGCTGGTCGCCAGCATCCCAGAACTCGTATGGGAGTCCGATGCGGAAGGCAATATAAGTTTCGTGGGCACACAAGTCGAAACGATCCTCGGATACTCCACTGCCGAGGTTTATCAACAGGGAGATTCTGTCTGGTACAACGCAGTCCACGTAGATGATCGACAGCGAGTGAGGCAGGCATTCGAATCGCTAATTAACGAGGGAAAACCATACGATGTCGAGTGCCGGGTACAGAAAAGGAGTGGGGAATGGTTTTGGGCACATGATAGGGCTGTTGCCACTTGCGACAAAGACGGCATTTGGGCTGCGATTGGTCTTCTCTCAGACATCACAGAGCGAAAGGCAGCCGAAGAGACCCTCCAGAAGCTAGCGTCCATCGTGGAGTTCTCAGAAGACGCTATTCTCGGGAAAAACACGGATGGAAAGATCACCAGTTGGAACCGAGCAGCAGAGAAGATGTATGGCTACACGAGGGATGAAGTCGTAGGGCGAGACCTATCCTTCTTAGTGCCCTCGGATAGGCAAGCTGAAATACCAGCCATAATGGAGCGGATACTGAGTGGACAGCCAATAGAAAACCTCGAAACTAAAAGAGTCACGAAGGCGGGCTCAGTCTTAGACGTGTCCATGTCCATCTCGCCGATCAAAGACGCAACCGGGCAAGTTACGGGGGCTTCAGCGATTGCCCGCGACATCACTTTTCGTAAGCGTGCCGAAGAACAATTGAAATTGCAGTCAGCCGCCCTAGAAGCGGCTGCCAATGCAATCGTCATCACAGACTACGAAGGCACAATCGTGTGGGTGAATCGGGCGTTTACGACCATGACGGGCTACAGCAAGGAAGAGGTATTGGGCAAGAATCTTCGCATGTTGAAATCCGGAGAGCAGCCCGAAAGCTATTATGCCAAGCTCTGGTCAACCATCTCGTCAGGTAAGGTCTGGAAAGGCGAGATTGTCAACAGGCGGAAAGACGGAACAGCCTACACCGAGGAGATGACGATCACGCCTGTAACGCGGGACGTTGGTAATCCGGCTAATAGATACTTCATTGCCATCAAGCAAGACATTACCGAGCGGAAGCGATCCGAGGAGATGCTGCAGAACAGCGAGAACAAGTATCGCGTGTTGTTCGAGGACTCGGCCGATGCGAACTGGCTGATGGACGAAAAGGGCTTTCTGGATTGCAATACGGCTGCGCTACAGATGTTCGGATACTCAGCCGGGGACCGCATGCTGCACCCCGCCGATATCTCACCCGCGAACCAACCCGACGGCACGCCCTCCCGGACGGCGGCCGAACAGAAGATTGCCGCCGCATTTCTCAATGGCAAGGAGCGTTTCGAGTGGCTGCACCAGCGCAAGAACGGCACTGTTTTTCCGACTGAGGTGTGCCTGACGGCATTGACGCTGAGCGGGCGGCCGACACTGCTGGCCACCGTGCGCGACATCACTGAGCGCAAGCAGGCTGAGGAAGCTCTGGTGTTCAAAACTGCGCTGCTGGAGGCGCAAGCTGAAACGACAATTGATGGCATCCTCGCCGTCGACGAGTCCAATCACATCGTTCTGGCAAACAAGCAATTTGGGCGCAACTTCGAAATACCGGATGAACTGCTGAGCACACGAGACGATCTTATCGTGCTCAAGCACGTGACGGATAAAGTCGAAGACCCTGACGGCTTCATCGAGAGGGTCGGGTATCTCAATAGCCATCGGGATGAAAAGAGCAGGGATGAGCTTAGATTCAAGAATGGGAAGATTTTCGACCGATACTCTGCACCTCTCGTCGACTCAAAAGGCCGGTATCGGGGCAGAATCTGGTACTTTCGCGACATCACGGACCGCAAACTTGCCGAGGAACGAGTTCAATTCTTGGCCTACTACGATGCTCTGACGGGACTGCCCAATCGGACCCTCCTTCAGGATCGGCTGGCCAAGGCCCTCGCTGGCGCTCGTCGGCGGAAGGACAAAGTGGCGATTCTGTTCCTCGATCTCGACAGGTTCAAAGACATCAACGACTCACTGGGGCACTCGGTCGGCGACCTTCTCCTGCAAGAAGTTGCAGAGCGGCTTAAGACATGGGCGCGGGAACAAGACACCGTGGCTCGGGTCGGAGGAGACGAATTTCTCATCGTGTTGACTGGCTTAAAAGATGTGGCCGATGCGGCGGTTGCGACCGAACGGATCGTGAATTTGATGACCGCTGGATTCGTTGTCCGAGGGCACCCTGTCAATGTTAGTTGTAGCATCGGCGTCAGCATCTTTCCTGAACACAGCGCGGACTGTGAAACTCTGATCAAGAATGCCGATGCTGCCATGTATAGCGCCAAAGAGAATGGACGCAACCGCTTTCAGTTTTTCACAGAGGACATGAACGCTCAGGGCGTGGAGCGATTGACCTTGGAGAACAGCTTGCGGCTGGCACTCGACAAGAAAGAACTCTTTCTGGTGTACCAGCCCCAGATGGATATTGCCACTGGAAGGATCACGGGGTTGGAGGCGCTCCTTCGCTGGCAGCATCCGGACTTGGGTCTTGTGCCACCGGATAAGTTCATAAGAATTGCTGAGAACAGCGGACTGATCGTGCCAATTGGGGAATGGGTGGTGAGGACGGCCTGCTGTCAGGCGCGGAAATGGCAAGACGAAGGGCTTCCCCCCGTTTCAGTAGCAGTGAATGTATCAGCGGTTCAGTTTCGTCAAGAGGGCTTCTGCGAACTCATCAGAAGAGTGCTCTACGAGACTGGCCTCGCCCCGCAATACCTCGAACTGGAGCTAACAGAAAGCCTACTCCTAGCTAATGCGGACCTGATGTTGTCAGTTGTTCAAGAATTAAAGGCCATGGGGGTGACCCTAGCGATTGACGACTTCGGAACTGGCTATTCCAGCTTCAGCTACTTGAGACAGTTTCGGGTTAGCAAGCTAAAGATCGACCGCGTGTTTATCCGAGATGTCGCCGTGAATCCTGATGATGCGGCGATCACAACCGCAATCATCAGCATGGCAAAAAGCCTGAGGCTCAAGGTGATTGCTGAAGGGGTCGAGGACGAAGCTCAAATGTCATTCCTGCGGGCACATCAGTGTGACGAAATCCAAGGTTACTACTTCAGCAAGCCCCTGGCGGTTGACAAAGTTGCTGACAAGTTGCGAGGCGACAGTCCTAAACCGCAAGTTCGAGCACAAGCAAGTGGGAAGCAATCATGATAGACGACCTTTTACGAAGGAGTGTACTTCATTATGCAAGTCGGCCTTGCTCTTCTGGTGTCCGCTGATCCAGTGACAATTCAGCAGTTCCGCCACGCCCTACGAGAATTGTCTATTTCGTCTGATGTGTGTCAGGAAGTGCCAGCGGCGGTTGGTCTATTGAATCGCCGAAAGTTCGATGCTGTTATCGTTGATCTCCAGCTAGGAGAACAGTCCGGAGCGATTCTGGACGAGGCGCGTCTCTCCCCATCGAACCGGACGGCGGTCACGTTTGCCATCTGCGGCAGTGCTGCGGAAGGCACAGCCTTCCGAAAGAGGTCGGAGTTTGTCTTCGAGAGGCCGCTTTCGGCCGGGTCAATCTGCAACATACTCAAGCCTGCTTACGGACTGATCCTGAGAGAACGGCGGCGCTATTTCCGCTGTCCGGTCTCTATTCCAGTCACCATTCTGAGGGAAAGCATGCAGGAAGTTCGCTGCAACAGCGTAAATATCAGCGAAGGGGGCATGGCTCTAAGTACGTTCGTTCCGCTCATCCCCGGAGAAAGCGTCCGGGTTCAGTTCACGGTGCCTGATCACAAGGTACCGCTCTTGGCAGAATCAACGATCTGCTGGTCGAAAACGGGCCATCTCGGAGTTCGCTTCGTATCTATTTCGGACGAGCACAAGTCCGCACTACAGCTCTGGCTGTCACGAAAACTGGAAGAGATGCTCCCGGCCTTCGTTGCCGGACAATTTCAGAGGGCGGAAAGCTGCTCCGTGCCAACCTCGGGGGATCGAGAGCACGATTAGGACATATCGAAGCACCGGGGTTGGGTAAATGCTTGACGAGTCGTGCTCCTCAGTCAGGTTCAATTAGGAGGTCAACTTGATGGCTGAATCAACAGTGTGTCCCACCGTTCGGTCGCGCTTAGAAAATGCCATATCGGAACTTCAGGGACTACACGAGTTATTGCTCTCGGGCGATCTAGACCCTGAGGTTCTGGCGGATTTCCGGGATTCTTTGAATCGAGTCAGGACCGCCGCATGGGCTGCCCAGCAATATGTCGCCCGCAAGGAAACCGACCAAGATTCGACTAGCGTGCTGTCATTCTTGGCTGGGGAGAGAATTCGGGCAGCCCACCACCTGTGCCAAGCGGTCAGCGAGGACTTGAGACGAAATGACATCGAAATCCAAGCAGGCAGCCTTGTTCAACTCTATGAGGTCATGAGTGACTTGACAGAGCAACTAAAAGGCGTCATCAACAGGCTAGGGTGAACGCTGCCTTTTGCACCCATTTTGAAGCGCAGTGACATCGATGTTGTGCTCAGCAATCTAAGCCATCCTGCTGACGATTACAAAATCCATCGAGTCGGCGATGAAGGCTGGGACCACCACTGCGGATGTCCGCCGCTCCTCCGCAGAATTTCTAGATGCCACATCGGAGTTCTGCAAAGTCCCTGCTTGCGGCGTCCGCGTGCTTGCAGCCCGACCGCTGCGAATTCCGCGAGAACTGGTCGAGCGAACTTTTCGGCGACTACACTCCGGAAACGATGCTGATCCGCGTGTGGATGAAGACAGCGTGCGCAAGGAGGTTACGTCTTTTGGAACATTCCTGAGCTCACTTTGCCACGAATTCTGCCACCATCTGGAGCAACTAGTCAATCCCGCTCCCGACAAGAAGAAACCGGAACTGGCGAAAGTCGAAGCCATCAGGGACTGGCGGACGAATACCGATCCGAGCTCCAGACGATTGCCGACTTTCCCGACAGGATCGCCAGTGGGTTTGCCGCATTGGCTCCGGTATTTCATCCCCACATGCGGGACAGCTTCGAGATGACGTGCGAAGGGCTGGGGAGTTGGCATGGGCAGGCAGCCTGGTTGGTTCACTTCAGGCAGCGTGAGGACCGGCCTGCCCGCCTCAGCGATTACAGGATCGGCGGCGAAACCTATTCGTTGCGGCTGAAAGGCCGAGCTTGGATTACCGCGGACAAGTTTGAGATCGTGCGGATTGAGTCAGAACTGATCAGTCCGATGCCGCAGATCCAGTTGCATTGTGAACAGCAGATCGTTGAATACCGCCCGGTCCAGTTCCAAATAATTGTGGAGTTGTGGCTTCCGCAGAAGGCAGAAATCTACCTCGACTATCGCAAGCACCGCTATTACCGCAGTCACAGCTACGATCATTACATGCTGTTTTCAGTGGATTCGGTGGAAAAGCGGAACGAACCCAAGGCGCCGCCCACCGAGGCCACCGAAAAACCGCTCTCCAACTAATTGCTGGAGTTCTGCGGATCGTGTCAAGTCTAGGGGTTAGCGACCACTTCTCCTCGAGCAACCGGAAAAGGACTCTGGATGAGCTATGGCGACTTTGCAACAATGATGTTGCACAGAGCGGCGCGGGATGCTAGAAAGAGGCGACATTCTGTTCGTTTGCGCTGCCGTTTTGCTCCTCTTCACTATGCACACTTCGACCGCCTCTAGTCACACCCGGCCTCTGACTGGACACAAGTTTTTCTTGCTTTTCCTGTTTTTGTTAGCGATTCTCGTCTTCTATCCGTACGTGCAGAACGGCGGATTCGGTTATTTCGCATTCCGTGTGTTCGGCAGCGTCGGAATTCTGATCGCTGTCTACGCGATCCGCTTGCGGAGAACACTATTGTTCGTCGCGCTCCTGCTAGCCGTTCCCGCCTTGTTGGAACGCATGCTGCTTCGTGAGCCCGACGCAGGATTTCTTTCCATTCTCAGCATCGTTCTTAGCTTTGTGTTTGATGTATTTATTGTGGTGGTCATCTTCCGCCGCGTCTTTGGCAAGGAGCAACCCAATTCAGAAACAATTTTCGGGGCGCTTTGCATTTACTTGCTGGTAGGGTTTGCCTTCGCCAGTCTCTACGGCATGGTGGCTGCCATTCAGCCCAAGGCGTTCTATCTCGATCCTCAGACGAATCTCCACGCTATCCCCAACAGGTTCGATTTCATTTATTACAGCTTTGCAACTATGGTCTCCCTTGGTGCCGTTGGCATTACCGCCGTCTCAGCACCGGCCCGCTCGCTGTCCGTGATTGAGGCAATTATCGGCGTGCTTTACCTTGCCGTGTTGATCGCAAGGTTGATGGGTGCGTACCGCTACCCATCGGTTTCCGGGCGTTCTTGATCGCTAAAAAGGCGAGCAAGCGCGGCAGACTCAACCCGATTTTCATGTCAATTGGTGGGCCGCGGCCGATGCAAACTCAAAACCCCTCAATGCGTTATGGCGATTTTTCGCCAATTGAGGCTGGGGCCAGAGTTGCTTCCTACTTTCGCGCCGCCTCGATCTCATCGACGATTCGATCGATGTGGTAGACCTTCCGCATCCCCTCAAGCAGACCGCGGCTGTCCACCGCTATGGAGCGGTTCTTTGCCGGGTCGTAGCCGTAGTCACCGCCCAGGGAGAAAATGTTCCCGTCAAAAAGCAGGCCGACGATGTTCGCGTCCTTGTCGATCACGGGGCTTCCAGAATTGCCCCCGGTTGTGTCGTTTGTGGTTGATAGATTCATAGGCACCGACAGATTCAGCGACGCTTTGGCCTCGAGCCAGCTTTCCGGCAGCGCGTACGGCGGTGCTCCGGTCGCCCGATTGAACACGCCTCCGATGTTCGTGTAAGGTTTAACAAACTTGCCCTCGGCGTCTTCGAAGCCTTTCACGGTTCCATAGGTCAGGCGCAGAGTAAAAGTCGCGTCCGGATCGACGCTGGTCCCGTAAATTGCAAAGCGCGCTTTCGCAATGTTCTCGGCAGCGGACCGTGTCGGAGCGTCCACGCGCGCCTCGTAGTCTTTGCGCACTGCCAGCAGGTCGTGGTTAATTGAAGCCGCGAAACGGATCATCGGATCGTTGGAAGCATCCACTGCGCTTTGGCCGCCGTTGTACAGCTCTTCCCGTACCGTCGGATCCTCCAAATGCGTAGCGGTCACCAGCCTGTGCGCCAGTTGCTCGGGAGACTCCTTGCCCAGCATCTTTCGCACGAACGCGTCGTCGGCTCCCAGGTCACGCCGAACCACGGTCAACAGAAATGTGAGGTCAAGCTCCTCCAGATCCTTGTAAACCGGCACAGCAGCGGTCAACCGCTGCTGCACGTTGACCAGCGCTTTGTCCGAATACTCAGGCAGGCGTTCACGGTTGGGCTTGGTGCGCTCGGCCGCGGCACGCACCAGGGTGACGGCGTCCCCCAGCAAGCCCGCCTCGAAGTAGCGACCGGCCAATAACGCGTTTCGCACAAAGAGCTGCGCGCGCACTTGCTGAATTTTCGCGATGTCGTCCCAGGCTGAAGCATAAGGGGCCAGCTTTGGATCCCCTGCCGTTGCTGCGCGCAGCCGTTGCTCTTCCTGCACTTTGGTCCCGAAGAACTGCGGATCCAGCAGCGCCTGTTGCCGTCCGAAGTAAACCTTGAAACTGTTCTCCAGGAAAAACAGCTCGTCATTGGCCTCGCGCGCCTGCTCCGGTCCGCGAGCCACGAACGCCTCCAGTTGGCCGCGCCGCTCCGCCATTTCCGGAATTCTGACTGGGTAAAGGGTGTCGCGCTCGAAGGCCAGTTGCGCGTTGGTCAATTCACGGAACGTGCCGCCCGGGTTCCCTGAGACGAAAACCAGGTCGCCGTCTTTGGTCCCGTTCGCGCTCCAGTGCAGATAATCGCGGCTGGCCACCGGTTTGTCTCCCTCATAGGCGCGCAGCAGGCCGATGTCGAAATCGAAGCGGGGAAAATTAAAATTGTCTGGATCACCGCCGAATTGCGCGACCGAAAACTCCGGCGCAAACACAAGGCGCACGTCGTTGTAGCGTTTGTAGCGGTATAGATCGTAGACTCCGCCGTGGTAGAGCGAAACCACGTCGCAGCGCACCCTGGGATCCGATCCGCAGCTTTGTTCCAGCTCGGCTCGTTTCGCATTGAGCGCTTTGTTGGCCGCGTCGCCCGTCTTGCCGGTCAGCGCTTCCAGCACGTCCTTGGTCACATCCCGAATCTCAACCAGCTGATCGAGTTCGAAATCTGGGCACTTCTTTTCCTCGGCGGGCGTGGTTGCGGGAAAACCTTTTTCCTCAAGATTCTGCTGCGCCGTCGACAACTGCTCCACGCATTCGACGACACAATGGTGATTGGTCATCACCAGTCCCTGCGGAGAAATAAACGACGCCGAGCACCCCCGGGCGATGCGCAGCGACGACAAGCGTACGTGGTCAAGCCAGGCCTGCGAGGGCGTGAAGCCATACTTCATCCCCACGGTCTTTGATGGAAAATTGTCGAACGTCCACATGCCCTCGTCGGCTAGCGCCACCTGAGCGAACAGCAAACACAAAAGCAGCACTCCCGCGACCAGCGTCGCGAGCTTCGATTGCACGTTTGTCATGATTGCGTCCTTTTGACCCGGGATGTTGCGATTCCTGGCTGGTGATTTTCACTCCAGCGACATCATCATCCGCGCACCGAAATTTCGTCAAGGCCGCAACACGAGCCAAACCCTTCGGACAAGAACGAGGGAAAGATACCTTTGCCGAACTTCGCTTGGTCTCGACCAGCTCCTCAGCAGGCCTCTTCAGGCCGTTATTA
Source organism: Acidobacteriaceae bacterium (assembly GCA_003138975.1). Classification (GTDB taxonomy): domain Bacteria; phylum Acidobacteriota; class Terriglobia; order Terriglobales; family Acidobacteriaceae; genus Sulfotelmatobacter. The sequence continues at coordinate 4,199 of PLHQ01000138.1, read as the reverse complement.
CCGGTCGTGAAGCCCGATAAAGCTGCCCGGTAAAAGCTCCCAAACCCAGGCACACCACACCCAAGCGGACCAGCCCGCCAAGATACGGGATGAACCCAACAATAGTGAGGATCAACAGGCCGACCAGGAGTCCCAACAACCAATCGCCCTTCGTCGATCCCGAAGGTTTCAGAAGTATCCGCCCCAGGAAGGCTCCAACCCAAACCTTCGCCAGGTAGAGCGCAGCCAGATAAACCGCGAACACCATTAGCGAGATCGGGATGCCAATCAGCGTGAGGGCTACCACGACCATGGCCACCGGCACACCCGCCAGAACCCCCACCCCCAGCCCGAGGCTGAGCCAGCCTGAGCCCACCGCCTGAGTCGTGGCCCGGAAAAAACCGGGAAACAGAACGAGGCCCAGCCATCCCACCAGCATGGCGGCAGCGAACCAGACAGCCTGGTGGAAGTAGAATCTGGGGCGCGCGAACCGGCTCTCCCGCACCTGCACCTGGATGTCACGTTTGCCCACAATGGTCGCGCCGTCGGCGATGTGCACCTCTTTCAGCTGGCGCACGCGAGCGCTCAGGTTGCCGCCGACCCGGGCTGTGTTCGTCAGCGTAAGGCTAACTCCGGCCATGGTCAGATCGCGGCCGATACTGCCGCTCACATCGGCATTACCACTAGTCAAGATGTCCACACTGCGCTTCACCTCGCCCTCGAGGCTGACGTCGCCAGCGGCAGCCAGGATACCTTCGCCCACGTGGCCACGGTCATTCACACGCAAGGCTTGCGCAAAACCGTAGATGCTGTGACCCAATTGCCCGTCCAAGTCGAGCGACTGCGAAAAGTTGAAGATACGGCCTTCCACGATTCCGCTGACCACAGTTCTCTTGGCAAAACTCACCAGGTCGCCCTTGACGGTGCCACGCACTTCCACGGTCCGGCCAAACGCCAGCAGGTCCCCATTGATCACGCCTTCAATGCGCACAGTGTTGCCGGTGGCCACAAGGGTGTCGTCCACAGTCTCGCTCGCCGCTACGGTGACGAACTCCCCGTGACGCCGATCCAGCGCAAAGCCGGGCAACGACAACGTAAGCAGGACGATCAGCAGGCCGAGGCCAGTCTTGGGTAGCCGCCATCGGCGCCCCAGCAGCAGTGCGCTGCCGCTCAGCAGCAATAGAAAAAAGAAACCCCCAACGACCACAGCATACTCAGTCAACATGGCAGTACCTCCGTGCGCAAAATAGTCAGAAATGTTAAACATCAGGTTCGTCAGGCCGCTGAGGCTGAAGGGATTGACCCACTCCAGCGCTCCGGGAATCTCCATCTGATCGAACCAACCGGAAAAGATCGAACCTAACGCCAGCACCACCGCCATCACCGCCAGGTCACGCCGCACCCCGGACAAGCGCAACCGGGAGAAGGCCACAGGGCTGGCTGCTTCTTCTGAAAGCTCGTTCAGGCTTTCGCTCAGCGCGCGGTTCTCAGCGCGCAATGCGTCCAGTAGCTGCCGGCAGCCCCGGCACGTGGCCATATGGTCTCGCATACGCCGCGCCTCATCCGCATCCAGTTCGCCGTCCACGAAGAGGGCGCAGGCTTGTTCCGAATAACATTCCATGATCACTTGCTCCTTGGGGCCAGTCTCCGGCGCAGCTCCTGCTTGGCGCGAAATATCAGGGCCGCCACGTGATTCCTCTCCAGGTCCAACTGCTGTGCAATTTCGTCATAGCTCAGTTCGCTGTAATAGCGCAGGACCAGCGGCACGCGATAGTTCTCCGGCAGGCGTGCGATGGTATCCCGCACTTGCACCCTCTCTTCCTTGCTGATGACAGCACCGAGCGGAGAAGGCTCCGCGCTGGTTGCCTCGATGACCGCGGCTCCGTCTTCAACTTCCACAAACACCTTCAGCCCACGCTGCCGGCGCCGCAAAACGTCAATGCATTGATTGCCAGCCACCCGTAGCAGCCATTTGGGGAACGGTATCGAACCGTCGTAGCTCTCGATGGTGCGCTGCAGCTTGAGGAAGACTTCGCTGGTGGCATCTTCTGCGCTCTCCCGCGAGTCCAGCATGTAACGGCACAATCCGAATACGCGCCGGACATAGCGGCGATAGATCTCTTCCAGAGCCTCGTCATCGTGACCGCGTGCGCGCTCGATTACGTTCTCCAAACCGAGCCCCTCCATCTCCCTGGTTTCGCCCTCGCGGGGCTGCGGTTCTTTCGCCATGTTCCTTTTGGCGTCCATAAAGCAGTACGCTGCAGATCGAAGGAAGTTACACACATTTTAGGAGGCGAGGGGAACCCAAGGCTGGACGCCTAGCCCGGTTGCGCGTAACTATTGCAAACAGGCGTCTCTAAGAATGTCGGCGGTGTCAAACACTTTTCGAGCGTAGTAATCCCGGCACTCCGAAGAGCGCACCATTTCGCTCTAGTTGAGGATGTGCCAATCCAACCAAGGCTTGCTCGCAATCAGTCTTCAGGTCTGGAACTCAGGCCGAGTCGGCCCGGGAGTTGCACCCCGAGCCGCTCACGGAACCGGACTTGAACCTCTCGATTCATCCGGCTCGTGCCACCCATTGAAGGCTGCCATACGCTGCCCGACTTCAGGCGCTAAACGGCGGCGCGCCAAAACCGGCGGACATCCGTGCAGCGGCGCAGGCTGAAACATCGCAGCGCGCAATCTACTGTTGATCGCTACGCTTGATCACGTGCAGTCTACGATTCGCCCAAATGTGTTTTCGCCTTCCCACAAGTCAGGATACCGTAAGGACGAATTTCGGCTGCGCGTGTGATTTATGAGCAATATAGCGATCACGGTGAACGAAAAGTCATACCGAATCGATGCTGCACCTGACACGCCGCTGCTCTGAGTGCTGCGCGTCCTCGTCCTCCGCCTACCGAGCATATAGTTACAGAATTTGACTCTTCTTGGCCAAGAAGTTCATAATGCTCGCCTGCCGCCACGCCGCCAAGAGTGAAGATGCAAAGGAGTGAAGCGAATGTGGAAAAAGCAGGATGATGCTGAGGGCGCGCAACCCGAGTTCGCCTCGAAGCAGATGCCGGAGATGACCTTGGAGTCGGCCAGCGAAACGCTGATTGAGGCTTACCGTAACCGCCAGGCCGAGAAAGCGAAGTTCGCAGTCGGTTCGCAGGAGGTTGTTGCCGGTCAACCATTGCCGCCAACAACCATGGCGACGTACTCAGAAGCGGTGAACGAGTTTACCAAGAACGCTAATGCGTTCATTGAACAGCTTCCGCTTCTTAGCAAGGCTCGGGATGCGTATGAGCAAGCTATGAGGGCCAGTGCAGATCTGCGCACGGTGTTGGATGCCGGCGAGGAGAACCTTCGAACTCTCATGACCCACCTGGAGCAAGTAGTCAATCCCGCTCCCGACAAGAAGAAACCGGAACCGGCGAAAGTCGAAGCGATCAGGGGGACCGACGAAAGCACCGGTGGTATGAAGAGATTTCTATGAAAGTCACGACGCTTCGCCGGCATTTGACCAAGGGTTAGCGAAAATGTACGGCTTTCTGTCCGCGAGCGGTCCGAATTCATCAAGCGGCGCACGGCTTCTGCGTCCTTGCGGATAGCAATGTGAGAGCTGTCCAAAGTAGTCTCTGACGGAGCTCCCGATGACTGGGTGATAAGAACGTCTAACAAAACCTCATTTCTCTGACCGCCTCTCCCGCTACCGCCAGATCATGATCAGCGTGGTCGAGAGGAAGTGCGGGAAGACAATCTCGATCCCGTTCAGAGGACTGTCTTGATTGAGCGTTATCCACCAAGCAGACTGGAGTATACAATTGAACCGTGGTACAGGAGGTGCGAACGTGGCTCATCTTCTACGCAAGCTCTGGTCGCACGAGGAGGGCCAAGACATCGCTGAGTACGCGGTGATGCTGGCCGTCATTCTGGTATTGGTGGTCGGGACGATTCGCCTGATCGGAAGCAACGCGAACAACGTATTTTCGGCCGCAGCCAGTTCAATTCAATGACCTCACCCGAAGCAAGGACTCGGGAGTATTACGTCATCTTGCTGACACGGTCGATCCGGCGGTTGCCTGAGGGGAAACGCACATCTGTAACCAGATTGAAGCCCAATTGGTCGAGAAAGAACCTTTTGCTGCGCTCCTGGTCGCGTACGTAAACGCTCGCGAAGTGCAGGCGAAGATAGGGGTCTTTCCGGTCGGGGTGCGGTCCGGCCCCTTCGTGCCTGA
>PLHQ01000091.1:2304-18334 GCA_003138975.1 Acidobacteriaceae bacterium | reverse complement strand
GCGTCGAAATGTGCTCCTTTCTTCCAGAGGATTAGAGTGATCGCCGCAATCTTTCGCGCCAAGGTGAGTTGCGACCACTGAAGCCAGCTATCACTTTGGGCCTCGGCATTGAAGAATGGGCGAGGGCGGCAACTAGCGGCGAGTTCACACATAAGACAAGGCAAGCCGCGTCTATACGGTTAACAACGAAGCTTGCCCTTAGATCGCCGAGGATTACACCGGAGGATGTCATTCTCCTCGTGCCACGGTGATGAGCCGCGCTACAGCTAGGTTTATACTTCTGCGTCGAAGGCCAGATGACCGCCCGACCCACTCTCCATCGCATTCGTCCTGCTGTTGTCGTCTAACACACACCACCTCTTTTTTGGATATGTGGTTTACAATTCCTTGCCGAGGGAGAATTCATGGCAAATCTAAAGGGGCTGGCATCCATAGTGTCGGAGTTAAGGGTAGAGAGAACGAATCTGGCAAATCAGCTTCGACATGTTGATGCGGCTCTTTCGGTGCTTGGCAAGTTGAACGGCGGGAGTAATCACAGCAACGCGAACCAACCGAAGCGAACAATATCGGCAGCTTCGCGCCGGAAAATGGCGCGGGCGCAAAGGGCGCGATGGGCGAAGGAGAGTGGTCCGTCTAAGGGACCCAAGCGAACCATCTCTGTAGCAATCCGCAGGAAAATCGCAGCCGCACAGCGTGCGAGATGGGCCAAGGTGAAGTCGCAGCAGAAGAAGAAGGCGGCATAGAACCGCGCTGCATTAACTGACCTGCATGAATCTCCAACACTGGATTGACCAGCATCCCTCCGTGTTTGCGGTGATCTTCCCGATCTACTTCCTTTTATTGTGGATGTTGGTAGGCGCGATAATCAGCTTCGTTGGCGGCTGGTTCTCGTTGTCGAAATGCTATCGCATACGAGTTCCGTTCAACGGAGCGAAATGGGGAGGGCAGAGCGGACGGATGCGGTGGTTGGCGAACTACAACAACGTGTTGACGATGGGAGTCAGTCAGCAGGGTTTGTATTTGGCCAGCATGTTCCTTTTTCGGTTTATGCACCCTCCACTCCTTGTTCCATGGAGCGAAATCAAGGTGCGAAGGAACAAGGGCTGGGTGTTCGAGTACGTGACCTTCACGATGGGACATGAACTGGCAATCCCTCTGCGGATTCGCGAGAAGCTGGCGGCGAAATTGCGCCAGTCGGCTGGAGACTGTTGGCCAGTTGAGGAGACATAACCATGACGAAGGTCAATCTGGTATTGGCAGTGATCTGTGTTGCCGTGGCGTTCGGCGTCATCTCGGCACAGGAGCGGACGAAGCGTGAGCCGATGACGTTTGCCTTGGACTGTGCCGGGGGCGACTGCCCACTGCTAAAAGGCGCACCGCAGACAAGTGGGATGAGGGGCGGTTCAGTGAAGCTCAAGCCGGGCGAGAGCGTGGGCTGGCACTCGACCTCCGCAAATGAGGAAGCTCTGGTAATCCTGCATGGGACCGGCGTGGCGAATATCGAGGGGCACCCCGACGTGCCGCTCGCGGAAAAGATGCTCGCCTACATTCCGCCAGCGACGAGGCACAACGTCACGAACAATGGATCGCAAGTCCTTGAGTACGTCTGGGTGGTCGCACCGACAGCCGAGGCAGTAAAGTGACTGGTGAATGGTTAGGGGATTTAGATGTGATAGCCAAGACCTGACTGCTTTCCGCAATTCCGCTAAAGTTTGGGATTTGTTCGCAGATGTCGGCTTTGCTACGACAGGTTGCGGACTAAAGGAAACACATTTGACCTGCGCATCGTGCAAGCTTGTGTTCACAGGAAGAGCCTTCACGGAGTAGTTTTTGGCACCCCGAGGCAGCCACCGCAGGTAAAATACCGTGTCTTCCGGATACTCATCCTTGAGGTTGACTACTTCCCAAGTGCGTTTGCCTTTGATCGTGGGACGGGTGAACAGCTTGACGATAACTGCTTTCGACTTCATTCGCTTCATTCTCCTCAAATACTGCGTTCTTGGAGAATCAACGATTATTGTGACCAACGTACTGTGACCACCCTTTAATCCCTTTGCAATCAACGACTGAATAGAGTTGTCGATACTACCATGCAGCGCGCGGTTTTCGGGCGCGAAGTCGCAAGACAAGCCTAGTGGACGCGCTCCCGCAGACCTTCGCCGCTCCCCATGCTTTATAATTCGCGCTCCACTCCGCTCGCCGGATCGAACTCGTCCGCATGTCACATCTTGCCCGCAAACTTCGCCTTACCGATTACTTCACGCTGGCCTGGGGCACCATGGTGGGTGTCGGCTGGCTAGTTGTTATGGACGACTGGCTGCTGCGCGGCGGCGCGTTGGGCGCGCTGCTGGGCTTCGCCATCGGCGGAGCGCTGCTGTTCCCAATCGGCTGGGTCTACGGCAGGCTGGTGGCTGCCATGCCCGATGCCGCTGGCGAAATCGCCTACACTGCGGCGGCTTTTTCCCGCCCCGTCAGCTTCTCCGCCGGATGGATGATGATGCTGGCCTACTTCATCGTCTGTCCTTGGGAGGCCGTCGCAGTGGGCCGCATCGCTGGCTATATCGTCCCGTCGCTCGATTCGCTGGAAATCTACCGTATCGCCGGACGCCCCGTCTATCTTCCGCATCTCGTCATCGGTCTCGGGCTCACGGCGCTGCTCACCACGCTGAACTACCGCGGCATCCGCCTCAGCGCGACCTTCCAGAACTGGACTGCCTTCGGCACGTTGGCGCTGTTTATCGTTTTCGTAGCGCTCGGCGCCAGCAAAGGATCGCCGCGCAACTTTCCTCCGCTCTTTACCCACGCGCCACTGGTTTCGTTCCTGCTCATGATTCAGATCGTCCCGTATTTCATGACCGGTTTCGAATCCGTGAGCAAGGCTGCGGAAGAATCGACTCCCGAGTTTCGCAGCCAAAGCTTTCTCAAAGCCATCTGGATGGCCATCCTGGTCGGCATCCTCTTTTACACAATCGTCATCGCTGCCGTAGCATTCGTGGCTCCCTGGCACGACCTGACCGGAGAAAAGTTCATGACAGCGGTTGCCTTCCAGCGCGCGGTACGCTCGCGCTGGATCGTCAACGTTATCCTTGCGGCCGCGCTACTGTCGCTGTTCAAATGCTTCAATGGAAATTTCGTAGCCGCCAGCCGGCTTCTGTTTGCTCTGGGACGTCGCGGCCTCGTCGATGCACGCGCCGGCACTATCCACCCTCGGCACCAGACGCCGTCAGCAGCCGTTCTTTGCATCGGGCTAGCCACAGCCGCGTGTATGCTTCTGGGCGATGCAATCCTGGTGCCGATTACCGAAGTCGGCTCCGTTGCTTGTGCGATAGGATGGGCAGCAACCTGTGCCGCTTACCTTTTTATGAGACGCGCGCGAACACTGCCCGGCCAGCTCGCTCTTTCCGCAATCGAATGGATCGTCGCTGGCTTAGGCTTGCTCGTCGCCATCGCGATGTTTCTGATGAAGATTATTCCAGCCGTCCCCGGCCACTTCACAGTTCACGAATGGCTGGCGCTCGGGATTTGGATTGTTCTAGGCGCAATCTCGCACCGGCGGAAAGTTGATGCCGTGCAGGGTTAATATTCTCCGCATTCTCCATGACAGAGAAAAACCTGTGCTGTTTTAAGAGAGGCCAAATCGATGCAAGCTAAACTCGGACTCCCTTGTAGGCTGGTCTTGCTAGTCATGCTCGCAACTGCGTGGCAGGTAATCGCGCAAACGCCCACCGCCTTTGATCTCATCATCACCAACGGCCACATCATCGACGGCACCGGCTCTCCCTGGTATTCCGGCGACCTCGGCATCCGCGATGGAAAAATCGCGGCCATCGGCAATCTCGCTGCCGCTCCCCGCAAGCGCACCATCGATGCCGCGGGCAAGGTCGTCGCTCCCGGCTTCATCGACATGCTCGGCCAGTCCGAACTCACCATCTTGGTCGATCCGCGCCTGCCCTCAAAAATCTACCAGGGCATCACGACGGAAATCACCGGCGAAGGCGGCTCCATCGCCCCGCTCGACGATGCCGTCATTCAGGCCGATCACGACGGATACGAGCATTACCACATCACTCCCGATTGGCGAGCCTTCCGCCAGTATTTCGCGCGACTGGAAAAGCAAGGCATGGGCATCAACCTGGCCAGCTATGTGGGCGCCACGCAAATCCGCCGCATGGTTCTCGGCGACGACAACAAGCAACCCACCGCGGAGCAGCTTGAACAGATGAAAACTCTTGTCCGCGAAGCCATGCAAGACGGAACGGTCGGTGTTTCCACCGCCCTCGAATACGCTCCCGCACCGTACGCCAAAACGGACGAACTGATTGCACTCGCCGCGGAAGGCGGCAAATTCGGCGGTATCTATTCCACGCACATGCGCAACGAAAGCGACTCCGTCCTCGAAGCCATCGACGAAGCCCTGCGCATCGGCCGCGAAGCCCACGTCCCCGTGGAAATCTGGCACATCAAAGTTGCCGGCAAAAATAACTGGGGACGCATGCCGGAAGTCGTCGCCAAGATCAACGCCGCACGCGCCGCCGGCTCCGACGTCACTGCCGATACTTATGCTTACACGGCATGGTTCAACGATTTCTCCGCATTTATTCCACCGTGGGCGCACGATGGCGGAACGGCAAAACTCGTCGAGCGCCTCAAAGATTCCGCCACTCGCGAGCGCATCCGCAAAGACATGCTCACACCATCCAAAGATTGGGACAACGAGTGGCAGGAAATTCCCGGGCCCGACGCCATCATGATCGGCGTGGTGCAGAATCCGAAGATGCTACCCTTGCAGGGCAAGCGCCTCTCCGAGATCGCCAAGCTGTGGAATAAAGATCCGATGGATGCGCTCTTTGATTTTCTGATCGAAGATCCCAACACTGGTGTCGCCGTCTTCGGCATGTCCCAACCCGATGTCACGCTCGCGCTGCAGCAGCCTTGGGTCGCCATCGACAACGATTCTTCCGGAACTTCGCCCGAAGGCCTCCTGGGCCAGGAGCATCCTCATCCCCGGGCCTACGGAACTTTTCCGCGCATCCTGCGAAAATACGTTCGTGAAGAAAAAGCTTTGACGCTGGAAGACGCCATCCGCAAAATGTCTGCTCTGCCAGCCCAGCGTCTGCGCCTTACCGACCGCGGTGTTCTCAAGGCCGGCCTGTGGGCCGACGTCGTCATCTTTGATCCCGCGACCGTGCGCGATCTCGCTACGTTCGACAATCCCAATCAGCTTTCCGAAGGAATGGACTATGTCCTGGTGAATGGCGTGCCCGTACTCGATCAGTCAAAGATGACGGGAGCCTTGCCGGGAAAAGTTCTGCGTGGCGCCGGATACGTAAAGTAGTGCTGCCTACGGCTTCAATCGCGCCTGCGTCTCCGGCGTCGGAGTCAACGTTACGCGCGGTTCTGCCACAGTCCCCGTGATGCTATACACCAGCGAACCCGCGCCGGCCGCTTTCGCTTGTGTCCCAACTTTGAAGTCCAGCACTTGCCCCAACGACGCCGTGCCGCTGATCTCATATGCTCCACCGGGAGAAACCAGCGTACCCTTCTCGATTTCAATCTTCCCGTCATGCAAGTGGGCACGACCCTGCCAGCGTGCGATTTGCAGCGTTCCTCCATCGTTCGCCAGCGAAATGTGCGATAGCACTCCATCCCGCAGATCGAAACGAAGTCCGCCCTCAGCCGATTGCCAGAACGCCGCGGAATCCGTTCCCGATGCCCTGAACTGATAAGTGCCCTCACCAGTTCCCGAAATCCAGGGATCATGCATTGCGCTGGCCATCTGCTCCAGCGAAATTCCCGTCACAGTTCCAGAACCGCTGTAGACCGGCGATGCCGCGGTGAAGTCCGCTTGCCAATCGCCCCAATGCTTTCCGCCCAGCAATTCGGCGCGAAGTTCAGAGACCTTCATCCTCCCTCGTTCCAGCCCAAGCGATGCGGAAACCCGCTCCGCGACCACATTGTGAATCCGTAAGCGACCCACATTCACTTTTCCCGATGCCCGCAAGTTTTGCAGAAACGATGGTGCTCTGGGCTCGGTCGAACTTAATACCTGGTACCAGCGGCGCTGGTTCGGATGCGGACCCAGCCACTCATACAGGCCGCTCACCGCAATCTGGTCGGTGTTCAAATTGAAACGGACAAGGCACGCCCCCGGCACTCCACATCCGCGCGGCAACGCCACAGAGCCCGTCCAGTGCGCATCGGCGGCCCGTGCGCTCAAGTTTTCCACTCGCGCTTCATCGGGCAGAAGCCTTAGTTCCGCCGAGGATATCTCAATCGGTCCATTCACTCCTCGCGCCGTCGCGCGGATGTTATGCAGTTGCACTGTTCCCGTAACTTTCGGCAAAGGAAAACCAGAAGGACTTCCAAACCCGTTTCCTGCCCAAGATCCGGCGATCTGCAAATCGATCTGGGAGATGCCCTCCGCGCTCGCCTTCACCGCCTGTAAGCCGAGCAGGCTGGCCATTCGCAACATGTGCGACACTTCTCCATCTCCGCGCACCACCATCGCGTAACCCGATCGCCCTACCCAACCTCGCGCCTGCGCTGGCACAGGCCGCCCCAGCGCCACCGGGAAAGGACCGTACTCGATATGCAGTTCGTTGGGTGCCGGCAAAATCTCGGCAGGCAACTGGCGGAAAGTTTTACCGCTCGATGAACCGATAAAGCTGCCGCCATCCGAGCTCAGTCCAAACGGTATGCTCCCCACAGCCAATTCCGCTTTCGTACTCGACGACTGCAAGCGCAGATCGCTGATCTCACCACGGCCCCGAAACTCCGGTCCGCGCGGGGATGCCCCATCTTCTTTCACGCCGAAGTTGCCTTGCACACTACCCGTGGCTGCAAGATCCGCCGGCAAATCTTTCTTGGCGCGTCGAGCCAGTTGTGCCACCGCACTCACAGGCACGTTCTCCACGTTCAATGACAAATCCAGTTTGTGCACTCCTGGCCCGCCCGCATCGCCGTGCAGCGTGACCATGCCATTGCCCACAGGCCCACTGCAGAAGATTTCGCGCACCATTTCTTCTGTCGAACTGTACTTGCCATCGCAGTGCGCCTCCAGCGCCAGTCCCTCCGTGGCTGAAATGTCATAACGGTGAAAGTCCTGGATCGATGCATCCGCCGCCACTTGCATCGCCGCAGGAGTTCCGCTCAGAACTGCCTCCACCTGCACGTCGCCCCGCCACCTCTTATCGTTGCCTGATACTAGTTTGCTCAATTGCCCCAGTTGCGCGTGCTGCCATTCCAAACTGAACTGCAGCGGCGTTTCGCGCAGGCTTCCGGCCCGCTGCCACGTTCCATTCATTCGCACCACACCAGTGTCACTCAAGCCCATATCGGTGCGCAGCGGCTCCGCTTTCAACCGCACGCCCCAGGCATTTTCTGATTCCTGCCACAACCCAAAGTCGGCATTCAGCAAGGCGTATGGCTTTTTTTCTGGCCCCGCCTTGAAATTGATGCGGCCCGAACTCGCCTCAATGTAGGGGAAACCCGGACGCGATTCGCGCTTCGATTTCGCCGTGGGCGCCAGCGGCGTGCGCGCCGTGCGTTCGAGCAGAGCCTCCCAGTTCCAGCTCCCGTCTTCTCGTCGCACCAGATTCAAACTGGGTTCCGTCAGTTCCAGACGCGAGATATCCAGCCGTCCGCGCATCAACGACGTCAACCGAACCAGCGCTGTAACCTCCGGCGCGCGCAGCATGGGCTCTGCACCAAATGCGGGGTCTTCGTGGATCACCAGATTTTCCAGATCGAACCCGGGCTGCGGCAGGAACCGAAGATGCACCGAACCAATCTCCACCGGACGCGCCACCGCCTGGCTAATGGAATTCGCAATGCGCGCCTTCAGACGCGAAACACCCGGACGCACGAGGAACAGAACCAGCAGAATCACCACGGCCGCGGCCGCAACGCGCCGCTTGGAAGAGAAGGACTTCACCGCACCACTCGCAATGTTCGCCGCCACCGCGTCTCATCAAAGAAGTGCAACACCACGTGCGCCAGGAAACCAATGCGGTCCCCCATGTCAGTCTTGCGGTACTGGTCGCCCGGTGTCTCGAACGACCAGTAGATGAACATGGGACGCCCAATGATATTTTCCTGCGGAATGAAGCCCCAGTAGCGGCTGTCCAGGCTCACGTCGCGATTGTCGCCCATGCCGAAGTAATGACCCGGCGGCACCACCAGATCGTCCCCCTGGATGTGCATCGGCAATTCCGGCTCCCAGCACGGATAGACGTTATAGCTCTCCGAGGGTGGCACGGCGGGAAAATTGTCGCGATAGGGATTCGGAAACGACGCGGCATCCTGCGAGTGGATCACGTAAGGTTCTTTCAACTCCTCGCCATTCCGGTACACTACGCCATTGCGCAGGTGAATGTGGTCGCCGGGCACGCCCATGATTCGCTTGACCACGTACAATCCCGGCTCGCACGGAGCCAGAAATACCACAATATCGCCGCGCCTCACTTGACGATAGGGAAGCAGCGGTCCCACCCAGGAAGTCTTCGGTGCGAATTGAATACGGTTCACAAACACGTGATCCCCGATCAGCAGCGTGTTCTCCATCGAACTGGAGGGGATCTCAAACGCCTGCACCACAAATGTGATAATGAACAACCCCGTCACCAGCACTGCGGCCAGCGAAGAAAGAAACTCCACCGTAGTCTCGCGCGGTTTTTCTTCGATGTCGTTCTTTGCTTGGCTATCTTTCTTCGCCACCGTGATCCATCCGTCCTGTCTTAATTGAAGGCTGCACGGTCTATCTTAGCCGCGGAAAGTCTAATTCACCAGGCGCAGCGTCCGGTTCCAGCGCGTGATCTGAAAAATGTGCGTCAACGCGTAGGCAAAGTGCGCCACTTTGCCAGCCACCGAATTGGGGGCCGTAACTTCGCTGTCTCCCTCTTGCACCGACCAGTAAATCAACAGCGGCCGCCCAATAATGTTAGCTTGCGGCACGAACCCCCAGTAGCGGCTGTCGTAACTATCGTCCCGATTGTCTCCCATCACAAAGTAATTTCCCTGGGGAACAATGAGCCGTCCGTCCTCCACCAGTTTGCGCAACTGCACCCACCACTCCGGCGTTTCGCCCGGCGCCACATCCAGCCGCGGAAAACTATCCCGGAACACGTCATTCGCCGGGCGGGTGAAGTTTGCGTAAGGCTCCTTCAACGGCACTCCATTCACAACCACCTGCTTGTTGATCAGCCGCACTCGGTCCCCAGGTATTCCAATCACCCGCTTCACAAAGTGCTGCGCGGGATTCACAGGATAATGAAAGACCACAATGTCGCCCCGCCGTATCCGGCGGTAGGGCATCACATAGTTGCCCAATCCACCTCCTCCATAGCACAGCTTGTTGACCAGCAGATAATCGCCCACCAGGAGCGTATTCTCCATCGACGGAGAGGGGATCTGAAACGCCTGCACGATAAACGTGATCACGAATACCGCGATCACTACCGTTCCCAGCAGAGACTGTACCGACCCGGTTACGCCCGCGCCCATTGTCCCTGCAGTTCTGCGATCTTCTGAGAAACGCTCTTCCGGAAAATGTTCTTCTGAAGAATTCATTCACTCCACTTGTCCCGCCAGCCTACTTGTCCGGAGAGCGCGATGTCCGCTGCAGCCTGTTTCCCGCAGACGGCGGCCGCGATGCAAGGTAGGATAACAACTGCCGCGCTGCGTCCTGCTCCGCCGCCTTCTTGGTGGAACCCTGCGCACGTCCCACAAATTCCGCCCGGCCTTCACTCTTTTTCCCGTCCAGACGGACTTCTACGGTAAATGTCTTTCTGTGTTCCGGCCCGGCCTCTTCTACCAGAACATAAGAAGGCTGTGCCATTCCCAATCCTTGCAGAGTTTCCTGCAGGGCCGACTTAAAGTCGGTCATCGGCAGCGCACCGCCCTCGCGTTCCATCCGCTCCAGCTCGGGCGCCAGGATCTCCCGCAGAATAAATTCGCGGGTCGGCTCCATTCCGCCATCCAAATAGATCGCCGCCAGGATGGCCTCCAGCGCGTCCACCAGCAGCGCCGTCTTGCTCCGCCCGCCGCTCTTCTCTTCGCCCCGTCCCAGGCGTAAATAGTGTCCCAGCTCAAGTTGTTGCGCCACTCGGATCAAGTGCCGCTCACTCACCACATGGGCACGCAGCTTGGAAAGTTCGCCCTCGCGAAACTGCGGAAAGCGATGAAACAACGCTTCGCTGGTGACCAGCGCCAGAATCGCGTCGCCCAGAAACTCCAGCTGCTCGTTATCGTTGACGCTATATTTATTATCGCCCGCCTGCTGCGACTCTTGCTCGCGCGCCTGCGAACTGTGCGTAATCGCCTGCTCGATCACGCCGCGGCGGTGGAAATGGTAGCCCAACGCCGTTTCCAGCGCAGTGATTTCCCGTTCCTTCATGATGAAACTGCTACGAGATCCCTCACCAAATCGTTTTAGGAAGAGCACGGCTTTAGCCGTGCCGCCCAGAGCCAACAACAGATGTGGCTTTAGCCCCCTTAGGGCCTATTCTTGCTATCGATTACAAGATGGCTGCTAGCGCTGAGCCGACCGGTGCTTACGCCCGCATCACTTCGCGGGTGGCTCGCTTATGCCCCCGATCAACTGCACCAGACGATCCTTCTCCTTGCGGGCCGCATCTCCGGCATTCGTTCCTGCCTTCGTCAAATCCACCGCCTGGTTGGCATACTTCAGCGCGTCTGGATATTTATTCTGCATATCCAGAGCCACCGACAGACGGAAGACCGCGATCGGATCCGGCTGCTGCGGGAACACATCGATCGACTTCTTCAAATTTTCTTCCGCTGCCGCCCACGCTTTTGCATTGAAATCCAGTGTCCCCAAAATCGCGTAAGCCTCGGACCGCAGAAAGCCCTTGTAGGCATCGATTTTGTCCTGCTGTTGCCCCGCCGTGGGAATGTCAGTGTCTATCGTGACCAGCGCGCGCTCCGCATCTTTTCTGGCTTCCGCCAGTCGCTGATCCTTATCCAGGTCGGTGTCGCGCGTGCGCTCGGCCAGCACTTGCGCTACGCCCAGCAACGAATCCGGATCGTCCAGATCGAAGGTCAACACTTTTCGCGACATGGCCAGCATCTTGTCGGCATTGTTGATCTGCTGGTAGGAGCGCATCACCTGCTTGTAGAGCAGCGCCCGCAACTCGCTGTCCGGAAACTTCGTCGCGAAATCGTCTGCCGCTTTCTCTTGCGCGGCGGGATCGGTTATCACCGCGGCAGTCTTATACGCCTCGAACTCCGGTTGTGTCTTGGCTTGTGGTGGACGTTTTCCCGCGGGCGCCGCCGTTTGTCCTGCCGCTTGCCCGGACGTCGTGCTCGGAGTAGCGGGTTTGGTCTGGCCAAAACTCCAGGCCGAAATTCCCAGCACTGCAATAATGGTGATGATTGCTGTTCGCTTCATGCGTTCTCCTTGAAACCGCCATACCTTCATTCGACTTCCACAGCTGCAATCCGTTCCTGATTCTAACAACCTTCGCATTGTAACCGCCGGATCCATGCTTTGATTGTGATTCTGAGCAAGCGTTCTTGCGCGGCGAAGGATCCCGGAGCGTGAAGCGTCGCATTCTCTGCGGTACAATAAACGCCCGTTTGGCTCCGCTCCTTATCGAACTTCACTCCTACTCCTACTGCGGCTTGGTCGGAGGCTCGTAGGCCTGCTCCAGCCCTCGTTCCGCCGCCGCCTTGATCTCAGGCAATTGCCCGGCCGAGTTCAACGCGGCCCGGTACTCCTGCAAAGCCGCCTCGCGATCCTCTTTCATATCCAGAATCCTGCCCAAATACACATGCGACCATCCCACCACCTTGGGATCTCTCGTCGCTTCAATCGCCTTCTGGAAATTGTCCTGCGCCCCATCCCGATTCTTGTTGGCCACCGCCACTTCCGCCAAAATGAATAGCGCCCGTCCCTGGTCTCCAATCTTTTTATCCAGCGCCTGCTGCGCCAGCTCCTGCGCTCCCTTGGGATCGCCCGCCGCCAGCCGCTTCTCAGCCGCGAACAGCATCCGCCGCTCCTCAGGACGCGACAATTGCACCAACTCCGGCGACGTCTTGCTGGCAAACTGAACCTCGGCCGCGGCTTTTTCTTCTTTCTTTACGTCGATATTTACGAGGAAATCGCCATACGCGTTGCGAATGCCCGCCGGATCTTTTTCAAACGCCACCACCGTGTCGTAGAACGTTCGTGTCAGAATGTAACCTTGCTTCACCGCATCATCCACTGCCTGCGCCCGCAGCGCCTCGTCCGCAGCCTGCTTGCTCCCGGTTGTTCGGATCTCGATCGCGCGCACCAGGCATTCCGTTACCAGTAGCGAGATGTCTGTCTTGAAGTTCTCTTCCAGTGGAGCTCGCTTCACCGATTGCAGCAGCGGCTCCAGCCGCTTAATAGCGGTGTAATGCTTATCCGCCAGCGGATCCAGTTCATAGTGCAAAAACGTATGGCGAATCTGGTCCATCTTCAGCGCCGCCTTCGGCGCCGCTGCCGAAGGCGTGTTCGGAGCAGGGAACACAATCACGTAATAATCCGCTCCGTAATTTCGCGCGTCCGTTTCATTCGGCGAACCCATGAAATCCAGATAAATCGTGAACCTCCGCCCCAGGTACTGCGACGATGGCTGCTTCAGATAGATTTCCGTGTCGAACACCATCTTGGCCAGCGGCTCGTGATAACGGTTCATCATCGCCCTGTAGTCGTTCCGATGCCGCTCCCATATGGAGTGCAATCCCACTTTCTCGTAGAAGTGTTCTAGTTCCGTTCCGAAAGCCACAATCGAATACGCATCCGGCGGCAGGTCTTCTTCTTTTATCCGCGGCGCAAAATGCGGCGGACCATCCATGTACAACGCCAGGGAGATGTAGGGCGACAAACTGCGATTCGTATTCCTATCCGGTGTGTGGGTCTGGTAGAACTCGCACAGCGCGGTGCGGGCAGCCTCTGCTTCCCCCGAGCCCGCCAAAACTCTTTGCACTTCGGCCCGCACATTGCTCCGCGTGGCGTCCGAGATGGTCAAGTCCTGGTCATACCCACAGGAGTTGAGCGCAGTGAGCACCGCAAAAAGCGTCTCGCTGCTATCAAGCGCGATCGGAGACGGCTTCTCCTGTCCCGCGCAGAATGACCCCAGCAGCCCCATCAAGGCCGCGAACATCGCAACTCGCGATCGCAAACTCAGGAAACCCTCCACAGGAGATAAGTGGTGTGCCGGGCAGAGAACACTCTCAAGTGTAAGGACTTCTGCTCAGAGGGTCAAACCAGAAAGGGGGTTATATACTTCGGGAAAAATTCGGCTACACCCCCCCGCACCCCCACAGTCAGCCGGTTTTAGGCCGGGCCCGCCCGCGCATTGGTAGGGCTCGCGCGTTGGCGCGGAAGCGAGCGTGCTTGGGTGCGAGGGGTTTTAAGTGTAATGGCCTGATCGTCAATCGGACGTCGATCTGCCATCGCGGCGCAAGGAACGTGGCACTACGCAGTACGCCAAGGGCGCACAAGAATTCCCTATCTGATCAATATTGCACAGTCCTCAATTCACCAAACGGCTACGCTACTCCTGACCCTCCACCAAGGCGTCTGGGAGAGGATGCCCGATGAGCGACAATCTGGTTTCCAAAGCATTAATCGAATTCCTAAACACTGCAAGCACCCATTGGGCTGCGAACGCTTGCCCTGACTGCGCATCAAGCGTGGAGTATCGTAATTGCACATTCTTCTTTGAGGGGGCAGACTTGGGAAATCCCACTTCCCCTCTGCGTCAAGTGCCACTCCGTTTCACACGTCGTCCCTCCGTATGAAGCCTAACGACTCCGCACCAAACCAACGTAATCTGTCGGCTCCGTCTAGTGGTTTGAATCAGGGTTATTGGCCTAGGATTTTAAATGTGCCGAATCGCCTCATTGAGTTGTGGCCGTACGTTTTTATTTTCATTTCGCTGGCAGGATTCGTGTACCTGTTCGCTGGCGCTCGTTAGAGTCTGTAAGAAAAGAGAATTCGTTCGTCATCGAACAGTCTGCGAAGCCTCGATTTCTGTAGTCTCTTTTCTGCCGCACAAACTGAGTGCAGGAGTGTCTGACTCTGACAGGAAAAAGGTCGCAGGAACCCCGTTGTCCCTATTGTGTGTTGGGGACGGGATTCTCCCTTGATCTGAAAACCTAGAAGTGCTAGGATTCCGACACTTTCACCTCTGGTCCGATTCCGCTCCCTAAGGTTGTCCATGAAGAACCGCTCGGCTTTCGTGCGCGGTTTTACAACTAGCCTGTGTGCGAGGCCCGCGGGCACAATCCGCCGCGTTCCTGCCAGACTTCCAACGTTATCATCTCGAACCCGCGACCGGCGCGTACCCGGCTCGCAAACCTCGGAATCATTGCTGTACTTGAGGAGAGCATCCATGCAACCAACACGATTGAGCCGAATGCTAATTCTCTGTTCTGCGGTGGTGTTCGTCGCCATCTGCCAGACTGCCGTGGCTGGAACCCTTTGCGTCAATCCGGCCGGTTCCCACAACTGCTTCAAGAGCATCCAAACCGCCGTCAACCATGCCTCTGCCAACGATCTTATCCAGGTTGAAGCGGGCACCTACAACGAAGAAGTGGATATTGGTCTTCCAGTGGCGATTATCGGTGCGGGTGCCAGCGCCTCGATTATTGATGCCACCGGTCTCGCTCATGGCATCTTCGTGGATGGTTTCGACCATCCCGGCCTGAAGCAGGTCACCATTACCGGACTTACGGTAGAGAACGCAGACTTTGAGGGCGTTTTGGTGGTGAGCGCTTCGGATGTCACCATCCAAGACAACAGCGTGATTAACAACGATGCCACACCGGGCTTGGGGTTCACCGGAGCCGCAACCGGTTGCCCTAATCAGCCTGGTGATGGCGTTTATGAGGATGATGAAACCGGGGACTGCGGCGGCGCTGTTCATTTGATCGGGACAGCCAACTCCATCGTTTCTGGGAACTTCATCACCGGAAACGCCGATGGTGTGTTGATCAGTGACGAGACCTCCGAAAGCCATGACAACCTGCTCATCCACAATACAATCACGAACAACCCCTTGGAGTGCGGCATTGTGCTGGCCTCGCATCCGCCGTCGGGCAAGACCTCGCCACCTTACGGTCCGCACTTTGGGGTGGACCACAATACCGTGGCGGAGAACATTTCTAACGACAACGGCGTGAAAATTGGTGGTTCGGGGGCGGGCATGTTTTCCGATGGCATGGGCCGCGGCCGCGTGTCAGACAACGTGATCATTGGGAACAAGCTCATACATAATGGACTGGGAGGCGTCGCACTGCACACGCACGTTGGACCCGCGTTTGGGCTTCCCGCCGACGACATGAGTGGGAACAAAATCATCCTTAATACGATTGCCGGTAATCTCGCAGATCAGGCCGACACCGCCACTCCCGGGCGTGTGGGAATCAACATCAATAGCGGCGATGGTGGTTCCCCAGTTCGTGGCACCGTCATTTCCCAGAACGTAATCAGCGACGAGGATATCGACATAGCGGTCAATACTCCTGCCGAAGTGGATATGCATCTCAACTCTTTGCTGGGAAGCGGCATTGGAGTGGGGGACGTTTGTGCACTCGACGGTTCGACGGTGTGCACCGGCACAATCGATGCGACCGAGAACTATTGGGGATGTCCTGCGGGTCCGGATGAGCACGGATGCACGACCTTCAGCGCCGCCAGGATTCTATGGATTCCTTGGCTCCAGAAGACTGTCGGTAGCCACTAGCGCTTTCGGCCCCCGCGCCACGGATCCCCACGCTTAAAACAGGCCGCTTTTGCAGCGCAGCTCCCGCTCTTGCGGGAGCTGCGACTAAACCCTCCGAAAAACCCGACGAAATCTTGCTCTATTGACGTAACAGTGCGCCGTGAAAGGCGCTGGACTTCAGCGGGTGCAACTCCCGCCCGGGAACTGGTTCGCTCCACCCGGTAGCAATCGAGGCGACAGCGGAGGCAACAAAGCTGTCGGAGCTCTCGGTGTAAAGGGTCGCATGGCGACTCCGCGAGCGTGCAGGCCGTAACGTG
>PLHQ01000091.1:0-2180 GCA_003138975.1 Acidobacteriaceae bacterium | reverse complement strand
AGTGTATGTCCAGAAAAAGGCAGATGTGTTCAATGGGAGGTAGACCCATCAAGGGAAGAGTCAGAACTCTTGTAGCTAGGGCCGCATGTGTGGAGGAAACGAAACGCGTGAAGTCGGTCCGACAAAATCATCCTTTTGGGATGGTGAGCGAGTCATTGGGCTGTAACGAAAGTGAACGCACAGGTGACCTCGAAACCCTAAACCCCAGAGGCCGAACCCACACTGAGGGGGTGAAGGCAAGATGGACCGTTGCAAACTGACCGATGCGACGAGACGCTCTGGCGGGGCGATAGCGACAGCACGATGACAAGGACACATTGAGCAACTGGAGAAACCCTCCTCGTCCCATGGAGAAATCCACGGAGCAGAAGACCGTATAACTGGGATCACCAGGAAATCGGAGGACGGCGAGAGGGTGGCGGAGGGGCCAGCAGTAGCGGTGATGCGGGGTAATGCCCGTGGAGCGAAGAGGCCCTGCTGTTGTGTACGAACTCCAACCAACGGGAGGCAAGGTGAGATGACAAAGTCACCTATCAGTTTGCAAGACCTGAGGAGGAGGATATACGTCAAGGCGAAGGCAGAACCAACTTGGCGCTTTTGGGGACTGTACGTTCACGTCTGCAAGATGGAAACGCTCCAGGAAGCCTACCAGATGGCCAAGAACAACAATGGTGCACCTGGGATCGATGGAGTCACGTTTGATGCCGTCGAAGAAAGTGGAGTGGAGGGTTTTCTGAAACAGATTCAGGACGAACTGGACCAAAACACGTATCAACCCATGCCAGTGCGGAAGAAGGAGATCCCGAAGGACGGGGGCACAAAAGTCCGCGTACTTTCGATCCCCGCGATCCGCGACCGGGTGGTTCAGGGTGCGCTTAAGCTCATCCTGGAGCCGATCTTCGAAGCTGATTTCCAACCGGGGTCGTACGGCTATCGACCGAAGCGGTCGGCCCATGAAGCGGTAAGCAGAGTTGATCAGGCGATCGTCCAAGGGTTAACACGAATCATCGATTTGGATCTCCGAGCCTATTTCGATAATGTGCAGCATTCATTGCTGCTCGAGAAAGTGGCTCAGCGGGTTCAAGATGCATCGGTGATGAAACTCTTGAAGATGATCCTGAAGTCGACCGGAGCGAAGGGAGTTCCTCAGGGCGGGGTAATTTCGCCAATGCTCAGTAACCTCTACCTTACCGAGGTAGACCGGATGCTGGAAAAGGCGATTGCGACCACGCGACGGGGACAATACCCCAATGTTCAATACGCGCGCTTTGCGGATGACCTGGTGGTATTGATTAGCTCTCATCCGCGGCAGGACTGGCTAATCGGGGCGGTGGAGAAACGACTGCGAGAGGAATTGGGTCAACTCAGAGTTGAAATAAACGAGGAGAAGAGCCGGAAAGTAGACCTAACGAAGGGAGAAAGCTTCAGCTTTCTGGGGTTTGAGTATCGCCGCGTCCGAAGTCGTCAGGGAAAGTGGCGGCCTCATTTTGTGCCCAAGCCGAAGAAGCGGACGGCACTCCTGCGGAAGCTTAAGGAAATCTTCCGGCAATCCGTTAGCCAGCCCGCGCGGATCGTGATCGGACGCATCAATCCGATTCTGCGGGGTTGGGTGAACTACTTTCGCGTAGGAAACTCGAGCGGGTGCTTTTCCTATATCAAACTCTGGGTGGAAAAGAAGGTGCGGCGGCATTTGCTACGTGCGCGAGGGCGCAAGGGATTCGGCTGGAAGCGGTGGAGTACGCAGTGGATCTACGACACTCTCGGACTGTTTAATGATTACCGGGTCGTGTATGGAGATCACAGCTGAAAGTTGCTCCGCTCGAATGAGCCACATAACCCTTGACAAGAAGCACACAGGAAAGCCTAGTGCGGGAAAGCTGCACGCTGGGTTTGATGAGGCGGGGACTGGAAACCGGCTTACGATTCGGCTAGTGAGGCACTCCCAGAGGAAACGGGGAGCAATAGATAGGCCGAGTCTACGGAGCGCGGCGCCAGTCCTCGACCCTACTAAAGGCGGACGCAAGAAGCGACGAAGGACATGGGGATTGACGATGAGTCTAGCCACCCCGAGTTGTGTTCAGAAGTTGCAGACGGCGTCACACGGAACATCGTGTGTCTTTTCCGAGAGCCGGATGCGGTAACTCCGCCTGTCCGGTTCGATAAGCGGGGGTGTGGAAACG
>PLHQ01000186.1 GCA_003138975.1 Acidobacteriaceae bacterium | reverse complement strand
TGCTCGGCACACGAAAAAGGGCGCCGGAGAGTACCGGCGCCACGAGGCTCGCGAGATGCGGTCTAGCGAGGTTTGTAAATCCGAACGAACTTATTTGCTCTCCGCGACCGGGCTTGCCCCATAGTCGCGACGATTGCCGACGGCGGTGCGCGCCGCGCGGGCGGCGGGCATATTGGCAGCGGCGGCTCCGTAGCGCTCCAGAAGAACGGGCGCCATGGTGTTTTCCGCTTCCTTCACGAAGATCATCTGCGTCTCGGACGCCATATCGACGCGCACAAAGTCTCCCAGCTTTACCTGGCCGGTAGCAACCAAGTTAGCCAATGGGAACACCAGATGCCGTTCGATCGCGCGTTTCAGGTGACGAGCGCCGTAACGCGGGTCCGTTCCTTCCTTCAGCAGGAACTGCTTCACTCCCGCCGTGCAATTGAAAACGAATTGGTTGGCGCCGGCAGCCATCAGCACGCGTTGCTGTACCATGCCGAGTTCAATTTCAAGAATCTGCGCCAGATGCTCATCCCGCAGTGTCTTGAATACCACAGTTTTGTCGATGCGGTTCATGAACTCGGGCGTGAACTTACGCCGAGCCGCTTCCACGGCCGTGCGCTGAATTTTGTCGTCGAAATTGTTGTCGACTTCCACTGCCCTAGGGGCGAACCCAAACCCGCCATCCACCAGGTCCGTCATCTCACTGGCGCCCAGGTTCGAGGTCAGAATGATGATGCATTGCGAAAGATCGACGCGTCGATTATCGCCGAGCGTGAGCGTGGCCTTGTCGAGGATCCCGAGCAGCAGTTGCCAGAGCGAGTCTGACGCCTTCTCGATTTCGTCAAACAGCAGGATCGAAAGCTTCAGTTTCTCCGTGAACCACTGGTTCAACGCTTCCTGGGTGAGAAGCGGATGGGTCTCCCGATGCCCCAAGTATCCCGGGGGCGAACCGATCAACTTCGCAATCTCATGCGAGTGCTGAAATTCGGCGCAGTCGATCTTGATGCAGGCTCGCGAATCGCCAAACAAGGCTTCCGCCATGGCTTCCACTACGCGCGTCTTTCCCGAGCCGGTTGGTCCCAGAAAAAGCAGGTTGCCCACCGGCCGCCCCGGCGCGTTCAGGCCCGCCAGAAACATCTGATAGATTTCGGCGACCTTTTCGACGGCCTGATCCTGGCCGACGATCTTGCGGCGCAGGGCGGCTTCAAACTCTCCGGCATCGTTGCTGCGGCGGTTCGGGTCCAGCACGGTTGCGAGGTTCGTTCTCATAAGGTCACTGTCCGGCTTGCACCGGGCGCTTGTTCCTTTTCCAGGCCGTATCCTCGGCCTTCCGCCTGCGTTTCCAGGGATCCCGTTCAGCCGGACATCGCGACCTCACATTCCTAAGATGACAAAATCCGTCACTTGGAACCAGCCGCCTGCCAGCCGATAGCGCGTCCCCAGCGCTTTACGAATAAGCAAGCCGCTGGCCACGGTAAGGCGTGCATTGGGAGAGACGAAGGCTTTGCATCCGAAGGAGTTAGATGCCGCGCCACGAGATTAGAACAGAGCCCGGGGGAAAGTTAAAGAGGCGCAAGAGAAATACTTTGCGCATAAGGGAAGGGACTGTCCCGGCCGCTGAAGGCCGGTCACCGCCTCACGGGAAAAAAGCCTCACGCGCCGGCGAGCCCCCCTGTATCCCCGGCCCGCCCCGAGCGCAGTCAAGGAGCCTCTGCTTAAGGATTAGTCCTTCGATTCCAGCAGGTCGAACAAGGGGGAGATGACCGCTAGTAACTAGCGGCTCCGCTGCCTGCGGAATAGCATCGCGATCAGGGCGTTCTCGGAGGATTTCTTGCGTCGCTCGTCTATTCTCACTATCTCTGCCGTCTCGTGTGTTCTATTCGGCGTGGCCGCCATGCGGCTGAACTCGCGCTTCTCGTCGGCTCAGGCCGCCCAGTCCCAGACTGCGCCATCCCTCCCGGCAGTCGGCGCTGCAACGCCCCAAGCCGCGCAACTCAACCCGGTCAGCGAGACGCTTCCGACAAACGCAACGCTCGCGGATATTCCTTCGCCGCAGCTTTCCGCTCAGCCTAGAACCGAGATCTATACGGCGAAGCGCGGGGAAAGCATCCCTGCGGTCGCGCATCATTATTTGCACAACACTTCGTACCTCACGTCATCCGAACTGGCCGACGCCATCCGCAATGTGAATGGCAACCGCCCCGGCAACATATTAAAGGCCGGCGAGCAGATCACGATCCCTGGCATTCTTCCTGCACCCACCGAGGAGAAAACCGTTCCTGTCGCCAAAGATTTTGAAGTCCGCGCCATCTATCTCACCGGTATTATGGCCGCGAGCGACCACGGACTCCGCATCATCCGCCACTGGCGCGAAGTCGGCGGCAACTCCGTCGTCTTCGATATCAAGGACTCCGACGGCAGCGTCAATATCCCCTTCGAGCACCCGCTGCTCGGCAAGCACCAGGTTTACATTCATGACCTTCCGAAGTTCGTCCACTTCCTGCATTCCGAGAACATGCACGCCATCGCCCGCATCGCCATCTTCCGTGACGAGCGCATGGTGGTCGAGCATCCTGAACTCGCCGTGCAGTCGAAGAGAACCAAGCAGGCCTGGCGCGAGAACGGCAAGTTGGTCTGGACCGATCCTTCGCAACCCAAGGTGCAGGAGTTCGACATCGCTCTTGCCAAGTTCGTAGCGCAATCCGGCGCGGATGAGATTCAGTTCGATTACGTCCGCTTCCCTGCTGAGGGCGATCAAAAAGATGCCAACTTTGTCTTCCAGAATGAACATCCGAAGTGGCAGCGCTCGGACGTGATTACTGACTTCCTGAAGAAGGCCTATGCCGAGATCCATCCCACCGGCGCGCTGTTCTCACTCGACGTCTTCGGCGTGATGGCCTGGCAGCGCCCTGTGGATCTCTCGCACACCGGACAGGACATCGTCGGCATGGCGAAATACTGCGATGTGCTCTCGCCCATGATCTATCCCTCGCACTTCTTCGGCATGGACAACATCGAGCATCCAGGCGACGCTCCCGAGCACTTCATCGGCGAATCCATGCAGCGCTTCGAGTTGATCACCAAAGGCAGCGGCGTAGTCATCCGCCCGTGGCTGCAAGCCTTCCGCTGGCGCACTAAAACCTATTCGCCCGAATACATCAAAGTGCAAGTCGCAACCGCCAAAGAAAAAGGCGGCATTGGATTCTTGTTCTGGAACGCCGCCAACGACTACAGCAAGCCCTACGTCGCCATGCCCGAAATGCGCGCAGCGAATGCCAAAGAAAAAGACAAATTCTTCCGTGGCGACGAAATACCGGAAACGGCCGTCAAGGCAAGCTTGACTCCGACAGCCGTCCCTCCAGTTCCCGCGGAAACCGGAAGCCACTAAGTAGCAGCCTCCCCACCGTCCACCCACCGACAAACCTCCACACTCATGTGTGGACATCCGCCCTCGACTGTCCAGCGGCCTGAAACGTTCTCGCACAATCTCGCACTATCGAAAGGAACGAGCGTCCATCGGGGCGGAATCACACGACGGGAAATCAGAGCCGGACGGACGATGCACTCCTGATTTCGAAAAAAAGTCTCTGGCCGATGAGCCATTTTTTCTCGTCTTTGCGCGTTTATAGATATAGGCGGCGTCTAAGGTTCCTCGCTTTCGGGCATGGGGAAGCAAGCGAGGAAAAGCAGCACGGTATCGCGCGGGATTACCGACCTATGAAAAAGGAGGCCTGCTTATGGCGGCGAATGCAATTCCCACCCCTGAATCGAAGGTTAATACGGACAAAGCGACGAACAAAAGTTGCGCGCCCGTTACGCCGAAACAGCGTTTTGAGGAGCTGCTGCGCGAGGTATTCGAAGGACACGAAGAATACCTTGGAGTGACGCCGGATTAGAAAGTTCGTCTTGAGTCAACCCCAGAGGTCGGCAGCAGGTCGCGGTTTGTTTGTGGGCCGGGCCAGCGGTGCGCTTGCCACAACCGAGATTGCCCACCCTTTGCGGTTTTCGAAGGGTGGGCGATCCGGAAGACGGGCACCCGGTTTCCGTAGCCTTAGCGAAAGTCGCACCCCACCAGCATCCCGGGTATACAACGCTTCCCGCTGTCCGGCTCCAATCGAAAAAACCAATTGAAATCTACTCGGCACGGAGGCGCCAATGGCCACAGCTGCCCTACCACGGGGCAATCCCTAGAGATTCGCGGTAAACGGTCAGGTCGATAATTATTTTTTCCCGGGAATAGCGATCCTGATCCTGGTCACCGTTTTTGTCGGCTTCGCCCGCTCGTATTTTCTCGCCGGCGTGTTGCGCGCCCCGCTTCCCAATCTGCTCATTCACATTCATGGCGCAGTGTTTTCGAGCTGGATTCTTTTGTTGATCACGCAGACCTTGCTCGTCTCCGCCGGACGCGTCGATATTCATCGCTGGCTCGGCCTCGTGGGATTCGGCCTGGCGTGTCTCATGGTGATCCTCGGTGTTTTGGCCGCGAGCAATTCGCTCGCCCGGGGATTCGCACCGCCAGGCTCGGGCTTCGATCCCAGGACCTTCTACGCCATCCCCATCGGCGACATGTTGATGTTTGCGACCCTGATCTTTTTCGCCTACCGCGCCCGCTTTGATCCCGCCGCCCACAAACGCCTGATCCTGATTGCTACCATCTCGCTTCTGGACGCACCCACCGGGCGCCCGCCCTTTACCGTAATCCCAGCCAGACCTTTTTTCGACAGCACCTTCGTCTACATTTTTCTGCTATTGCTCGTGGCCTATGATCTTTGGTCCATGCGCAAGGTGCATCGCGCCACACTCTGGGCCGCCGCGTTCGTGGTGGTCGTGGGACAACTTCGTGTTCCCATCGGGAGCACCGCAGTCTTTCACACTTTTGCCACCTGGGCTCAAAACCTGGCCCGTTCTTCCCATTGACTTATCGGGCCAGAGTATTTCTTTCTTGCGGTTTTTGCGAAACGGCCTGCCTGAAGGAGCGACGCCGCGTCGGCTATAATGTTCTGTAACGCTGGTTGGGTTTTCACGCCTCGCTCCCTGCAGTGCCAGAGGAAGGATTCAGCCCTCGTTACAGAACTCAGCTGAAGGAGTCCGAATGGCAATCGAGAAGTCAGAAAATATCTGGCACAACGGCAAGCTCATCCCTTGGGATGAAGCGACGATTCACGTGATGTCGCACGTGATCCACTACGGCTCCTCGGTGTTCGAGGGGATCCGCTGCTACGCGCCGCCTTCCGGGCCCGCGATTTTTCGCGCGAACGAGCACATTCAGCGCCTGCTGGATTCCGCAAAGGTCTACCGCATCGACGTGGATTACACCCGCGACCAACTGGTGAAGGCCATGCTGGAAACCGTTGCCAGCAACGGTGCGTGGCCGTGCTACGTAAGGCCCATCGTTCTCCGCGGCTATGGCGAGGCAGGAGTGAATCCGTTCAACTCGCCGACCGAGGTCTACATCATCAATTACCCGTGGGGGAAATATCTGGGCGGCGAGAGCGACGGTTGCGACGTCTGCGTTTCGTCGTGGACGCGGCTGGCCCCGAACACGCTCCCGGCAATGGCCAAGGCCGGCGCCAATTACATGAACTCGCA
>PLHQ01000032.1 GCA_003138975.1 Acidobacteriaceae bacterium | reverse complement strand
ACCCGCTCCCCTATGCCGATTGCTCAACAGAGTGCTTCACTGTTCTTTTTTAGAATCCAGACAACTTCTGTTTGGGTCGAGGGTTTGATCCAAACGAAGACGGCTTCCCGGTTGAGATCTCAGCAGTGAATCGTGAACCGCTCTGACGTAGTTCTTCTACGTGGAGGAGCAGTTCATCTCCCAAAATCAGCGCCAAACCCTCAAAAACTCTAAGGAGACTTATGAAACTACGCACACGTGTCGTTTTGCAACTTGCAGCACTATGCTTTGTGCTGGCCGCATACAGCTTTGCCGCCGACAACGCTCACCTTTACATCGTGCATGGCATTCCAGGACGGGATATTGCCGATAACCTGAACCCCGGTTTGCCGATCGATGTATTGATCAACGGCACCTGCCTCGCGCGGGGGCTGACGTTTGACAACACCAGTGGGCCGCTCAGTTTTTCCGCCGGAACCTATGACGTGCAGATCAGCGACGCCAACACGCTGGCACCCTGCACAAATTCGCCGATCATCGACTCGCAGGTGACTCTGAGTTCTGGAGCAAGTGTGTCGGCCGTGGCCGCAATCAGCGGCGGCAAACCCACTCTGCTGCAGTTCGCCGACAACCTGTCGCCAGTAGCGCCGGGCAATGCGCGTTTTGTCTTAGCTCAAGCGGCAGATGCTCCTGCGTTGCAAGCCACGCTGACGCGGTTGTATGTCAAGGGTCATCAGACGTTCAGCGTAGCCGCAAGTGCTGGCAAGCAGCAGGCGATCAGCGTACCGGAGGGCACTTATCTGGTGCAGGTTGTCGCCGCTGGCAGCACGACCCTGGTGGCATCGGAGCAGATCGACTTGGTCGATCAGTCCGTCACATTTACGTATGCTGCTGGCGAGGCGGCCAACAACTCTGTAGGGCTGATCAATAGAACTGTGCGAGATGTGTTCTAACCAAGGCAGTTCTAAGCCGCGCCGTGCTTGGGCGGCCCGTCTTTATTCTTTTACTTTTCTTTTTCACTCGGCAAGTTTTTCGCGGCAAGTGCTTAAAGTGGAGACGGGGTTTTGCCAAGTCGAGTGGCCCAAACTCAGGCACCCGTAAGGACTGAACCTAAATCGCACAGATCCGGTGCCTTTTTTGTTCACTGGCGCTACCGCGCATTCTCTCCGCTGATTTGAAACAGACCGACGCGATTGCTCTCAGAATCCACCACGTAAAGCCATTGGCCCCCGTCAATCCACATGCCCGATGGATGGCTAAAGTTCGCGCCTTGGATTGTCCTCGCATCAAAGATGTAGAGCGCCTGCCCCTCGCGCCGGAAGACCTGAATTTGATTCAGAACTGGATCGCTTACGTAAATATTTCCTTGGTTGTCTACCGCTAACCCGGTGCGATGATCGGCGTAGGCCAGGTTAATTGCCCGCCGGTAATGGCCCGCTGTATCGAGAATCTGAATGCGCGTGTTGCCTGCATCGAGCACGAACACTTCACCACCGCTCACCACCACTTGGCTCGGTTGTCTGAACTCGCCGGGACCGTTACCACCACCGCGCTTCCCGACCTTGCCAATAACGCGCCCTCGGCTGTCCATAATAATGACCATGTGCCGTGGCGCATCGCAGACGTAAATGCGTCCCGTAGTTTTATCGATCGTGATCCCGGCTGGACTATCGAAGTACGATTCTCCACCTCTCAGTTTGCCCAAGTAGCCGTGAAACTTTCCTCTCGAGTCGTAGATGAGCACCGATCTGCTCCTCTGGTCGACGACATATAAGTTGTCCCGACCATCTACGGCGAGCGAGATGGGAGTGCCGAGGCGCTCGCTGCCTCTGCCCAGAACGCTGTATTTTGAACGAATAAAGTCGAAGACGTGCACGGCTTTAGCACCGGGATCGGCGACGAAGACACGGTGGTTCGAGTCTGTCGTCACGGCGGATGGTGACTGCAACGCATCCACGTGAATTACAGGGTCTGCCGGCCCCGCGATGATGTCGAGTGTTCGATCAAGGATAGGATGTAAGCGTCTTACATCATCAGCCGATGAAAATACACGCACAAAACTGAGACTCGCTGTAGCTTGTTGGACATTGCTTTGCGCTGGTTGCGGGGAGGTTGCGAATGTAGTGTCCCAGGCGGCCGCGGGGCCGGTCACGATGCAACACATGAGTAAAACGCTGATACGTCGCCGAATGGATTTGTCCACAGACACAAGATCAACCTTGCTTCGATTCCATTGGAAATCCTAAGAAGGTGCACTGTCCGGCGTCACGGCGGAACGTGATCTTCGTCACAAATGTGGGAGGGGCCTTTGGGTCACACCAAGCCGGTTGTGAGTTTAAAGGCGATGTTTCGACAGTAATGCCGCTACTACCAAGGCGGGGGGCTGTTCCCGCGCGGTGGGCTTGCTTTCTTTCCCGTCCGCTTGGGAGTGGTCCGGCCCAACTGCGCAATCAATGCGAACCCTTAGCTCCAACCAGCGGTATTGCCTTGCGAAGCGTGGCATTCACCAGGCGGACTAAGTTTTCACCGCTCTTTGTAAGGTCGAGTTTCGATTTCTCGATGTATGCCGTCGCGCCAGCTTCCTTCAGTTTGCCGGCGTTGCCCTGGGAAAGGCCGCTAAGCACGATCACCGGAATGCGAGCTGTCGCTGGATCTTGCCGGAGAGATTGCAGCACGCGTTCGCCTCCTAACTTGGGCAACAGCATGTCCAGAATGATGAGGTCGGGCTCACTCTCCCGAGCCTTTCGAAGGGCCTCTTCCCCATCGCTGGCCTCCACGACAGTGAAACCGGCGTCGCTCAGGACCTGCCGGGCTGCCATCCTTAAGTACCTGCTGTCCTCGACCAGAAGAAGCTTTGCCGTCAATGAGTTACCTCCAAATCGTTGGCTTTCCTGCCCGTCGNNAGCCGCAGTTTTCAGGCTACCGCGCATCTGGCTGCGCTAGTTGTGACCTCTGTCACAACGGCTGTTACGATAGTGTTATTTGCTGCTTCCGACCGCAGGCAGATCTTCCCGCAAAAGTGGCACGTAGATCACGGCTCCCAGCTCCCCACGATGAGGGCCGGTCTTGGCATTGGGATGTACCACCACAGTTCCCGCCCGGAGTTTTTGCGCGCCGACTCTGGCACGCGAGATAGCTTTGGCGCGGCTCCTACCGGGCGTTTGAGGGGTGTCGCTGTCCAGTTCGCCGCTGCGATCGCCGCTGAGGTCAACTATGGCATTCCTATCGCCGATCGCTTCAATATCCGCAGCGATTACGGCAATGTCGAAGGAACCCGCCATCAGCGTTTTCTTTTTACCGGTCTCTACCAGTTGCCCTTCGGTCAGGGCCGCACTTTCCTGAATACCGGTGGCTGGAAAAACGCGGCGCTGGGCGGTTGGGAACTAAGCACCGTGACTCTGCTTGAAACCGGCCCCTGGCTCACGCCGAGCATCAGCGATTCCTACGACGAGTCCAACACCAACGTCGTCAATCGTGGTGCGTACCTGCGTCCCGATCAGGTCTCGACGAATTTCTACCAAGGTCAGTCACGGGCGCAATACCTCAACCTCGCCGCATTCGCGCCCACTCCGGCTGGCGCCGGGCGCTTCGGCAACGCTGGAGTCGGCATCCTGCAGGGTCCCGGCACAACCGCCGCCAGCCTCGGCCTTGCCAAAACCTTCCACCCCACTGAGCGAGTAAAAGTGCGCTTCGAGTCCACGTTTACCAACGTGTTCAACCACACCAACTTCGCTCCTCCCGCCGCGCAGATCGATGTCCCGGCAACCTTCGGCGTCCTCAGCGCTCCGCAAACCGCAGAGAACGCTGGCAACCGCACTGGGCTAGCGCTCAGGGTTGAATTCTGAGGGTAAGGGTAGGAGTGCAGTTTTAAACCGCACCACTACCCTTAGGAGTGAGCCGGCGGGAGGGGCGAAAATGATTTAGCATCCTCTCTCATGTGCGCGCCCGCTCCCGAGATGACTGCGGACCAGGTCTTGCAGGCCTTTCATCGAGATGCGCCCAATCTCTTTCTGGGTGCTGGGATCGTGTCGGTGGGACTGGTCGCGGCGGCGTTTTCCGCCATCCGCCGCAAGCTCGATCCTGTGTTGATTTACTTTGCCCTCTTTGCCGTTCTGTATGGCCTGCGCATGTGGATGGTGTCAAACCTGATGGGGCTGACCATGCAGGGCTCGTCGCTCTACCCAAGACTCAGCGCCGCTCTCGACTTTACCGTCGCAATTCCCGCATTCCTGTTTTTCAAAGCCGCCGGGCTCCTCCGCCGCCAAGCCACGATCTTGAGCTACGCGCTGGGAATCGTGCTGGGCTCTTTAGCGCTGGCGACGGCCGCCTTCGGGCTGCAGCGTATCTTTGTCCAGATCGCCAATATCTCGATCATCGCAGCTCTAATTATTGTGGCCTCGCGGTCCATAGGCAGGAGGTCGGATAATGAGGATCTTCTGGTGATCCGCCCCGGCCTGCTGATTTTTGTGGCCTTCGTTTTATGGGAGAACATCCGGAGTGCGCTCGGGCTCCGGCTCCCCGACGTAGAGCCAATTGGTTTTGTGGTGCTTCTGGGGACTCTCGGATATGTGGCCGCGCGCCAGACCCTGCAGCGGGACCTGCAGCTCAGCGAGATTCAAAAGGAACTTGAAGTGGCCCGGCGGATGCAGTTGTCAATTCTGCCCACCGGGTTCCCCAACTCCGCCAACTTCCACGTCGCCGCCCGTTACGTGCCGATGACTTCGGTTGCTGGAGATTTCTACGACTTCATCGTGGCCGACGACCGGCAGGCCGGGCTGCTTATCGCTGACGTCTCCGGCCACGGCGTTCCTGCCGCCCTCATCGCCTCGATGGTGAAAGTAGCGGCAACCTCGCAGCGCGCCAACGCCGCCGATCCCGCTCGATTGTTGGCGGGAATGAACGCCGTTCTCTTCGGCAATACCCAGAACCAGTTCGTCACCGCCGCCTACGTTCATCTCGATTCCACGTCCAGGACACTCCAATATTCGGCAGCGGGGCATCCGCCCATGCTTCTGCTGCGCCACGGAAAGGTGATCGAAATTGCCGAGAATGGTTTGATCCTCGCCGCCTTCGACTCTGCGACGTACACCAACGCCGCGCACCCGCTGGAACCTGGTGATCGCCTCCTGCTCTACACCGATGGCCTCATCGAAGCAGCCAACCCCATTGGAGATTTCTTTGGACAGGATGCTCTGTCCGCCCTACTCCGGCAAACGGCCGACCTTCCGCCATCGGCCGCCTCGGATCAGATCATTTCCTCGGTCCAGCGATGGTCGGCCTCACAGGACGACGATCTTACAGTTCTCATCTGCGACTACGTCCGAGTAAACTAGAATCGCCTGACACTATTTTCCGAGTACAGCTCATGGGAAGAGTTTCTTTCAGGGGCGTGCTTCTGATCAGTCTGATCGCGCTTGCAGGGTCGGCTTTCGCGCGAGTGAAACCCGAACTGAAGGCAAAACCTGCGCAGTACTTCTTGGTACTGCTGAATCGTCCCGCCAATGCTCCGCAACTGAGTAAAGAAACGGGCGAAAAGCTGCAGGAAGAGCACATGGCCAATATCCGTAGGATGGCGGCCGAACCCAAACTTGTGATAGCTGGGCCTTTCCTGGATGACACGACGCTGCGCGGCATCTTCGTATTGCAAGCCGACTCAGCGCCGCGGGC
>PLHQ01000135.1 GCA_003138975.1 Acidobacteriaceae bacterium | reverse complement strand
ACGCGCAACTTCATCAACTGCTCGCAGACGTCGGGAGCCACCTAGGCCTGAACCTTCAGCGATTTCTGTGGCGCGGGCGTTTTCGGCCCTGCGGATCTCTTGTTCCACTTCCATGCGGTCCGTGTCAGCGGTCACCTGATGCGCTTGAGGTGACTCTTCGCCCGGTCGTTAGGTAACTGTGACGCAGAATCCGCTGAATCGTTAGCCCGCCTGGGGTCGGACAACAGGACGGCCCGAGGTGCTGTTGCCAACCCCGCGACGGGAAAACCAGACCTCAACGACTTGGGCGTGCTCGAATTGAGAGAATGTACTGGTGAACCTGCTCGTCGGCGGAAACAGTGATTCCTATCTTCGCAGTGCGGGGTGACCGCAACAACTACGACCATTCAGGTCAGCTCACTGACGCGGCTTTTAGTGCGTCTCGAAGCGACTCATGCTTACCTGCGGCGTGGATTGCGCAGTGGATCCGTCCACCTAGTGGAAGGATTCGAAGGTCACATGACTGGAGCGATCTTCGGCTTGGTGTTCTCGCGATCTTCGGTCTGCTCGTTCAAGCGGTAGATGTCTCGTAAAATTCGGATGAAGTTCTGCGGGTCCCTCATGGGCGGTGCCGGGCATGTTCACATTGACTTGCGCTATATAGCCCTGGGCGCAACCTTCCCGGGTACGAACTGTCCCGCGTTCATCCCGGCAGGTCTCAGCTCACCGCTCAGCTTTCCGATGGTTTCCAAACATGAGAGCCGAGTGCGGATCGCAGCAATCAGCTTCTCGATGCGCGCTGGTGGCTTTGCGCTTGCCTTGTTCTGCGTGAGCTGGCATTTATCGCGTCTTGGATCGTACCGAATCTGCTCATCGTGTTTCGGACCTCCGTCTGAACATGAAAGCATAGTCGTTCTCGAAGGAATGATGTTTCAAGGCTGGTGCTCCACGACTTTCTCGATGATCGCCGCGCGGTTC
Organism: Acidobacteriaceae bacterium; assembly: GCA_003138975.1. GTDB lineage: Bacteria > Acidobacteriota > Terriglobia > Terriglobales > Acidobacteriaceae > Sulfotelmatobacter. The sequence continues at coordinate 20,853 of PLHQ01000135.1, read as the reverse complement.
GCGTGTCGGCATCCTCCCTTACGTTGGAGTTAAATACTAGTGAATTGAGTGTTCCACATCTAGCGGCCCCAGAGGTTTTGACCGCCTGTTTCCGTCGTGTGGCGGAACATTTTGACGGCCTCCGCCGTATCTAACGCTGAACTCTCACCGGCGAGGACACATGACTTCCACCAGGAACCCAGGCAGATTCGCAGGCATGCTGTATGTACTCGCGTCAATAGTCGGCTTCTTCGCCATGGGCTATGTCCCCGGCAAGCTGATCGTCCACGGAAACGCAATGGCGACGGCCAACAACATCTCGGCCTCCGAGACGCTCTTTCGCCTCGGCATCGCGGGCCAACTTATCGGCATGGCCGGTTTTATTTTCGTGGCCCTGGCTTTGTACGACCTGCTCAAGGGGGTCAACCAGCGGCACGCCTGGCTCATGGTGTTACTGATTGTGGTCTCGATCCCCATAGCTTTTCTGAATGAGCTGAACTCAATCGCTGCCCTCGTCCTGGTGCGCGGGGCTGACTTCCTATCTATACTCGAAAAGCCTCAGCGGGAGGCTCTGGCTATGCTGTTCCTCAAATTGCATGGCCAGGGACTGGTTGTCGCCGAAATATTTTGGGGTCTGTGGCTCTTTCCCCTCGCCATGCTTGTATACAGGTCGCGCTTCCTGCCGCGGTTCCTTGGCGTCTGGCTTGCCCTTGCCGGCTTCGCCTGGGTGATCCTGAGCCTTACGAGCGTCCTGTTGCCGCAATATCAAGACAAGGTGAATACCTACTCTCAGCCCGCCTTCTTCGGTGAGATAGCGTTCATGCTATGGCTGGTGATCAAGGGCGCCAAACCGCCAGCGCTGGACGCCGCAGCCTCGGCTGGTTAGGTTGCACTTCGTGGGTTGTCGGCAAACATTCCGTTGCCGATTGTGGTTCCCGTCAAGCACCGAGAACCCACGATAAACCTTGCCGATCAGGCAGGACGCTGAGCGGATTGCTACGGCATCTGGGGAGAGCCGGTATGGAGGGCCCTCGCAATCCAATCGGCATGAGGCAAACCACAAGAGGAAAGAGCCTTCAGCTCCTTCTCTACGTCATACTCCACGCGTCTGATCGTTGGACTGGGCCCCTCCATCAGCAGGTAGGAGGCGCGGCGATCGCCATCATGCGAAAGACTAACACTGCCGGTGTTGGCGACAAGCCTTTCTCGAAGTTGTGGACTTGGAATGCTTCGAATGTAGGGGCGATGAATGTGCCCGTAGACTGCAATCGGCTGGCCCAGCGGCCCGTAAACCGATTCCAACTCAGCATCGGTCGCTTCTGGTGTCGGAGCTCGCCAAAGACTCTCGGGACTGGCGTGCACCAGCGCGATCGGACCTTGAATCTGAACGCGCGGCAATCCGCGCAGCCACGCGATCCTCTCCTCTCCTAGCATGGCACGGGTCGCCGCCGCCATCTGACGGATCGCCGTCCAAGGGGAGAGCGGCGCCGACGATTGGCTCGCAAACTCCTCCAGCGACTCGGGCCGGAAAAGCATTTCATCAGTGTTGCCCACCACACCTTGCCAGCCGAGATCGCCAATGCGATCAACAATCTCCACGGGGCTCGAACCGGCGTCTGCGAGATCACCGCCGTGGAGAATCAAGTCGGGAGAGGTTTGTTGCAGATCCGCCAGGACTGCTTCAAACGCCGTTCGATTCCCATGAATGTCGGATAGGATTGCGATACGCATCACGGAATTCTAGGGCCTGCCGCCCTCCAAAGGAAACTGTCGTGGTTCGCGGTTGGTCGGCAAACCTTACCTTACAAGATTAGGGAAGAGTAGCGGTCCGAATTTGACAACGGCCATACGACGAAGGACGGACACGGCAGACGAGATCCGTGTCCGTCACAGCATCATGCGTGATCGCGGCGAAGTTATTCCCGGAAACGAACGGCGCCGTTGATCGCCTGCGAGCCGAAATGGCTGCTCGCCGGTGCGCCGAATATCAGTGTAATGTTCGAAAATCGAGCCTGGGTTCCTCCCGTTACGCAAACCGTGAGCGGCGATAGCTGACCCTCAGGGGCAAATGGTGGGTAGCCTCCATTTCCTGTAACACTTGCCGACCCCGTGATCATGAAACCAGTTGTAGTGGGAGGTTTGTAGCTAGCAGTGGGGCAGCCACTGGACACTAAGCTCGGATCCCACGTGACTTGAGCGTCCTTCATGGTGATGTGGTGGGTATGCGGAGTACGTGTTGCCGGTGAGTCGGGATCGGCAGGCGGGTTGGGATTAATCAAAAGCCAGTAGTCGGAATTTTCCATGGTTAAGGCAGCCGAGAACTCCGCCGTGCCGCCATCTCTACTCAAGTCCAGACGCCATACGCCATGGAGTTCCCACGGACCGCTGGGCTTGCCTTTCGCGTCGTGCGCAGCCGTGAAGTCGTTGATAATGCCACGAAAGTGCTCGGGGCCTCGATTTTGCGCCACGACACTTGTCCCTAGCGCGAGCACGAGAACCCACGCCCCTACCGACCAGAAGAAAACTTTGCTGTACATAGCGGCCTCCAGAAATCTTGGAACACTGATCGCGCCGCCGAGAGCCTCCATCGGAGATCAAAGGCGGGCATTTGCATTCCAGCGAGTCGTAGCCCGACACGCCATGCACAGACTGAGTGATCCCAGGACATTGAGCAAACAGCAATAAACGGAACGGCCCGTTTGCAGCCAAATGCCGTGTTTTGCCGCTACCACCCTAGGCGTTACAATCGGTGCGCTTGTCTCCTGACGCCTTGCAGGAGAGCCAATGGACGAACCGTCCCTCGACAAATCGCTTTCCGAGAACCCGTCCGAGCGTCGGCTTGATTCCTGGAAGGAGATTGCGCTCTACCTGCACCGGGACGTGACGACCGTCCAGCGCTGGGAGAAGCAGGAGGGGATGCCTGTCCACCGGCACCTGCACCATAAGCGAGGCTCCGTCTACGCTTTGAGTTCCGAGCTCGATGGTTGGCGGCAAGGTCGCAAACTCCGTCTCGACGAGGACCAGGAACCAGCCCTGCAAACGCCGGCGGCCGCGGATGACCGGCAAACGACAGTTCCGCGAAGACGCCGCTGGCTTGTTCTGAGCTCCGCGGCGGCTGTACTCGCCGCACTCGCTACGCTTGCCTACGTCGCAACACGGGTCCGCGCAGGGGATGCAAACCGACCCAAAGTCAGATCTTTGGCAGTGCTTCCCTTGCAAAACTTGAGCGGAGATCCGTCGCAGGACTACATCGCAGACGGCATGACCGAGGAGCTCATCGGGCGACTTTCCAGGATTCACGGATTACGGGTTATATCTCGTACTTCGACTATGCACTTCAAGAACACCCAGCTTTCAGTGCCAGAGATTGCCAAGATGCTCTCGGTCGATGCGATTGTTGAAGGATCGCTGGTGCAAGAAGGACACCAAATCCGAGTTCACGCTCAATTGATTCGGGCCGCGACGGATGAGCACATTTGGGCGGGAGAATATCATCGAGAGTACCAAAGCATTCTCGAAGTGCAGGAGGAAGTCGCTCGGAATATCGTTGAGCAGATCGAACTGAATCTCACACCCGAGGAGCGAGCGCGTCTGGCATCCCGGCCCCCGGTCGATCCTGAGGCTTACGAGAGTTACCTGAAGGGCCGTTACTACTTCAGCCAGCGAACCGAGGATGCGCTCCACAAAAGTATCGCGGCGTTCCAGCAGGCGATCACGAACGATCCAGGCTATGCCGCGGCCTATAGCGGGCTGGCGGAGGCCTACGCAATGCTCGGATTCCGCGGCGGTTTCCCATCGAAAGATGCTTTGTCAGGTGCAAGGAAAGCAGCTTTGAAAGCGATCGAACTGGACAACTCCTTGGCGGAACCGCATGCCTCTCTAGCCTTCATCGAGGAGACCTATGATTGGGACTGGCCCGCAGCAGAGAGAGAATACAAACAGGCTTTGGAATTGAATCCAGGCTACGCCCCAGCTCACAACTGGTATGCCGGTTATCTGACGTACACCGGGCGATTCAATGAGGGGATCGCTGAGGCCATGCGTGCCCGGGAACTCGACCCTCTGTCCCTGCCTCTGAACAACGCCCTGGCGGGAAGATTGCTGGCTGGCGGGCGTTACGATGAGGCGCTCCGGCAAGTGCAGCAAACCCTGGAACTGGATGACCACTTTGCACCGGCTCACCAGACCCTGGGCTGGGTATACCTGTATAGCGGAAAACAGAACGAAGCCATTCGAGAGTTTCAAAAGGCGCTGGAACTCTCAGGAGCGGCGGACACGGATATTCAGCTGGACCTGGGTTTCGCCTATGCTGTCTCGGGCAGGCGGGAGGAGGCAAGAAGAATACTGGTGAAACTGGAGCGGATGCACCAGCAAGGTATTGTTCCCTCCGCTTCGGTCGCGATCCTTTATGGAGCTTTGGGGGAATCGAATGAGGCTTTCGCCTGGCTGGAAAAGGCTTACGAGGAGAGGGACCCTCAACTTATATATCTCAAAGCGGGTCGAAGATTCGAGCCACTGCGTAAGGATCCGCGATTTGGACAATTCGTACGCCGTGTCGGGTTACCCGATTAACGCACCCACAAAGAACGTGGCGCTAGGCGGTCGTCAATGAGCAGCGCCATTTCCTCAATTACCCAAATGAGACGGAAGATCGGATACGCTAGGTCTTCACAACGTGGCCTGTCCGTGATTCTGGGCAGATGGTCGGCAAACCTTCCCTTACAAGATTAGGGAAGAGTAGCCCGTTTTTCGGGCGCTACGCCTGGGGCGGAGCCGAAGTGAGGCCGTGGCGGTGCATGATCCGATTGGCATCGCATCGGTCAATTCCCTGCTAGGAACGGGGCGCGCCTGACGATGGCAGTTTCTCGCCGAACGGGGAGATCGTCCCCTCAGTCAATTCCCAATGCTGTACATGCAATCAGAGATGTTCAGTGAGAAGAAGTGGTTTGGCGCAGGAGCACAACGTCGCTATCGTTATGGGTACGAAGCAAGCCCAGTGTTTTGCCGTCCGGAGTCCAGTGAAAGTCTGCAATGTGATCCGTTTCAAACTCGGTGACGCGATGACCCGGTGAGCCGTCCACGGGCGATACCCATAGGGCGTACAAGCCATTCTCGCGAATCGGGTAACCGATTGTTTTCCCGTCCGAGGTATAGCGAATCTCGCCGCCCGCGCGCGGATCGCGTTCGATCATTTTCACCGGCTGCAGTGTTTCAAAATCCAGAATCTTAATGACGACCGCGCCCCCGGTTGTGGGCTGCGTTTGAAATGCCAGATACTTTCCGTCCGGCGATACGTTGACGCAGCCGCAGGTGAGCAACGCCTCTGAAAGTTGCGTCGGAGCTCCCCCGTCCACGGGAACTCTTTTCGCCACAAATTTTCCTGAATCGTAGCTGGCGTAAACCAGCCATTTCCCGTCGGGCGAGCACATGGCCGGCACGTCATCGGTGCCCGTCGTGAGCTGTTTCAGGTTCCCGCCCGTGGCGTCCGTTCGCCAGATATTTAGCGAATTGCCGCCGCCGCGGGACGCGGACGCGAAAATGACATAGCGCCCGTGATCGCAGGAGATCGGGCCGAAGGAAGGACTATCATCGTGAAGCAGCGGCGCGCGATTGCTGCCGTCGGCGTTCATTTGAAAGATGCCACTTTCCTGCTCTACCAGCAGTTTGCCGTCGGGCGTCCAGCCGAACCAGTTCGTGGGCGGACGACTGCTGATGGTAGCCGGTTTTCCCGCACCCGTGGCATCGTACGGTGCGGTTTGAAGGGTTCCTACGTATTGAGATTGCACCGTCGCAATGGTCTTGCCATCCGTCGAGAGACTGATGCTGGGATAGGAATTGGTGTCATTGGTGACCGGCCGGTAAACACGTTGCGGGTAAGAAATAATGCCGATCTGACTGCGATTGAAATTCGAATCCCGGCCGCTGGCCACCACGAGGATGCCGCTTTGATCGGGCAGCCACAAGGGAGACTCCAGACGCAGGTCGGATTTCTTGAATGTCCGTTTCTCGCCCGTCGAAGGATCAAAAAGATCCAGCGCAGACAATGCGGATTGGTCGGCAATAAATTCCGATGCCACGATGCTTTTTCCGTCGGGAGCCCATGCCGGATCGTACAAGCGCGTGTTCTGCTTGGACAAAAGCTTCTCCCCGGAGCCATCCGCATTCGCGACGATCAGATCGCCTTCCCCTTCGTTGCGTTTCTTGCGGATGAATACCATGAAGCTCGCAGCAACCTTGTGTGCCGTAGGGTTCCTTGCAGTCGGCGGCCATCCTTCGGTGTTTGGAATTCAAGTGCTGCGATGTTGCCGGGTTTATCCTGAGCAAGTGCGGGCCGGCCGGTAATCTAGCACTGAGCGCCTCATAATGCAATTGTAGCCGCCGAATTTGTCACCAGAGCAGGTCCCAGCGAGATCACGGCAATGTTGGTCCACAGGGCAAACGGCCTAGGGAGTGGCGATTAACTCCCGATTAGTCGGCTACTCTTCCATAATCCAACTATTTCGGCAGGGGGAAACGCTTCATGCAGACCACCGTGCGGTCTGCTTCCTCGGGGTTGGCGTGGGTGAAGCCGAGGTTGGCTGTGCAAAGAACATCTCCTTTCCAAACCAAGCTGGTGTTGTTGTCCAGCGGAGCGTTCTGCTTAGTGGCTATCAGGATGCGCTGCGAACCGTCTGGTGAAAGGACCAGATCTGATTTACCAAAATCTCCGATACGTAGGTGTTGCCTTTGGCGTCCAACTCGATCCCATCGAATGCTGAGAATCCGTAAGGCAACGGCACAGGTTCACCGGCCGTCTCATCATCCTTTATCGGGATCCTGAGTACCAGGGGGTCGCCGTCGGTAACGGCATAGATGTTCTTCTCTTGCTTATCGAGCACGAGATCATTTACGCCTAGGGGGAATCCCGAATAAGGCTTGGCAGACCAATTGAGCAGAGGATGTGCCGACCACAGGTCCACCCTTTTCCCATCAGGAGAAATTTTCCAAATTCCGGAGTACGTGAGATCTGTCATGTACACGTTGCCGCTCGAGTCGATCGCAACATCATCCGGATAGCAAAAAGGCCCAACCCTCCACTTTTGTCGCGAGAGGCGTCACTTTTCTGGTCTTGGCGTCGATCTTATAAACGCCAGACTGCGTCACCGTCGCGTCCCGGCAAGCGGGGTGGAACGGATTCGCCAGATCCTTCCTGAAGTCATGTTTCGAGTGGCCCGTGTATGCGACATAAATGTTGCCAGACTGGTCAAGATCGAGTCCGATCAGGTCTCCCTTTCCGCTTTCTTCCTTCGACGGTACCCATGCGATGTGATCGTAGCTCCCGTCATCCTTGAGCATGACGATTTCCCCAATATGCATTATTAATAGTGTCGCGTAGAGGTTGCCATGCGAATCGATTCCGAGACCCTCAGGCGTGTCGGGGAGTTTGGCCACGACCCAGGCCTTGAACTGTGCCGCTGCAGGCGAGGAGCCGCGGTGAACAATAAGGCGCAGGCGATTCGCCAGAACAGAATCCTCAGGCATTCTTTCTTGCGCACACCCGATTGGACCATGTTTGTTCCTCCTCTTAATCGTCCCCGAATCCGGCTTTGACATCCCGGCCCTATCGACAATGTATCTGAACCTACAGCAAGCTAGAAGTAGCCATATCCAGCATCTCAATTTGAGCCACAAGACGATCACTCCCGGTTGGTCAGCAACCCTTACCTTACCCGATTAGGGAAGGTTTGCTTGTCATTCGACAACAAAAGTGACGGGAGTCGAACCAGAGTGCCTGGTTCGCCTGGCGGTATCCCTTGTGCCATGCAGGAAGGCAATCCTTACATTCGCGGTTTATTTCTGGGCAGGCATTTTGAACACCACGCCGCCTTTCATTACGAAGACAACGCTTTCCATGGCCTGGATGTCGACCAGCGGGTCACCGGTGACGGCAACCACGTCAGCATACTTTCCCATCTCCAGTGTGCCGATCTGGTCTGACATGCCGAGAAGCTCAGATGCTCGCACGGTGGCAGCCTGGATGGCGTCAAGCGGCTTCATGCCGCCCCGAACCAGCGCGCCGAACTCTTTCGAGACGAAATCAGGATCGTCGTCCACGCCATAGGCGATCTTCAGGTGATGCTTCAAGGCGGTGGCAAACGCAGTCTGCTGATAGCCGAGGACCTTTTTCCCTTTTTCGACGGATGCAGGGTCGGCGCCGAGAGACGCTCCAACTGCGACGCCGTGCTGAAACGTGTAGAGCGTGGGCACCAACCAGGTACCTTTCTGCTGCATGCGCGTGGCGCCTTCTTCATCGAGCATCGTGCCGTGCTCGATGGAATCGACACCGGCCCGCACTGCCGCTTTAATGCCCTCAGTACCCTCCGCATGAGCCATGACTTTCTTGCGAGCGCGGTGCGCGATTTCGACCGCCATAGCCATCTGTTCCTCGCTAAGCTCCTGCACGTTGAAGTCGCTCGTCGTGTCCATGACACCACCGGTGGCCATCAGCTTGATCCAGTCGGCGCCGTACTTGATATCGCGGCGGACGGCGTCACCGACTTCGTTCACATTGTCGGCGAGGTTGGGCCGGCGCGCCAACGCCTGGTCGGGGGCAAGCGGATCGGCATCACCGTGGCCGCCAGTGAGTGAGATAAAGTTGCCGGCAGAGACAATTCTCGGTCCCTGTACCAGTCCTTGGTTAATGCCGTTGCGAAGTGCAAGTTGTCCATAGGCAAGGTCGGACTCGCCAGCGTCGCGCAAGGTGGTGAATCCGTGGGCCAGCCAGATCTGCAGGTTGTGCAATCCCCAGAGCGTCTGTAGTGGAGAAGACATCCGCAAATCTGCGGTGGGAGATTGATCTTTGGGATTGCCGAGGATGTGATTGTGGCAGTCGACCAGACCGGGCAACAACATGGAGTTTCCTAGGTCGATTACTGTGGCACCGTGGCCAAACTCATTAGTAATACTGGCCGCAGGTCCGACCTGGCGAATGCGATCTCCCTCAACCAAAACCGCCTGGTTCTCCAGCACGCGCCCGTCGCGCACGTCGAGCAGGTGTGCGGCACGGACGATCGTAATCTGCTTGGCGGCGTTCGGATTCGCTGGCGTAGTCTGTGCCCTCGAAGGCACCACGAAGGGAGCCACCAAAACACAGAAAACTGCAACCGCCTGCAATCTTCCCACGTTAACACCCCCAAATAGTGAAGTAGTGAAACAACAAAATGCCAACTTGATCTTGCGCACGCTCGGCTTGTGCTCGATGGTCTGGCCGATCATCAGCAGGTGTGGCTTCCGAGTCGCTTCATCTTAAGGACGCGGCATCTGCCAGTCAACGAATGACGGCTGTGGCACGGTCATATCGAACCCGGAACACCGGGCAAGACCTCGGCTCACGCGAGTGTTGATAAAATGAGCCGAAGAACGGCCGAACTCGGCTGCGCTAGGTCTCCCGAAGACGAATGTTTATTAGCGTGACGATTAAGGCCCGAACAAGGACCTTTTTACCCGATTTGCTAGGCTCTGGGTAACCGTAGGTTATTGAATATGCGCGGCAGGTCCGAGATCGCCCGCTCTTTTAAGGCATGGGTCGCAGGTTCGAATCCTGCCGCGCTCACCAATTCTTTCAAACATTTATCCGTTTCTGACGGAACGGGCGATGTTTCTTAACGATGATTTCAGTGATGATTAAGGAAATCAGCTCTCAGTTATTATTACCGTCGTATGACTTTCAGTTTCCCACCGCACTCTCTCCCTCCACGCTTCGAATCTCAACTTCGAGCTGCCCCATAAAGCCATCAACTCGTGCTCTCGGAGTTTGATGTAGCTCTTTCGCTTGGATCTTGACATTGCATGTGTCGCCGTCCGATACAACAGTTCACGCACGAACGGAATCAGAGCATGGAGTTGTTACAGGCTTCTCTTTTCAGTCATCTTCAATCTGGCGCGACCCAAAAGTTGTTGCGCTCGATGAAATCGTTTCAACGTCCAAGCAGGCGAAAGTCGGTTTACAATTGGTTACCGCTTTCAAGCCCGAAGTCGAAAGTTAGACTTAGCATCAAATCGTTGGCAGACAAACTAATAAGGATGGTGCCCATGGTGTCGGTCCGACCTTTGCTCCGCCGCATGCCGCGGATTTGCGTTGCGTCTGTTTCCCTGTTTTGTATCGTGCTGTGCTCTCTGCCGTTGCTTGCTCAAACGACAATTTCCACCGGCAGCATTCAAGGTTTGGTTACCGATCCTTCGGGCGCTGTAGTGAGTGGCGCAAAGATATCAATCAGCAATAAGGCTACTGGCCGTGTGATTATCACCAAATCCACGTCTGCGGGGGCATATACCTCGGGTGCGTTGACTCCGGGCGATTACACATTGCAAGTCGAAGCTCAAGGATTCAAAACGTCGGAGATTGCGGTGACCGTGCAAGTGGGTGTGACCGCTTCAGGGAACGTCAAACTGCAACTCGGACAAGCCACCCAGGTCGTCGAGGTGCAGGGCGCTCAGATTGCCGTCAACACGCAGCAGGCAACAGTGCAAGGGGTGCTGACCACGGAACAGATCGAAAACCTCCCCATAAATGGCCGGAACTTTCTGGACCTCGCACAACTGGAGCCGGGAGTGCAGATTCAGGACGGCGGGAACTTTGATCCCACCAAAAATGGTTTTTCTTCCATTTCATTCGGCGGCCGGTACGGACGCACCGCCCGCATCGAAGTGGATGGGCTCGACATTAGCGATGAAACGGTAGGCACAACCACGCAAAACGTGCCCGCCAGCGGCATCCAGGAATTTCAGATTCAGCAGTCCTCGCTCGATCTCTCCACCGAACTCACCTCCTCCGGCTCGGTGAACGTAACCACCAAATCGGGGACGAATAAATACCATGGCGAGGGATACTACGCTTTCCGCGACCAGACTCTCGACGCCAATCTGCCCGGCGGCAGCGACAATCCTTTCCAGCGCAATCAGTATGGCGGGAACTTTGGCGGACCCATCCTCAAGGACAAGCTGTTTTTCTTCCTGGATGCCGAGCGGACTAAGCAGGATCTACTCAATCCAGTCCTGCCGGGCGGTCCGTTTTCCGAGCTCGTCGGCAGTTACAGCTCTCCCTTCCGCGAGGTGGAAGGCATCGGACGCCTCGACTGGCAGATCAACAACAACTACAAGTTTTTCTATCGCTTCTCCTACGATCAAAATCACAGTGTGCTGGCCATCATCCCCAATAGCTTCCAGCCTTTTGCCAATGTGAATCACACGCCAGTCCATGCCATGGGACTGGACTTTAACACTGGGAGCTACACGCACAGCATTCGCTTCGGCTATACAAAATTCCGCAATGGAATCGTGGATGCAACTGCGGGAACCAACATCTTTAATCCGCTTCCTAGTATTGAGTTGGCCATTGGAGGCGACCCCGATTGCCTGACCTCCGGCGCGGATTCGTTTTGTTCGGGTCCGAGCTTCCTGGCGCCGCAGCAGACCTACCAGTCCGACCATCAAATCAAGTATGACGGCAGCCGGGCACTCGGTGCGCACATCATCCGCTACGGCGGCGGATTTAACCATATCTTCGGCGGAGGCTTCGCGAGTTTTCTGGCGCTAGCTCCAGCAGTCGGCTCGCCGCTCAACAACACCACCCAGGCCTTCGCCGCCAGCTCCTGCGGCCCCAACGTCCCCCCGTGCTTTCCGGGTGGCGCAGCGAATCCGCTGAATTATCCAGTCACCAGCGTTTCTCTGGGTAATGGACAGGGCTATGCCTCGGAAATACCAGCCTTTGGATTTCCAGCAGGCGGCAGCGGCCCGGACAATCGGATTTCGTTCTATGTTGGAGATGCCTGGAAATTGAAACCGAACTTCACTCTTACCTACGGCCTGCGATACGTGCGCGATTCGGGACGCACCGACAGCGACCTAGGGCCGATCTCGGCTTTGAATCAGTTCGACAATCAGTACTATTCAGATCTGGGCAATCGAGTGCGTCAGCCAAACCTCAACTTCGCGCCGCAAGTCGGCTTGGCCTGGGATCCTTCCGGCAAGGGCAAAACGGTATTCCGGGCTGGCGCCGGCCTTTTCTACGAAAACTCCATCTGGAACAACATTGAATTCGACCGGCCAGCGCGTCTACAGAAGGGCTTGTTCCTGGCGGATACCACGGTTTGCTCCAATGGCAGCGCGGTTTCGCTGACGCTACCTTCCCCGCCCGGAGCCACGCCCACCACCGTCACACCCTCGTTTTGTGGCCAGCCTATTGGAAGCGTAGCTAGCCAGATCTCCGCGCTCCAAGCGCAGTATCAAGCGGCCACGCTGGCCGCCGGGCCGTCGAGTAACCCCTCGTTCATCGGTACAACGTTGGCGGACGGCCTCGACGCTACGGGTACAGATCTATTAGCGCCGAATTATGTAAGCCCGCGCTCCCTGCAAATAAACGCCGGCTTGCAGCATGAGATACGGCCGGGGATGGTTCTTACAGCTGATTATCTGCGCAACATTGAAACGCACACGCTGATCGCGATTGATACCAACCACGTGGGCGACGCTCGCTTCTTCAACCTAGCCGCGGCACAAAACGCCGTCGCGGTTACAACGGCACAGTTTGGTTGTCCGGGAGGTTATTCAGCTGGAGCAATTAATTGTGCCATTGCAGCTGGGGCTACCATTTCGAGCTTTGCATCGCCCCAGTTCGCGGCTGATGGAACGCCGCTTTCCGGCGGACTCGATTCGGGATATTCCTCGCTTGGAGGATTCCCTGCGAGCTTCACCTGTGGCGGAGCCAACGGGACCTGCCTCACGCAAGCCACCGGAGCCGCCTTCCCCGGCATTAACGCGAATCTCGGCGCCAACCAGATGCTATTCCCCATCGGTTACGCGAAGAACACTGCGTTGCAGTTGTCACTGAAGCAGCACTTGGAGCATCCGTTTAGTGGAGCGAGAAACTTCGACCTGCAAGTTTCCTATCAGTTGGAGCGCTACATCGCGGCGGCGACCGACAATGACTTCATCAACATCGCCACAGACTTCAATAGCCCGCAGCGCTATCTAGGCCCGAATGGGCTCGACCGCAAGCACCAGATCTCTTTCGGCGGCACCATGGACCTGCCCTATCACTTCCGCCTGGGTATGATTGGCCATTTCTACAGCCCCCTGCCGGTAACGCTTACCCTGAGCCCAACCGGAAATTCCGGCGGCATCTTCGTGACCGACGTTACCGGCGATGGCACTGGCGACGGTAGCTTTGCCTCGAACGGCGGCGTCGGCGATGTGCTTCCCGGCACTAATGTCGGCTCGTTTGGGCACGGCGTTAGCGCCAACAACATCAACACTGTGATCAACGCTTACAACCACAACTTTGCCGGTCAGCCGACTCCCGCCGGGCAGACGCTGATCACCAGTGGATTGTTCACGCTCGGGCAATTGCAGAACCTGCAAGGAGTGCAACAGACCGTACCTACCGCTCTCTATGACGAAGCCGGGATGGTATGGTTGCGCGCCTTCGACGTTAATCTAAACTGGATCTATAAGTTCAGGGATAGATTCGAGGTGCAGCCAGGGGTCTCATTCTTTAACGTGATGAATTTCTCGAATTTTGACGGACCTGGGAACCCTTTGAGCGGAGTGCTGAACGGGGCTTGCGGATCGGTCAATGGCACGACTCCGACCTGCCCAACTTCGAATGGGCAGCCAAGCAGCAACCGCTTGGGTCTGGGCTCCGGAGTGTTCGCGCTGGGTTCCCCGCGTGTGATCGAATTCTCGTTGAAGCTGAGTTTTTGAGCCTGAGAACTTAGCGTGTACACGCGTTCACTGCACCACAACCTTGCCCGTCATCTTCGGGTGGATCGTACAGTAGGAGGAGTACGCTCCCCGCCGACATCGATAGCCTTGCGAAATTGTTTAAAGCCTCCTCGTCATAGGTGTGACGCAATCTGCGTTGCGTGGTCCCGCACACTCGCCAATCGTTGGACCGTTGCTGCCGGTAGCAGGAAGCCAATCCTTCTGCAATCGCGCGCCGGCAAAACAAGCAATTCAGGAAAGTTTTGCTGCAGCATTGCACTAATTCAGCGTCACCCACTTTCGTGATCCGAGTCACGGCAGGGTTGTTGCCCTCTGTCTAGTATTTCAAATTGAAAGCGTGTGTTTTTCATTCACGCGCGGCAATGGCTTTCGCGTGGTAGCAAAGAGTGCTGGTTCTGCGAAAGGAGCGCCATGCACACAGCGTCTCAGGAGCGTCTCAGCGAGGGGGAGCGGGCTTTCGTCGATCAGGTCATCACTAGCCGAACGGGATGTCCGGGAGCTTTGCTCGGCATTCTCGAATCGGTCCAGGAACACCACCCCAACAAATATCTGCCTGTGCAAACGCTGGAGTACATCGCGGCGCAGACCAACATTGCACTCTCGCGTATCTACAGCGTGGTTACCTTTTACGCGCTGTTCAACCTGCAGCCGCAGGGCGACAACACGATCTGCATCTGCCGTGGAACGGCCTGCCACACCAGAGGTTCGCGCAACCTGCTACAGAGCGTTCGTCTGGCCCTCGGACTGGGGCTTGAGGATGCAAGCGAAACCAGCGAGGACGACAAGACTTTGCTGACGACGCTGGACCACAAATACACGGTTCGTACCGTAGCGTGCTTTGGGCAATGTGCATTGGCACCGGTGGTGGAGGTGAACCACCGCATCTGCGGCCATGTGAACGAACGCACCCTCCAACGAGAAATTAGCACTCTTGAGCGGGAGAGTTACTGATGCCTCGAATTCAAGACATTGGCGCTTTCAGTGCTGTGCGGGAAGCCGGGCTGGCGAAACTAGTCCCTGCAGTGCCCCGAATCGGGATCGGGATGGGCACGTGCGGTAGAGGCAACGGTGCGGAAGGCCTGTATCACGCGTTCGCGGAAGCCATTGAGCGTAGTGGCATCAATGCGGTGCTGGCCGGTGTGGGATGCTTTGGCGCCTGTTTTCAGGAGCCGTTAGCAAACATACGGCTGCCTGGCTTCCCGCTGGTGATCTTGCATCGAGTGCAAGCGAACGATGCGGAACGCATTCTGAATGATGTATCCAGAGGAAATCTCCCGCCGGATCTCATTTATTGCAAAGTCGAAGAGTGGGATCACGTTACGGCCTCGATAAAATACGGGCGCGGTTATCCGGAGATTCCGCTCTGGAACGATGTTCCGTTCTTTAAAAGCCAGAAAAAGATCGTTCTGCGGAATTGCGGCTTCATTAATCCCGACGACATTGAGGAATACATCGCAATCGGAGGATACCAGGCACTATACAAAGTGCTGATCGACGGCAGACCTGAGTCCGTCATCGAACAGATGAAGGCGTCAAAGCTGCGCGGACGCGGTGGAGCGGGCTACCCGACCGGCAACAAATGGGAGTTCATGACCAAAGTCAAGGCGGACCGCAAATATATCATCTGCAACGCAGATGAAGGCGATCCTGGTGCGTACATGAACCGCAACGAGATCGAGAGTGACCCTCACTCGCTGCTGGAGGGCATGATCATCGGCGGATACGTGATGGGTGCGAGCGAGGGGATCATTTATATACGCGCCGAATATCCGCTCGCCGTGCATCGCCTCAATCGCGCGATTGAGCAGGGCCGTGAATATGGACTGCTGGGCGAGAATATTCTCGGCCGTGGATTCAAGTTCGATATTGAAGTGGTGGAAGGCGCGGGAGCGTTTGTCTGTGGTGAAGAAACTGCGCTGATTGCCTCACTGGAAGGCCAGGCGGGACGGCCGCGCCCGCGGCCTCCGTTCCCTGCGCAAAAAGGCCTGTGGGGATATCCGACCAATATCAATAATGTCGAGACCTGGTATAACGTCGCGCCCATCGTGACCAAAGGTCCGGCTTGGTTCAGCGAAACCGGGAGCCCGAAGAGTTCGGGCACGAAAGTATTCTCACTGGTGGGCAAAGTCACCAGCACCGGCTTGGTCGAGATGCCGCTGGGTACGCCACTCAAGACCTTCATCTATAACATCGGCGAAGGTGGAATTGGGGGTCGTCAGATAAAGGCAGTGCAAACCGGGGGACCATCGGGGGGATGTATTCCGCCCGAAATGTTCGATACGCCAGTGGATTACGAAAGCCTGACCCAGCTGGGCTCAATCATGGGATCCGGCGGCATGGTGGTGATGGACGAAGACAACTGCATGGTGGACGTAGCGCGGTATTTCGTCGAGTTCACCCATTCCGAATCCTGCGGTAAATGCATTCCGTGCCGAGTGGGACTGAATAAATGTCTGAGGATTCTGAATCGTGTGACTGAGGGTGCGGGTACGATGCACCACCTGGAGCTGCTGGATGAGCTGAGCCGTTACATACGCGAGTGTTCGTTGTGCGGTTTGGGGCAGACCGCGCCCAATCCGGTTTTAACCACGCTGCGCCACTTCCGCACGGAGTTCGAAGACCACATTGTCTCGCGGCGATGCCAAGCCGGCGTATGCGAGGAGCTCGCGCTGTCTCCGTGTGAGAATAGTTGTCCGCTACACATGAACATTCCGCGCTTCCTGCAGTTATACAAAGAGGATCGACTGGAGGACGCATTTGAAGCGGTGATCATGGACAACCCTCTCCCGTCATCGACGGGGCGGGTGTGCCAGCATCCGTGCGATAGCCGCTGTCGTCGTCAGACGATCGACGAAGCAGTGAACATGCGGGAAGTGCATCGCTTCATCGCAGATTCGATCCTGCTCTCGAATCGTTATGAACACATGGTCAAGCGCATTCTGGTCCGCAGACTCGAACACACGGGACGGAAGATTGCGATTGCCGGCGCCGGACCGGCGGGTTTGACAGCGGCTTTCTATTTGGCCCTGCTCGGCCACGACGTCACCGTGTATGACGCCAAGCCCGCAGCCGGGGGCATGTTGCGATTCGCATTACCAGAATATCGCCTGCCCAAGACTGCGCTAGAACGCGAAATTGATTTGATTGAACGGCTCGGTGTGAAGTTCATCTTCAACACGCGCATCGGTTTCGATATTCCGCTGAACGATCTCGACGACCGATTCGATGCTGTCTTCATTTCCATAGGAACTTGGAAAGAATCCTGGGTCTATCTGCCGGGCACCGAACTGAAGGGTGTGTATCCGGCTCTGATGTTCCTGGAGGCAACGGCGAGGGGCGAAGAGGTGCCGCTCGGCCCCAAGGTGGCCATCATCGGCGGCGGGAATGCTGCCATCGACTCGGCTCGCACGGCGCTGCGTAAAGGCGCTGACGTCACCGTGTTTTATCGCCGCGAACGCAAAGACATGCCCGCCATAGAAGAAGAAACCCAAGCCGCCAAAGACGAGGGAGCGAAATTCGTATTCCTGGCCGCGCCTCACCGGGTCATTGGTGACGCGGCGGGCAAGGTCAAGTCGATTGAGATCGTGAAGACACGCCTGGGTGAATACGATGCATCGGGACGAAGAAAACCCATCTCGACCGACGAAATCCGGCGGTACGAGTGCGATTCAGTAATCTTCGCCGTGGGCGAGAGCGTGGACCTCGATTTCGCGAGAGCTTCGGGACTCAGCCTGAAAGAAAGCGGGACCATCGAAGTAAACCGGTTCACGTTGGAAACCAGCCGTCCACGGTTCTATGGAGGCGGGGACGTGGTTACGGGCGCATCGAACGTATCGAACGCGATGGCGTATGGCAAACAGGCGGCTCGCAATATTGATCGGCAACTGATGGAAACGAACCGCTGGGCCAAAATCGTTCCGGAGATCGAGTTCGGCAACGAGGTGCCCGAAGAACCCAGCCCAAACCACCGCCATAACGGCCACATTCTGGCCGTGAATGCGCGGGTACGATCGAACGCCGAGGTAGTGGCCGGATTTACGCACGAGGAAACGCTGGATGAATCTTGCCGCTGTCTGCGCTGCGATGTGAAAGTCGCGAACGTGAGCTAGGAAGGAGCGAGCTTGCCGAACAAGAAACTTTCAATCCGAATCGATGGCGAACTGATCAGCGCCTTGGAAGGCCAGACGATCCTTCAGGCAGCCAAGGTGAACGGCAAGTACATTCCCACGCTTTGCGACCTGGAAGGACTGACGCCGGTCGGGGCGTGCCGCCTTTGCATTGTGGAGGTCTCGGGGATCGACCGGCTTATCCCCGCGTGCACTACTCCAATTCAGGACGGAATGTCAGTGACCACCACTTCCGCCCGGCTCACGCATAACCGACGCATTTCTCTCGAATTGTTATTTGTGGAGCGCAACCACGTGTGTGCCGCCTGCGTCTCGAATGGCCATTGCGAATTGCAGTCGCTGGCCAGCGCGATGGGAATCAGCACGGTGCGCTTCGCGTACAACTACCCCAAGCTCGGAGTGGACCTCTCCCATCCGCGCTTTCTGCTCGACCATAACCGCTGCATCCTGTGTACCCGGTGCGTCCGTGTATGCGCAGACCTGGAGGGAGCGCATGTGTGGGAAATGACGTCGCGAGGGATCCACGCCAGAATTATGAGTGACCTGAACCAGAGGTGGGGCGACTCCCGTAGTTGCACGAATTGCGGAAAGTGCGTACAGGCTTGCCCTACGGGAGCGCTCGCCGAGAAGGGCTGCGCCGTCGAAGAGATGGTCAAGCGGACCGACAACATCAGTTCGCTCATCCAGCGCAGAGAGGTGCAGGCATGAAGAAGGTGAAGGTGGCGACGGTTTGGCTGGACGGTTGCTCCGGTTGCCACATGTCCCTGCTCGATATGGACGCCGCCATCATCTCCCTGGCACAAAAGATCGACCTGGTTTACGGGCCGCTGGTCGACACACAAGAGTTCCCCGAGGATGTGGATGTGACCCTGGTAGAAGGCGCGGTAAGTTCACAGGACGACGTCACCAAGCTGCAGAAGATCCGGCAGCGGACGCACCTGCTCATCTCACTGGGCGATTGCGCGGTCACGGGTAATGTACCCGCCATGCGAAATTCCATCCCGGTAAACAAACTGCTGCAGCGGATTTATGTGGAAGGGGCACAAGAGGGCAAAGTGGTCCCGACGGACGGAGTGCCTGCGCTTTTGAAGCAGGCGCGGCCGCTGCGGGAGTTTGTGAAAGTGGATTTATGCCTGCCCGGATGTCCGCCGCCCGCCAAGACAATCGCCGCCGTGATTTCCGATCTGGTGGACGGGAAAAAGCGCGAGGCCGCCCTCGCGGTGAAATTCGGATGAGGAGCCTCGGATGAAACGCATCACAATCGATCCGGTGACGCGTATCGAAGGACACGCGAAGATCACCATTCAGTTGGACGCCAACGGCCGAGTCGCCGGCACCGAGTTCCACGTGACCCAGGTACGAGGATTCGAGAAGTTTACCGAAGGGCGCCCGTACTATGAGATGCCGGGCATCACTTCGCGCATTTGCGGAATCTGTCCGATCAGCCATCTGCTGGCTTCATCCAAGGCTTGCGACGCGATCATGGCGGTGCGCGTCCCGCCGGTTGCGAAGAAGCTGCGCGAATTAGTGCACTTCGCCCAACTTGTGCAGTCCCATGCCCTGAGCTTCTTCTATTTGTCCTCGCCGGATTTGCTTCTCGGCATGGACTCGGACGTGGCCAGCCGGAACGTGCTCGGCGTTATCGCCACTCATCCGGAGATGGCGCGCGATGGCATCGAGTTGCGAAAGTTCGGGCTGCAGATCATTGAGGGCCTGGCCCAGGAAAGAGTGCATCCATCATGGATCGTGCCCGGAGGTGTAGCCGCTCCGCTGCCCGGTGCAGTACGCGACCGCGTTCTGTCCGACCTGCCTGCTGCCAAAGCGATTGCGGACCGTACCCTGCGCTTCTTCAAAAATGCGTTGGACAACTATAAGGACGAGATCGAGTGTTTTGGTTCCGCGCCTACCATGCACGCCGGACTCGTCGACCGAAAAGGAAATCTGCAGTTTTACGACGGCGTGCTGCGGTTCCGCAGTCGAAGCGGGGAAATCGTAAAGGATGAGATCGCGGCCGAGGACTACGCGGATTGGATCGCCGAAGCGAGTCTCCGCGACTCTTATTTGAAGGCCCCGTATTTCAAGCCGCAGGGTTTTCCCGAAGGCACCTATCGGGTCGGTCCACTCGCAAGAATGAATGTGGCCGACCAGTGTGGCACTCCGCTGGCGGACACTGAATTCGTGGAATTTCACCAGCGTTTTGGGTCACCCGCGCACAGCGCATTCCTCTACCACTATGCGCGGCTTCTTGAGATCGTTTACTCGTTGGAGAAAATCGAGTTGTTGTTGTCTGATCCGCAGATCCTTGAAAAGCACGTTCGAGCAACTGCTGGCGTAAATTCCCTAGAAGGAGTGGGAATGATCGAGGCGCCACGAGGCACGTTGATTCACCACTACAAAGTGAATGAAGAGGGCGGCATTACATGGGCAAACCTGATCGTAGCCACGGGACATAATAATCTTGCCATAGGCCGCAGTGTGCAGCAGGTCAGTGAGCGTTTCATCGATGGCAACAAGCTGCAGGAAGGCATGCTGAACCGGGTCTCGGCAGTTGTGAGGGCATACGATCCCTGTTTGAGTTGCTCCACGCACGCCCTGGGGGAGATAGCGCTGCGCATTCAATTGGTGGATGCCAACGGCCAGTTGCGGGACGAAGTTGCAACCCGGTGAGAGTGATTGCTAACGGCAAGTGTCCGCATCGCCGGCTATGGCAACCGTCTTCGGTCCGACGATGGTTTAGGTGGTCGCGCAGCAGAGGAACTGCTTCGGGCAAGTCCTCCGGGACTGAGATCTTAGACCGCCATCTTGTTGCAGGACATTGCCCTCTCCCGGTGGCAAGGCCACCACCGAAGGCCTCGACATCCGCTGACAAACCTACAGATTTCCGACCTTGGTCAGCCCAAGAAGATCACCCTCGACAAGAACAACGCGGTGGTCGAAGGCAGGTCCAAGTACGACCGGCTTCGCTATTGATTTCTGCATAAAGAAT
>PLHQ01000080.1 GCA_003138975.1 Acidobacteriaceae bacterium | reverse complement strand
TCTCACCGGGTCTCACCGGGGCCCACATGCGAATTGAGGGGCACTTCCTGCGGAGGTGGGTCGTATTGCGCCAGAGTTTAATAAAAATCTACTAGGAATGCGCAACGCGAACTTTGACAGCGTAGATGATCAATAACCGCGATGTCTGCACTAGCATCATGCCGCGTAAGTCGAGTTGACTTGCGCGGCGGCCTCTGTGGCTCTGTTGTTGATAAATTCGGCGGCACGTTGTGCATGGGCGGCGGCGGTGAACACTGCTCGGTTGTCAGTAGCCAGCAGTTTCAACCAGGTTGCGATATAAGACGCGTGATCTTCGCGCGGTTCCAGAGCAAGCTCCAGGTCGGCGCACAGGAAAGCGGCCCCAAGTTCGGCAACCAGTTCCTCGACAGCGTAACCTTCGCTTCCGAAGCGATGCCCGCCGAAGTCACGGTCGAGCCGGGTCTTGCTGCCCGTCCAGTGAGTGCATTCATGGGCAAGCGTCGCGTAATAACTGTCTGCGTTTTGGAAACTCTCGAATGGCGGCATCTGGATCGCATCGGCGGAGATGCTGTAAAACGCACGATTTCCGCCATGTCGAATGGTTGCTCCCAAGGCTACGAAGTACTCTTCTGCGTGCTCGATGCGGGCCACAGGGTCGAGTGTAGGTGCGGCTTTCGCGTAATAAACTTCCGGCAGGCCTTCGATCTGCTCGACATTGAAAACGGTGTACCCCTTAAGGAATGGGATTTCCCGGTCGGTTTCGTCGCCCGTCTTTTCGTCGGTTTCCTTTCGGGTGATGCTGTCCGCGTAGACGACGAGCGAGCCTTTCTCGCCCTTGCGGATGTGGGCGTCCAGCTCCGATGCCTGTTTGAACGTCATCCAGATGGGAGCCGCGAAGTTCTGCGCCATGGCGCTCGCCCACAGAGAGAGAACGTTGATTCCGCTGTAAGGCTTCGCATTGTGGCGGAGTGGGCGGGTAATCCGTCCTGCCGCATGTTCGGCATTCCACGGCCGAACCCAAGGCCTCACGCCTTTTTCCAAGTGGCTGACGATCTGATTGGTGATTCGGGTGTAGATGTCCTGCTTTTCGGTTCGCTGCATTGTTTTTCTCCTTTACGAGCGTTTAAAAAACTTCATTCCCTCGTAATGGAGAGGTGTTGTGCAGAGCGGCCCGAGCAGTCANNATGAGGGGTTTAAAACGCGGAGAGAACAAGGAGCCTAATAATAAGGATGACCGCATTTCAGAAAGCAGAAGCGGCTGGTGGATCGCGCATTTGCCCGAAGATCACCCACTGGCAAAACAGCACACGTCGCTTTTACAAGCGACTAATTCGATCACATGGACTTCAGCTCACAGCCGCCAGCCGGCGGTTTCGAATGGACTACGAATTTTACTTGTACACGGTTACGACAGCGTCCACCATATAAAGGATGACGATCTGAAGTTGCTGTCGGTTCGCTGGTCAAAGGGGACCGACGCGCTCGATGCTGCAAGGAGCGAACCAAAACTCTCAGGACGGTCTGGCTTGTGGGGCTGATTGGCTAGGGCTTAATCCTTCTCAGCAGCCTCTTCGACGATTCGCACAGCGGCTTGGTTGAAGTCCTCGCGTGGTTTTTTCCCCTGATTCTGGGGTGGACGGTGAGACGACTTCTCGTCGAGTAGATCAGCTTCTCTCTGTGCTTTATCGGCTTTTGTTCGTTTCTCTGACATAAGCACAGTTTCCCACATCCCGGAGTCAGACGCTAGGACCTGTGGATTTCAAACTGCACCATTAGCAGAAGGTCCGTGAGATTGACGAATCGGCCAAAGCTGCTGACGGCTTTGGTGAACGCCTCGAGAGACTAGCTCGTCTTAAACGGGTTGAGAGTTCCTACGTCCAGCTGCCTGAAATCCCCTTCGTTTCTGGTGGCAACGACCAACCGATGCACGCGGGCCGTGGCAGCAATCATAGCGTCCTCGATCAACCGGTCAGGTCTTTGGTTCATGATCCGACCCCACTCCCGAAAGCACGGCGTATCCATCGGCAGTATCTGATACGAAGCGGCCACCTGATCTGCCCAAGACTCGATGTCGATAGCCTTAGCTGGATCTTGGTGCCGAGTCCGCTCAATTCCCGCTTGCAGTTCGCCTATCGTCACGGCTGACAAAAACAATTGCTCCTCTTCCTGCTTGTTGAGCCAAGCTAGCACTCCGCCATGTGGGCGTGGCTTTCGCAGCTCGGAAACGATATTGGTATCTAAGAGGTATCCGTTCACTTGAACTCCAGCACAGTCCGTCGTCGCAACTTGTGGCGCTCCGGGATCAAATTCTTAAAGCGAGCTTCGGGAGCCAACAACAAGGCTTTGAGGCCGGGACGCGCAGCCCGTTGCAAGCGGTTCCACTCTCCAATCGGTACGAGGATGGCGGTTTCGATTCCGCGCCGGGTGACAACTTGGGGTCCCTTCTCGATGGTTGCGTCCAAGAATTCGCTAAACCGCGCTTTCGCATCCTGAACTTGCCACGAATTCATGCCCCAATCTCCTTGCTCGATGCTCGTCATTGTAGGGGCTAGTCATATGACTAGTCAATAGAAGATTCACAACAGAACGCCAAATTGGCGACTGATCGGACGTTAGTCACCGCCAGTTTGATTTCCTCTGTTCTGATCATGTTTTCAACCACCTGCCGAATTATCGTTTTCGCCTGTGTCCTAGAACGTGCCGCGGACGTGCCTATGTGGTCGTCTGCACGGACGATCCATTTGTTCGATTCAGGGCGGCTCGGACAATCTCAAGGTCTGGATGTTGATACTGCATGGTAGCTCTGACATCTTTATGCCCCATTGTCGTCATTACCGCCGCTAGATTGCCGGTATTGCTTAGGACCCTTGTCCCGTAATCGTGTCGTGCGCAATACAAGACGAGATTCTCGGGGAGTTGAGCCTTCCGGCGTGCGATTCGGAAAGGCTTTCCCAGGTCCATCAAATGACCACACCGTGAACGAGCGGAAGGAAACAGGCATCCCTCCACCTTACCTGCGGCGCGGGCCCGGAGCACTTCGTATGCCCGATCGCTCATCGGGATCATTCTTCTCCCATCGACAGTCTTGCTGTCTGGCACGAAGATGATTCGATTGTTCCAATCCAGATTTTCGGTACGGATACGATAAAGCTCTCTCCCGTTCCTCATTCCCGTGTCCCTTGCGAGAATGATGACATCCCGAAACAGCTCGAACATCTCAGGTTTCCAATTGCAGGATTTAGCAGCGGTCAGTAACTTCTCTTCAGCATTATCATCCAGCCTTAGTTTGCGTCCATGCTCCGGCCACAGCTTGAATTTTGGAATCTTGATGAGGAGATTCCACTCTTCTCCCTTGTGGAGCATCCGGCGCAACGTTCGTAATGCACAGTTTACGTTCGCTGCTGAACCGCCGAAACGGAGGACCTCCACATGGTCCTTGGTTATGTGGTCAAGACGCATGCCAACGATGCATGTGCTGGACAGCAGTCGCCAGCCATTTGCGTAGTATTTTCTTGTCTTGCTCGCCAGACCTGCTGATTCGACCCAGCCTCTGAACCGGGTCGAGAGCTCCTGCAGGCTGGGAGCCTTCCGGTCCAGCAGACCCGTACCTTCAATTGCTTGTGAGAACCGCAAAGCGGCAATCCTTCCGGCCCTCTTTTTGTTGGTCTCTTTGGTAGACCCTCGGTACCGTTTGCCGCGAACCTTGAAGTCATACCAGTAAAATCGAGAATCTTTCTTTCGAAACAGTTCCACGAGTTTCCTCCATTGCAGCCCGCACGGAGGCGCTCGTGTGCTCCTTTTCGAAGGAAGGAGAACAAGAAGATGTTAGCTTATGAGGCTTTGCCTTTGCTAACGGCGAAGTGGGGCGCTCTCTCATAATGCATTGAGGGGTTTTGAGTGAAATCGGGATGTTTCAACAATCATCGGTCCGAACCTGAGTTCCTGCACGCATCAGCGCATCCAAAACGGGCCACACTAATCGGCCTATGAATGATCCGAGCGCCTCGCTCATGCAATTTCTCAGGTGTTCGGTTTACGATCAGTTGTCGCCTGAGTCCTGACGATCTTCGCAGGCAAAGCCCCGTGCGAGATCCAAGTGTCACGAAGTTGGCCAGTAGACCCGTAACCCGCCATCCGGATGTGGGCCAATCGCCAAGCCTCCCAGGGACCGGAAACCGGCGGCCAACCCGCCTACAGCCACTCCTCCGACCGCGAGTCCTCCCAAGGCCACTAAGCCCAAAGCCAACCCGCCGACGCTGACGACCCCGAATCCCAAGCCTCCGACTGCGATCACCCCTGCCGCAATCGCACCGACGGCAATAATGCCTACCGCAACGTCGCCTACCGCCACCAAGCCTACGGCGCGCCCGCGGTTTTGGTTGGACCGAGCGTCAGGGCCGAACGCAACTGAGATCACGGGAACGTTGCCGACCATCACGCTGGATTGATATCGCATGATTCCTTTACGGACTCACTCCAGACTTTGTTCCCACTTTCTGGCCGCAATGAAGACAGTCTGTCCGACGTGCAGTCGCATAATCGAGCCCGCGGAGATCCGCCGCGTTAACTTCGAGGAGATGGTGTGTCCGTCGTGGTTCACAATTGCGGGGGAGGCACTCAGAAATAGGGTCAATGCGTGATAAAGAGATGTTACGCCAGATGGTGGGCTGTCCTGATCATAATTGCCTGCTACCACATTGACTGACCTTGAAGTTTACAGGTTCAGGAAGTAGACGGGTGCCATTGCAGCCAGCACAGCTCCGGCCTGTAGCGCAAGCACGCGCAGCGTCTGCTTTGGCGCTCGCGGTAGCCACTTGATGGCGAAGTATGCCAGCACGGGAAGCTGTCCCGCCATGAGAAGCTGCCATAAATGAGCGATTGAACCCTCGTCAGCCTCACGCACGAGAGCACCCTGTCGCGTGGCTCGGCCATAAATGTAAGCCCCGCCAAGAAGCGCCAGTGCCATCAGAGACATTGCAACCGGAAGAAATGCACTCGGCTTTCGGACCATAGTGCGAAAGGATTCACTCATCGTCGTAACCGTCTCAGCCTAAAAGCCCAGCGCAACCATCTTACTCCCGCGTTGAAGTCAGTTGTAGCTATCAGGCGTTTACAATTAGAACCCCTCAATGAGCATTATGGCGAGTACGGTCATCTCGCAGGCTTCCGCAAAGCCGCTCCGAGTAATCTGCCTGGTCCAGGTTCTTGCACAAAAGCAACAATCCGAACATTTCTTGGATCCGTACCGGGCTTGAGCTTCAACTGAACACTTTCGTCAAAGGTCTTTCCCCTCGGTAGCTTTCCTATCTTTGTGAGTTGCAGCACGACCGCAACGTGCGTCAAGTGTTGGCCGCCGTTTTCGCCGCGCAAGACTTGCGACTCGACGCGATCGAGAGCGACAGCCACAAGGACGTCGGCGTTTTGTTTCTGGGATTTGCCGTCAGCTTCGATGCGCATTCGAATAACAGCTGGATTTCCGGCATCAACGTTCACCTCGCTGATGTGTACAGGCACCTTAGGTACGGCGGCAGCTTTGTGAAACACTTTGTCCGCCTGTAGCGAATCGTTAGCGCGCATTTCGCTGGTTCCATCCACGATGATCTGGGGAGTGTACGGAGTCTTAAGCCCAAGGGCGCGGACATAGGCAGCCTGGCGTTCCGTTAGTGCAGCTGAGGAGTTTGGATCTTTCCAGCCGTCATGGTCCCAATAATCCACGTGTTCACTCAGGACGATGAATTGCGCACCAGCAATGGGCGGGAAAGTGTCCATCCTTTGGAGGAGGGCGTCCGCGGGAGGACAACTGGAACAACCTTCAGAGGTGAACAGCTCAACCAGAATGGGAGGCGCATCCGCGCTCGATATCTCCGGGGTGGAGGGTTTGTTTTCGACCTGCCGAGCCCGCCCGTCGGCGGTAGGCGCCGTTTGCAGGAATGAAAGGCCAAAGAACAAAACCGCGCACGCTGACGTTCGCACTGAGCCGCATCTAGACATGGCAATGATATTGGATGAGAAAAATCCCAGTGGCAATAGCCATTCGACAGGATTTTATGCTGACCACGATGCTCTGCCGGTCCTCACCTGCGACAGTTTGGGGTCTGAGTGCCCAAATAGTCTCCAACCTAGAATTTCTCCGGCCGCGTAGTTGATGTAATCGCATTATAAAAGGGCGCCC
>PLHQ01000203.1 GCA_003138975.1 Acidobacteriaceae bacterium | reverse complement strand
TGCTCAACCCCCACGTCGACCAAGAGTGCAAAAAAAGCCTGCCCGGCAGATCAAACACGAGAATTGTTTGGGGTGTTCTAGGCTACTTCTTCGATGCTTGTCGAACAGGTCGCGTGACCGCATTCGCAAGCGATCTCCACGTCACCCGATCCGGCATCGCTGCAAGATTCACTACAGTATTTTTTGCCACTTTCCACCACACAGGTGCAGGGAACGTGGGCACAAGTGTTTTGCTCAGGTGTTGTCATAGTTTTTGCTCCATTCACCGGCAATGCCATTATACCGCCCGAGAACGTTAGAAAGTGGCGCTCCCGGAACCTTGGAAAATGATTAACTGTTAACTGCATGGCGGGCGCGCGGATGGACCTTATACCATGCTATCTTGGCTTCGGTTGCCGGTCTGGTACATGTCCTATTTCCTGGCGTGATGCAACGCGTCTCTCAGTTTGAAGAATCAAGGAGTTCTGCGGGGTAACCTGGGGAGGTGACGAACGGCACATTGCAGCGACCAAGAGCACATTCTAATGTCCCGATCAGAATGAACCTGAAACCTGCACATCCCCGCCCGAAATCGCACCGTCCAGACCTGGCTGCTAACGCAACCGCCAGCCGCAGCCAGATCGTAAAACGCCGGAGCAATCGCATGGCGCTCCACGCTTCTGTCGGGTTAGCCGGGGAAGATCGGCAGAAATGTTCCTTTACGATGCCGGCCAAGGCCACGAAATTGAATAAGCACGGCGCTGCCGTTCAACTCAGTCGTGAGCTTCTGGTGGGCTCGGTCGTCTCCGTAAATAACAAGCAAGGCACCAAGCTCTCGGCCCGCGTAGTTGCGCAGTTGGCGGCACTGGAGGGCGTTTCCACGTACGCAATCGAGTTTGTCGAGCAGGACGAACGGGCGGAAACCTTCTGGGGAATTATCTTCCCGCCGAACACCTCAAACGCCTAACCCGCAAATGTGGCACCGGCAGCCAGCGCCACAAAGGCGCCAAGCATCACTTCTGCTTGGATTAGGTTTACCGAACAGGAAGTCTGACTGTTGAAAACAGGCGATAGCGCTCAAAACCCCTCAGTGAGCGTTATTGCGACAGCTTAGGCTGACAGACCGCCTTGAAAACGAAGGAGAGGTCTGGCAGCGTCTCCTAGTTCTATTGGAACGTGATGACGACTTTCGCCCGGGCGTGCCCTTCTTCTACGTAAGCGATGGCACCGGCGCTTTCAGCCAGCGGATAGAGTCTGTCGATCACCGGGGTTAGTTTTCCGGCCTTGATAAGTCCGCAAAGGGTCGTCAGGTCGTCTCTATTCATTTTCGCAATGAAGAATGTGAACTTCTGCCTCAAGAACAGCGACCACGCGAATGCTTTGAGCAATCGGGTAAACACCGCCCAGAGTTCCTTAGGCGCTCCCGCCATGACACACTTCCCACTCGGACTTAGAACGCGCCTCATCGCTGACAACGTGCGGTTTCCCGCGTTATCGAGAAGCAGGTCGTAACGTTCGCTGTCCTGAGTGAAGTCATCGCGTGTATAGTCAATGACCCGGTCGGCACCGAGGGAGCGCACCAATTCAACATTCTTCGTGCTGCAAACGCCAGTTACGTTAGCCCCAAATGACTTCGCGATCTGCACGGCAAAGGTGCCGATCCCTCCCGCCGCGCCGTTAATCAGAACCTTCTGCCCCGGCTGAAGGTGTCCTTTGTCGCGAAGCCCCTGCAACGCAGTAAGCCCTGCAATCGGCACTGCAGCCGCTTGGTCGAAGCTCACGCTTTCCGGTTTCCGGACTAACTTGGCTTCGGAAGCACACGCGTATTCGGCAAAGGCCCCTTTGCAAGTGCCGAACACGGCATCGCCTGGCTTGAACTGCGTCACGGTTCCTCCGACCGCTGCTACCTGGCCAGCAACATCTACGCCGGGCCGTTGGCTCTTCATGCGCCAGTCCAGCGGATTGACGGAAGCGGCGCGAACCCGTATGACGACTTCGTTGTCCTTCGGAACCGGCTGTTCGAGGTCCTTCAGTTCGAGGACCTTTCCCAATCTGGCCTTGGTGTAGACAGCGGCTTTCATGTGGGCTGAGATGTTAGGCTTCGATCTGCCCGATCCAATGTGACGAGGATCACAGAATCGGTCAATGCATTATGAAAGAGCGCCCCGCTTCAGAGGGTCGCGGCTGTGATGTGCGCCGCCTCCGCTGCGCTGCGCAGGGCTTCGCTCCGCTACGGCGGCGCTTGGGGAGTAACTGCTGCGGTGTACGCGGGGGGGAGAACTGTAGAAGGACATAGGCAAATCGTCTGGAGAATGGCATTTTTACCTTGAGGGGAAGACAAGCGTTAGCACGAATGATCTTTCCCCCCAAGGAGGATAGGATGAGCGCTATCGAGATTTATCGACAACAACGTTTTCGAGTCGGCAAATTAAGCACAGGGCGAGTCTTCATTTCAAGCCCAACTCGCCATCGTACTGTCGGATAACCCCGTAGCACTCGCAGGCGGAGTCTTCAAGTTTCTTGCGGTTCACGATCTCCACTGCGCCACGGGTATACTCGATGAGCCCCTTCTTCTGCAAAACACCAGCTGCCAAGCTCACGCTAGGCCTATCTGTCCCTAACATAGTTGCGAGAAAATCATGAGTGATGGGCAGCGACCCTGAATCCACTCTATCCTGAGTCATTAGCAACCACCGCGCAAGGCGCTGCTCAATATCATGTAGCCGATTACACGCGGCTGTTTGTGCAACCTGCATACCCCGAACTGCTGCATAGCGGGTCAACAGTCGTTGAAGGTGTGGAGCGGATTTTAAAGTGTTTTGCAAAGCTCCGACCTCTACCCGAAATCCATCCCCCGTGATTTGTACCACGGCTTGCAGCGGGCCCCTGCTCAGGCCGACAGCCGCCAGTGTTCCGGTAAAGCCCTCATTCCCAAGTATGCCAGCTTCGGCTGTTTTTCCATCTTTCATTACGACCACAAGAGAAATCAAACCTCGATTCGGAAAATATGCAAATTCTAGCTTTTCACCCGCCTCGTGAAGGACTAGATGGTTGGGCAAGCTGACGTATTCGAGATGAGGACAAAGTGTGCTGTAGTCGCTTTCGGAGATCGATAGAAGTATTTTGTTGCTGACTTGTTTCCCTTTGGTATTCGTCCGTTCGCAAGGCTGGGAATGAACTCGTCCGTTATGGGGTGCGAGACAGGAAGTCTGGTCGGGCATGGTGACCCACCTCTCGAAGACGTGGCAACACTATGCTGGATACGACCCTGATACTGAGCAATACTGACCACTCAAGACGCACCAAACGTGACCCACAGCTAAAGTGATTCCGCTACTTCATTAAGGAAGCCCCGAAATCGGGCGTGCGAACGGACAAAACTCTTCTGCGTATGTGCGATGCCCAACAGACCATCAAAATTGGCATGTGATATTGGTGCAACGGGGGAAACTAGGGGAAATTGACAAACCCAATGACAGACCTAGACGCTTACACAGATGAGGAGCTAGAGCAGGCTCTCGCTCGCGTGCTCGCGCACGCTCAGGGAGAAGTGCTGAACAAAGCTGAAGTGCAGAAATTCTGTCAGCTCTACGAAGAGATTCAGCGGCGTGCGCTCGCTGTGACCGCCGCGTAGTTAACTGGCCTTGCGCAGGGCTCGCGTTGAAATGGATGGAAGCGGGGCCGAATTGTTAACTGATGTAAGCAGGCGTTTACACTCAAGACCTCCGGCTGTCTACCTGCACAAAACACGCTCGACTTTGAGCACCCTATTTGTGTGGCATTCCTGCCGGCTGAGCGCTAATCCAGTTCCCTCACCCAAATGTTCCGAAAGCTAATGGGCGGACTCGGATCGCCATGGGCCTGCAGCTTGATGGGTGCGCGGTCGAACTTCTTGTAGAAGGGCTGGCCGATGTAGCGGGTTTCGCCCTTCAACTCGAAGTGATTGTCGACCAGCACGCCGTTAAGGAAGATAGTAGCGTAAGCAGGACTCTTGAGTGAGCCGTCGGTATTGAACACGGGAGCGGTCCACACCACGTCGTAGGCTTGCCACTCGCCGGGCTTGCGCATCGGGTTCGCCAGCGGAATGCTCTGCTTGTAAAGGCTGCCGGCCATGCCGTTGACGTAGGTCTTGTTGTTGTAGGAGTCGAGGACCTGCAACTCATATCCGGCGTCCTCGGGGCCGGTCGAGGCCAGGAACAATCCGCTGTTGCCACGCAGCTGGCCAGAGCCGGTAATGTTTTCGGGAATTCTCCATTCGATATGGAACTGATAGTTCCTGAAGGTGCGCTTGGTCTCAATATTGCCAGCGGCTTTATTTACTGTGACCACACTGTTGGCGACGATCCATTTCGCCGGGGCAGAGCGGTCCTGCGCCGACACCCACTCGTCCAGATTCTTGCCGTCGAACAAGATGATTGCGTCAGAGGGAGGTGCTCCGCAGGTAGCGCCTGGCATCACCACCCTGGGCTCCGGTTGCCAGACTTCGGTGTCTTCCGGTTTGGCTGTGGACTGTTGGGCGTAGAGAGAGACGGCCGTGGAGCCGAGAATCACGAACGCGAAAAAGTTCCACATTTGTGCGCGCATGATGTCCAAGAGCATACGCCTAAAGTTGAATCCGATGCCGTGGGGCCATTGCGTCGCTTTCTGAACTGTGTCAGCTGGCGAAATCGCATTATAAAAGGGCGCCCCTCGTAGGTTGTGTGGTTCGAACCATCACCTACGAAAAGGAGCACCCTAATGGACAGCGAAAAGTATATTGGGCTCGACGTTCATCAAGCAACCAT
>PLHQ01000222.1 GCA_003138975.1 Acidobacteriaceae bacterium | reverse complement strand
AAACCGAAGCGAGCGCGGCGCAAAACAAATGTGTCGGCGGGTGCGCCATCGCCCTTGTACGCCCGGTAGTCATTATCCACGTATCCATAGGGGCTGATGCTGAATTGTCCGTCGGCGCTTCGGATGAAGAAGTGTTCCCCGTTCCATCCCGCCGTGAGCGGAGCGTCTTTCTTCGGAGCAGCTGCGGGCGGAGCCTGATCCACGACCGCAGCTGGCTCAGGAGCTGCCTCCAGGAGAACCGCGTTCATCAGCCGAGCCGTGCTCGCGCCGGGAGCATCAACGGGGTGCGAATTGGTTTCCGCCGAAGCGGAATCTGCCACGGGCCGAATCTGGACCGGGGCGCTGTTAGCTGCCGCAGTCTTTCCCTCTGCCAGCTTCTCGACCAAAGCCTTCAGCTCCTCGATGGTCTGGCGCTGCGCCGCGACCTCGCTGCGCAGTTGATTGACCTCTTCCTTCGTCGCGGCCACCGGCGCTGACCCGCTGGTTTTGCTCGCGGATTCTGTGCCTTGAGCGTGGGCGAGCGAAGCTGGCATCATGAAACCGACCAGAAGCGCGAAAAACGCTGTTAGCGAGCGCATGTGTTTCTTCTCCGAGGTGATGGCTAAAGGGCACTGCCTTCCGGCGGGCAGGCACACAAGGCGAAGGCCCCGCTTCATTTGGTCGGCCGAAAGGCTATAAATATCGCAAGATTGCGAAATGGATTTCTTAGCCGGTCTGAAAAGCGGACCATTGCCACCGGGGCGAAGTAGTACTACATCACCGCGATTACTGTCAAGAAATTTTTGGAAGACTCGGGTTCTCGGCCTCACACGAGGTTAATCGTGGTTTACATCTGTGATTTAAATCACATTAACCGAGTCGTTAGAGGTGGCGGCTTTGGGTGCAGGCAGGGAGGTTCGTAGCCTTCAGGGACAAATTCCTGATGAGGGACAATTCCTGATAAATTATTGCCAAGTTTGGTTCGCTGTCCCGTCAAGTGGGCTTCTCTCTGGATCGCGCTCCTCTGCCCCGTATGGATTTGCACTTCGGTCAGGCCATCTTCTTGCTCTTCGCCGCTGTAATCGCCGGCGCGCTGAACGCTTTGGCCGGCGGCGGCAGTTTCATTTCCTTTCCGGCACTGTTGTTCATTCGAATCCCAGCCGTATTAGCCAATGCAACGAATACGGTCGCGCTGTGGCCCGGGTTGGCGGCCAGCACCATCGCCTACCTAAAGCGGCTGAACGCACCGGCCCGCGTCCTGGCCCCCTTGCTGGTGACCAGTGTTGGTGGCGGCTGGGCTGGAGCCCTGCTGTTGCTCAGAACCCCGCAGCATACTTTTCTGCGCCTCGTCCCCTGGCTACTGCTAAGCGGAACCCTATTGTTCGCCTTCGGCAATTCGATCCGCTCAATCGCCGGCAAGACCGCAGTCATTGACGATCTGCGGAACACCTCGTGGCATGCGATCCTCGTGAGTTCGATCGCGGAACTGCTGGTTTCAGTCTATGGCGGATATTTTGGCGCTGGGATCGGATTCATGACGCTGGCCATGCTCGCGATGCTGGGAATGCGTGACATTCATGCTATGGGTGCGATCAGAACATTGCTCGCCGTCGCCATTAACGCGGCTGCAGTGGTCACCTTTATCGTGGCCGGAGCTGTGTTGTGGCCACAGTGTGTCGTGATGATCGTAGGTTCCCTTGCCGGGGGCTGGTTCGGTGCGCATTACGCGCAGAAGGCCGACCCCCGGAAGGTGCGGATGATCGTGATCGGCGTGGGCATCTCGATGAGCGCATACTTCTTTGTCACGGTTCGCTAGTATTCCAGCGACTCAAATCACAGAGCCTTGTGATTGGCGGCTCTCAGCGCATTCTCGCGTGCGCACAGTCTTCTGGGGAGAGTTATAATTGCCCTGCCGATATCCGAGCGAAACGTTTCGAATTTTCATAATCTAGTAGCGGTGGATACTAAATCCATGACCCCGCAGGGCATGAACTACGCGCCCGCCGGCGTGAATCCCGACAAAGACCTCCCGAAGGGATTTCTCGAGTTTTTGTTGCCGCTCCACAAACAATTCACTCCCTGGCAGCAAAAGCTGATAGCGAAACGCGTAGATGTGTTGCAGGCGTCACATCGCGGGCATGCGCCAGACTATCTGCCAGCCTCGGAAGCGACCACGAGTGATTGGCGAATCCAAGTGCCCGACTGGTGCGCGGATCAGCGTAATCAGATGACCGGCCCCGCCGACGATGGGGAGTTGACGGTAAAACTACTGAACTCCGGATCTCCCGCGGTCATGATCGACCTGGAAGATTCCACGGCGAACACCTGGGATCACATCATGCTGGCGATAGAAAACACCATGGCCGCCTACAAGTATGAGCTCTGCTACGACGACAAGAAGCGCCAAGAGAAAGTCACGGTGCAGCGTTCGAAAACCGTCACCTGGGTGCGTCCCCGCGGTTTGCACATCAGCCAAGGTGGGGTTATCAAGAACGAGGCTATGTCGGCGTCGTTGTTCGATCTGGCCCTGATCTGGTACCAGATCGATCCGGCATGGTTGCCGCACAATTTTTCTGTGTACATCCCAAAGAGCGAGTCTGCTGAGGAATGCTTGTGGTGGCGTGATCTCTTCCAGGCTTTCGCGAAACATAAGAGCCTGCCGCAGGACTACATCAAATGCATGGCACTGGTGGAGGCTCACCCGCTGGCCTATCAGATGGAGGAATTCCTTTTCAATCTGCGCGACCATTGCCTGGGATTGAATCTGGGCCGCTGGGATTACATGGCGTCGCTGATTCATTTCATGATCGAGGATCCCAATTGGATTTTGCCGGATCGCAATACGATCCCGCACGATGTCGCATTCTTCCAGAATTTCCGCACGCTGATGCCGGAAATCTGCCACAAGCACGGGGCCCACGCGATCGGAGGAATGACCGCGCTTTATCCCAGCCGCACCGACGCAGAATTAAACGAGCGAGCGCTGAAGGTCCTCAAGCAGGACAAGAAGAACGAAGCCGACTGCCTTATGGATGGAGCTTGGACCGGTCACCCCGATCAAAACGAGATCGCAGTTGCCCAGTTTCCCTATCCCAATCAAATTGCAAAACGGCCCAAGCTGCCGAATTCCCATCCCGACCTGCGGCCAATCCCGAAAGGCGTTGGCACCACAACACTTGCAGGAACGCGGGCGGCCGTTCGCACCGTGATTCGTTATCGCAACGGAGTGCTCAACGGAAAAGGCGCCAGCCTACTTGACGGCTACATGGAAGACCTGGCTACCGACCGCATCTACCGCTTGATGATTGCGCAGCGCGTAAAACACAAAGTCAGAGTGAATGGCGATCGTGGAAAGCCCGTCGAGCACTCTTCCGAATTGGTAACCCGTATTTTCGAAGAGGAGCTGGCGAAAATTCAAAAAGATCTGCCGGCAGAGATTGATCGCAAAGCCGCATCTACTCTCCCCGAAGCTCGCCGTATCGCCGAGGAAATGATTGTGCACCGACACCACTCACCGATTTAGGCTTCGGGGATTGCGGCTTGGGTGGAATTCTGGAGACTGCCCGCTCCGTGCCGTAATATTCTTGAGTAGATGTTAACCGGAAATGAGGACTATGAGCGCCATCGAACAGACCACTGCACTTCACTTGCCCGCCCTGCAACCGCCTCGCCGTTATCTGTTCGGTCCGGGACCCAGCATGGTTCACCCGCGCGTCTACGAGGCGCTCTCGAAGCCCATTGTCGGACACCTCGACCCTTACTTCATCCAAGTGATGGGAGATGTCCAGCAATTACTCAAAACCACCTTCGGAACCAGTGACGGCGCCACGCTCGTGATTTCCGGCACCGGCAGCGCGGGCATGGAAGCTGCTGTGGCCAACTTCGTAGAGCCCGGAGCCAAGTTCGCTGTGTTCGCAAACGGATATTTCTCCGATCGTCTCACGGAGATGGCGAAGCGGCAGGGAGCGAACGTCGTGCGCTTCGAGAAGGGTTGGGGTGAGACCTTCACGGATGATGAAGCTACAGAATTCATCCGTCGT
Source organism: Acidobacteriaceae bacterium (assembly GCA_003138975.1). GTDB lineage: Bacteria > Acidobacteriota > Terriglobia > Terriglobales > Acidobacteriaceae > Sulfotelmatobacter. Next base: position 7,545 of record PLHQ01000222.1, on the reverse strand, counting down.
GAGAAGCCCAAAGTTGTGGCTTATGTTCACGCCGAGACCTCGACTGGAGCGCTGCAAGCGGGCCGTGCGATTTGCGCCGCGGCTCACGACGCTGGCGCTCTGGCGATCGCGGATTGCGTCACATCGCTGGGCGGAGTTCCAGTGGAGTTCGACCGGACCGGAATCGACGTCGCGTACAGTTGCACGCAGAAAGGACTGAGTTGTCCTCCAGGTTTATCTCCCATGGCGATGTCGCCGAGGGCTATGGATTTCCTGCGTGCCCGCACTACTCCATCGCGCAGTTGGTATCTCGATCTGAAACTGATTCACGATTACTCGACGGTGTCACACCGCTATCATCACACGGCACCGATTTCCATGTTTTACGCCTTGCGCGAAGCGCTCATGGTGATCGCCGAGGAAGGAATCGAGAACCGCTGGGAGCGGCATCGCCGTTGCAACCGGGCTTTTGTCAAGGGCGTCGAAGCAATGAGTCTGCGCATGCACGTCCCCGAAGCGCATCGAATCGCGACCCTGAATACCGTATGCGTGCCCCAAGGTGTTGACGAGGCCAAAGCTCGCAAACGCCTGTTGGACGAACCCGGGATCGAAATCGCTGGCGGTTTCGGGCCGCTCGCGGGCAAAGTCTTCCGCATTGGAGTGATGGGCCCATTGGCTACCGAAGATAATGTGCAATTTTTCCTGAAGGAGTTCAAAAAGACCCTGAGCGCAGAGGGCTACTCAATCTAGACTCACGGGATCGTGCCAGCGCGTTTGACGGAAGATTAACAATGCCGTCACATTCCTTTCGTTTGGCGGACAACAGATAAGCCGGGCAATCATCAAACCCTCGCTAGAGGCGAGAACGAATGACACTAAAGTCGGTTGACACGCTTCTTGACGTTTTACACTTCGCCGATAGTCACACGGCAATTGTGGTTCCCGAGCTTGGAATCCATGTCACTTATGATTCCCTCCGACATCAGGTTCTGGCGATGGCGAACGCATTGGCCTCCGCCGGCATACGCCGTGGCGATGCTGTGGCGATCGTATTGCCGAACGGATTGCCTGCGATTGTCAGTTTTCTCGCAGCTTCCATCGCGGGCACTGCAGCCCCTTTGAATCCTGCGTATCCCTATGAAGAGTTCCATTTTTTCCTAGGAGACACCAACGCGAAGATTTTGCTTTGCCCGCCGGTAGGCGCCGAGTTCGTGCGCACAGCGGCGGCGGACCGCAAGATCCCGGTGCTCTCGGTAGAAATGAATGAGAAGGGTGAGGTTCACTTGGCCGGCGCGCCAACCGGCGTTACCGCAACCGCGCCCACTGCCGACGACATTGCACTGGTCCTGCACACCAGCGGAAGCACTGGCCGTCCGAAGCGTGTGCCTTTGCGGCATTTCAACCTGGCGGTATCCTCGGCAAATATTGCAAACACGTACGCACTTACCGGGGAAGATGTTTCGCTTTGTATCATGCCGCTGTTCCACATTCATGGGTTGATTGGCTCAACCATGGCGACTCTGCTTTCCGGTGGCACGGTGGTTGTTCCCACAAAATTCAACGCGCTTTCTTTCTGGCGAACGGTGAGCGAGAATCGCGTGACCTGGTATTCGGGAGTGCCGACGATGCATCAGCTTCTGATGGCCCGCAGCCGCCACAAGCCCCCAGAGGCTGCGACGCTGCGCTTCCTCCGTTCCTGCAGCGCGCCCTTGTCGCCGGAACTCATTCACAAAATCGAGGATGTCTTTGGCGTGCCCTTCGTGGAAGCCTACGGTATGACCGAAGCGGCCCACCAGATGACCTCGAATCCTCTACCGCCGCGGCATAGCAAGCCCGGTTCTGTCGGGGTCGGCGTTGGCTTGCGCATCTGCATCATGGACAAGGACGGCAATCATCTCGGCACCGACCAGCGCGGTGAGATCGCGATCCAAGGGGCGAATGTATTTCGTGGATACGAAAACAATCCCGAAGCGAACGCTCGCGCTTTTGTGAACGGATGGTTCCGCACCGGCGACCAAGGCTTCCTTGACTCTGACTGCTATTTGCATTTAACCGGCCGCATCAAAGACATCATCATTCGTGGAGGGGAGAACATCGCGCCTCACGAAGTCGATGAGGTTTTGCTGAGGCATCCTGCAGTGGCGGCGGCGGTCACGTTTGGCTGCGTGCATCCCACCCTGGGCGAAGAAGTGGCTGCCGCCGTGGTTCTGCACGAACGCCACGGAGCCACCGAGCAAGAACTTATCAAGCACTGCCGCGAGTTCCTAGCAGAGTATAAATGCCCTAAAAAGATCTATTTCGTGGACAGCATCCCCACTACCTCAACCGGAAAAATTCGCCGTCGCGCCGTCGCCACCGCGCTCACGGATGACCAACAATGAGATTCCTGATCGCGGGGGCGGGCGCCATCGGAGCCTACATCGGTGCGCGCATGGCGCNNAGTCCCGAGGGAGATTTTGTGGCGCGGCCCACAATCGCCGCTTCCCTCGAAGAAGTGGGCCCGGTAGACGTTGTCTTTCTTGGGGTGAAGGCCCACGGCCTGCCGCAACTTGCGCCGCACTTGAAGCCGGTTCTAGGGTCAGACACCACGGTCGTTAGCACACAGAATGGAATTCCGTGGTGGTACTTCCAGGGTTTCGGTGGCGAATGGGAAGGATTACGTCTTGAGCGCGTGGATCCCGGCGGCGTGATCTCCTCAGCTATCGAAGCGCACCGGGTGGTCGGATCGATCGTTTACTTTTCCACCGAGATTCCCTCCCCCGGAGTGATTCAACACATCGAGGGCAACCGCATTTCTCTCGGCGAACCGGAGGGCACGCGCTCCGATCGCCTCCGCCGAATTGCCGAGGCGCTCATCGCCGCCGGATTACGCTGTCCGGTCACCACTCGCATCCGCCACGAGATTTGGGTCAAGGTTCTGGGCAATGCCTCCCTGAATCCGGTCAGCGCCCTGACGCGCGCCACGCTGGTGCAGATGGTGCGTGATCCGGGAGTTTGCTCGGTGATCCGGAGTATCATGCAGGAAGTGGAAGAGGTTTCGCGCAAGTTGGGCATGGAGTTACCTGTTTCTATCGATCAGCGAATCGCCGGTGCGGAAAAAGTTGGCGAGCACAAAACCTCAATGCTGCAAGATCTCGAAGCCGGACGGCCTATGGAATTGGAAGCGCTGGTGGGCGCGGTCGTGGAATTGGGAGAGCGTGTTGGGCTGTCCATGACCTGTACGCGAACCGTATACAACTGCACGAAGCTACTGGCGGAGTGTGCAGTTCGGCAGCAAGCAAAATGAGCGGACTTGTCCCGATGCCACTCCCTGCTACAAAAATATTTGCTAGGGCTTGACAACGGGGGTATACTCCTCTGGTTAGCTGGTCTACTTATCGGACCACTTGGAGCGGTGGGTTGGGCATTCCTCTCAAATCCGACTTCGAGGCTGTTCGAAAGAACAAAGTCTACGAAGAAGTCGCGAGGCAGATCGAACGTTTGATCCTGAAGAAGCTGAAACCTGGGGATAAACTGCCTTCGGAACGCGAATTGGCGGACATGCTCCAAGTAAGCCGCAGCTCCATTCGAGACGCGATTCGGGGTCTCGAACTGATGGGCTTGGTCGAACCGCGTCAAGGTGCTGGCACGATCGTTCGCGAAATATCGGCGGACTCGTCGGTGAATCCTTTTTCGAATGCCCTGAAGCAGAGGCAGGCACTGGTCAGCGAGCTTCTGGATTTTCGCAAGATGCTGGAGCCACCCCTGGCAGCGCGCGCCGCCACACACGCTTCTCCCGACGAGATCTCGGAGATGGAAGAGATTCTGCAACGGCAGGAACGAAAGCTGTCTCGTGGAGAAACGACCATCGCCGAGGATGCGGAATTCCATTACAGCGTCGCTCTGGCTTCCGGTAACAGTGTCGTGCTGAAGGTGCTCGACATTCTCATGGACCTGCTGCGCGAAACGCGTGAGCGCTCTTTGCAGGTGGAAGGGCGACCGAAAAAGTCTCTGGCTGGCCACCGGCGGATTCTCGCTGCGATCAAGCATCAGGATGCAGAAGCCGCAAAGGCAGCCATGCGGCGGCACATTGAAGACGTCGAAGAAATCGTGCTCGACGAGATTGAATAACGGAGGATCTTCTCCGTAGTCCGGCTGTTCGCGATTCGCCATCATGTGGGATAGCGGTCGCTTTGCATTGGAAGATGGCGGCTACCCGCCAAGGGTGAAGGCAGGCCACCGAGTCTACTAATTTGGGGATCATTGGATTGACCGAACTGGCAAATGACATCGCCGGTGTTGCCGCCGCTTCTCGCGATCCGCAGCACGCGGAACAGCCGCCGGCGGAGGCGCGCTTCGACGGATTCGCCCGGCGGTCGCAGGTTTCGACTGGCGCCATGACGGAAACCCCTCCATCCTCTCTCGCGGCGAGTGTCATACTGCGCGTTGCCGAGGCGCGCGTCGAGGATATCGGCCACGCCATTGCGCGACTGGCACCAGTCGATCTGCTGCGCCTGGGCGCCCGAGCAGGCGATGTGCTGAAGATCACTGGCGGCACGATCGGTGTCGCGCGCGCCGAGCTTTCCGGCGAAGGATACGAAGGCATGATCCAGATCGACGGCACATGCCGCAGTAATTGCAGCGCGGGGTTGCAGGAACAGGTGACGGTGTCGCCAATCGAGCACGCGCAGGCAGTGGCTGTCCGCTTGTCGCCGTTGTGGGTGGGGGCCGCACCCGCGACGATCGCACCCGACCGGATGCTCGNNGGATCTGGTGGGCGTCCCGGTCATCGCGGGCTGTGTGGTGCGGGTACCCACGTTTGCCAAGGCGGTGAACTTCCAGGTGGTGCGGACGATTCCCTCGGGCCCGGTCGTTATCGGGGAGCGCACCGACATCAGGGTCGTCGAAGGTGATCAGAGAGTGGCCCGCGCTCCGGCCGTGTCCTACGAAGATATCGGCGGGCTGGAGCGTGAAGTGGCGCGGGTGCGCGAGATCGTCGAACTACCTCTGAAGCACTCGCGCATCTTCGAGCGCTTAGGAATTCTCGCCCCCAAGGGAGTGCTGTTGTACGGTCCGCCGGGAACGGGCAAGACACTGCTGGCCCGCGCCGTAGCGGCCGAAAGCCGCGTGCACTTCATTCACCTCAACGGTCCTGAGATCATGCGGAAGTTCTACGGCGAGAGCGAAGCCAAGCTCCGCGAGGTCTTCGAAGAAGCGGCACGCCACGCGCCCGCGATCCTGTTCATCGACGAGATCGATGCCGTGGCTCCCAAGCGCACGGAAGTGGCCGGTGAGGTCGAAAAGCGAGTCGTGGCGCAGCTTCTCAGCTTGATGGATGGCTTTGTCGCGCGCGGACAGGTCATCGTCATCGGTGCGACCAACATCCCCGAGGTGCTGGACCCGGCGCTGCGGCGTCCGGGCCGCTTCGATCGCGAAATCGAAATCGGTGTTCCGAATACGCAAGCACGGCTACAAATCCTCAGGATCCACACCCGCGCAATGCCCCTCGCGCCGGACGTGGATTTGCGGGAGATCGCCGAGCATTCCCACGGGTTCGTCGGCGCCGACCTCGAAGCGCTGGGACAGGAAGTCGGCATGATTGCTTTGCGCCGCTTCCTTTCCTCTGCTCCCCTCAACACTGATGGCATTACAGCTGAAGAACTGGGCACGCTGCAGGTTACGCGCGAAGACTTCCTCGGCGGCCTGAAAGAAGTCGAGCCCAGCGCGACTCGCGAATTCTTTATCGAGAAAAGCTCGTCGACGTTTGCATCCCTCGGAGGTCTCAACGAGGTGAAACGGTTGCTCGATGCCGTCGTCGAGCATTCTCACATGCGCGACGAGATCTATGAGCAGGTTGGACTAGCGCCGCCACGAGGCATCCTGCTGGTCGGACCGTCGGGTACTGGGAAGACTGCCTTGGCGCGGGCGCTCTCGGGTGAAAAGCAGATCCCGCTGATCGCCATCGATGGCCCGCAACTGTACTCGAAGTGGTTGGGGGAATCCGAGCGGGCGCTGCGCGAAGTTTTCAAGAAGGCGAGACGGGCAGCGCCCTGCATCTTGTTCTTCGACACGATTGACGCGGTCGCGCCCAAGTTCGGTGCCGACCAATTCGGTACCGACGTCTATCAAAGGATTCTCAGTCAGCTCCTGCGTGAGATCGACAACTTGCGTGACGTCAAAGGAGTGATCCTGCTGGCAGCCACCAACCGTCCCGAGCGGATCGATCCGGCGCTCTTGCGTAGCGGGCGCTTCGACTACATACTCCCGTTCGCCAAACCCGATGCTGCTGAACGCGCGGCCATCATGCGCCTTTGCTGCCGGCGAGTGCCGCTGGCGCCCGATGTTGATTTCGAGGAGTTTGCTGATCGGACAGATGGCCTCACCGGCGCCGATATCGAAAGTCTGTGCAAAAAGGCGACGCTATTAGCGATTGCGGAGTTTCAGGAAGGCACTCGCGTCCCGCCTTTCGTCGTCTTGCGGGGCGATTTTCTGGCTGTCATGGAATCTGACCGTGGCAGTCCCAAGCAACTGAAAAGCACGAGAAGGCTGAGAAATAGCGGTGGGGATTTGTGCCTTGACGGATCTGACTGAGCGACAACGAGGGTTGATCATGAGTTACACCGAACTTACCGTTTGGACGCGCGGCATCATCATGGACAAAGAGGGCCGCGACATCGTTAATTCCATCTCGGCGTCCGCAAGGATCGAAGGCAAGTATGCGCAGGCGATGGAAAACTACGTCGACAATCCTGATCGCACCAATTGCCCCACGCGCAAGTACTGCCGCGTGAGCGACGACGTGCTCGAGAATGAGCTCACCTACGAAAATGAGAATCCCAACATTGTCGTGCTGGTTGAGGGCACGATGGTCAAAGGCTGGGATTACATGCGCGGGATGCCTCCCGGAGGAACGCTGGTGATCAACACGCACTACACACCGGAGTACATGATTCGTTTCGTGCCAGGACCCGAGCGACTGGCTCAACTCGTTTGTGTGGATGCCGCTCATTTGGCTGATCACAAATGGCTCTACTACCGGCTGGGTGAGCTGGGTCTCGACCGCCTTTCGACCGAGGGCGCCGCAGAGCGAAACAAATCGATCGCACCCGATATCGCCGCTCCGCTTATTGCCGCAGTGGTGAAGACTACCGGCATCGTCAAGATGGAGACGATTGAACCGATGATCGCGAACAAGAGGGCATTCGAAATGGCACTCGACCAGTTGCACATCATGAAGCTGAACCCAGTGGCTGCATAGGAAGGATCAAAGGATCACATGTCGACTAAAGGCACACACATTCCCGACCGCCTCAAGATCCCGTTCGCAGGCATCACGCCCGCGCCATCGCAGGAAAAGGGGCAGGACCTATTCCCCACCGGCAACTGGCGTTCGATTCGACCGGTGTACCGGGACAAGTTGCCACCCTGCAACAATGCTTGCGGAACCAACGAAAAGATCCAGGGCTATCTCGACTTGGTGAAGCGCGGCAAATATCTGGACGCCTACGCGCTCATCAAGGAAGACATGCCTTTCCCGTCCGTCACCGGCCGCGTGTGTTACCACCCATGCGAACAGGCGTGCAACCG
>PLHQ01000107.1 GCA_003138975.1 Acidobacteriaceae bacterium | reverse complement strand
CCCGCTTCGCTGTAGTGCGGGTACTGATCCTGAACTGGCGACGGGCGCGCGCCCCGTCTCCGTGTCGCGTTTCAGACGCTCCAGCTCCGCCCGTATGTCCGAGGCATGCTGATAGCGCAGGTTCCGGTCCTTCTCCAGCGCCCGGTTGACGATCCGTTCTAGTTCCAACGGCAGATCTGGATTCAATCGGACAGCGGGAGTCGGTGACGAGTCGAGAATCTCCCTGAAAATCACACCCGAACTCTCGCCGCGGAACGGTAGCGTACCGGTTGCCATCTCATAGAGCACCGCTCCGAACGAGAACAAGTCTGTGCGCGCATCCAGTTCCTTCGCCCGCACCTGCTCCGGCGACATGTACGCCACTGTGCCTACGGTAGCTCCCGGGCTGGTCAGATGCTCTTCCAGCGTTACCGTCGTTTGCCCCACCGATTGCTCTCCGCTGCCCGGTTCGCCGGTCGACTGCGTCACCTTTGCCAGCCCGAAATCCAGAATCTTCGAGTGCCCGCGCTTGGTCACGAAGATGTTCGCCGGCTTGATGTCGCGGTGGATGATCCCGGCCGCGTGCGCCGCATCCAGCGCGTCGGCAATCTCGATCCCGAGCGACAGGATGGCCTCGGTCTCCATCGGACGCCCGCCGATCCGGTGCTTCAGCGTCATCCCGTCCAGGTACTCCATCACCAGGAATGACTGATCGCCGCTCCTGCCGATCTCGTAAATCGTGCAGATGTTGGGATGGTTCAGAGCAGACGCCGCACGCGCTTCGCGTCGGAAGCGTTCCAGGGCCTGCGGGTCCTTCGCCACGTCATCGGGGAGGAACTTCAAAGCCACGAAGCGGCCGAGTTCGGTGTCCTCGGCCTTGTAGACCACACCCATGCCGCCCCCGCCGAGCTTCTCGACGATGCGGTAATGCGAAATGGTCTGGCCGATCATGCTTACCTCAGAACCGTTCAACTATTACGCTGCGCTTCGGACGTAATTCCCTTCAGGTTCAGATTGCGGATCAGACGCAGCAACGAATTGGGATGGATGCCGAGCACCTTCGCCGCCTCGATGTAGTTTCCGCCGCTCTGTTGCATTGCCTTCTGCACCACTTGCTTCTTCTGCTCCTTGACGACACTCTGAAAGCTTGACGAGCTTGGCTCCCCCGGAGCAGATTCGAATATCTCGGCGGGAAGATCTTCCGGAAAAATCCTATCGCTGGATCCCAACACCAGCGCCCGCTCCATGGCGTGCTCCAACTCGCGAACGTTGCCTGGCCAGTCATAATTCAATAGACAGGCTTGCGCCTCGGGCGAAATCGGCTTGGGGCGCACGCGGCACTTGCGGCTCGCTTTGGCGACGAAATAGTCGGCCAAAAGCGAAATATCCTCCGCGCGCTCTCGCAGCGCCGGCAAGGTGAGCGAAACTACATTGAGCCGATGATAGAGATCGCGGCGAAACGTCCCGGCCTCCACTGCCTGGAGCAAACCACGGTTGGTTGCGGCCACGAAGCGGACATCAACCTTCATCGGACGGGTTCCGCCCACGCGTTCGAACTCCCGCTCCTGCAGAACGCGCAAAAGCTTCGCCTGTAGAGCTACGGCAAACTCTCCGATCTCGTCGAGGAAAAGCGTGCCTCCGTTGGCCAGTTCGACCTTGCCTTTCTTCTGCGCTACAGCTCCGGTGAATGCCCCCTTTTCGTGGCCGAACAATTCACTTTCCAGCAGGGTTTCTGTGATCGCCGCACAATTCACTGCGACAAAGGGTCCATCCGCCCTCGAACTGGAGTTATGAACCGCGCGGGCCACAAGTTCCTTGCCGGTGCCGCTTTCGCCCTGAATCAGAACGGTCGAGTCCGTCGCGGCCACGCGCCGAACCAACTCATAGACCGCACGCATGCGAGGACTGTCGCCTACCAATTCGTGATTCAGATTGATTTCTTCCTGGAGATACTTGTTTTCTTCACGCAATTTCTCCAAGTTCCGAACATTCTCCCAAGCCAGGCTGATCAGACCCGCGACCGCCGTGATCAACTGCAGATGATCGCTGTCAAAGGGATTTTCCGGGCTCCGGGTATCGAGATAAATCACACCGCTCACTCGATCGGCAAGGAGCAGTGGAACACAGAGTGCAGACTTCACTCCCGCAGATTGCAGGCTGGCGGCTTGTCCCACGGAGCTGCGCTTGATGTTGTCTAGTAGAAGGCCAGTTCGTTCGGCAGTGATCTTTTTCAGCAAGGTCCGGCTGACTCGCACGGGCACCTCCGGTCCATGCAGGCGATCCCAAGCCGCGCTTCTTGCAATCTCTCCTGCGTTATCGAAAAACAAGATTGCGGCTCGTTGCGCGGGTACAACGTCGAACAACATTCCCAATAACTGCCACTGCAGACCTCCTTCGTCTCGAATCCCACCGATATGCGTGGCGATCTTAAGAACCGTACTCAAGTCTGCCGCTAAACGCTCCGCCTTAGGTTGCCCTGATGGCCGCTCAGAGTCAGGATGAAGATAGGTAGAATCTTCGGGACGGAGGGATGCCACCACATCTTCTTCTACTGTCGTATCGTCCAATTCCAGCGGATTTCGCTCCGCAATCGCCTGTTCATCACCCAACAGAAAGACCAGTGTTGAATTACCCACGGTGATCTGATCGCGATGGCAGAGTTCGTATTTTTCGATTCTTTCTCCGTTGACGCGTGTGCCGTTCCGTCCGCCCAGGTCGGACAGAAGAAACCGGCCGTCCTCTTGCTTAACGATCGCGCAATGCCGCCGAGACATCGCAGAATCTGCAGCCCAAAGTTTGTTGGACGGTTCTCTCCCCACCGATATCTCGTCATCTGTGAGTGCTAAGGTCGTCCCATTGAGCGGTCCCGCAATGCCCACAATCCGAGGATTCATCCCATGCTCCGGTTGGAACTATTTACCATACAAACGCTCTCGATGCACGAACTTCCACGATATGTGACTTGCAGACCTCACGCCATTTCTACGAAAAGTGGACAACCGCATAGGCCGGGAAGTGAATGTGACAAACTATTCGGTAGGTGAATTTCGCAAGAAGGTCGCCGAAGGCGATCACTTCTTGGCAACGGTGCTGAAAAGCAATGTGCAGCTTGTGAAAGGTGAACAGCGTGACCTGGACGCAGTTGCTTGCAAATAACGGAGTTCAGCGCCACAAAACGTCGAAAAAGGAACTGGACAAGCTGCGGGCTGCCCCGGCTGTTTTGTTCTTAAATGCTGCTTGGATGAAGAGCGCTAAGACCGCTGAAACGCTTGAAGTCCGTGGCGTTCAGAGTCAGGATATGGCTCACGTCGTGAACGAACATAGCCGCTGCCAATCGCGCATCGTGCGCCTGAACGCCCAAGACCCCGTGCTGCACAACAATCCTCCGCCATTCTCGGTAAACTGCTTCGCTATCCGGCAACAGAGTCATGCCGGCCTCGATTGCCCGCACTTGGCGCTCGGCCTCAGTAATCGTCAAGCCGAGGCCATTACGGGATAGAGGCCGAGTCATCGCGTTCCAAAGTTCAGCAATGTTCTGGTGGGTGTAATGGAGGATTGTGCCTTGGAAAGCGAGTCGCGCCAGCGCTGTGTCTACGAGCTGGTGCTGGGGATCCGAGCGGCGTGTCATGCGTAGCAGGATATTGGTATCCACGAGACACGACGCAATAGCCATTTAGTCGTGATCCTGGTAAAGCCACTCGCGCGAAATGGTCTCAGGCAACGGGGGAATCTTGTCCGAGAATTGGGCCAGTGAGTCGAGCCAGATGCGAATCTCCTCTTGGGTACGCGGCTGTCGAGTTTGCTGAGGAGGCGCTAACTGTTGCGCCAAAATCTCTTGGACGTACGCTTCAAGAGACAGGCCAAGTGCCTTGGCCTGGGCCGCTAGTTCATCGGGAATGTTGACCGTGACCACCATGTCAAAACTTTAGCACGGATTCAATCAAAAGGCTGAAATCCGTGGGCCGTACGGTGTGCCATAAGTGTGCCGTACCGTTCGATCCCATGTGCGCTAACTCGCGTCTTTTCAATACCAGTACAAAGCGCTTCCGTGCGGGCTTGGCTATCGGCAAGTCATTGATTCTTCAGTGCGAAAGTGAGCGCTCGACGGTTTCGGATTCACCGACTCTTAATCAGTAGGTTGTAGGTTCGATTCCTACCGCGCTCACCACGATCACCAATAAACATGATGTTTCGAGCGGGCGGGCTCGCATTCACGTCCACCTCCCGTCCTGTGTCCGTGTGATATCCGTCTCGCGGGAATTTCGCGGCCGGCGGGACCGGGAGCGGGAGTCGCCGATTGCCGACTCATCGCGAAAATGATTGCAGTTTAGGCGACATCGAATCTACATTACAGATGGTCCACGGCGGAGGGCCCGGTGAAGATTGTGGTTTACTTATCTGGAAAGTTCGCTTTTGCTGCAGAACTCCGATGGCACGATTGTGCAGTTCACCATGGACATCACAGGGACCCTTACTGCGAACCCGCAAACGTCGTCAGAATTTGATTTTCGTCTTGACTACATAGGCACGGTAGCCGGAATACAGATGCTGCTCCCGAAACAGCTGGCCACTGACGTCCACCGTAACTACGACCTTTTGTGGCAGCCATAAAGGCTCGGTCTGCGCAACTTGGGTCTCTCCAAAATAAATGTCCGCAGTGAGCCTCTGCAAGTGAACAGCGCGCAGGGGAGCGAGGAGATCGGTGCGCAAATGCACAATGTGGAAGTCCGATTCCTCAACCCAGGCGATGCCCTGGTAATAGATTGGAAGCGTCTGCCCTTCAAATCGAAGTTCTCCGGGCGATTGCACCGAAGCCGGTACTTGCGCAAATGCAATCACGAAGTTGTTATGCCCGTGGATCCGTTGCCGTCCCAGGTAGCGGAAGATGGCTTGAGAGCGGTTATAAGGATAGAAGTACACCCAACCGTTGGCAAAGCCCTGGCTCAGCGGCAGAGCTTCTTTGTTGTGCGTGCTGGCTTCGAGGCTCAGACGTTCCAGGTCTGCAAGTGACACGCCGCCGGAGATCACTGCCGAGGGGTTGTAGGTCTCACCCGGCGTTTGTGCTTTGTTCTGCAAATCAATGCGATACTCATCGAGGGTTACATCCTTCTCAGTGTGGTGAGACAGGATGAGGTATTCAAAGTCTTGCCGGGTTGGCTTGGCGCCAGTTCGCGCCTGAAGGACTTCTTCATGCGCAATAAGGTTCGGCATTTTGTGAAAAAGAGCTTCCGCCTTATCGCCAACTTTCTCCAGAAGAGCGGGTAGCTCTTCCTGGTCCTTTGCAGGCTTGAGTCCCCGCAGTTGCGGAATGGCCTTCAGAAGTTCCGAGAGCGTGAAATCCACGACAGTCGCTGAAGTCTTAGTGGGTTGGTTGTCGGCCAAGGCGGTGGATGGCGCCTGTGCATCGTTGGTTGAAGGAGCGTTCTCGATGGTGTTGGGCTCAGTTTTCTTTTCGTCCGTGTTGGCAGGCCGGATGGGTTCAACCACCGAGCAGCACTCAGAAGTTGAAGGTTGAGGTGCACTCCTGACGCCAGACCCTGTTACGACGACTTGACCGTACGCTCCATTTAGAAACCAAAGCAGAAACAGACTCGCCGTGGCAGTGGCGCATCTCATAGAGTAATCCTATCTCACTGTGGCGTGGTGGGCCACCAGTTGATGTAACTAGAATGGCGCTCACAACCTGTCAAGAGGGAGCTGCAGCAGCCATTCCAGAAGGCAAATCGATCGTTCACAAGGTGTCTCCGAGGCTCTGCTTGCAACCAAGGTACGTTTCGTGGTCTGCACCGATGCGTGACCTAACAAGAATTGAATCGGCCCAAGCTCACCGCCGCTAGTGTGACACAGCTTGGCACGTCCTCCGCAAGTTGCAGGAACAGGACCGCATCCTCCGTTCGTTCACCGAGGTCCAGACCGTGTTCGGCACGGTAGGCCGTTCCGACAGTGCAACGGATAACGCTCCGCTCGATATGTATGACACGACGATCATGCTGAAACCACGAGAGCAGTGGCGAACCGGCATGACATACGAGAAGCTGATCCGTGCAATGGATGACAGGCTACAGTTTCCGGGCCTCACGAACACTTGGACAATGCCAGTAGAGAACCGGCTCGATATGGAATTGACCGGGATCAAGACTGCGGTTGGGTTAAAGATCCAGGGTCCGGATCTGGCTCGAATTCAGGACGTTGGCGAGCAGATCCAGCAGATCCTCTCGCGTATGCCAGACACGAGTTCGGTGTTTGCCGAACGCGTTTCGCGAGGATTCTACCTCAACGTGGAGGTGAACCGAGCCGAAGCGGCACGCTACGGACTCACGGTCGCAGATGTGCAGCGGGTCATTACCTCCGAGATCGGAGGAGCGAACATTGCACAGAATGTGGAAGGCCGTGAACGAGTTCCGATTGCGGTTCGGTACGAGCAAGACTTCCGGGACACTCCAGAAGCGCTGAATCGTGCTCTGATCGGCACTCCATCCGGCGCGCAAATTCCGATCAACCAAGTGGCGCGTGTGTATTTTTCGGGAGGCCCGGCAATGATTCGCGACGAAGACGGAGCGCTGACCGGTTACGTGTATCTCGATTTGAAGACGACAGACTATGGTGGCTTCGTGAACCGCGCCGACAAGCTCTTGCGGGAGAAACTGGTTCTTGCGGGAGGATACACGTATCGCTGGGCAGGTGAGTATGAATTCGAACTCCGCACCAAGCAACGCCTGAAGATCATCCTGCCTATCGTTTTCTTTGTGATCTTCCTGCTGCTCTATATGGTTTTCAAGTCTGCCGCCGAGGCCGCAGTACTGATCTTCCCGACGCTCTACGCCATGTCCGGAGGGCTTCTGCTTCAGTGGGCGCTGGGCTACAACTTCAGCGTAGCTGTGTGGGTCCGATACATTGCGCTTTTTGGGATCGCCGTCGAGACCGGAGTGGTCATGGTGGTTTACCTGCATGAAGCCCTTCAACACAAAATCGCTGAGGGGAGCCTCATGACGGAAGCCGATATCGAACAAGCTACGATCGACGGAGCTGTGCAGCGGTTGCGTCCCAAACTGATGACGTGACGGCTGTCATTCTCAGCCTTACGCCGATACTGTAATCAGGTATCGGATCAGATGTGATGAAGCCGATTGCTCCAATTGTCGGCGGAATGATCACGTCAACCATCCACGTGCTCATTCTGGTGCCGGTGTTTTTCTTGCTCATAAAACGACGAGCGCTACGGCGGGGTGTGCTAGGAGCGAATCCGAAATGAAGTGACGCTTGTACGACAGAAGTCGCGGACATACACCAACGCATCGAGGCCGTGCTTATCCACTGAAGGATAGCTCGAATTGTCGGCCAGTCTCCGCCTATCGCGCAAACCCATCACACTGCCAAGCTGCATCTGCAGCTTGGGCAGTGGAGAGTTTTTGGGTATCTGTCTCTGCCCAGTCGCAAGAAACCGAATACGCCATTGCCCTCGGAGCACGGCTCACTATTGCTGGGGTGGTGGTGCCTGCTGGCCCGAGTTGGAATCAGGCGGCCCCGAATGACGATTCTGCATCCATTGCTCGCGCTTGGCTTGCTTCTCGTCCCACTTCTTCTGCTGGTTAGCGTCGAGAAGTGCGCGGATCTGAGAATCAGTAGTCTCGCGGATGTCCATCATTTTGGTTCGCCGATCCTGCTGGGAAAGAGAAGTGTCCTGGTGCAGGCTCTCCATCTGAGAACGTTCGGACTGAAGAACACTTAACACTTTGGCTTGCTGATCGGATGTGAGGTTGAGTTGTTTAGTCAGTTCCGCAGTGCGCCGGGCGGGATCGGGCGGACCATGGTGCCGGCCACCGTTCTCCTGCGAAGGCGGGGCCTGTTGATCATTGGACTGGTTATCCTGAGCGGCGGCGAAAGGCGCGGCGATCGAAATGGCGCCAGCCGCGACGAGAGCAAGCAGATGTTTCTTGAGCATGGGAATCTCCTTTGCAAAGCTATCGGTCTGAATCTATGAACGGAATTATGCGCCATTAGTTGCGCAAGAAAACCAGATTCGTGCAATCTTTGCATAACTTTACGAAGCGCAGCTTCTATTGCGAAACTGGAAAAGATGCCACAAAATTTTACAGTTCCGGGTCGGGGAGAGCGGTATGATCGCAGAAAGACAGCCTCGAACGCCTGGGCCATGCTAATTAGGATTTCCAGTCTTCAATTTTTGGGCATCAAGGGCGGGCTCCGGGCGGAGTTTGTCTTTCAGTTTGTCTTCTTGCTTCATGTCGTCGTGTTTCATCCGCATCTGCTGTCGGGGCAGACTCCTGGACAACCTGCTACTCCCACGGCTGGAGGACGAACCATTCACGGCGTGGTGAAGTCGGGCAACATGCCGATTCCGGGCGCGGCAGTTTCTGCGGCCAATACCGCTACGAAGGAACAGATCAATACGTGGACGGATGTGGATGGCAGTTACCGGTTGCTCATTCCAGCCGATGGGCACTACGCCGTGCTGGTGCAGATGGCGGCGTTTGCCGCGAGCACGCAGGAAGTGGTGCTGGACGCAATCCACCACGACGTGCAGACGAACTTTGAACTGGTTCTTCTGTCGCGGGCACGCGAGGCGCACAACGAGCCGCGGCGGGCGAATGCGGGCGGACGTGGTTTTCAAAATCTCTCCGTGTTGCAGAGTGGTGCCGGACAGGACGCTGCCACTGGTTCCATGAGCGACATTGTGCCATCCGGTATGCCGGTTCCTGGAATTGCACCGGATAGCGCCACGGAATCGGTGGCGGTTTCTGGTAACACTTCCAATTTGTTTAATGCGATGAGCGCTGATGAAATGCAACAGCGCTTCAACGATGCGCGCCAACAAGGAGGGGGATTCGGCGGCGGGGGCGGATTTGGTGGTCCGGGGGGTGGTCCTGGAGGCGGAGGGTTTGGGGGCGGAGGCGGAGCGATGATTTTTGGACGGCGGGGTTTTGATAGCAATCGCCCGCATGGGTCCTTATATTACGGCGTCGGCGATTCGGCTCTGAATGCGTCGCCATTTTCGCTGACCGGACAGCCGACAGAAAAACCGGCATATCTGCAGAATAGTTTCGGCGGTTCCGTGGGCGGGCCGCTGAACATTCCCCACATCTACCACGGTGGCAGCAAGACTTTTTATTTCATTAATTACAACGGAAAGCGCGCGGAAAATCCTTTCGATCAGTTTTCGACGGTGCCAACGCTGCTGGAGCGGGAGGGAAATTTCTCTCAGGCCACCTACACTTCGGGACAAGCAGTAGAGATTGTCAATCCCGCGACAAACGCCCCGTTTCCTTGCAACCCTGCCTGCAACACGATTCCGCAGAGCAGCCTCAACCCGGTGGCGCAAGGATTGCTGCAATACATTCCGCTGCCGAACTTGCCGGGCAGTTATCAAAACTTCCATTACGTCACTTCCGCCAACAGCGACAGCGACGACCTGAACATCCGTTTGAATCACACCTTTGGCGCGGCGCCAGTGCGCGGCCGCCGTGGCGGAGGCCGCAATGCTCCGCGCAACAATCTGACCTTCGGCTTCCACTACCACGGGTCGAGCGCGAACCTGACGAATCCGTTCCCCAGTGTGGGCGGTAACACCTCGGTCCGCAGCTTTGACGTTCCAGTGTCTTACACGCGCAGCATTGGAAAGCTGACCAACATTGTGCGGGCGGACTTCAATCGCAGCCGAACCCGAACGCAGAATCTGTATGCTTTCAGCAACGACATCACGGGTGCGCTGGGAATCACCGGAGTTTCGCAGAATCCGTTCGATTGGGGCTTGTCGAATCTTTCCTTTACAAATTTCGCCAGCCTTCAGGACACGACTCCGCAACTAAGCCGGAACCAGACTTACACCTTCTCCGACAATGTGATCTGGAACCACGGCAAGCACACTGCGCGTTGGGGCGGAGACTTCCGTCGCGTTCAAGTGAATACGGAGACCGACGGCAATCCGCGCGGGACGTTTGTCTTCAACGGAGACAACACTTCGCCCGGTGGCCAGCCCGTGGCAGGAACTGGATATGATTTTGCTGACTTTTTGCTCGGGCTACCGTATCAAACTTCCGTGCAGTTTGGAGGAAGTGACCACTTCCACGGCAACTACTGGGATTTATACGCGCAAGATGAGTGGAAGATGCGCGCGAATCTGACGCTCAATCTCGGGGTGCGCTATGAGTACGTCTCACCACTTACAGAAGAAAACAATCGTATTGCGAATCTCGACCTTTCCCCCGGAGTGCTGGTGCTGAACAACCTGCTCACGCCGTCGGTGACGCCGATTCTGCCAGGGCAAGCAGGGCCATACAACGGCAGTTTGCCGGCCAGCCTGGTGCGGCCGGATCGCAACAACTTTGCGCCGCGAATGGGCTTTGCCTGGAAGCCGTTTTCCAAGACGGTGGTGCGCGGCGGATATGGAATCAACTACAACACGGGCGCGTATCAAACCATCGCGCAGCAACTTGCCTTGCAGCCGCCGTTCGGCACCACTGCGACCAATAGCCAAACGGCTCCTGGAGATTTGACGCTGCAGAACGGATTTCCGGCGGCTACCGGCATTACTAACGATTATGCGGTGAATCCGAATTACCGGCTGGGCTATGTCCAGATTCGCAACCTGGACATTCAACAACAGATTCGTCCCACCATCCTGCTCAATATCGACTACACCGGGACCAAGGGAACGGATCTCGACATTCTGGAAGCGCCGAACCGAACCCCGACCGGGCTTCGCATTCAAGGGGTGGAAGCCTTCACCTACGAAAGCTCGGTGGCCGATTCAGAGGCCAACGCGGGATCGGCGAGACTGCGCAAGCGGTTAGCAAAGGGATTTGCCATCGGCGGCATCTACACGTTTTCCAAGGCGCTGGATGATGCCTCTTCTATTGGCGCGGGCGCCACCTCGGGCTCGAACACCCCCGGATTAGGCGCTGGCGGTACGGGCGCGACCGGCGGAGGTGGCAGTTCATCAAGCGCAAGCGGCGGTTCGTCGGCGGGTGCATCCAACGTCGCGCAGAATCCTTTCAATCTATCAGCGGAGCGCGGGTTCTCAAGCTTCAACCAGACGCACAAGTTCACCGCAGATTATTTGCTGGAGCTGCCTTTTGGTCACGACAAGCGGTGGCTCGCCGGCAATACTCCGTGGCGCGCAATTCTTGGCGACTGGCAATGGAGCGGCGATTGGACGATCGCATCCGGCCTGCCGTTTACGCCGCGGTATCTGGGAAACACCGATGAGCTGAATGCGGGAACGAACGGCACGCTCCGGCCGGATGTGGTTCCCGGACAATCGGTGAGCCTGGCACATCGCTCGATTGCGGAGTGGTTCAATACGGCAGCATTTGTTGCCCCTGCGGCGGGACAGTACGGCAACGCGCGGCGCAACAGCATCATCGGCCCGGGCAGTAAAGTATTTGATATTGCATTCACAAAGATCGTCCCCCTGAAGGAGTCGCGAATGCTGGAGTTTCGGGCGCAGGCCACGAATGTTTTCAACATACCGAACTATTCCTCGATTGATACCAGCGTGACCTCGCCCACCTTTGGCCGGGTTACGGCGGTTGGGGCTATGCGACAATTCACGATAACCGCGCGCTTTCGCTTCTGACGAGGATGCTGCCGAAGGGGACGCTCTCAAAGAGAATCGCCATGACTTCTACGCCAACCCGATTCGCCGACAAGGCTGTGGCAGTACTGCTGGCCGTTGTACTCCTATGTTCCACATTGCCTTCTCAGCAGCAATCGGACTATCTGATCCACGTGCAGTCGGAACTCGTGCTGGTGAATGTGACGGTGAAGGACAAGAGCGGAAACTTTGTGCAGGGATTGAAACCGGAAAACTTCACGATTCTGGAGGACAACAAGCCACAAAAGGTCATTTCGTTCGATGTGGAGAACGTGGATGCCGTGCTGCCGCAGGATGTGACTCAGGCGAAGCCGCTGCCGGCACCACCGTCTGCGCCCTCGACTCCAACGGCTGCGACGCCCCAGTCCACTGCAGCACAATTTAAGGATCGGCGTTTGATTGTTTTGTTCTTTGATCTTTCTGCAATGGAACCGGACGAAATTGACCATGCGGTTACGTCGGCTCAGCACTATGTTGATACTCAAATGGCGCCCGCAGATCTGGTCTCTATCGTCTCTCTGGGCAGTTCGCTTCAGGTGAATCAGGACTTCACCACCGATCGCGCGCTGCTGAAGAAACAGTTAGAGCAGTTCAGTTCGGGCAGTGGACAAGGTTTCGAAGAAGGCACCACTGGCACAACCGAGGGAACCCCCGATACAGGGCAGCCCTTCACCGCCGACGATACGGAATACAACATCTTCAATACCGATCGGCGCCTGCAGGCTTTGCGATCGGTGGCGGAGAAGCTTTCGTACGTTCAGCAGAAAAAATCACTGATTTATTTTTCCAGCGGCATGGACCGGACTGGCATAGAGAATGAATCGGAGCTGCGTGCAGCCGTGAACGCCGCCGTGCGTTCCAACATGGCGATCTACACCATGGACATGCGTGGCCTGCAGGCGCTGGTGGCCGGCGGCGAAGCACAGAACGCCAGCCTGCGTGGGGTTTCGGCGTATTCCGGACAGGCTACACTCAATGCGTTGAATTCGAATTTCACGACCCAGGAAACGCTGGTAACTTTGGCCAGTGACACCGGCGGACGCGCCTTTCTCGACTCCAACGACTTCACAAAGATTTTCAAGGGCGTGCAGCAAGACACGTCGACTTACTACCTGCTCGGCTATCACAGCACAAACCCCGCGCGCGACGGACGGTACCGCCGTATCGTTGTGAAGAGCAATCTTCCCGGCGTGAAGATCGAGTATCGCCGCGGTTATTACGCGCCGGCGGATTATCAGCATTCCACGAAGGACGACAAGGAGCGGCAGCTTGAGGAGGAGCTTGCTTCTGAACTTCCGGCCACGGACTTGCCGCTGTATTTGGGCGTCACGTACTTCCGCCTGGAGGGCAACAAGTTTTTCGTTCCTATCTCGCTGGTGGTGCCGGGATCGCAGATTCCGTTTGTCCGCAGCAGCGACCGAGACAAGGCAACGCTGGACGTAATTGGCATGGTGCTCGACAGCGAACACCATCCGTTGAATAGAATTCGCGACACCGTGAAACTCGCGGTGGACACATCGGCTGAGGTGCAAAAAAAGAATGTGCAGTATGACACCGGGATGAGTTTGCTGAGCGGCAAGTATCACCTGAAATTTGTGGTGCGCGAGAATCAGACCGGCCGCATGGGATCGTTCGAAGCCGATATCGACGTGCCGGACTTGAAGGCACAGCCGCTGAAGATGAGTTCAGTAGTGTTGGCTAGCCAGACTCAAGCGGCAAAGAAGGGCACGAACCTGAACCCGCTGGTCCACGATGGTTCCGAGATCATCCCGAACATCACGCACGTTTTCTCAGCCTCACAACATCTGCTTCTCTATTATGAGGTTTACGATCCAGCGCGGCCGGCCACCTCGGATTCTTCGAGAAGCAGAGAGAACAAGCCTGGCATCCGACTCTTGACCAACGTCGCATTTTTCCAGGGTAACGCCAAAGCCTACGAAAGTTCGCTAGTGGAGATGACGGAACTGAATGCACGGGAGCGGAAAGCTGCCGTCTTCCAACTGGACGTACCGCTCACTTCACTCAAACCCGGCTTTTATACCTGTCAGATAAATGTTATCGATGATGCCGGCGGCCACTTCTTGTTTCCACGACTTGCCTTGCTGATACGGGCGGAACGTAGGGGCTAGACCGGAAGCTTTTCGTCGCACGTAGCGCAGTGACGCGCATCACTGCGGCCCCGGATAATTACCTTCATTTTGAATATGGATGTTTCCGCACTGGATACAGGCTCGGGCTTTGATGGACATGCCAGCCAGCATTTTTTCTGTAGTGGGGGCCCCGGCAAACAGCCTCGATTTCTCCATGGCACGCTACGCCCTTCCGATCACATTTGTCGCTCTTGTGGTGATGATCATTGTATGGCGACTGCAGCGGCTTGAATGGAAACGAGTCTGCGAAGCTCTAAAGCAAGCGACAGAACTGAGGCAGCGGTTGGAGGTTGAGCGCAATCAGGCACAAGAAGAGGTTTATCGCCGCCTCTACGAAGATAGCGAACTGGACAAGGAGAAGTTTCAATTCCAGGCGCAGCTCGCCGAGTACGAAAAATATTCAACGCTGGCACAACTGGCTCTGGGTGCGGCACACGGAATCAACAATCCGCTGCTCGGCATCCTCTCGCACCTGGAATTGGAGCTGAAGAGCGCCAGTGATCCCGACCAGCGCTGGGAAATCGAACAGTGCATTGCCGGCACCAAGCGCATTTCCGCTACCTTACGCGGACTTGTGAATTATGCTCGTCCCGGTCCCCTGGTATTGAGCAATCTCAGCCTGCATCGCTTGGTTACTGATACGCTTGGCTTTCTCGAAGGCCAGCCCGCCCTACGCGGCAAACGAGCGGAGAACCAGGTTCCAGAAGACTTGCCGCACATCCTGGTTGACTCCAATCAGCTTTCGCAAGTGCTGATGAATCTGCTGATTAATGCGGCCGAGGCAACGCCGGACGGCGGTCTTATCACAGTTTCTGCCAAGAAACTCACTTTCGTGGATAGCATCGAAATCTGCGTCAGCGACACCGGCTGCGGCATTCCGCCTGACATTCTGCCGCATGTCTTTGAACCCTTTTTCACCACCAAGCCGGGCAAAGGCACGGGTCTAGGCCTCAGCATCAGCGCAACGTATGTCCGGAGAAACAAGGGAGAGATTCGAATCGATAGCGTGCTGCAACGCGGAACCAC
This sequence comes from Acidobacteriaceae bacterium, assembly GCA_003138975.1. GTDB lineage: Bacteria > Acidobacteriota > Terriglobia > Terriglobales > Acidobacteriaceae > Sulfotelmatobacter. The sequence continues at coordinate 24,543 of PLHQ01000107.1, read as the reverse complement.
AGTAACCATTACGCTGCCCATCCGGCAGGAGGAGACACATCAGGTTCGGGAGCAATCGGAGATCGTGGTTTGAGGGCCTCGAATGCTGCCGAGTTTGTTACTACGTGCAAGAGCATTCGGTAAAAGATCGAAGTCCTGGCTGGTGAGACAACATGCCATATTGTGCTTTGATCATCGATGACGAAGAGCTTACGCTCCATACCATCTCGCGCGGTTTGCGGCAGGATGGTTTTGAGGTATTCACTGCGCTTTCCGGCGAGGAGGGCTTGAAAATCTTTCAGGATGAGAATCCCGATCTCATCTTGCTGGACATCGTTCTTCCCGGCATCGATGGGGTCGAAGTTTTGCGCCAGATCAAGCGAGCGAGCCCTACCGCGATCGTGATCATGATGAGCGCCTACCATCTAGTAGAGCGCGCTGTCGAAGCCATGAAGCTGGGTGCTTTCGACTATTTGGTTAAGCCTTTTCACCTCGACGACATGACGAACATTCTGCATCGTGCCGCCGAGGTGCTGGCTCTGCGAGTGCGGGTGCGTGATTCGGTGGAATCGGAAAAGGGCCGTTATGATTTTGGACATATCGTCACTCACAATCCCGCCACCATCAAGATGTTGGAGGTGGCCCGTAAAGCCGCGGAGGCCGACCACACCACGATACTGATTCTGGGTGAGAGTGGTACCGGCAAGGGAGTGCTCGCCAAAGCCATTCACTACGCCAGCCCGCGCACTTCGATGCCATTGCTGGAACTCAACTGCGCTGCTCTGCCCGATGCTTTGCTCGAGAGTGAACTTTTCGGCTACGAACCCGGGGCCTTCACCGACGCTCGCCGTCGCAAGGAGGGGTTGCTGGAGCGGGCCAGCGGTGGCACCGTTTTTCTCGATGAAATTGGCAACATGTCCGCCAGCGTACAAGCCAAGATCCTGCGGGTACTTGAGGAAGGGACGTTCATGCGGCTGGGAGGGACGAGCACGATCAAAGTCAACATCCGTTTGATCGCGGCCACCAATGACCAGTTGAAGAATGCCGTAAGCCAAGGGCGATTTCGCGAGGACCTTTACTACCGCATCAATGTGGTTCAGCTGGAGATTCCTCCGCTGCGCGAGCGCAAGGAGGATATCGTGGCTCTGGCGCTTGAAATCCTGCTGCAGTTCAATCGCGAGTTGAGAAAGAATTTTACCGGGTTCAGTCCGGGCGCGGCCGATTTGCTGGTGCAATATCCCTGGCCGGGCAACATCCGCGAACTGCGGAACGTGATTGAGCGAACCATGATTCTCAATGCGGAAGGCGAGATCGACTCTTGCCATCTTCCAGAAGAGATTCGCGACCAGCGGGACGAGAAAAAAAACAGTGAAGCATTCTCCTCGGTCGACATTTCTCCCACTGGGGATCAGTTCCTCAGCCTGCGCGCTCTGGAAGACAACTACATTGAGCAAGTCCTGGCTGCGACCGGCAACAATAAAACGCAGGCAGCGCGGATTCTCGGTATCCATCCCACATCGTTACAGCGTCGGCTGAAAGTGAAGGAGTTGGACTGACCGGTAAAAAAACAGATCCCCTATCTAATATATCTGGAATCAATCACTTAGCAGCTTTGGTCTGGACGCTGTCTCGCTAAAATATTGATTGGAGACATCTTAAGAGTAAAATCCGTCGTATCAATCACTTGCAGGCCTTCCGAAATCGGCTTGGACGCTATGCGCTCCGGAATCAACGGAAACTCGCTCCGCAGCAGCGGCCCTTTCTCTCAAAATATCCGAAGCAAAGGAGTTACAGGCGCAATCTGCGCTTAGAAGACTTACGTCAGAGGTGTTCTGACTTATCGGTCAGCCCACCTTGGGATCATGAGCTAATCGTGGAGGCAGCACAAGGTCAGATGTCACACGCTGGGCGTGGATTCGAAGATCAGAGAGCGTCTTCCAGCCTTCTCTCGCAAGAGACGCCGGAAAGGGCAAAGAAGAAGCAGGTTCCTCACCGGCTTGACGCCGGTTCGGAATGACAAATTTTTATGGGGCACCTCGGCCCTTGCTTGTTCGGCAAAGAAAAACCCCGGGCTGGTTCTCCCGGGGCTTTCTGCTGCAGCGTCGTACTTCAAGCTCTTGCTGGAACACTTGAAGCCATCCACTTCTGTGGCGGCGGGTTCTTTGGCAAAATATCCAAATAGACTATCGCGTAATGGAATGCCACCACTGCTGCGGCAATCGTCGCCAGCGTGGCTGCGAATTCCGTCCATTTCGGCACGTAGTAAATACCTGAACTAGCCTGCAGTGCTGTGATCGAGACGTTCAACCGATTCGTGATGAATCCCATCACGACTACGGCACAAGTACCGTATAAGTATTGTGGGTTCTGGCGCACCTTCTGCTGATTCAGCAGGATTAGAGGGATAATCACTAACAAAGCAATCTCCAGCCAGAACAACAGCGTTTCTTCCCGCCACATCCACAGATATCCGATCGTATCGCGACTGATGAGATCGACGAACCGGAACACACCCCACATTGCCAGCAAGGGCGCGATCACTTTGCTCACATCGCTCAGAATGCTCATATCAACGCGAACGTTGAGCGAACGCACGCAGAGGTAGATCGCCATAATGGTGAGTGCCAGTCCGGCTGGGATCGCCGAGAGATAAAACATCGTGGTCAGGTAAGGTGTGTACCAGAGTGGATCCAAGCGGCCTTTGGTGATGAGGTAAAGTCCGCCGAGGAACGATTGATGCATCGATGAGAGCAGCGTGCCCGCAAGTACCAGCGCAATCAGGATGCTATGGTGCCAGCGCAGATAGAGGTCACGCGGCTTTGCCCAGGGAAGCTTTTCGATCAGGGCCGGTGAGAACTCGAGCGCGAGCACCGTGGTGTAGAGCATCACGCACCAGGACACTTCAAACAGCACGGAGTGCCGGTTCCACATCACAATGGGATGCCAGATTCTCCAGGGAATGCCGAGCTCGTACATCATGCCGATACATACGGTGCAATATCCCAGAAAGGAGATGAGCACGGATGTACGTAGGATCGGGCGGTAACGGTCAAGGCCCAAAAGATATACCGATGCCGCGATGGCAAAACCGCCGGCCGAGAGTCCCACGCCGCACAGTGTCCCCAATCCTACCCATAGGCCCCAAGGCTGAGGATCAGTAAGGTTGGTAGCAGCTTTGAAGCCCAGCGCGAACCGCGCATACATCGAATAGATGCCGGCGGCGAAGATCAACGCCACGATGGTGCGCCAGAAACTGATTTTTGGAAATCTCTTGGCAGTCATGGCTAACTCCCTTCCTTTGCGGATTTTTCTCGGGCTTCGGCCAAAGCGACCAGAGCCCTGCGTTGCGTGATCCAATACAAACCAGAAAGCAGAGCGCCACCGACCAGGATCACGGTAGGCCCGTCGCCCAAGGCACTGGCGGTCAGCAACGGCAGCGGCTGCTTGGGCGGAGCGGCAAAGCCTAACTTCTCGAAAGGAACATCGGAAATGAAAAACACCGATGTTCCGCCCGCTTCCTCGCTGCCGTAAATGCGCTTCACGTATTTCGAATCATTGAGGATGCGGCGCTGCGCCTCTGCCAGAATTTCTTCGCGAGTACCAGAGATCGAAGCCTGCACGGGACAAGCTTCCACGCAGGCCGGCAGTTGGCCTTTTGCCTGGCGCTCCGCGCACATGTCGCATTTCTTTACGTAGGGCACCAGCTTCGTCCACTCGTAACGCGGCACGCTGAATGGACACGCCACCAGACAATAGCGGCAACCGATGCATTTGCCCGCGTCATAAGTAACAGGCCCAGCACCGCTCTTCTTGAGTGCACCCACCAGGCACGCCGATGCGCAGGCTGGATCCTGGCAATGCATGCACATCCGCCGCACAAAGCGATCGCCGTGCTCTTCCACGATGGTGAGCGCGGTGGTTGAAAGCTTTAACTCGGTGTCCGTCGGAAATCCGTGAATCTGTTTGCAACCTTGCTCGCAACTCCGGCAGCCGATGCACTTCGTGATATCGACCAGAATTCCTCTCGTGGTTGCCATGACTTTTGTCCTTTCCGAGTCAGAGTTCCGTTACGACAACAAGAACTCTTTCACCACTTTCTGCCGCAACTCAGGGGTAAGCCGCGGAAGCACACCACTGACGGGGGATCCGCCATCCTGGGCCAAGGCAGGAGAGGATTCGGTTAACATTGCATTCAGCCGGGTTACATTGTTTTGCATCCAGGGCGCAACCATCGAGCCTTGAATCAGATTTCTTTGGTTGACGGCCAGGTCTGGGGACTTCACCATCGCGATCCAGCCATGTTCGTAAGGATCGTTCGCGACCAGGCTGGGATCTCCCAGCGCATCGTTATTAATTGCCGTGACCACGCCTTCAACGGGCGAGAGTAAATCCACACTGGTCTTACCACTGTGCAGCGTGATGAGTTTCTGTCCCTGACGCACCCAGCGATTGGCTCCGCATACATCAATGTGATCGATCTTTCCCATCAGGTTGGTGACAAATTTGTCCACGCCAACCCGCGCATCGTCAGAGCTTTCCTTCATGACCCACATGTGTCCAAGATGAAAGGCATAATCCTGCGGGATCTCGAAACCGTACTCGCGCTTCACCCTCGGCGATTGGGGTTTGGCCATGACTTCCTGCTCCAGCGCAGGTTGAGGATGTGGCTCGATGAAATATCTGACGCTGATGACCAGCAAGAACATCAGCAGTACAAACAGGATTGACATAGACCCTCCTCTCGGGTTCGACTCGCACCGCTTGATGCTGCGGCGACTCTTTAGCGCCCGGTTTCGTCTTTACTGAGAGCACTTAAGGGGCAAATGAGACTTTGTGGTCTGATTTGTTGCAGGACATGGACTTACGCGCAAAAATCGGAAGGAAGTGACCCTTCAGGCCACTGCATTTTGCAGCGAGCCAAGCGTTTTGCATGAGTCACCTGAGGCTGCGCACCTATCAGCGGTCGGCAGTGGTGCAGTTTGAATCTTTGGACCCGTTTTGGAGGCGTCATCCCGATCCCGGCGCAGTTCAGAGGGGTGAGGGTCTAGCTTGGGAGCTCATCCGGCACGCACTGCCGGTCTGCGCGCCAGACCTTCCCTCCGCCTGAAAAACGGCTCCGGTCAGGATGACGCCCTAGAAGGGAGCCTTCCGGAATTCAAACTTCACCACTACCCAGCGGTCCCGATTCTTTCCATCTGTTCCCGGCTACATTTACAATCAACCCTCCACCCGGCTGAGCTTGCATGGCCCTTAAGGAGTCTGAGGCGATCGTTCTGCGGACCTATCCGCTGCGTGAAGCCGATTTGCTGGTCACACTGTTTACGCGCGCGGAAGGCAAAGTGCGCGGCGTGGCGCGATCGGCGAAGAAGTCGAAGCGCCGGTTTGGGGGCGCTCTGGAACCGATGACCTACGTTCGCGCGTTTTACGATGTTCACGAACGGCAAGAACTTGTCCGTCTGGATTCCTGCGAAGTGCTGGAGTCTCCCATGGCCACCGAAGTGACGTACGCACGGGCCGTAGCGCTTGCGCACGTGGCCGAGTTAGTGGACGAGTTGCTTCCCGACCGCGAGGCGAACGACGCAATATTCCGGCTGACCATCTCGATACTGCACGCGATGAGAGGTTCTAACGTGTGGATGCCGGTCACCTATTTCGAATTATGGTTGACGCGCTTGGTTGGGTTCTTGCCCGAACTGACGGAGTGCATCGTCTGCGGCCGCAGCCTGAACGGCAGCCGCGCCTACTTCCATGCGCTGGCGGACGGCCTGATGTGCCCCGATGACAAACGCTTGGCGTCGTCCGAGATTTCAAGTGAATCCCGTACGCTGGCCGCGCAGATGTTTCGCGCCCCGGTGGATAGCTTTTCGGAAGCGCCTTGGCCTAAGATGCAGGGCGCCGACCTGCGCAAGTTTCTGATTCAAACATTGCAGAGGCAGATTGAGAAGAAGTTGGTCACGGCGGGAATGCTGGAGAAGGGCGCATTTTAGTCGGGGTTCTTTATCGCAGAATGCGGAGGAATATTGAATGAGGTGGTTTCGAATCATTGCGATTGAAGTGCTTGTGCTCAGCGCGCTTGGGTTCGCCGTAGGTCAAACGGATCAGAAGCCACCGGAGACTCCAGAGGCGAAACCCTCCGCGCACGGTACCAAGGCGGATCCTGCTTCAGAGCCGAAGCCCGACCCGCAGATAGAGAGATTGTTGAGAGCGCTGGGAGGAACTTGGTCGATCAAGGAAAAACTTGCGCCTGATGCGGCCTCGCCGCGTGGCGCGACGGGCGAGGGGAAGATCGTTTGGCGTCGCGGGCCGGGAGGTTTCTCTGTAATAGAAGACTACCAGTCGAAGCAAGGCTCGCGGGAGATCACCGGGCTAGGCGTATTTTGGTGGGACGAGGCGGTGCAGGGTTACCGCACAATCTGGTGCGACAGCACAAATCCCGGGGGATGCATCAACTTCAAGCATGTTGCCCGCTGGGCAGGCGAGCAGCTGATCTTGGTCGAGGACTACGAGATCAACGGAAAGAAGTTCACCTTCAAGGAAGTGTTTGGCAACATCACGCTGGGCGCATTCACCCAGACTTTGTACGGTGGTGAATCCAGCAAAGAGTTGAAGGTCGACCAAACCATTCAGGCGACGAAGTTGCCCGGATCAGCAAGCTGACGACGGACGACAACTTCCATTACAATCGTGGTTTAACCTTCTGGTCTCCGGCTGCGCTGTAGGAGTTCGAATGACCACTCGCATTCTGGGGTTTAGAGCTAAGAGCCAAAAGCTAAGAGCCAAGGGCCGAATCTGTGAATCCATCCTCGTACAACTCGCTGACGTTCCAGGAACTCATCCTGCGCTTGCAGGCATTTTGGGCCGAGCGCGGGTGCGTGCTGCAGCAGCCTTATGACGTGGAAGTCGGAGCCGGCACCATGGCGCCGGAAACGTTTCTGCGCGTGCTGGGGCCGAAGCCTTATAAGGTCGCGTATGTGCAGCCTTCGCGCCGTCCGGCGGACGGGCGGTACGGGGAGAATCCGAACCGGTTGTTCAAGCACATGCAGTTGCAGGTGATCCTGAAGCCTCCGCCGGAGAATGTGCAGGAGTTGTATTTGGAGTCGCTAGGCGCGATTGGAATCGACCTCCGCCAGCACGATATCAAGTTCGAAGAAGATAACTGGGAAGCTCCGACATTGAGCGCGTGGGGCGTGGGCTGGCAGGTGATGCTCGATGGACTGGAGATCACGCAGTTTACCTATTTCCAGCAGTGCGGCGGCGTGGACTTGTTCCCGATTTCGGTCGAGCTGACGTATGGCCTGGAGCGTATCAGCGCGTTTCTGCAGGATGTGGATTCGATCTACGACATTGTGTGGGCGCGCGATCCGGAGACGGGACACGAAGTGAAGTATGGCGATGTGCGGCTGGCCGATGAGCTGCAGTTCTCCGTGTACAACTTTGAGGCGGCAGATGTGGAGAACGCGTGGAAACATTTCGAACTCTGCGAGGCCGAGTGCAAGGCGCTGCTGGATAGGTACGCCGCTTTGTCCAAGGATAAAACGAAACGGGATCACATTGTAAGTGAAAAAGCTCGATTTCCGTTACTGGGGGCTTACGACCTGTGTTTGAAGTGTTCGCATTTGTTCAACATCCTCGATGCGCGGGGTGCGATTTCAGTGACGGAGCGCGTCGGCGTGATTGCGCGCGTGAGAGCGCTGGCGGTCGGCATCGCGAGGGCTTGGGTCGATCGGCAGAAAAGCGAGGCGGCTGCGCCGGAGAAATCAGACGAACCTGAACCTGCCCGAGAACGGAAAGCGCAGAAAGAGAAGCTGTTGCCGGTAGCTCTGTGAGTTGCGAATCCGAGGTTCTAGATTTTGCACAGGCCGAATGTGATGCGCATCACATCGGCGGCGGCCTGGATTTGAGAAGCTTGATGGTTTGAAGCCATGCCAGACTTCCTACTAGAGATCGGGTGCGAAGAGATTCCGGCGCGGATGTTGATGGACGCTGAGCAAGATCTCGTGTGGCGCATTACTAGACTATTGGGCAATGAGAGGTTGAAGTACGGCAGCGTCAACCCATTCTCGACGCCGCGGCGCCTGGCTGTGATGATTTCCGGAATTCCTGCTTCGCAACCTGACGCCACTGAAGAAATCACCGGGCCCTCCGTGACCGTCGCATATAAGAATGGTGAGCCAACGCCAGCCGCGCACGCGTTTGGCAGGAAAGCTGGCGTGGATGTCTCGCGACTGGAAACGATCACCACGGCGAAGGGCGAGTACCTAGCCGCGAAAGTCGTTAAGAAAGGCCGAAGCGCCGCTGAGATCCTCACTGAGAATCTTCCGAAAGAAATTTCCTCGATTTACTGGCCCAAGAATATGTACTGGCGCAAGGCGAGTGAACGGTTTGTGCGTCCGGTGCGCTGGCTGGTGGCGATGCTGGATGGTGAGACCATTCCTTTGGAGTTCGACGGAATCCGGGCAGGAAATGTTTCGCGGGGACACCGCATTCTGGCCGGTCGCGACGTGTCAATTCCGCGGGCCGGTTCTGCGTATGTCGACGCGCTGCGGACGGCGAAGGTCCTGGGACGCGGGGAGCGCGAGCAACAGATTCGCAAGGCTCTCGATACAGCTACACGCACGATTCCTGGAGCGCGCTGGAGGGAAGATAAGTCACTGCTTGACAGCGTTGTGAACCTGACGGAATTTCCCTCGGTGATTCTTGGCGGATTCGATCCGCAGTTCTTGGAGCTGCCGGAAGAAGTTTTGGTGACGGTGATGCGCGACCATCAGAAATATTTTGCGGTGGAAGAGTCGGACGGCAAGTTGCTTCCGCATTTTCTGGCGGTGCTGAATACCGATGGAGATCCGCAGGGGCTCATCCGCCACGGCAATGAGCGCGTGCTTCGTGCGCGCTTCAACGACGCTCGTTTTTTCTGGGAGACGGATCAGAAGCGATCCCTGCTGGAGCGTCTGGAGTCGCTCCGCCACGTTACTTTCCAGAAGGACCTGGGCAGCTACTATGAGAAAACACTGCGCGTGCAACGCCTGTGCAGTTGGTTGAGCGAGATTATCAAGCAGGCCGGGGTTGTGGTGCGGCCGGGAGTGATCCACAAGGCGGCCTGCCTGTCGAAGACTGACTTGACCACCGAACTGGTGAAGGAGTTTACGGAGTTACAGGGAATTGTGGGTGGGTTGTACGCGCGGGCGCAACAACTGGATTCCACCTTGCCCGAAGCTACGCGGTTTGCCATCGCCGACGCCATGTACGATCACTACAAGCCCGGGTCGACTGAAGATGATGTGCCGCGGTCGATCGAAGGCGCGGTGCTTTCAATTGGCGACAAGGCAGACACGATTGCGGGAATGTTCTCCCTGGGACTTGTTCCTAGTGGGTCGAAGGATCCATTTGCTCTGCGGCGGCAGGCGAACGGAATTGTGAAAGTAATCGCAGAGAAGAAGCTGCCGTTGCGTTTGTCGGATCTGATGCGCGATGCACGTGCCGGATATAAAGGATCGGAAGCTGAGAAGAAATTTGTTGACGACGCGAAGTTCCTCGAGGCAGTCCGTACGTTCTTACACGAGCGTCTCGAGTTTTATTTAAAGGACGTACGCGGGTATGCATATGATGTAGTCAAGGCGGTTCTGGCGGCGGATTCCGACGATGTAGTGGATGCCGTGGCCCGGGCCGAGGCAGTTAGGCAGGTGATGCACATGCCCGAATTTCAAGCGATTGGCGCCGCTTGCAAGCGCATGAGAAACATCCTGAGACAAGGTGCGGAGAAGAATATTGGGCCCGCCGCCAAATTTGAATATCTGCCGGAAAGTGCCGACGAAGAAAAAAGCTTGATGGTTTATATGGAAAAGACAGCCTCGAAAGTCCAAGAACACCGGAGCAAGAAGGAATATCTAGACGCCCTGCTTCTGTTATCGACGGCCAGGGAACCGGTCGACAAGTTTTTCGACAAGGTCATGGTAATGGTGGAAGATGAGAGAGTCCGGGCAAACCGGCTGGCACTACTGCGCACCTTATTGAAAGAGTTCTCAACCATTGGGGACTTTTCCGAGATCGTAGCGGAAGAGAAGAATTAGAACGGAAACTCATTAACGTTTCAATGTTGGTGCATTACCGAAGCGCTGCACCACCGAAGATCGAAATGGCAAAGTCTAAACTGAAATTCGCAAATCTCGAAGCAAAGGACTGGTAGTTATGGCAACGTTGACCCTCCCCGAAACTGAAGTTCACGAAAAAAAGAATGCGCCAACCAAGTACGTTTACTTTTTCGGCGGCGGTAAGGCCGAAGGCAACGGCAAAATGAAAGATGATCTGGGCGGCAAGGGTGCTGGCCTGGCTGAGATGACCAACGCCGGCCTGCCTGTCCCGCCTGGATTTACGATCCAGACCGAGGCTTGCCGAGAGTACATGCGGCAGAACGCTGTGTCGAAGGAAGTCGACAGCCAAATGGACGAGGCGCTGGCGAAGCTGGAATCCCTGCAGGGTCAGAAACTCGGTATTGGCGAGAATCCACTGCTCGTGAGCGTGCGCTCAGGCGCGAAGTTCTCCATGCCGGGCATGATGGATACGATTCTCAACCTCGGATTGAACGATAAGAGCGTTGAGGCGCTGGCCAAGCGCAGCAACAATCCTCGCTTCGCGGCGGATTCCTACCGGCGGCTGATCCAGATGTTTGGGAACGTCGTGCTCGAGATTCCAAAGTCCGCATTCGACGAAGTGTTTGACGCCAAGAAGAAACAGAAAAAGACCAAACTCGATACCGATCTCGATGCGAAAGCTCTGAAGGAAGTCGTCGAGGAATACAAGAAGGTCGTCAAGAAGCAGGCGAAGCGCGACTTTCCGCAAGATCCTCATGAACAGCTGGTGATGGCGCGCGACGCCGTGTTCCGTTCCTGGCAGAACGAGCGCGCGAAGCACTACCGTCGCATCAACAACATCGATGACATGCTCGGCACCGCGGTCAACGTTCAAGCTATGGTGTACGGCAATCTGGGCGATACCAGCGGCACGGGCGTAGGTTTCACGCGAAATCCAGCTACTGGCGCCAAGGAGTTTTACGGCGAGTTTCTGATGAATGCGCAGGGCGAAGATGTGGTTTCCGGCGTGCGCACTCCGGTCCCAATCCTCGAACTGCAAAAGATCATGCCCGATGTCTACAACCAACTCCGCGAAATCACTACGCGGTTGGAAAAGCATTACAAAGACATGCAGGATTTCGAGTTCACCATCCAGGACGGCAAGCTCTATATGCTGCAAACTCGCAACGGCAAACGCACGGGCCTGGCTGCGGTGCGCGTGGCGATCCAAATGGTGGACGAAGGACTGATCACGAAGGAAGAAGCAATCTTTCGCGTGGAACCGAATCAGCTCTATGACTTTCTTGTGCCCCGGTTGGATGAGAAGAGCACGAAGGTCGAGGTGCTGGCTACGGGTCTGCCGGCGTCGCCGGGGGCAGCGGTCGGCCAAATTGTGTTTACCGCTGAAGAAGCGGTGAAGAAGGCTGGACACGGAGCGAAGAAAAATCCGGTGATCCTGGTACGTGCGGAAACCACGCCGGAAGATATTCAGGGCATGGAAGTGGCTGCTGGTATTTTGACTTCGCGCGGCGGAATGACCAGCCACGCGGCCGTAGTCACGCGCGGCATGGGGAAATGTTGCGTCGCTGGCGCTGGTGACATCGGAGTCGACGAGAACAAGCGCGAGATGCACGTGAAGGGGCAAACCTTCAAAGAAGGCGACTGGATTTCGCTCGATGGCACGACCGGCCGCGTGATCAAAGGAAAGCTAAGCACGATTCCGCCCACGGCGGATGATCCCGAACTCCTGAAGCTGATGGGCTGGGCGGAGCCGTTCCGCAAGATCGGCGTGCGCGCGAACGCTGACATTCCACGCGATGCGATTCAAGCACGGGCATTTGGCGCCGAAGGCATTGGTCTGTGCCGCACAGAGCACATGTTCTTTGCGGAAGATCGCATCCCTCATATGCGGACGATGATTCTGGCCAACAATGAAAAGGACCGGCGCATCGCGCTGAAGAAGCTGTTGCCGATGCAGCGTGCCGATTTCATCGGCTTGTTCAAGGCGATGGCAGGTTTGCCCGTGACCATCCGGTTGCTGGATCCGCCACTGCACGAGTTCCTGCCGAAGCGCGAGGAACTGATGGTGGAAATCGCGGTGCTCGAAGCTACCAAGCCCCGTTCGCCGAAACTGAAAGAACTGCGGACGCTGTTGGCGCGAGTGGAAGAACTGCATGAGTTCAATCCGATGCTGGGACATCGCGGATGCCGGTTGGGGATCACCTATCCGGAGATTACCGAGATGCAGGCGCAGGCCATTTTTGAGGCGGTCGTCGCCGTAGACAAGGAAGGCATCAAGACTCACGCCGAAGTGATGATCCCGCTGATCTCGACGGTGAAAGAGATGGAGAATCAGGGAGCGATCGTCCGGCGCGTGGCGGAAGAAGTGTTCAAGGAGAAAGGAAGGCACGTGCACTACCTTGTGGGCACGATGATTGAACTGCCCCGCGCCTGCCTGGTCGCGGACGAGATTGCCAAGGAAGCGGAGTTCTTTTCCTTCGGCACGAACGACCTGACGCAGACCACGTTTGGCTTCTCACGCGACGACGTCAACAAAGTGCTGCCCACGTATCTGGCGGAAGGAATTCTGAAGCAGGATCCGTTTGCTGCGATCGACCAGGTGGGTGTCGGCGAGCTGGTGAAGATCGGGATCGAGCGCGGACGCAAGACGCGTCCCAAACTGGAAGTGGGAATTTGCGGCGAGCACGGCGGAGACCCGTCGTCAGTGGAGTTCTGCCATAAGGTGGGAATGGATTACGTGTCTTGCTCTCCGTTCCGCGTGCTGACGGCACGATTAGCGGCGGCGCAGGCAGGCGCATCGGATACGCTGAAAGTTGAGGGCGGACGAACGAAATAGAGTTTCACCACTGAGGCCACACGGGCTCGCATGATCCGCTGTTCGCTGAGCGATCTCATTTGACTCCGTGTCCTCGGTGGTTTATTGCACTTTCTGCAAGCGGGCTATCAGCTTCTGCGCCAGACTTTCTTCCGATTCCGACCAGAGCAATCGCGAACTGGTACCGCTATTTTTCTCAACGTTTACCGAGAATTCGACCAGTTTTGCGACGTTGTCGCGAATCTTGGCGCGCGTCTGGTCACTGAGTTCAGTCTCAGGTTGCAGAAAGTACGAATCCAAACCGAAGTCCACTTGGATGTGACCCGTCTGCTGGTAGGCCCCTTCGTCAAATTCTTCTCCCTGAACGATGAATTTTACGGCCGCGGGTTCAAGCACCCAGTTTCCTCTCGACTCATCCGGCGTCCATAGATCCCAGTACTCTTCGAAGACATAAGCGTAGTCGTCGTGAATCAACTCGGCGACGATCAGCGTGGCCTGCCCCGCATCGATCCCGGAAGGGAAGCGGCGCTCAAGCACTGTGGCCTCGCCCCACGACACAGGATGCACGGCGAAGTAACTGATTCCTGGACGCAGTGCCGAAGAAGGGAACTGCTGCAACACTGCGAAAGCGTGCGGCAACATCTCCGGTCCGGAAAAATCGCGGAACCACAGGCTGAGATAGACTGGATCGGACACGTTAGCCTCGAATTCTCTTCGGCCGCGCATCTGTAGGCGGCCTTCACAATTCTAAATTGTCTTGGGATGGCAGGAGACAGAATAGCGCGTGGGAAACAGTGTGCACGGGATCTAAGCGGCAACGCGTCTTTCTCAGTTTCCAGTAACACTTTTTCGGAATCATCGTGGATGTTGCCACGCGCCAATGCCGGGAGCGACGGCAAACATTCTAGCCAGCTTTTGACACGGCTATGAGGGCTTGTTACGATCAAGTGTTGCGCCAAGCAACCCACCTTGCAGCCGTCCCCGTCGTCTAGCCTGGCCTAGGACATCGCCCTTTCACGGCGGTAACACGGGTTCAAATCCCGTCGGGGACGCCAACAAAATAAAGAACTTCCGCAAAATAGCCGTTTGACAACTGTCCGGCTAAAGGTCNNAATCCCGTCGGGGACGCCAACAATCCAAAGCACTTATCGCAAGCCGATTTCCGGAGCAATGTCTTCGGGGGACGCTGTGGGGACGATAGAACCGGAATAGCGGCCGTTTCCCGGCTCTTCAAAGGTCATTGAGGACTCAGCAAACGTGCTATCTAGGAGCTTTACGGCGGCCGAGAGAAAGGCCGGGCTGAGGTGCTGGTATCGGGCTGCCATTCTCAGATCCTTGTGACCCAGAATTAGCGCGACGGTGTGAATGTCCGCTCCCTGCATTCGCATCCAACTCGCCGCCGTGTGGCGCAAGTCGTGAAAACGGAAGTCCGAGATGTTCCAGGCACGGCAGGCCCTAAGGAAAGCCAGCGAAACATTCTCTGGAGCGACGGAGTCGCCGGCGAAAACATGGTCAGTCGGTTTTGACGTGGGCGGGGGGCCGAGATTTCAACTGAGTAGGAAGTACCCCGTCAATCTTCGGACGGACTTCGCCCGGGGTAAAGATATTTGGACGTGGAGCATGGGCGTTGGCGAGGCATTTTGACGAAATCAGGCGGGCCCCATGGTGGAGGATTACCGGCCCCTTCGCACGAGCCGCGCTCCGCCACCACGCCCCACTCCACCGCCCCGCTTCCACCCCCTGTTTACTGGTTCGTTATTACGATGTGGATGCCAATCCCTTTAGATTTGCCATGAATTTCCCCCCGGCAAGGGATTGTAATTGATCAGCTCTGTTTTCCTGAGCGGCTGGTGCCACCGTCACATGGGGGCGCAAGTGTAAGGACTCCTCGGTTGTATCCCCACTGCTCCACGTGCGCTGCGCCAGGTTCACCGATCGGGCAATGGCGCTGCCTGCGGACTCACTGGCTCGCATGCCCACAAGATCAAGTACTGAAACAGCTAACTCATTACCCATGGTTGGTTAGATGAATCAGCCGGGAAAGCGATGCGACCCTGACATGAAGGGCTCAACCTGCGGGATGCCATCGCCATACAGAACGGGAGGTTGCGAATCGATTTTGAATTCGTTTGCTAGAAATAACCGGCCAGACTAGGATATTTCCCCTCGACACCGCTACCCAAAAATTCGAGGCCAAGGAGGCTCCCTTGAGAATGCACGAGCGCCGCCCCGTTTTTCTGCTCTCCATGGTATTGATTTGTGGAGCAGCGATATCTTTTGCGCAAAACGAGACGACACCCGGTTCGAGCACTCCTGGCCAAGCCATTCCCGGCACGAGTGGAGTGAGCTCGTTCTCGGGCAGCGTGCCGGCCAAGCTTGTTCCAGGTGTCATGCCGCTCTCGCTACAGGACGCCATCAACCGCGGATTGAAGCAAAATCTCGGACTGCTCCTTTCGCATGCAGATGTCCGCTCGGCGCGCGGACAGCGCTGGGAGCAATTGAGCGCTCTCTTACCGCACGTGGCCGCCACGCCTGATGTGGAGGCTTCCAAGATTAATCTCGCCGAGCTAGGCCTTACGAGTATTGATGGAGTTAAAATCCCGCCGTCCGATGGCCCTTTTTCTTACTTTGACGCGCGTGCCAATGTTACCCAGACTCTATTCGATTGGAAGTCAATCAACGCCACCCGCGCGGCCAGCCAAAGTCTGAAATCTGCTGCTTACACTTTCAAGGACGCTCGGGACCTCGTCGTGCTCGCCGTGGGCTATGTTTATTTGCAGGCCATTGCCGACGAAGCCCGCATCGAAACGGCAGAAGCGCAGGTGAAAACGGCACAGGCGCTCTACGATCAGGCAGCGGACCAGATAAATGCCGGCACTTCGCCGGACATCGACGGCCTGCGCACCAAGGTCGAGCTCCAGACCCGGCAACAACAGTTGATCCAGGCGAGGAACAACTTCGCCATCCAGAAGCTGACGGTGGCTCGCGTCATTGGCTTGGCTCCCGGCCAGGAATTCGAATTCACCGACAAGTCGCCGTACCAGCCGCTAGAAAATATGCCCGTCGATGAAGCTCTGAAACGTGCATGCGCTTCGCGTTCCGATTACCAGGCGGCCATGACCGATGTGCGCGCAGCGGAATTCGCTCGGAAGGCAGCGGTGGCCGGCTATCTCCCGTCGCTATCCTTTAACGCAGATTATGGGCTGGCAGGGGCGCATCCCTCCACAGCAACTTCAGTGGCCGACGTACGCGGAACACTATCGATTCCGATCTTTCAAGGCGGCAGCGTTCACGGCAATGTTATGCAAGCTGACGCGAGACTCGAGCAGAGCCACGAGCGCCTCGACAGTCTGCGAGCGCAGATCGACTCCGATGTGCGTGCGGCGTTGCTGAATCTACAGTCGTCGGCGGATCAGGTGAACGTGGCGCGCAGCAACATTGATTTGGCGGAAGAGACGCTGACTCAGTCGCGTGATCGTTTCAGCGCGGGTGTCACCGATACCGTGGAAGTGGTGCAATCGGAAGAGGCAGTCGCGAGTGCGCACGAACAGTACATATCAAGTCTCTACAATTATAATTATGCAAAAATTTCGCTGGTTCGCGCTCTGGGCATCGCTGAGCAGGGCGTCAAGGAATTTTTCAGAGGAAAGTGAACATGGCGGAAGAAAACTTACCCCGGTCAGCACCAGAGACAGGCACGGACTCTTCGGTTGATCCTTCGCTCCTGGCGGACAGGCGGCGCACCCCACCGATGCGCCGCACTGCCAAGCGCCGCAGAAACATCGTGATTCTGGTCGTTATCGTAGTGGTGCTTGTCGCAGGCCTATTTTTGTGGCGCTATCTGAGCAGCTACGAATCCACCGACGACGCTCAGGCGGACGTTCACCTCTATCCCGTCAGTGCGCGTGTTTCCGGCTACGTGGTACGCGTCAATGTAGGCGACAACCAGTGGGTGGAGAAAGGCACAGTATTGGTAGAGATCGACCCGAAAGACTATGAGGTTGCGGTCGCGCAGGCGCAAGCCAATCTCGCCAATGCCGAAGCAACGGCCCAATCGCTGAATATCACGGTTCCAATTACCTCGGTGAATACTTCAAGCCAACTGAAGTTCGCTGCGTCCGGCATCGAAGACGCCAACGCCGGCGTCATTGCCGCCGAGAGACAGCTGACCGCCGCTCATTCTCAGGTGGAGGCGGCCGAGGCGAACGATGTGAAAGTGCAAGACGATCTTCACCGCTACAAGTTGCTGGTCGACAAGCGGGAGGTAGCGGCGCAAGTCTACGATCAAGCACTGGCCGCGGCCAAATCCAGCACCGCGACTGTAGAAGCAGCCCGCGCCACTGAGTCTGCCGCACAGCAATTCATCCAACAGGCCCGGAGCCACTTGGCGCAAGCTAACGCGAACCACCAATATGCGGAGACCGGGCCACAGCAAGTGTCGTCAACCCAAGCTCGCGTGCGGGCTGCGATTGCGGATGTTGAGCAAAAGCGCGCGCTACTTGAGCAGGCCCAACTCAATCTCGGATACACGAAGATCGTTGCTCCGGTCAGCGGTGAAGTGAATAAGACGGTGGTGGTTGGAATGAACGTCCAGGACGGGCAGCAACTCCTCACCGTCGTGCCGCTTGATGAAGTGTGGGTTACCGCCAATTTCAAAGAGACGCAGCTCAGGCACATGCGCGTTGGACAGAGAGCGGAAATCCATGTGGATTCTAGCGGCCGGACGTTTAAAGGCCATGTGGACGGCATTGCGGGAGCAACCGGCCCGCTGTTCAGTTTACTTCCGCCGGAGAATGCCACCGGAAACTACGTGAAAATTGTCCAGAGGATTCCGGTAAAGATCGTTCTCGAACCCGGGGAGAACCGGGATCGTCGACTTCGACCAGGCATGAACGTGGTGCCGGACGTGTACCTCAAATGAGTTCCGCTGCTCTCACACTCGACCAGGAGGTTTGGCGGCCCAAGTACAATCCCTGGCTGATTGCCGTTGTCGTGGCGCTGGCGGCCTTCATGGAGGTGCTTGACACCAGCATCGCCAACGTGGCTCTGCCTTATATGGCCGGGAATCTGGGCGCGAGCAACGACCAAAGTACGTGGGTGTTGACTTCGTATCTGGTCTCGAATGCGATCATCCTGCCAATCAGCGGCTGGCTCGCGGGCGCCTTGGGGCGGAAACGCTTTTTCATGGCGTGTTTGAGTGTCTTTACCGTGAGTTCTTTGCTTTGTGGTATCGCGCCGAGTCTCGGGTTTCTTCTTCTCTTCCGGGTGCTCCAAGGCGCGGGCGGCGGCGGGCTGCAGCCGATGGCGCAGGCTATTTTGGCGGATACGTTTCCACCGCAGCAGCGAGGCTTGGCATTTGCCCTGTATGGAATTACGGCCATCATGGCGCCCACGATCGGGCCCACCCTGGGCGGCTGGATCACCTTCAACTATTCCTGGAGGTGGATCTTTTTTATCAACCTCCCGGTCGGCTTGGCCACATGGTTTCTGGTGCGACGCTTTGTCGAAGACCCTCCCTATTTAGCCAAACTCAAGGCGGCTGGGGTCAAGTTGGACTACCTCGGCATCGCTCTGCTAACTCTGGGTATCGGGGCGTTGCAAGTACTGCTCGATAAGGGCCAGGAAGATGACTGGTTCGGGTCACGCTTCATCACGACTTTAGTCATCATCGCGACTGTGTGCCTGATCGCGCTGGTGATTTGGGAGTGGTATCAAAAGGCGCCCATCATCGACGTCCGCATGTTCAAGAGCTTTAACTTCGCAAGTTCGAGCCTGATGATGTTCACCCTGGGAATCCTGTTGTTCAGCAGCCTGGTCCTGATGCCGCAATTCCTCCAGACGCTCGTGGGGTACACGTCGGAGCTGGCGGGGCTTGCACTTTCGGCTGGAGGCCTTGTTTTGCTGTTTGAGATGCCTATCATGGGTCAACTGACAACAAAGATCCAGGCGCGCTACCTGATTGCCTTCGGCTGGCTAGCCCTGTCCATCGCCATGTTCTATTCCACGAAGCGGATTGACTTGCAGATCAGCTTCAGTGCCGCCACGTGGTTGCGCATTGCCCAGGTGATTGGTTTGGGGTTCCTGTTCGTGCCGATTACGCTGGTGGCTTACATCGGAATTGCGCCGGAGAAGAACAACGCGGTCGCCGGAATCGTGAATTTCATGCGAAATATGGGAAGCAGCGTGGGTACGTCCTTAGTCACGACATTGATTGCGCGGCGCTCGCAATTCCATCAGGGAAGGCTGGTGCAGAACGCCAGAGTCGACCACCCCAATTTTGTGAATGCGGCTGACGGTCTGGCTCGGCAGTTCGCTATCTCCGGCGTGGGCAAGCACGAAGCTCTCATGCAGGCCTACGCCAGGATTTATCAATCACTGCAAGCACAGGCTGCAAGCCTGGCATACATTGATACCTTTATGGTTCTTGCCGTGGGGGCGGCGATCATGTTCTGTCTGGCTTTTGTTCTGAAGAAGAATGACCCTGGTGGTGGAGTAAGAGTAGTGGAGTAATAATCCGACGTGATGTGAACGCGACGATAACAAGAGTCAGAGATGTGTAGTCATGCTGGAAATCGAACTCATCCTTTGTCCCGTTGATTTCTCAGAGTTTTCGATAAGGGCTTATCACTATGCGCTATCGCTGGCTGAGCATTATCGAGCCAAGTTGGTGGCGCAGCACATCGTGGAGCTATCGCGATATCCTTACGCCGACTATGTTGCCTCTACGGGAGACTATGCGGAGTTCTGCCGGGCGCTTCGCGAGGGTGGCAAGGAGCGACTGCGGGAATTCGTGAAGAAGCACACCCACAATGAAATCCAGCCGGAGCTTGTGGTGCACGAGGGAGCAGCCCCGGACTGTATTCTGTCGTTGGCGCAGGCAAGGAAAACGGACCTGATCGTCATGGGAACGCACGGCCGGCGAGGGTATGATCGGCTGGTGCTCGGGTCGGTGACCAATCGAGTGATGCGCAAGACTCCCTGCCCGGTACTGGCAATATGCAAGGCGCCCCACGACGCTTCGGCCACAGGTGAAGGGCGGCACGACGTCCACCACTTGAACCGAATTCTCTTTTGTACCGATTTCTCCGAGAATTCAGAGCTGGCTTTGAACTATGCGATTTCTGCGACAACGGAGTACGACGCCGAGCTCACACTGTTGCACGTATTGGAGGAGGTTCCAAGTCCGGTCACGACGGAAGAGGCCGTAGCGACAGCCGCGAAGCAACTCGATAAACTGATTCCAGAGCGGGTCCGCAAGACGCTTAAGATTAAGACGGCGGTGCGCATCGGAAAACCATACCAGCAAATCATTCAACTGGTTCTGGAAACGAAAATCGACACGGTGGTTATGGGAGTGCGAGGCCGTGGCGCATTGGATCTAGCGGTATTTGGTTCGACAACCTATCGCGTATTGCAATTGGGAACCTGCCCAGTGCTCGCCGTCCACGTTTGAACCTTAGACCTGGAGTATTGCGACGCAGATGATAAAAATCGTCACCATCGAACGCGAGTACGGAAGCGGCGGCGGCGAAATCGCCCAGCTGCTTGGCAAGCAGCTGGGCTGGAAGCTTTGGGATCAGTTGCTGACGGAGGAAATCGCCCGGCTTGCCGACTGTCCGAAGGCAGTCGTCGAGGTTCGAGAGGAACGAACTGATCCGCTGTACTACCGGCTCTTCAAGTCGTTCTTGCGCGGAAGTTATGAAGGAAGTATCAACGCGCACAAGCTCAAACTGGTCGACAGCGAATGTATTTTGAAGTTTACGGAACAGGTCGTTCAGCATGCGGCGAAAACCGGCAACTCTGTCATCGTCGGAAGGGGCTCGCAGCAGTTTCTCAAGAACCGCCAGGACACGTTGCGTGTGTTTCTTTATGCTCCTAGAGAGGATAAAGTGCGGCGCCTGTTAGCTCGAGGCAAGAGCGAGAAGGAAGCCGAACAGCTCGTGGATACCGTTGATCGGGAACGCGTCGATTTCATCCAAAAATATTTCCACGTCGAATGGCCTGACCGCCCGATTTACCATACCATGATCAATACTGTAATCGGCGATGAGGCGGTCGTTCACATGATTCTGGATCTTATGAAGACCCTCGAGGCAAGAGTCACCGCCAGAGCGCTCGCACAATAGATCCGTGCTCCCCGGGAATTCCGCGGGCTCTCCGAGGTTGTAGCACGTTGGTCCTAGCCATCGTCGTCCGGTGGTCCTCCAGTTCCTGCCAGATCCTGCGGCTTGATCTTCTCCACATTGAATTTCGCCGCGCGCTCTCGCATCGTCTTGAGCACCTCTTCGAGCGGAGGCGGTTCGCCTTTAATCCAACGTAGAGGGTTGATACGCGCCACCACGAACGAGCGCAGGTACGGGCTAACGAGACCACGTTCTTTTAGTTTCTTCACTGCTGCTGCGACTTTCTCCTCCAGTTCGAGGACCATCGTGGTTCGTTTCTCGTGATCCTTGAGGGCGGTGCGCAGCGGTTCATCGGTAAAGGCCTCCAGTCGCCGGAGAATCGGATGGTAAGCGCCACCGCCGAAGCGTGGGAAGCGTTCATAGCAGACGCCAAGAGTGACTAGGGCGGGTTCGTCGAGGTAGAACGCGAACTGGGACTCGGGACGCGTGGCATCTTCGTCCACCAGACCACGGTAGATGCGTATGACCTCCAGCGAGCGTTCCTTGAGATTGTGAGCCTTCTCTGTATTCAGCGCGAGGATCTGCCAGGCTACCTCGCGGTCAGCCACGACGAGCGCAGTAATTGATTTCGCCCCAAGGCGGCGCATGGCTTCGAGGCGGTGCCGGCCATTCGGAGTCCAGAAGCCTCCCTTCGGTGCGACCACAGCGATGATCGGGTCGAGAAAACGCCCGGTTTTGTTGATGACGTCAGCGAGCCGTTTGTGGTGAGCATCGGAGAGATCTCTTTGGAAAGGGGTGGGCTCGACGGCATCGATCGGTAGAATCGAAAGCAAGACAGGGTGACCGCCGAGCGGCTCCTTGTACAATCCCACAACGCAGCCGCCGGCTTTCTCGATCGCCTCCGCCACCTCCGCGGCAGCGCCCGTAGGCTGATCCAGCCGACATTCGGCTGGGCCCAGACCCTTCGTTCCGGGTTTGGCTTTGCGAGGACGTCGTCGGGCTGGTGCACGCTTGACCATGGCAGAGACTCTATTCTAGTTCCGGATGGATTGTCTCTAGTCACCGATCACGGTCACAATGATTGTGCGCTCGCGCCCCCGCGCGTCGCATTCCAGATGAAAGATTTGTTGCCAGGTACCTAGAACGAGCTTGCCATCAGAAATGGGTACACTGAGCGATGGACCGAGCAGCGTCGCCTGCAAGTGTGAATGCCCGTTGCCGTCATGCCACGCCTGCTCATGACCGTAGTTGCGGCTGGGTGGAATGAGCTTGTCCAAAATGGCGGGCAAGTCGTGTTGCAGTCCAGGCTCGAACTCAATGGTGCCGATAGCGGCCGTGCTACCGTTATTGAAAACGTTGACTGTCCCCGTTTGGATTCCCGAAGCGTTTACGACAGAAGCCACTTGCTCGGTGAGGTCGTGCATGTCTCCGTGCCCCTTAGTGGTGACAGAAATCTGTCGCTGATAGCTCATAAGCTTGTGCGACCACCGAAGATCTTCCCCACACACCTCGCAATCGGTAAATATACACGGCCAATGGGATGCCAAAGAATCTGCGGAATCGCGAACACAGAAACTGTATGTTTCCGTCGGGTTCTGTCCGCCCATTTCGGCGAACTTCGCAACGCCAGGTTTTCGTTGCGTGTCCTCTCTTCAGCCCGGACGCGATCATCAATGTCAGTTGCTGTCGCGTACCAGCGAACTACCCGTCCCTGATCGTCAAGCAGCGGATTGTAATTGACGAGAAACCACCGGTACTGCCCGTCTTTGCGCCGCATTCTTTGCTCGTTCTTAAAAGGGGTAACGCCCAGTAGCCCCTTTCGGCGCTCATCGTGCAGTCGTGCAAGATCCTCGGGATGAAAACCTCGAGCGCGAGGATCAGGCGCCACCCGCCTCTTCGGCGGTAAGGCCTGTGTAATCGAGTACAGCCTGAGTATGCGAGCCATTCTTCCAGTATGGACTCTCATCCTTAATTATTGTGCCGTCGTCATTGTTGTTACTATTGTGCCTTCGTTGCAGAGCCGACTGATTCCCCCTCACTCCTCCTCCCCCCAAGTCGTTGAATTGAAACAGTCTTTGCCGCCGCCGGTGTGCCAACGGTGTGCCAGATTTTTCAGGAGGATTTGCGTTTGGCTCGTAAAACCGGACAAATCGTGGGACGGGGACGGCGTCGGTATCTGGTGCGCGTCTTTCTCGGGCGCGACCGCGAAACCGAAAACGGCGCTATCACAGCCGTATTGTCCACGGCTCCCGTCCGCCATGCCCAGGCCCCCTTAATAAGGTGCTACGCGAGCATGACCTCGGCCGTCGGGTGGACTGCGCGGATATCACTCTGAACGAATACCTGGATCGGTGGCTTGAGACGGCAGCGAAACCGCATCTGCGGGAGAAAAGCTACCGAAGCTCCGAAAGCCTGCTTCGCAGGTATATCCGGCCAGCGCTCGGCGCCCGAAATCTGGCGGCGATCTGCCCGCTCGATATCCAGGCGGTGTACCAGCAACTGGTCGAGCGCGGTCTGTCCGCGCGAACCGTCCGATACACGCACCCGGTTCTGCGCTCCGCCATGTGCTGGAATTCTTGGGGGATTTGCATGTAACGATGAACTCAAAATCCGGATGCGGCGCCTGGCGGAGCAAGGCTGATCTTCAAGACTCCAGCGGGACGGCCAATCGATTCGGACAAGCTCGCGACAAAGATCAAGTCAATTTTGGAACAAGCTAGCCTGCCCATAATCAGGCTCGATGACCTCCGGCACACGGGTCCGACCCTCGCCCTGGCGGCAGGCGTTCCGCCGAAGGTGGTCTCGGAGCAACTTGGGCGTGCCAGCGCGACGTTTACGCTCGATATTTATTCGCACGTGCTCCCGCACATGCAGGAAGAGGCCGCCGCGAAGGTCGAAGCGGTACTGACTGGCCGGTCGATCACGCGGCGGATTTACCGAACGGGTATTAAGGGGTGGTGAGGCAAAGAGGGCTGGGCCATCATTGCGCGTTGCGGGCAGCCGAACTGGCCAGACGATTGGCCTCGGCGTTGTTCTCTCGCCGGATGTGGGAGATCGAGAAATCGAGCGACCGGGCCAATTTCCGGCAGATCCAATTCAGGGAATAGAGCCGCGGACTACGGCAGCTGTACTCGCCACTCATCTGCTTCACTACCACTTCAGAGTCTGAAAACACGTGAAGCGTCTTAGCCTTAAGCCCCAGGGCACATTGCAGCGCCTCAAGCAGCGCAACGTACTCGGCGACATTATTGTCCTGGTGACCGATCCATTTTGCTATTCTGATGGTGCCGTCTGTCGAGCCGTCAATGACCACTCCAATACCGGATGGGCCGGGATTCCCGAAAGAGCCGCCATCGACGTAGGCCACGAGATCTGACATTGTGTGGTGAGCTGGTAACCAACATGCCCGACATATCTTCCGGCGTCAAGATGCTTACCTGATTCCTGCACACTCCTTGTAGCTCTTGCCCACGCCTTCGAGCGCCTGTGGATGTTCCTGTGCAAAAATGGAAAACAATTAATCTCCCATTCATTAAGC
>PLHQ01000008.1 GCA_003138975.1 Acidobacteriaceae bacterium | reverse complement strand
CCATTGTGCCGACCATACATCTGGGCATTCCTATCGAAGCCAGAATTGATCGGGAACGTCCTTACTTTCTTGATTCTCGCTGTCCACATCGCAAGCTTCTGGGGCGCTTTCAAGGGACCGAATCCGCACGTTTAGAGCGTGGGCCACAGGCACCTTTTTGTTAGGTAAGCGCAGCTTTTCCAAATAGTTGTGCAGCACGACATAACTTCGGTCGATCAGGACATCACCCGAAAGCGTCGTTTAATGAAAGACATGAGCAAGAAGAAAAACATCACGGAAATGCTGACAGTGGCGCAGGTGGCCGAAATGTTGGGAATTTCGTATGCCGCTGCGCTCAGGCGTGTGGAAGCGATGCCCGGTGTCCTCCACCTCCGCGTTCCGGGGCACGCGCAGCGCAAACGAATGCTACGGATTCCACGACGAGAAGTCGAGGCGTACATCCGGGATTGTGGCAGGGCGAATTGAGTGCGATACGCATGAAAGCCGGGGCGGAAGAAAGGAAGGGGCAAGACGAGCAAGCGGGTGCGGCGCTACAAGGTACTCCGCATCCCCGCAGAGCGCGATTAACCGAGTTTTGAATCGAAGGGGGATCAATTGAAGAAGCAGAAGGATCAGATGGGCAGGATGACGGACGGGCTGATGAGTCAGGCGGCGGCGCTGGACACACTGGGGTTCCGCAGCGAGCCCTCGGAAAACTACATGGTCGCCGTCCAGTTCGAGGGCGAGGAGCAAATCAACATCGTCCCGCTGGTGCGCTGCGAGGACGGCTGCACGGCGGCACTCAAGCTGGCAATCGAGCATCTGCGGAAGTTCGGGCATCGGGGGATCGCCACCGACGCGCTCGTGTGCGGTGCCAAGTTCTGGTACCGCCCGCCGTCAGACTTCATCCGCCAGATGCAGGGCGAGCGCCCCATCATAGTCACGAACGCACGCGACGGGTTCGGACGCGCCTTGGGCCGCCGGGTGCTGGAGCCGATTCGGGGGCAGTGAAATGACAAGCAAGCGAACAGACAAGGAGTGCGGCGACCACGAAGGAGGGTTCTTGAGGACCCGATGACCGACACTAATAATGAAACCGAAATCTTAGAATATCTTAGAGCCTTTCCTGATGCCTCATTCAGCGAAGTGGCGCGGGCTTTGAACATCGAGCGCCACAAGGTTTCGTCCGTTGCGCATAAAAACGGCATTTACCGAAGGCCTCGGCGGACGGGAATGATGCGCCGTCGCGGAAAGCCCCCTGCTCGGCGTACACGGGCCGACCTAGAGTCCGAACGAAAGGTTGTCGAGTATATCAGGTCACACCCGAAGCAGTCGTACACCGTTATTGGGAAGCATTTTGGGTACTCGCCGGGCCGCTTGTCGCAAATTGCACGCGACCATGGGACTGTTCGCTATGCCCCAAGGGGACAAGGGGAAGAGAAGCGCCGCAAACTTGCGAGGTACCTCCGCAATCATCAGGACGCTCCAGTCGTTGAGAACGCAAAGCGTCTGGGCATTT
Organism: Acidobacteriaceae bacterium; assembly: GCA_003138975.1. Taxonomy (GTDB): domain Bacteria; phylum Acidobacteriota; class Terriglobia; order Terriglobales; family Acidobacteriaceae; genus Sulfotelmatobacter. Next base: position 1,506 of record PLHQ01000008.1, on the reverse strand, counting down.
CCGCTGCGTATGTTTCGACCATCGCAACTAAGCACGGATTGCGGCGTCAAGCACCCAAAGGTTCTCCTCTGACGCTTGGAGGAGGAAGGTAACACAGGCGAGGCGACACTTTGATCGCAACAATTGAGACCCAATGACCTTGGACGAATTTCGTCAATCACTCACAGCAACCGAGCCGCCAACCGGGGTCAAATTCGCCCTCGCGGGACTGTGGTGGGATGGCAAGGGCGATTGGAAACGGGCGCACGAATCCGCTCAGCAAGACGAAGGCATCGAGGGTTCGTGGGTGATCCGCATCGAGGCCGTTTCACTCCGGCTTCCGAATCTCAATGCTTCGCTGGTTGACACGATTTCTTGCCGTATCTATAGTTCTCGTCACTACATGAACTGGAGGAGGAATATGCGTCGAATCGCTTTAACGGCACTTGGTTTCGCTCTGCTGTTATCCGGAGTTCCGTTGTTCTCGCAGATGAATGCAACCGCAGAGAAGGCGCTCGAAAGCAATGAAAAAGCTGGCTGGCAGGCGTGGAAAGACCACGATGCCAAGCCCGTGGAAGGGTTTACCCCGGACAACGCCATAAGCGTCGCCGATGGAGGGGTATTCAAGGGCAAGGAGCAGGTTCTGAAAAGTATGACTGACGCGAGATGTGTGGTCAAAAGCTTCTCGCTCTCCGATTTCTCCTATATGTGGCTCGATAAAGACACGGTCGTCATGACGTACGCGGCGACGCAGGACGCAACTTGCGAAGGCAAAAAGCAAGCGGGGAAGGTTTTCGCCACGTCGATTTGGCAGAAGAAAGGCGGCAAATGGTTGTCGCCATTCCACCAAGAAACCGAAGCCGGGAGCATGTAACTGCTGATGAAAATTCCCACCCAAGTTCAGACGGCTTGGGTGGGCGGCACCACACCGCTTCCCCCCTTTGCTGTTGAAGTCACCGCACCCGAGCCGCCAGCCGGACTCACATTCGCGGTCGCCGGACTATGGTGGGATGCCAAGGGCGATTGGACGCGAGCACACGGAAAAGAGGGCGATCAGGACAACGCTGCGTACTGGTATCGCCGGGCTGGCAAGCCCGTTTGCCGGGAGCCACTGGATGCGGAATGGCTCAGCATCGCGAGAGATTTGCTGGGATAGACCGACCGCTCGCTTTTTGTGATTGCGAGTCTGGATCGGACTGTGAGGAGTTCGGTTTCCCTCTAGCGTCCGCATCGACTGTCCAAGTGCGACCGCTGCCCTTGCAGCTTTTGAGGAATTTCTCCGAGGCGGTCGATTCGGCTTCAGTCAGCGGCTCGTTCGGAGTGGAGGCCTTCACTGATATTTCCAAATGTCCTCGTCAGGCCGTTCACCATAGTGTCGATCGTAAAGCTGTGATTCGACATGCTGGTCAGCGGTACTCACGCGCACATAAATCGCTGCTTTCAAAGAGTGCTCTCCTGAAAATGGATTCGGTGCCTGCTTCTTGGGAATCGCTCGCTTTATAGTATGCCCATAGGACATATTATAGA
>PLHQ01000174.1 GCA_003138975.1 Acidobacteriaceae bacterium | reverse complement strand
ATGAGCGAGATGGCCTGTCTACAACCGGGAGCCGTCTATACTGAGGCAATATGGCTATCCCGCCGAACGATACAACGCGCTACCAGAGCGATCGGCTTCTGGACTGCACAGATACATTCTCCGCTACTTCTTAAACACGAGCTTTTCCGTTAGCCGCTGGNNTCCCGCCGGTAAATCGCATCCAGCGTGTGAGGATCGACAAGTTCGAGCGTCACGGTATCGTTGCGCGAGTTCTTTAGATCGTATTGCTTTCCGTCAAAACGGGCGGTATAGCTGAAGTCGCCCAGAAAACGGACCCCACCGCTTCCGTCCGCCTCGATTTTGAGCACCAACCCTTGCCGCAAACGGGTCTTGCTGAGATCCTGCGTCCACTCGCCTACAAACGGGTCACTGGCGACCTTCGCACCTCCGGTTCGCGTCCACACGGTGATCCGATCGGGATGGCCCACGGTCGCAGTCGTGGCCGTTAGCTCCTTTCCATCCTTCGAAAGTTGTTCGCGAACCGTCGCCACAACAGTTCCGTCCTTTTTCTCCGTGACCTCAGCCTGCCTCTTATCGATCCTATGCAGATCAATTTGATTGAAGCCGAGATTGCCGGGTGCGGGCGAATCGTGTCCGTTCCGATTCGCAGTGAAATCGAAATGGGTTTCGCCTGACATGACTACATGCACCTCGCCATGCAGCTGTGTAATGGAGAGCCGGTTCGGAGGATCCAGGCTAGACTGCGCAGAGACAAGCGTCCAAACGCCAACGCGAGGGTCTGTCACTCCAGGTTGGACGGCGGCAAGCAGTCCAAACAACAATAAGGTACGAATTGATCCTCCCACGCCGATGTCGAAAGTTTAGCAGATTCACATAGCTTGTTATTGTGAGTGGTGCGCAAGTGTGTCTACCCAATACGAGCGCGAAAATATGAATTGCTTGCGGACGGAACACCTTTTCGGCCTCAGCGGTTCTCGCTCTCCGCAAGGGAGCTTTAGTGGCGACGATCTTGTATGACATGATGAGTGTCATGGATGTGAACCGTTTATGGGTGTCAGGGATCGTCCTCGCAGCAGCCATTGCACTTCTTCCATTCTCTTTTCATGCCGAGCGCCACCTGGAGACCGCGACCCGTGTCGAAGGGAGCCAAGCTGAAACTGTCCGGCAAGAGTTGGCCAACCGTTTTCGGTCGCCGTTCGTGGACCAAGTGGTCCTGGTGATTCAGGGACTCCCGCCTGCGGATTCGGAGGAAGGCGCGCAAGCATTAGAACCCATCGTGACAGCACTGAGAGAGCAACCCGGCGTTTCGGGAGTGGTGTCCTATCTCGACTCTCGCGATCCCATCTTCCTGGGCCGGGGAGGGGGAACGTTTGTTCTCATGGGAGTCACGTCGACCGACGGTCCCGTGGAGTTGCTTGTTCCGAAGCTTCACCAGCTGGCAAGCTCGCTTGAAAATCAACTGCGGGGCCGTTATCCGGCGGTGAAGCTCGAACTCACCGGCGAGATTCCACTGAATTTCGACATTCGGAAAGCGAGCTCCGACGACGTGCAACGCGGCGAAAGTCTGGTGATCCCCGCGACCCTCGCACTTCTGCTGGTGGCTTTTGGTAGCCTGATCGCCGCCCTGATTCCATTGGCGGTTGGCCAGCTTGCCATCGCGACCACTATGGCGATTACGGGATTCCTGGCGCAGCGGTGGCACTTGTCAATTCTGGTTCAGAATTTGGCCACCATGCTTGGCTTGGGCCTGGGAATCGACTACGCGCTCCTCATGGTCAGCCGCTTCCGGGAAGCGATTTCCGCCGGGAACGACGGACCCGCGGCCTCGGTCATCGCGGCACGTCAGGCAGGTCGCACGCTCTTGATTTCAGCCTCAACGGTAGCCATCGGATTTCTAGCCCTCTTGACGGTTCCGATCAGCGAAATCCGTTCCATCGGTATCGCGGGATTCTTAGTGGCGGGAATGAGTGTGTTGCTTACAAATACCCTCGTTCCGACAGCGCTGGCGTTGCTCGGTCCGCGGATTAATATTGGCCGATTGCCCTTTACTCCAAAGTTGGATGCGCATCGGGCTGAGCGCACTGGCATTCGCTGGCGGCAATGGGGCAAGGTGATCGTCGCGCATCCCTGGCTTGCCCTCTTTGTGGCAGGCACTCCTTTGCTTCTGCTCGCCTGGCAGGTCAGACGACTGGATACCAGTGTCCCCCGGGGGGATTGGCTTCCACCGGCGGCGGAATCTGTCCATGCCCTCCACACCCTGAGACGAATGGATCGGGAAGGCGTTGTTGAATCGTTGCGCATCATTGTCGAGCTTCCAACCGACTCCATCGCGCAAACCGACGCTGGGTGGAATGTGCTGGATCGTCTCACCAAGCGCCTCGCGAGCGACCCTCGTTCTGGCCGCGTGATTTCTATCACTACGATTGCGGAGGGCAACCGGTCTTCCCTCCTTGACATCTCGCGGGAGACCCGTCGAACATTTCTGAGTAGTGACGGACGAGCGGCGCTGATTGAGGTGTTACCCGCGAGTTCGGTCTCCCTGCGCGACCAGGTCAACTGGGTGCGGGAGCTTCGGAAAACGGGCGCGCTAGCTCTCACCGGAGTGCCTAGCGCAACGCTTCTCGTTGGGGGCATCCCGGCACTCAACGCCGATTATGAAACGATTATTAGAGACCGCTTTCCGTCGGTAACGGCGCTGGTAGTCGGGGGGACGCTCCTTGCGCTACTCTGCGGGTTCCAATCTATCTTCGCCGCCCTGAAGGCCATCGCACTCAACCTGTTCTCGGTTGCCGCGTCCTTCGGAGCATTGGTTTTCGTTTTCCAAAACGGGCACGGAAGCAGATTCCTGGGAGTTCCTGGAGGAACGGGTAGCGTGTTTCCTCTTGTTCCGATCGTCGCCTTTGCAATCGTTTTCGGATTAAGCATGGACTACGAGGTATTTCTGGTTGCACGCGTTCTCGAAGCCAGAAGGAGCGGGCTAAGTGAAATGGATGCAATCCCGGAGGGTCTGGCTAGAACCGCAGGCCTGATTACGAGCGCCGCCGCGATCATGATCGTGGTATTTGCGGCATTCACTTTCGGAGGTTTCCTGGTGGTCAAGATGATCGGATTTACGTTGGCGGTCGCCGTGTTGATTGACGCCACACTCGTTCGTATTGTGATCGGTCCCGCGCTCCTTCGTATTGCAGGTGATTGGAACTGGTGGCCTGGGGGCTTGCCAAAGCGAGCAAGGCGCGCTTGATGGCGAGTCGCGGAATACGTCAGCCCGGTTTTTTGGGAATGAGATCTGGATTGAGAACATCCCGAAAGCGTTACTCCCGCCTCGCGAGTAACTCCGCCCTTACAGGTCTTCTCTGGAAGCACGGATCGTAGCATCCAGCGCGTCCAAAAACTGATGCGGCGTAGCGTAGATATGATCGACCGACGCGAGCTTTTTCTGTAGCTTCTGCGAGGGATGATCTGGCATGTCTTTGTCCCTGCGCGGCACCCACACGGTTTGCATGCCTGCTTTCTTGGCACCCCGCAGGTTGCCGATCGTATCTTCTGCCATGATTGTCTCGAACGGCTTAATCGGGTCCGCCGGGTCGCGCATGTTGTTAATGGCCGCAAGCGCTTTCTCAAAAACCTCCGGGTGCTTGCCTTTTTTATAGGGAGAAATCTCTTCTAGCCCAAAAATCTTGTGCTCGGGAATCACCCCTTTGAGGCCAAGCTTTTCCAACTTTTCCATTGCCTGTCCTTCGCCCTGCTTGAACGAATGCGAGAGGACAGCAACCTCGACCCCAGCGTCAGTTAGCCGCTGTATCTTGCTTACCAGTCCGGCATCGGGCCGGATGAACCCGCTGCCCATGTGCCTATTCCATAGCCGCGTAACCCCTTTTTCTCCCTCCAGGATTTTTCCTCGCAGTTCGTCGCGCGTGAGTCCTGCTTTCTTTTCGCTCCTGTGGCCTTGAAGTAGCCTCAGATTAAAGGCCATGGCGATCATGTCTTTGTAAGGTGGGTCAAGGCAGTGATCATGCTGCCTACCTTCTTCCGCCCCACCCGAGCGCGCTACCCGCCGGCTGCGACGATAGGCTTCCAGCATGCCGATTACGGAGGCGCCGGGGTGGCCCGTGCTTTCCAGGCGTTCCGCCATCTCGCTGATGTACCGGCATAATGCGTCATCTGGATTCTTCTTCGCTTCTTCCTTTGCCTCTTCAATCAATTTTTGCGCTATTTTCTTCCGGAATATGGGAAGGCCGTATTCCTTTTCTACCGACCGCCAAGCTCGCAGAACGGCCTTGCGGTATACCTTATCGTAAGGGTAGAGAAAGGCATCCAGGTCCAAGATAACGAGCCGCACCTTCTCGGGATAAGGCTTAGGGTCGGGGTAGGTTTTAGTTTTCATGGACTCAGGCGGACGGGCCTGAGATTGCGCAGCATGGTGATCTTCAGTCCCACAGCCATTCTAAAGCGGCGGAGCTTATCTCTTCGATGGGCCAGTAAGTACCTGCCTCATTTTCTCGCGGACCTGGCGGCTTCAACCGAATCCGCTAGGGGATTGCCAGTTAGCTGGCGTCCTAAGGATGGACGCCGGGCATCGCTTCTCGGTGGCCTCCCATTCCATAAGGCCGTCCATCCATTTTTCGAATTGATCTCGATAGGTCTTTTTGGTCTTTTCATCACTTCGTCCCTCCCGATTCTTCTCACTAAGAGGCAAGCCCAAAAAAGAGTTCTTTTCGCAGCTCCGAAATCCCGCGTCGTGAGGAGTAAGAAGCAAAATTTGTGCCAAACTCCGTGCAGAATGAAGCAAAGGGTTTACGTCGTGCGGAAATATAAACAGGGTAAATACTAGATGGAATGATGAAGGATGCAGCCGCGGCTGGCACCTCCAAGACGACGGCAAGGACTCAGCAGCAGATAACGGTCGTGGCATTTTGCCTGAAGCCTCCCAACGCCTGTTCTGGCACCCTCCCCAAAGATGAGGGCAAGGCCCATCACAAATGCCACTTTCCGGTTTGCTCGGATTCAAGAGCGGTGCCCTTTTGTGTGTTGCTATTGACAGTGCATTCGGTCGATGAGAGACTGCGGTTGCCGGCTCCGAAAGTGGTTCGGCCCGCTCGCCCGCCAAAGCCCGCCCGGCAGTGCAGCCCAACAATCGGGTATGAGCACCGATTCCAGCCTCGATCGCGAAACTTTCCAGCAGTTTTTGGCCAGCGTGTTTGCGGTTCAGGAGAGTCGGATGGATAGTCAATCGCTCTCCGCCGTTATGGAAGTCCAACGCTTGGTCACCACGGGAAAGCTCGACGTGGATGGTGCAATGCATCTGATCGTTGAGTCGGCGCGAAACGTGGCCAACGCTACTGGNNTATAGGGCGGCATGTAACGGCCTCACTGACTGCCTCAGCAGACACCAAGGCAAACCGCGAGATTCTCCGTGTCGAGAATACCCAGACAGACACACGGATTGAAGCGGCGATTTGTCGGCAGTTCGGAGCCAAGTCCCTTCTAATTTTGCCGATTTATCACGACCGCGACGTGGCGGGAGTCCTGGAGNNCCGACAACTCCGCACGTCACTGAGCAGATTACAACTCAAAGAGAGAAGTTTCTCCACGCCGGTGGATGTTTGCCGGGCCCAGCAAACAAGCATTCCATCTATCAGCGTTGCGGAGCCGCCCTGGCAGTAGCCAGGGATTTGCCAGTACTCAGGCAGCCAGCCTTGCTCGCGACGAGGATCATGCAGCGAGCGAAGGACGTTACCTGGCACAAGCGCCGGAGGAACTTGGCCCTGGCAGCAGTTGCTACTGTGCTCGGATTAACTTGCTGGATTGCCTACAGCAGTCGCGGCCCGGCTTTGCCCTTGGGATCTTCAGCCCTACAGAGATCGACTGCCATCGAGCCGCAGGTACCCTCCCAACCCGCGATAGCAATGCCGGCGAAAGGCACGTCCGCGCTCCGGCGCGCGAGAGTTGTTGTGAAGGAGGCGAAGCCTGCGAGGACAACGCGACAGCGGGTGCGGGTGGGGAAGAATGAAGTCGATTACATCGGAGATGATGTTACGGTGCGCTATTTCACGTACGGACCTGCACCGCAGCGGAGGCGGGTCGCGGAGAGTCGGATCGCATACATCGGAGATGATGTTACAGTGCGCTATTTCACGCCCAAACTAGCAGTAAGGCCCAACAGTCGGTGAGGTCATGAGTTATGGTTTGACCCAATGACAAGTTTTCCGCGTCATCCTCTTCGCCTGGTCGCCAATTAGTCGTAGTTCTTGATTACCACCCTGTACGGAACTTTCCACCTGATTGATTGAACCAGTCGCGAGGGCATCGCAGTTTCTGCCATGCCAATCCGGTGCGCCTACAGCGTGAAAGAAGGCGTCGTAAACGTCGTCATTAATCGTCCAGGCTGCGCCGTCGAGGGTGAGTTCTTTTCATACCTCAGCTAATTCCCGCATCCGCGGGACAAATAATCCCTCGTCTGCGCGGGGAAAGACAAGCACTCAAGAATTTCTTCCGTTCATCAGCCTGGAACAAGCTTCGACACGGTAACCGGCGTTTGAGTGCACGTTCGTAATTTGAAAGCGCGCAGGCAGAGTAGTGAAATCGATTTGCTCATCGGTCGCAAGATGCTGCTCGAAAACAGCGGCTACGAAGTTCTAGGGGGCGACCGGGGGGTGATGAAGGGCTGAATCTGTTCCGGTCCCATCCTGTGGACGCCGTCGTTCTCGACTACCAGATGCCCGAGATGAACGATGATGTGGTCGCGGCCAAGATGAAGCGCATCCGGTCCAGCGTCCCATCACGCTGCCTTCCGCCAGTGATCCACCGCCGGAGAGCAAACTGAAGTCGGTCGACACGTTCGTGCCGAAGTCCCAGGAGCCGAAAATGCTCATATCCACTCTGCAAATGCTCATATCCACACTCCAGCATCTGCTGAACAGCCAGTCCAGGCCTTTTTTCTCCCGTTGGCTTGATCACTGGAAAGATCGCAATCAGACGGTGAAGCTATGAACTTCCTAAAACATCTCTTGGGGCAAGGTTGCAAGCATCGTTTTTCCTGGCCGCGGAGTGATCACGACGGCCGCCACTATCAGATCTGCTCGTTGTGCGGAACGGCATACGAGTATGACTGGAGAATGATGCACCGGACGGACCGGTTGCTGGCGCCCCACGTCCAGCACGGCTCGCAGTCGAGAGCGACCGCGTAGTTCACGCACTGCGAACTCTCATCGCCCACCTACCACAGAGCGGACATTCCCGTCTGATCTTTGACGTCAGGGAACCAGAACGTGATCCGAACCCTCCAAACTTGATAGCTGTCCAAAGCCAAACCGGTCGGCAAAGCTGTTGGGATCGCAGGTCGCACAGACTCGGTCACGAGATTTCTGAGCAAGGTCTGTTTCTCGTGCCAGAGACATGTTCGACTTGCCGTAATGTGCTGTGCGGTCCGCGATTCCTGCTGAGTTTGCGCGGGGGCCAGATGGAGCTCGCGGTGGCGAGCCTGTAGCGTTCTCTTGAAACGTTCAACTGATCTTCGATCCATGATCTGCACGCTCTTGGGCCTGGCTTGCGCAGATCAGTCCGGCAGTTCGATTCGGTCGGGGTGTTCCTTGTCGCGCTCGTGCTCTTCAGCAAGCACCTTTTCCAGCCACGCCGCTTGTTTTTCGGCAATCTTCTTATCCACGAACCCGGGCCGGTGACCGATGACGAACTCCTCGCCGCAACCGTCACACCGGAGGGTACCCATTTCCCGGAACCCCGCAGCCTTCTCTCGGCTCTGCCCCTTCTTTATTGCCAGTGCCTTCATCTGCCAGTGCCCTCATCTACTGAACTTCTCCGATTGAAGTGACGTTGCTGATTCGCGCGCTCGCCATGGAAGAGACCCAGAAGCAGCCGCCTTTGTTGCCTCGACTGCGGAGACGGCTGCTTCC
>PLHQ01000009.1 GCA_003138975.1 Acidobacteriaceae bacterium | reverse complement strand
CTCCTTGCCAAAAGATGGCTTGTTTCGGACGATAGTGGACAACAGTCCCGCCGACGGCAATATTCGCTAGGAAAACTCTTGGGTCAAAACGTTTGGTTTGTTTTCTTGGGGCTCGCCCTTTTCGTGCTGGTAACCTGCGAGAAGATGGCATACACGAAGCTCCAGGAAGCCCTGATGGCTCACATTTTATAGCTATTTCTTGCCACCTCTCAAGGAGTAGGGAGCTCCGATGGGTTTCTCGTTCACGATCGAGCGGAGGTCACGCGTCTTCCACCGCCCTCTTCGCGTTACTATAGCTTCACCCTGTTCGCTCTACGTGGGGTGTCAGAATTTCGTTCTCGGCAAACGGTGACCTATGCTTCTCTTTCACTCGTGCCGCTCGCTCGTTCCTTTCCTCCGACTCCTGATCGTTGTGGCGTTGCTGCTGTTCGCTTCTCCTACTCGAGCCGACCTTCACCAGCATCCCGTCCTTCTCCCCGCCAATGTAGATCCCTCCAAATGTCTTGCGTGTCACAACGACAAGGCCGCAGGGAAGTACGTCCACACCGCTATCTCCATGGGCTGCACCACCTGCCACGCNNAAGGCGCCACCTACATCACTCTTACCTCTCCTAGCAATCAACTCTGCTTTACCTGCCACACAGTGTCCACTGACACCGTCCAGCATCCTCCGTACAAGGAGGGCAACTGCGTTTTCTGCCACTCTCCACACGCCAGTAATTTCCCAGCCCATCTGTACGCCTCTCCGCAGGACGTCTGCATGGCCTGCCACGTCCGCGGCCTCATGAAGGTGAATCGCAAGGCGCACACCCTCACTCTTTCTTGGGGAACCACAATTCCGTTCAAGGAAATGGATTCCTGGTTCTACCTAAACCTCGACAAAACTCACAAGCTCAATCACCCCGTCGAAGGGCATCCGGTTTCTGGCCCTAACGTCGCGCTTGGCAAGGACGCCCCTCCCATCACTTGCCTCACCTGCCACGAGCCCCACCACTCCACCGTTTCCAACCTCATCCTGCCAAAATACAAAAACACCACGTCTCTTTGCATGTCCTGCCACCACTTCCCATTCTGAATGTTCCCACGTAGGCGTAGACTGACGACCACAGATTTACGACCGGGTTAACTGGAGAAGCTGAGGGAGCGATTGCGCATGGAATATGGAATTGCAACCAGGCAAAACGCCACAAGATCGATCGACACGCGGATTTTGGGGCGTGATCCGGTGGATCCGGCTGTGGGGCACGATTTTTGGGCTCAGCGGAGTGGCACTGGTCGCACTGACAAACAAAGCGGTTATCTGGTCGAGTTCGAATGCGTTTTGCGGGACGTTCTGCGATTCTATGACATGGGCTTCAGCGGGGTACCATCAAGGGCCGCACTTCATAAATGGCTCCGGTGTAGGCGCAAGCTGCGGGCAATGCCATATCCCTTACGACTCCAGTCACGCGGCGGCGACCGAGTACGTGAAGATGCTGCTGTTTAAGGCGGCCCGCGGAGCAAAAGATTTTTGGAATGAGTCGCACAAGACCATTGCGACGAGGGAAGAATGGGAAAAGCGACGACCGCAATTGGGAGCAGAGTTCGATAGCTATCTGCAGGCGCACAATTACATTACCTGTCGCGGTTGCCATGTGCTCGACGCGTTTGGCGGACCTCGAAGTCAGATGAAAGTGCTGATTCACAAGGACATCATCAAAGCCAATGATGTGGGTTGCCTCCGGTGTCACCGGGATGTCGGCCATGTGTATGAGCAGCCGGTAGCGAAAGTCGGCGGCTGGTATACGACCGAGGAGGCAGGGTCGGGCGAAAAAAAGACAACCGGCAGTTTGGAGTTCTGAAAACCCTCGGACTGTCGTCCGCACTAAACCAACTCCTTCATCACGTGACGCAATTTATCCACTGAGAATTCCTTTGAGCCGCAGAAGTCGATGACCCTCTGTTCGGTCTCCCGCAGCTTGGCCGCAACCGCCGGAATCTGTGAAGCAACGTTTTTGGGAACGCTCAACAGTCCGGGGCGGTCGCCGTGTAACAGGGCGCCGGGCTGCACTTCAAGATTGCCAATCTTGACCGCACATCCAAAGTCGAAAATGTGGGCATAAGCGTGGGGTACAGCTACGTCTCCGGCGAACAGGTGCAACCCCAATTCCCGGACGGACGGTAGTTGCCGAACCGCGCCATTGGTCACATACCCGACACAACCGAGCGCTCTTAAGATGGCTGCGTGCATATTTCCAACAAAGGCCCCCCAGGCCGGGTAGCCTGTCCATGTCTTCTACGACCACGATTCGCGGCGGTGGTACCTTGAGAATGTTGTTCCACCACTCCGTACGGTCGTGATAAAAGCTTCCGGCAATGGGGGGATCGTCGGTACGAAGACGAGCCGTGGCAGCGTACCCGACCATGGGTGGAAAATCTTCGAACTTGCATCGAACACGGGCCTCGGCGAAGCCAGCATTCCGCAACCTGATGTCAAAGGTCTCGATCGCGTTGGAAACAGTGCAAGTGTCTAGACGCCGGAGAGCATCGAGAACATCCTCGTCAATAAAACGTTCACTCGTCATGTCCATCCCTTCGCCACCACGTCAGGTCATTTCGCGCGTCGTGATGTTGTGGATAGATTAGTAAACAATCAGAGCCGCTCGATTGCTGCCCAGCTGATCAGGCGTTTAGACCTTTAGCTCTAGCGAGTGATTTTCCGGCCATTATATGCTGCGCGGTGCGATAATCTTCGCAACGTTCAGAGGGAGCCATGCCGAAATACGCAGAGCTAAAGGGTAAGAAGGTCGTCATCAAGCCGTCATGGTACGATCGGCCAACAATTGGCACAATCGTCGCGGCGGAAGATGAAGGCCTTTGGCTCACCATGGAAATGGGAGTATCGCCCTCCGAATTCTCGATCGAACTTCCCAAAGCCGTCCAGACCAGAATCTCTGCGCTTAACAACGGCGTGTACTTTATTCCGCTGTCACACATCCACTACGTTCTTACTGAGCGCTCATCGCCCGCGGGAAAAAAGTAGGTAGTTAGGTTAGCGTTCGACTGTCTTCGATGGATTTCAACGCTCCTTTTCACTTTTCACGTTCGCAGTCTGAATTGGAGCGGCCTTGAAATATCCGTAATACGTCTCGTCCGCTTGCGATTTCCGTGTGAAAAAGAAGAGGACCTTCGCCTGTGATCTCATGGCAAAGTGCTTCGGAAGCCAGACGCCGTCTGCCACAGGCATTTTTTGCAGCTCAAAGTGCGTACCCGGCTCCACCTGCGCGAGAAAACCTCCAAAAACAGGGAGAGTCTTCACTCGCGGACTTATTTCATGCCCAACTCGCCATCTCGTACTGTCGGACAACCCCGTAGCACTCGCAGGCGGA
>PLHQ01000072.1 GCA_003138975.1 Acidobacteriaceae bacterium | reverse complement strand
AGGCTTACCCCAAACATATCTTACTCTTCTGCGTATGTCTAGTTATTTGTTGGACACTACTCTAGAACGTGAACTTCAGACCCAACTGGACAGAGCGCGGGCCACCGGAACCCACGGCAGGGTTAGCAGCAGCTATATCGGGAGTGGCGCAGCCGCAGCCAAAAGGACGAACCGACGGATCATTCAGGCCAAATCCATTCTGACCGCCGTAAGGGTTAGCGAAGTTCGGATGGTTGAAAATATTGAAGAACTCGGCGCGGGCCTGGAGTCGCATGGTTTCTCCAAAGTGGAAATTCTTGGCCAGAGAGAAATCGAGATTTCTGAAGCCAGTGTCCTCGAACGTGTTCCGGCTCATGTTTCCGAACTGGCCCAGCGGCGGCGGAATCATGACTGAACTGCCGTTTTGGTAGCAGCCAAACAGATTCAGAGAGGCTGTTGATGCTCCGGCCGCTCCTCCATCCACAGCCAACGCCTGCGTGGCGCACGCCGGGTTCGTTGCGCCGGGGAAGTACGGAATCCCAACTCCCTTCTGAGACTTGAAGTCCGAGGCCTTGCCGTAGAAGCTCCAGCGAATTGGGCTGTTGGCCGGCGGGCTCACTGGCAAGGGCCCAACGCCGGCCGCGTCAGTTCCCTCGTCCATCGGCCCCCAGTACTGCGGGCTTTCCAATGTGATGATCGAGTTGATCTCCCAGCCTTCCCGCAGCTGGCCGAAACCTTTCCGTCCGGGAATCGCGTAAGTGAGTGAAACCGTCAGCCGGTGCCGGATGTCGAAGTCGCTGTTGGCATATTCGGCTGCGGGGTTGTGGGCGTTCTGCGGCAGGCCGGAGCCGTAGCCGAAATCCCAGTTCGCGCCCACATCATCGAGCGCATGCGAATAAGTGTAGCCCGCCACCATGCTCAGGCCGTGGTAGTTGCGAGCGTTCAGCGTGACTTGCAGTCCGTTGTAGTTCGACCGGTAGACGTTTCCCATCTGAAAAATATTGGCCAGATAGGGGAACTTCGAGTAGAAGGGTTGATTGGTCTGCTCGCCGTTGTTAGCGTCGTCGACACAGTTATTGTAGAGCGGAGCACTGGCTAGGCACAGAGTGAGTTCACCCGTTGGCCCCGTGCCCCATCCCGATCCCACCGGCGGCTGGTTGATATCCCGAATACCCGTCAGGTTCGAACCGTGATTGCCCACGTAGGCCGCTTCCAGGGACAGGTTGGAATTGAAGGCATGTTGCAGGTTCAAAGTCCAGTTCCACACGTACGGCGTGGTGAGATTCTGGTCCACCGTCATGATGGGGCACGGACTCTTGAAGCAATTGACCGTGCTGCTGCCGTAGAGGGGCCCGTTCGCTGCGTCCCAGGTCGTGGGGTAGCTCAGGAAATTCTTTACCGTGACGTTTCCCGTGGTAATCGTGCCGCCGGATGTATCTCCCGCACTATCGATCGGAGCTCCCGTCGGAACACTGCCCGGACCGAAAGCATTATTGAAGGCGATGAATGACTGCCAGTTCACGGTCTCGTAGATCAATCCACCGCCGCCGCGCAATACGGTCCGCCCGTTGCCGCCGATATCCCATGCAAAACCCACGCGGGGACCAAAGTTCTTATGATCCGGGTTATAGAGGCTACTGATCTGATGGCCCACCTGCACCATGCCTACGTTTGGATCGAAATTGCCCAGCAGATCGTGAGCTTCCTGGGGCACACTGCTGAACTCGTAGCGAACGCCGAAGTTGATAGTCAGATTCTTGGTGGCCCGCCAGTCATCCTGGAAAAACCCCGCGTACGCCCAGTTGTGCAGCTGCAGGGTCGGATTTCCTATCTCTACCGACGACTTGAAAGGTGCGCCCGCAAAGAAATCTTCGAGCGGGGTCGAAGCCGGAGGGGCATTGGCGGGAGGGGGGCCGGGACTCGCAACACCGCCCAGAAATGTGATGCTGCCTCGGGCATTACCGTACGCTGCGTTGGTGACCTTGTTGTAATGGAGCTCGCCGCCGAATTTTAGAGCGTGCTTGCCGGCAGTGTAGGAGACGTGATCCACGAACTGCGTGATCGAATCGGGACCCTGGAACTTTGGCCACTTGAAGCCACCCAGCCCGGGGAAAAAGTAGCCGCCAAAACCGATGCGCGGCAGACCGCCGGTTTCGGGCCCGCTTACGCCTGTATCAAGCCCGTAAGCGGAGGCGGGCGTGTTGAGATCGCCCGGCAGGGTCGGCTGGTACAACCGGTTGTAGCCAACGCGCGCCTCGTTCACCAAGCGGGCACTGGGTGTCCAAACCCAGTTGCCGCCCACCACTTGCGCTCGGGTATGAATGTCGGAGAGCCATTTCTGCTGCAGTTCAGGGAAGTCTTCGACGGTGCCGGAGTTGTTTCCAAAAAAGTACATCCCGCTGATGCTGTTTCGGTCGTTCAGCTTGTAGTCCACCTTGCCGACAATGTTGTCGACGTGGACGACGTTATTAAATCCGTTCGTGATCGCGATGCTCTGAGCGTTGTTAGTGGGAAATCCTGTGCCGTTGCACGTTACTGAGCCGCCGGAAGCTGAGCATCCTGCAATGAGCAGGCTCGCGGGACTAACAATAACCCCAGCGGACACTGCGGCCGGTTCTGTGATATCCGCGACCACATCCGGAATGCTGTCGGCGCAGTCGCCCGCAAAGCCGAACGAACACGTTCCATTCGCCGCCATGTGCACCATCGAGGGACTGGTTACGCCGCCGTACGAGTTGCCCACGTTATACCGCTGGCCTTCATAGGCCCCAAAGAAAAACGCCTTGTCCTTGATGATCGCACCGCCCAAACTGCCGCCAAACTGCTCCAGAGTGCGCGTTAATTTTGGATTTGGGTCGGTATTGAAATAGTTCCGCGCGTCCATCACTCCGTCGCGGCCAAAACCAAACGCTGTCCCATGCACACGGTTGGTGCCGGACTTCAGCCCCACGTTGACGACCGCTCCCGGTTTCCAACCGTACTCGGCGGGCGGGTTTTGCTGCAGATTGAACTCCTGAATCGAGTCGATCGGCAGAATGGTCGCCGAGTCGCCTGCGATTCCTGCCCCGTTAATGATTGCCTGTCCGGAGTAGGGCTCGCTGTTGAATAGGCCTTCAACGAAGTAGGCATTATCTTCCGCGCGTAGGCCGTTGGCGCTCGTGGTGGAAAATCCGCCGCCGGGATATCGCACAACGCCGGGGCGAAGCTGCAACAAATTCTCGTAATTGCGGCCGTTCAGAGGCAGGTCATTGATTTCCTTGTTGCTCAGCGTTCCGCCGAGAGTCGCGGAGGTCGTGTTCACCAGAGGAACTTCTTCCTCGACGACCACGGTCTCCGTTACTTGCCCGGGCTGCAGAGCGAAATCAGCACGGACGTCAGTCGCGACTTCGATGACGACATTCGGCCGCTCCAGGGATTTGAAACCCTTCGCTTCCACGTGAATCTTGTAAGTGCCCGGCGTAAGGTCGGCGGCGACGTAGGCCCCGGCTTGGTCGGTCGTGAGCGTTCGCGAAGTGCCGCGATCCACGTCTGTGACTACCACGGTTGCACCCGTGACCGCAGCGCCGCTCTGATCGGAAATGCTGCCTAGTATGCGGCCGGCGGTGGATTGAGCCAGACCGGGCAAACTGAAGGCACAGATCATCAAGATGAGGAACATTCGGCTGGCTGCAGTCGCAACCTGACCCGCGGACATGGCGGTGCATCGGAATTTCATCGAAGCCTCCGTATTCTGGTCCGACAGCCATACCATTGCCGAAGGAATGAAGTCAAGGAAATTCGCGGTCTATCGGTCCCGATTTGACTTCGTGGGAGCCTCTTTAATTAAGAGCAGCAGGTACTCAATTACTTCTAAAATCCTTCGAACTAAGTTCAATAGGGGGTCTTGCGTTCGGTCTGGGGGCAATGCTAATCTTTGACTGGTCATACCACCGTACCGAAGAACCGCCGATGCTTATGCTTCTCAGCAAGACCGTAGAAACGCTGCCGGAGGCGCTGGACCTGCGGTATAGTAGCCGGACCATCGCCAGTTCCCCCAAACTGGTTCGTGCGGGAGAGAACCCTGTGTACAAAGTTGTTCGAACCTCGCGACTGTATGAGCAGATTGTTCAGCAAATCGAAGAGTCCGTTCTCAACGGAACCCTGAAGCCTGGCGATCAGCTTCCTGCCGAACGCGAACTGGCGCAGCGTCTCGGAGTCAGCCGCACCGCCGTGCGCGAGGCGGTGAAGACGCTCCGAGAAAAAGGTCTGGTTGAAGCCTATTCCGGCCGCGGAACCTTTATCACGGATGGAACTTCGCAGGCAGCGCGGCAATCTTTCGACCTCATGGTGAAGATCGGGCAGCAGGAAGGTTCACCGCATCTCGCGGAGCTCCGGTTGATTCTTGAACCGGGCATCGCTGCACTGGCCGCGGTACGCGCCAAGGAAGAGGACATCGCGGCGATGCGCGAGGCGGTCGGTGTGATGGATCGGGCGCAGAAAGATCCAGAAGCCTACATCGAGGCCGATTTGGATTTTCATTTAGCTCTGGCGGAGGCGGCCGCGAATCCACTCATTCTTTCTCTGATCGATTCCATCGTTGGATTGCTGCGCGAGCAACGAATAAGAATCTTCAATGTGGAAGGCGGACCACAGCGCGGACAGATCCATCACAAGTGCATTCTCGAGGCGGTCGAGCGCCGCGACTCCGAGATGGCAAGGGGCGCGATGCGCTCTCATCTCGAGCAGGTACGCGAAGATTCGAAAGCTCCCGGCGGTATTCCGTCTTCATCGCATAGAAAGCACGCGCCGGCAGGTTCCAAAATCACTTCGTAGAGTTTGGATTAAGGTCGGATAATAGTTCGATTAGACTTCGGAGGTTCGGGGCGGATGGCGAAACTCGGGTTCATCGGTCTGGGGGTCATGGGTAGCCAGATGGTCAACCGGCTGCTCAGCAAGGGTCACACCATGACCGGATACAACCGCACGCGCGCCAAGGCGCAGTGGCTGGTTGAAAAAGGGATGCAATGGGCCGACTCGCCGCGCGCCGTCGCGAACGCCGCCGATTTCACCTTCGCGATGGTGACGAATTCCGCTGCCATCCAAGCCGTTACCGAAGGCGCCGATGGCCTCTTAGCGGGGCTGAGCGCGGGCAAGGTTTTTATCGACATGAGCACCGTAAGCCCCAACGTGAGCCGCGCCCTGGCCGCGAAGGTGCGGGAAAAGGGCGCGGACATGGTCGACTCGCCAGTCTCCGGCAGCGTGATCACCCTGCAGGAGGGTAAGCTTTCGGTGATGGTCGGCGGACGCCGGGAAACCTTTGACAAGGTAAAACCTTTGCTCCTCGATATCGGACCCAAGGTGACTCACGTTGGTGATAACGGTCTGGCGCTGTCCATGAAGATCTCCATCAACCTGAGTCTTGCGGTCCAGATGCTCGCGTTTTCTGAAGGCGTGTTACTCGCCGAGAAGAGTGGCATCGCACGCGAAACTGCCGTCGATGTCCTTACCCACAGCGCTGTGGCATCGCCCATGATTCAATACCGCGGGCCGTTTGTGCTGAAACAGCCAGAAGAAGCCTGGTTCGACGTCAATATGATGCAGAAGGATATGGTCCTCGCGATGGACTTGGGACGCCAGCTCGATGTGCCTCTTCCTACAACTGCGGTGAGCAACGAGATTCTGACAGCGGCCCGCGGCATGGGTTGGACGAAGTACGATTTCGCTTGCATGTTCGATGTGCTGGCCGCGATGTCTGGAGTGACGACGCCGGTCACCGCCGGAGGCAAAAAGCAATGACGACCGCTACCTCCAAGCCCGAAACTTCTCACGGCACCTCCATGGAAAAAGAGAAGTGGCTCCATGCTTATCGCCAGATGGTGAGCATCCGCTTGTTTGAAGAGCAAGTGAATGAGGTCTACACGCGCGCGCTCATGCCGGGACTGGCGCACCTGTATAGCGGCGAAGAAGCTGTTGCGGTTGGAATCTGCGAAGCTCTCCGTATCGACGATTACATCACCAGTACGCATCGCGGCCACGGACACTGCCTCGCCAAGGGTGCGTCGCCGGATCGCATGTTCGCCGAGCTGTTGGGCAAAGAGGCCGGCTATTGCCGCGGCAAAGGCGGATCAATGCACATTGCCGATCCCGCAACGGGTAACCTCGGTGCCAACGCCATTGTCGGTGGCAGCGTAGGTATCGCCACCGGAGCAGCTTTTTCGGCAAAGACTTTGGGCACGGACCGCGTTGCAGTCTGCTTCTTCGGAGAAGGGGCCCTCGGTCAGGGATCGCTCTACGAAGTGATGAACCTGGCGCAGTTGTGGAAGCTGCCGGTAATCTACGTTTGCGAAAATAATCTATACAACGAATACACGCACTACACCGAAACCACGGCCGGCACTATTCTCGGCCGCGCCACCGCTTTTGGTATCGAAGCCGCAAGCGTCGACGGTCAGGATGTGCGCGCAGTAAATGAAGTTGCCACGCGGCTGGTCAAGCGCGCGCGGACTGGCGGCGGACCTGCATTCCTGCAATGTGATACTTACCGTTACAGCGGTCATCACGTCGGCGATATCAATCGCGAATACTATCGCTCCAAGCAGGAAGAGCAGCTCTGGAAGACGGACCGCGATCCCATTCTCGTGTTGGCGAAGTGGTTGATCGACCGGGGCTCTGCGGACGTTGCGTCCCTTGATCGAACCACCTCAGAAGTTCGCGCCATCATGGAAGCAGCGGTGAAATTCGCCATTGGCGCGCCTTATCCCAACGTGGACGAAGTGGGGAAGCACGTCTATGCCTGAACGCGAACTTACATTTGCGCAGGCGGTGCGCGAGGCGCTGGCCGAGGAAATGCGCCGCGACTCGCGCGTTTGCATCATCGGCGAAGACGTTGCCGAGGCGGGGACGCCCTTCAAAGTCCTTTCCGGATTAGTGGAAGAATTTGGCGCGAAGCGCGTGGTGGACACGCCGATCTCCGAAGCTGGTTTCACGGGAGTCGCTGTCGGCGCGGCGATGACCGGCCTGCGTCCCGTCGTCGACATCATGTTTGGCGACTTCATCACCCTTACCATGGATCAGATGGTCAACCAGGCGGCGAAAGCCCACTACATGTCGGGCGGGCACTGGAGAGTGCCCATGGTGATGCGCACCACTCTGGGAGCAACGCGGCGCTCGGCCGCGCAGCATTCGCAGTCTCTACACGCCTGGTTCAGCCATGTGCCGGGATTGAAAGTAGTTCTGCCCTCGACGCCCTATGACGCGAAAGGCTTGCTGAAAACCGCCATCCGCGACGAGAACCCGGTCGTCTTTTTCGAAGACAAGATGATGTACAAGTTGAAGGGCCCGGTTCCGGAAGACGATTACACCATTCCTCTGGGCGTGGCCGATGTGAAGCGTGCCGGCGACGACATCACTCTGGTCGCGACCAGCAGCATGGTGCAAGTCGCCCTGGGCGCAGCGATCTTACTGGAGAAAGAAGGAATCAGTGCAGAGGTGGTCGATCCTCGAACCACGTGGCCGCTCGATGAAAAAACTTTGATCGACTCGGCGAAGAAGACCTCGCGAGTGATTGTTCTCGATGAAGGCTATGGACGTTACGGGGTCACGGCCGAGCTTGCAGCCGTCATCGCTGAAGGCGCATTCTATGATCTGGACGCGCCGGTGAAGCGAATGGGCGCGATGCATGTTCCCATCCCGTTTTCCCCGCCGCTCGAAGACGTAACGGTCCCGACTGAACAAACGGTATTCGATGCAGCCAAGTCGATGTGTTAGGCATCTTGATTGCAGTCAAGCATGTAAGATTCAAGCTAGCAGCTAGAGGCAGAGGCAGGAGTTCATTATGGGACTAAAAACTCATGGAACCATGGCGGTAGATTGGGAACAGCGGATCGATTTTGATCGCCTCCGCCGAGAGCGACTAGCCAAGGCCAAGGCTTTGCTGGCCAAGTCCGAGATGGGCGCGCTCCTCTGTTTCGATATGAACAACGTACGCTATCTGACTTCCACCCACATCGGCTCGTGGGCGCAGGACAAGGCCAACCGCTTCACGCTNNAATTGCCCGTGGCTCGGTGAGCGCTCGCGCGCAGGAATTTCAATGCTGCGCGGCGCCATGACTCCAGAGATGGGACGCGCTGAAGACGTCGCGAAAAAAATTCGCATTGAACTCGAAATGCGCGGCCTCCACAAAGAACCGGTCGGCATCGACATCATCGAACTGCCGGTTCTCTTCGCGCTGCAACGCGAGGGTATCAAGGTGGTCGACGGCCAGCAACTGATGTCCAATGCCCGTGTGATCAAGACGCAGGATGAAATCTCGCTGCTCAACACTTCAGCCATGATGGTTGACGCCGCCTACGACGAACTCTATCGCGCCATGAAGCCCGGTCTGCGCGAAAACGAAGCCGTCGGCCTCGTCAGCAAAGTGCTCTACGATCTTGGCTCGGAATACGTCGAAGCAGTAAACGCAATCTCGGGCGAGCGCTGCAATCCGCATCCGCATGTGTTCTCCGACCGTGTGCTGCGGCCCGGCGATCCTGTCTACTACGACATTCTGCATTCCTACATGGGATACCGCACCTGCTACTACCGCTGCTTCACGGTCGGCTACGCTTCGCACGCTATGGTGGATGCTTACAAGCGCTGCCGCGATTATCTCGATGCAGCGATCGAACTGGTACGTCCGGGACGCACGACTGCAGAGATCGCCGCGGTCTGGCCGAAAGCGGAAGAATTCGGATTCCCCAACGAAGAATCCTGCTTCGCGCTGCAATACGGCCACGGTATCGGCCTCGCCATCTGGGAGAAGCCGGTGATCAGCCGCCTGGTTTCGTTCGAGCATCCGGTCACGATCGAGCCCGGAATGGTGTTTGCGCTGGAAACCTTCTGGCCCTCGACCGACGGCTGGAGCGCGGCGCGCATTGAGGAAGAAATCGTAGTCACGCCGACGGGACACGAAGTGATCACACGCTTCCCGGCGGAAGAGCTTCTCGTAGCGGGCGCGCATTATTTCACGGTCAACGGACCGCTGCCCACCATCCGCGAAACTGAAGCTCCGCCCAGCGCGCGCGTGCTCGATATGATTGAGGCCAGCGCGAAAACTGAGCGGGTAGGAGTTTCGGGCTGAAGGCCATAGCAGCGCCCTTCCCCCTAATAAAGACTATGGCCTTCAGCGTAGTTATGCCCGCCCTCGAGATGGCGCAGGAGACCGGCAAGCTCATTGCTTGGCGGAAGCAGGAAGGCGACCGCGTCGTCAAGGGCGAGCCGCTTCTCGAAATAGAAACGGACAAAGCCGTGCTCGAAGTGGAAGCGCCGGCTGACGGCATCCTCGCCGGAATCTCAGGGTCCGTCGGGACTGACATTCCCGTGGGGCAGACCATCGCTTGGATCGTAGCTCCCGGCGAAAAACCTCCCACGGAAAAAGAACCTGCAACTACCGCGCCGGCAGCGAGGGCAAAAACTGAATCACACGCCGCGCCGGCAGCCGCTTCTAGCCCTGGACTTCCCGCGGTTCATAGCGCGAGGATTTCCCCGAAGGCGCGCCGTCTTGCGAAAGAATTAGGCGTGGACATTGCCACCGTGCGCGGCTCCGGTCCCGGCGGTGAGATTCTGGCGTCGGACGTGCAAGCAGCGGCCGCGCCAGTCGCTTCCAGCGCCGCCACCACAAAGAAACCCGGCAACATCGAAGTGCCCAGTACTCTCGGTCGCCTGATGGCCGAGCGCACCACGCAGAGTTGGACCAGCGTTCCGCACTTTTTTGTCACGCGTGATATTGAAGCCAGCGCGCTCAACCAATATCGCGGAAAGCTCGTTCCAGAGATCGAACGTATGCACAATATCCGCATCACGCATACGGATCTGCTGGTCGCACTGGCGGCGCGCGTGCTGCTTAAGCATCCACGCCTGAATTCGAGCTGGACCGCCGAAGGCATCCGCCGTCACGATCACGTGAACATGGGCGTCGCCGTTGCGGTGAACGACGGCGTAGTCGCCGCAGTAATCCCCAACGCAAATATTGCGACCCTCGCGGAAATTGCAACCCAGCGTCGCGACGTGGCCGAACGTGCGCGGGCAGGGAAGCTGCGTCCCGCCGATATTGCCGATGCCACCTTCACCATCAGCAACCTTGGCATGTATCACGTGGACCAGTTCAGCGCGATCATTACTTCGCCGCAAGCTGCGATTCTTGCCGTGGGCAGCATTGCCGATCGCGTAATCGCCGTGGACGGCAAACCCGCGGTTCGTCCGATGATGACGCTGACGCTATCCTGCGATCACCGTGCCGCCGACGGCGCCCGGGCTGCGATGTTCCTGAATGATTTGGCGGAAGCAGTCCGCGATCCATCGAAGTGGGTTGGGTGAGCCACCCTTTCTACAGTCTGGGCAGCAGAAATCCGGTTTCTCTCCGATGCCGCTGATATTGGTCCCCAAACGTCGCCATCATCACTGCCTCTTCCCGCTTCGCTTTTAGGGTATGGCCGACGGACCAGATCAAAATCGCCAGCAATCCCCGCCACTCGCCGATCACGACTGCCGTTCCAATGACGGCCAGCAGGAGCCCGCCATAGATCGGATGGCGCACATGGGCATACGGTCCCGAGCGAATCAATTGGTGATCCGTCTTCACGCTAACCTCGGCGCTCCAATTCCCGCCCAGGCTCCAGCGTGCCCAAATGGCGAGCGCAGCTCCTGCATAGGTTAAAGCTGTTCCTACAGCTTCCAGCCAGGGGTCGCGCACCAGAAATCGCTCGCCCAAGCGGCCAAACCGCAGGTCGTTGGAAAACAACAAGGCGAATGAAGCCGCCGCGAGGAAGGCCGTGTAAAGGCGCGCTGCAATTGGTTCTCTCGCTCGCGTTCTCTTGACCCGCAGAGCGCTTACAGTCCAGTAAAGCCCCAATGTGTACCAAGGGACCATCTCGACTCGCCACAAGACTGTACTTTGCATCCTTCTATCTCCTGCAAGATTGCGGTCTAGCGTCCGCGGTTCCCATGCCGCCTTAGCATTCCTTCCAGGCGTTTGATCCAAGCGATTTCCGAACGAATTCGTTCGCGCAAGAATCCAATGGCTTCTGCGCCGTACGTCCCTACTTCCACATTCGTTTTCAGAGTCGTCAACCGTTCCTCCCTTTCGTGAAGGTAAGCTTCCCGCTTTCTCAGAATCTGCGCCCGCGTATCCTTCTCCAGCAGCCCAAACATGCCTACCCGCGTACTGAAAGCCGCTTCGGAGCGGACATCGTCGCCGCTAAATTCTGCCAACCTGCGGATAAGCTCACGCCGCCCCTTTGCCGTCAACTCATACTGCTGACGGGTCTGGCCGCGCTCCCCTGGGACCTTTTTTCTAGTCACCCAGCCTGCTGTGGTGAATCGGCGCAGCAGCGGGTAGACGAGATTGTTGTGCATGTCCCCGTGCCCGAGCATGAATCCCGCCTCCCGCTTCAGCTGGTAGCCGTGCTTGGAACCATGGAAGAGCAGGCCAAGTATGATTAGATCATTCATGACACTGTCATTATTGATCTATAAAGCGGCTTTGTCAATTGGTCTGCGTAACCCGGCGAGAGTGGCTGGGCTTCCCGAAGATGCCGCCAGCTTGAGCAGAGCCAACGCGAGGCGGTATCCTATGGTGAGATCAAGAGCAGTTCTACTCCGTAGGGCCAGCCAGTGAAAGCCGCCGTCCTCAGAATCGCGAAGCAACCTCTTCGGATTGAAGAAACTCCCAAGCCGAAGGCCGCTCCCGGTGAAGTTCTCCTTCGCGTCCGCGCCTGCGGCGTCTGCCGTACGGATCTCCACATCATCGAAGGCGAATTGCCGCCCCGGAAGGAGGCCCTCATCCCCGGCCACCAAATTGTGGGAGATATTATCGACGGAGCAACCGCCGAGTTGCCCCTGGGTTCGCGCGTGGGTGTTTCCTGGATTGGCGGTGTTGACGGAAACTGCCCGTACTGCCTTCGCGGACTTGAGAATCTGTGCGACTCGCCGGTCTTTACCGGATACACCGTCAACGGCGGCTACGCGGAGTATGCTGTCGCTCGCAGCGATTTTGTTTATGCACTCCCACCAGAACTGGACGACCTGCATGCTGCGCCTCTCCTGTGCGCCGGGATCATTGGCTTTCGTAGCCTGCGAGTGGCTGGCGTTGAACCGGGCGACCGGGTTGGACTATTCGGTTTTGGCGCATCCGCTCATCTGGCGATCGCGGTTCTGCGCTCATGGAACTGCGAGGTGTATGTCTCGACACGCGGCGCTTCGCATCGTCAGTTGGCTGAATCTTTAGGCGCCAAGTGGGTGGGCTCTGAAACGGACAAGCCGCCAGTCGAACTCGACCGTGCGGTGACCTTTGCCCCCAGCGGAGACGTGGTGATCGCCGCGCTCGCCAGCTTGCGCAAAGGAGGCGTGGTTGCCATCAACGCGATCCATCTCGACCGAATTCCTGAGTTCGACTACGACCGCCTTCTGTGGGGCGAGCGCCAAATCCGCAGCGTCGCCAATATGACTCGATCCGACGCGCGAGATTTTCTCAAGATCGCTGCCGACATTCGGGTGCAGCCAAAGGTGACCGTGTTTTCTCTGGAAGAAGCCAACGGAGCACTCGCCGCCGTCAAGAATGACGCCATTAACGGGGCCGCTGTCATCGTGCCCTGAGGCTTCATTGCGACTGATGCGAGAATGGAGATAAAACAAACTGAAGAGAAATTGGTCGGGGCGCGCGGA
>PLHQ01000098.1:9772-18990 GCA_003138975.1 Acidobacteriaceae bacterium | reverse complement strand
TGCTACGCCAGTTTTGGCTGTCTCTTCCAGTCCCCGTCAATGCTCTTGGCTGCTGTCGCTAATTGAGGGTCTAGTCTGACTTCACGCTTTGGCATTAGCCCTCCACTAGGCATCGCAGTCCGCAATGACCGTCCGTAGAGGCGGTATTCGGGGCTGCTTGCCAGTCTACGATGCCATGAGCGACACTCTCCGGCTGCTTCTGCACTCATGACTCCGGGCTCTGAGTGCTTCTAACGCCTGGTTGCATCAATTATGAGAGTTGGCGTGGAAACTTTGGAAGGAACGCGAGTATCGTGATCCGCCCTGCCTAGTTTCTCCCCGTTCGCTTACCGTTAATAGGCGCGTCTCTTACCGAAACCTCCTCCACCGATACTGAGCGAGTGGTTGATTCTTCAGCGCTCGCTTCGGCCGTTTGGATTTTCCAGAAAGATTTGTTCCCGGAGGAAAATTACTGGGCGGAGGAGGTCGCTGGACAGCGAGCAGCCCAGGGCCGCGCCGTCTCGAGCTGCGCGGCCAGACGAAAAAGCGTGGCTTCCTCACCGAATCGCCCCACAAAGTGCGTGCCCACCGGCAGCCCTTCTGCGTTCCAGAACAACGGCACGGACATCGCGGGCTGGCCAGTCGCGTTGCAAACCGGCGTGAAAGGGACGAACGCGACTGCGCGCTGCAAGCCGTGCAGCGGATTCCCCGGCCGCGCGTCGAAGCTGCCCAGCGGTAGCGGTGGCTCGGCGAGAGTCGGCGTGAGCCAGATATCGTAGTTTGCGAAGAATCGCGCGACTTGACGGGCGATGCCTTGCAGCGCGTTCACGGCGAGCAGATAGGCTGGTCCGCTGATTGCGTGTCCTTGCTGGGCCAAAACCCAAGTCAGTTCTTCAAATTGATCCGGGGCGGGCTTCCGGCCGGTCAAGAATGCCGCGCCCTCGATGACCTGCGCGCACCCCACCGACCAAATGGCGGTAAATGAGTTGACGAGACGCTCGGCGTCCACAGTAGGAGCCGCCTCGTTCACCGAATGACCTAGATCAGAGCAAAGGTTCGCGGCTTCGTGGACGGCACAAACGCAATCGGCGTGGATAGGCACCCCGCTGGGAGCAGTCGTCGTAAAGGCGATGCGCAGCTTGCCCGGGTCGGCGCCTACTTCCTGGAGAAACGGTCGCGCCGGCGGCGGAGCGCAATAGGGATCGCCAGTGTCGGGTCCGGCGGTGGCGTCGAGTAGCCCTGCGCTATCACGCACGGAGCGCGTGACCGCGTGTTCGGCTACTAGCCCGTTCATGATATCCCCAAAATCCGGTCCCAGCGGGTTACGTCCGCGGGTGGGCTTCATGCCGAAAAGCCCGCAGCACGACGCAGGAATGCGGATCGACCCTCCACCATCGTTGGCATGTGCCATCGGCACCATACCTGTGGCCACTGCGGCGGCGGAGCCCCCACTCGAACCACCTGTGATTCGCCCGGAGACCCAGGGATTCCGGCTCGGGCCAAACAAGCTCGGCTCGGTTGTCGGCAGGATGCCGAGCTCTGGCGTGTTTGTCTTGCCGACAATCACTAGGCCTGCTCGTTTGAGCCGCACGACCAGCTCGCTGTCGTGTTCAGGCACAAATTCTTTGAGAAACGAGGAACCTGAAGCCATGCGAACTCCGGCGTAAGAGGCTAGCAGGTCCTTTAGCAGGAATGGCACTCCCCGAAACGGTCCGTCCGGCAGCGGGCCATGTGCAGCAGCACGCGCGAGCTCAAACATCGGAGTTATGACAGCATTGAGTGCAGGATTTAGCCGTTCGATACGTGCAATCGCCGCGTCCACTAACTCGACGGGCTTGAGCTGCTTGCGGTGTACGAGTTCGGCTTGAGCTGTCGCGTCGAGGAACGCAAGTTCATGGAGAAGGGACATCGAAGTCTCCTCTTGCGGTGGCGATTCTCTGCGATCTCTTGGACCGCAGGCAGGTACGTCTTCCGCTAAATTATCATCGGGAATGACCGGCGGGCCATAGCGCGCTGCAGATTCCTTCAGCCCTTTGGACGGGAGAAAGAGTCCCACCTAACGCCCGTCTGGCTGCGAAAACGATTTTGATCGGGAGCACTCCAGCTTGGGCACGGTAACCGGCCGCTTGAGTGCACGTTCGTAATTTGAAGGCGCGCAGGCAGAGTAGTGAAATCGATTTGCGCGCCACTTCATTTAACAACCATGTCAGCTTCGGCGCATGGAAGCGCGCCGCTGACCGTAAACCACTCTGGCCGAACTGGAATTGAGGCGTCATGGCTCGGCCGCGCACCATTCTCTACATCGACGACCACCGGAATGCACTCATCGGTCGCAAGATGCTGCTCGAAAACAGCGGCTACGAAGTTCTAGAGGCGACCGGGGGGGATGAAGGGCTGAATCTGTTCCGGTCCCATCCTGTGGACGCCGTCGTTCTCGACTATCAGATGCCCGGGATGAACGGTGATGTGGTCGCTGCCAAGATGAAGCGCATCAGATCCAGCGTCCCAATCATGCTGCTTTCCGCGTATGGTCCACTGCCGGAGAGCAAACTGAAATCGGTCGACACGTTCGTGCCAAAATCCCAGGAGCCGAAAATGCTTATATCCACACTCCAGCATCTGCTGAACAGCCAGTCCAGGCCTTTTTTCTCTCGTTGGCTCGATCACTGGAGAGATCGCAATCAGGCGGTGAAGCTATGAACTTCCTAATACATCTCTTGGGACAAGGTTGCAAGCATCGCTTTGCCTGGCCGCGGAGTGATCACGACGGCCGCCACTATCAGATCTGCTTGTTGTGCGGAACGGCGTACGAGTATGACTGGAGAATGATGCACCGGACCGACCGGTTGCTGGCGCCCCACGTCCAGCACGGCTCGCAGTCGGGAGCGACCGCGGGTCCGCAACATTATCGAGGGCACCGAAACGTTGACCGGGCATGGATCTCGTGAGATGCCAATCTGGGACCGGTCTTTCATCAGATTGACGGGGACCAGGATTTGGGTTTTGTGCGGACCGCTAACGTAACCAGGTATATAGAGTCGACACAAAAGAGATGATTTCGCCTAGTAGGGCCCACCTCATTCCAGGTCCATCCCCGCTAAAAACGAACGACGAAACCGATTGACCCAAAACCCGGAAACTGTGCCAAAGGAAAGTAAGGCTTGAGACAGACCGTCTTGTAATATACAATAATACATGTTATCGTTCTGGCATTATGCGCAACACCGAGAAAACCATCAGCTTCCGCGCCGTTGCCGAAAAGATCGACACGCTTGATGCGCTGGCCGCCGCGCAGGACCGTTCGCGCAGCTATCTCATCAACGAGGCGATCACCAACTACATCGATCTGCACGCCTACCAGGACGCGCTGGTTCACAAGGGTATTGAAGAGATGCGGAAAGGCCGCGTCGTAAGCCACGAGGAGGTCGTAAAGCGGCTCAAGAGGGCGGGGCGCGCTCGCCAATGATCGAATGGACCGAGCAGGCGACCCGGCAACTGGATCAGGCTCATGATTACATCGCGCTCTCGAACAGCGAGGAGGTTGCCGCCCGGATCACGATGCAGATCGTGACCAGCGTTCAACAGCTCGCGACATTCCCCATGTCGGGCAGATCAGGCCGGGTTCCGGGTACTCGTGAGTTGGTCATTTCGAATACGCCCTTTATCGCGGCCTACGCCATCGATCAAGACCGCATCGTGATTCTCGCCGTCTACCACGGTGCACAACAATGGCCGGAGGTCTTCTAAGCACAGAGAACTGCACGGTTCTGACTACTCAGTTCATCCGCCCGCCGCGCAGCGCAGCCGAACCGCGCTTTGCGCGTGACGGACGGGCTCAGGAATATTCAAACGACGATCTGGCTCGGTCTGACTGAAGTGATGGCAATCGAAGGTGCTGAAGTGCAGAGAAATGCACATAGCGCGGAATTCACTTTCCCTCAAGTCATACCAGGGTAGGTCCTAAGCCACCCGACCTGAACTTTGAGAAAGTGAGCAAGAACGTGCCCTTGAGCCGCGCCGAACAGCGAAGACAGTTCGGATTCCCTCCACTGCGTCAAGTCTAAATACATTCCCTGTTCTGGAATGCCATCAGCAAATGAACTCCCTGATGTTGCCCTGCTATTTCCCTGTTCAATTCTTACCTTTTGCCGGCAGATTCTGCAGCAAAATGTGCAACTTGGAGAGCAGGAGTGCGACGTTCGCAGGCCAAAGAAATCGCAAATTCCCTGTATTTTTCCCTGTTAGCAGGGAATTGCCGGTGACCGGGCTCGCCGCTAATCGCGGGAGGCACGGGAGCATCTCTCAGATCTGCGAGATTCTCTTAACGATTGGCACAGAAGCCTACGACAAAGGAAGGATCGAAGTATCTGCACCCGCAATCTGGCGCGGATTAACGAAGGATGATGCTTGGTCGGCGCTTCCGATTAAGGAAAACCTAGTGTATACTAACCGTATATACATTATTGGAGGTTAGTGTATGAGCACAGCGCGGGTTTTTCGTTCGGGAAACAGTCAGGCGGTCCGGCTGCCGAAGCAATTTCGACTGAAGAGCAAGGAAATGGAGATCTTTCGGCGAGGCGATGAGATCGTCCTGCGGGAAAAGGACGGTACCATGGTGCGAGCATTCGATCTGCTGGCTGATTTGCCGGATGACCTCGTCGTTGACCGCAAGAAGGATCAACCGCAGAAACGAAAGAAACTGTAATGGAGCCTCGCTATCTGTTGGACACAAACATTTGTATTTACATCCGGCAAAAGAGGCCAGAGGAAGTCTTGCGCCGATTCCGCAAGCTGCGTCCCGGGGAAGCCGCGCTTTCGGTCATTACCTACGGCGAACTGCTTTATGGCGCGGCAAAAAGCGCGCAACGGGTGGCGGCGCTTGAGCGGCTGCGTGAGCTTGTGCAATTGCTGCCCGCGCTCTCCTTGCCGGAATCGGCGGCCGAAGCGTACGGATCGATTCGGGTGGAGCTGGAATCGAAAGGCCAGATGATCGGAAACAACGATCTCTGGATCGCTGCGCATGCTGTCGTTGCAGGGCTGACACTGGTTACAAACAATGAAAGCGAATTTCGGCGGGTGCGTGGGCTGAAGATCCAGAACTGGGCTGTCTAAGGATGGTCAGAGTGACTGTGTAGTAGGGCTTTTGCGCCTGCCGACGAATGCGAAGTGGCGAAAGATTGCCGGCACCTACCGCTGTGGATGTTAGCGTTCATGCTTCGGCCTCGCCGTTGCCCGAGATGTCGGTGAGGTCGGCAGAGAATGGAATAGCGGAGGAGGTTTCTGTGGTCTTGGGGCAGCCGAAATCCCTGTCCGCCAGCGTGGATGTCGATGTTCGTGCTGACGCAGGAGCAGTGGATTCGGTGGCTGAGGAGGAAAGTTGGCCGATTGCGAAACGAACCCAATAAACCCCTTGTTCTCAGTATTTCTGGTACAAAAAGGGTCCGGGAGAAGTGAGGGTCCAAGTTTGGCCAAAATTTGCGAACTGCTTCTGAGAGGAAGGATTCACGAGTACGAGAGAGAAGGATCGAGATACCTTCAACGCCTTGTAGCGCGGCCAAAGGAGAAGGACAGGTAAGCGCCCCAGTGTTCCGGCCCCCGCTGACTGAACTCGCCAAACGGTCGACACCACTCACTGAATCAGCAGATAGAGTTTCTGCTCGCAGTTGGCTCGAATAACTTCCTGTTTGTCACTTTAGGGCGGAGTTCGCAGACCATGCGAATGTCCGCCGCTTTGTTTTTGCAGGAGATTTAACGGCGCGACCGAGCACCACGGTCCAAGTGTGATCGTGCACTATCGGTAGGGCGAATCCATTGCTCTCATGGCTGAACCCGCGGTACGATGAAGCAACGATGTTTCCGTCGACTTGCCCGGTTTGCGCGTCTTTCGCTTTTCCGCTTCGAGTTGGCGCGCATCATGACTGTCCTGGATTCTGAAAAGGGAGACGTGTGTTTTGATTTATTCGGGCCAGCGTTTTCGGATGTTCTGTTTCACTCTTTGCGCTCTATCGTTCGTGGTTTTCTGCCCGGCGAATCTGCGAGCCGATGCCGCCGCTTTTGACCTGACCGGACCGAAGGTCGACGTCCGCGTACAACGCGCCGGGCATACNNTCAATCGGTGCGTTACTTGATGGTTATTTCCTTTCTGCGAGGATCGACCAATCCTCCGCCGGACTCATGGTTCACTCGCATCGACGCGTGGAGCAAGCCGGTTCATGACGAAGGTGTCTACGTCACCGTTCCGGACGGAGCCGAAGAAGCGATCGTGTTTCTGGCGCCCGAAACCGGGGGCGCGTTCAGCACCCTGCGCAGCGCAGTCCGAGGGAAGCCCGGAGCCTTCGTTCGTGCCGCGCAGGATCTGGAACAGGCGAGCCTCGATCGCCAGCGCCTGGAAAAATATCTAGATTCCGTTCGTGAAGCTGCATCGTCTGATCCCGAACAGATGAAGGCGCGCAGCAATCTGCTGGCGCGCAGCCTTAACATGCGCCTCGACCAGCAGTGTTTTGACAAGCCCAGCGCCCAGCAGGCTCCCTGCCTTACCCAGAACACGGATCAGCTGGTCCTCGACGACGCTCACAGTCAGACCATGGTCGCAACTCTTAGTTCTGGGCCATCCAGCGACCTGCTGGTGCAGGTTAGCGCCACTCCGACCGCGGGCGCTGGATACTACAGCGCTTATGTGGGCGCAGTCGTGGACGTGGTTCGAATCCTGGGCACAGCGCTCACGGCGCAATATCAGTACATTCCGGCCCTAGCCCTGCCGAGGAAGGACAATCTTAATCTTCGTCTGAACACTCCACCTTCTTTCCGGAACCCAAAATCCGTTATCGTGATCGCTCTTCCGCTGGTTCTGCCGGCGGCCAATCCACCTCTGCGCGCCATCGATGCTGCGCAAGTCTTCTGCATCGATAAGCCTTCCCTCCTCTTGCCTGCAGACGGGGCTCCCTTGGTATTTGCCACGGAGTTGGCGCACAACTTCGTCTTGCACGTGGAAACGAAGTCCGGACCAGGGATCGATCTTCCGGCCGTGCCGGATCCCGCCCAGGGCGGCTTTGTGATCGATACCAAGGCCATGCAGTCGGTTGAACTGCAGGGGGAGGTCAGCGGAATCCTGCGGGGCGTTTGGGGCTTTCGTCCCTTTGAGGGCCCTCGCTTCCGGTTGCGCGGATCCAGCCCTGAGCAGTGGGTGGTTGCATCCAAAGACGCCAGCGCCCTTATCGTCGGGCGCGAAGACACTTTGCATCTCGAGTCTCCGGATGCTTGTTGTGTCCGTTCCGTCGGCCTGCGCGATGAAAAAGGCAAGATCACCGAAGCGGGATGGAAGATTGCCAAGCCCGAAGAACTGGAAGTGAAGGTTCCTCTGCAGAACGCGACGGCAGGAATGCTGACCGTGATGATCTACAAGATGGGGACTCGCCAGGCGGATGAGATTCCGCTCCATACATACTCCGAGGCGGGACGGCTGGATGCCTTCGATATCCACTCCGGTGACACCGACGGCGTGCTCAAAGGCACCAGACTCGATCAAGTCACAGCGATCGACGTTGCCGGCTTGCGTTTCGCGCCAGACGGTTTATCGCGTGCCAACCAGCGCGACGAGTTGAAGCTGGTTTGCCACGACGCGTCGGTAACCAAGCGGCTGCAGCCCGGAGACTCTATCGTGGTGCACGTGGCGCTGCAGGACGGCCGCTCGATGGATTTGAAAACCGCCGTGGAAGCTCCTCGGCCGCGCGTCAACGTGCTCAGCAAGAGTGTCCTGCTGGATTCATCAGGCCCTCCATCCACGGTCAGGCTGGATCAGGATGAGCTTCCTCAGGACGCGCGCCTGAATTTCTTTCTGAAGACGCAGGTGCCAGAGAATTTCCCCTCTACCGAGAAGATCGAGGTGGCCACGGCTGACGAGTCCTTCAGCGTGATGCTCAGCGAGAAAGATGGCAACCTCACCCTGCAGGATTCCAAAACCATTCTTGCCATGCTTGATCCCATGAAGTTGCTCGGTCCCTCGGCGTTCGGGCCGTTGAAGTTTCGTCCTGTGGATGGGGATGGGATTGATGGGGCCTGGCAACCCTTGGTCACCTTGGTGCGAATCCCAGTTCTCGAGGGAATTCGTTGCGCGCGCGACGCGGAAAAACAATGCACTCTGAATGGAGACAAGCTCTTTCTGATCGACGCCGTCAGCAGCGATCCTGACTTTACCAACTCTGTGACCGTCCCCGACGGCTTTGTCCAAGTCACGCTGACGATTCCACAGCCCAAAGGGAAGACTCTCTACCTGAAGCTGCGGGATGACCCGTCTACGGTAGTCACCGCCGACGTCCCGATTTCACTGGCACCTGAACAATAAGTCCGAAGAATCCTCGCCGCCTACGCTCCCGCGGCTCCCTTACCCTGGAAATTTACTTCCACCAGCCGCCGGTCCTCGTCGGACACCTTAAACATGGAGCGCGGTTTCAGGTTCATGAAGCTCTGCTGACGGTTTTCTTGTTCTGGTGGTGGATAGGCTGGGAGATCGACCTCAAAATCACCCGACGCAGCTCCGGCCCGATATGGACGTGGGCTGAGTTTGTCCTCGGCGTTGTCCTTTCTTTGATGCTGCTCTTCGAGCCCCGAGCCGAGCGCGTGAATGTCCCCGATTTGATGTCGATCGTTTGGGGCGTCGTTCTTGTCTGCTACTCGCTTCTGCAACTTTTTCGAGGAATTGCGATGCTGCGTTCAACTCGCGCGACGACCTGACCGCAGTAACCTGGACGCTGCGCCAACGAAATGCTGAAATTAGTCAACTGAATCTGATGCATAAGGGGAATGCTATGCCGACACTTCGAATAGTCTTGGCGATCGCAATATTGGGCGCTCTGCCAGCAGTGTGTTCCGAGCGCCAGCCGATACAGTGCGATGCCCAGTGCGTGGAAGGAGTGAAGAATAGGACGCGCTCGTACAAGATATTCCTGGGCAAGTTTCCGAAACGATCCTGAAAGCACCAGCGCCATAAAACACTCACGAGTACGAGAGAGAAGGATCGAGATACCTTCAACGTCTTGTAGCGCGGCCAAAGGAGAAGGACAGGTTCGCGCCCTAGTGTTCCTGTCCCCGCTGCCTGAGCTCGCCAACCAGTTGGCACCACTCACTGAATCAGTAGGTAGAGTTTCTGCTCGCAGTTGGCTCGAATAACCTCCTGTTTGCGGACAATCCAGAAATGAGCGCGGTTACTGACCACAAGCGCGTCAGAACGAAGCCGCTTACGC
>PLHQ01000098.1:239-9667 GCA_003138975.1 Acidobacteriaceae bacterium | reverse complement strand
GCTTCCGATAAAACACTAGCGTTTGTCGGTACGAATCCGCGTTTCGACCTGGCCGGATCGGATGCAACCGGCACCACTCTCCCCCACCCTCGCACGACCGTAGCCGGAAGGGCGAAGTGTGGCTCAGATATGCGAAGCGTTCTTATACGCAGGTTTGATGAAATATGAGAAAGAGGGCACAAAGTATGTTCAGAAATTCTTGGCTCGTCAGGAGCAAGAGCCCTCATAATGCATTGACCATTTTCCAGGTACCAGCACAGGGCCGTTCAGTAACACGCAGTTGGTGACGGTACAAAATTGGCGCGCAGCTTCCGGCTCGTTTGTTGCAAGTTTATTGGATGATGACCACGTTCATGCTCCAGGGAGTGAGAGTCAGGGTAAGAGGTAGGGTCTGCGCCCCCATGCTGGTGGTAATTGGCGGGGCCCAGGTGCTCGTCCCTGCCGGGTCCGGCGGGGTGCCGGTCGGCGAACCCGCCAAGTCATAGATGGCCTTGTCGTAGGTGGTGACGTTCACGCTGGAAGAGAAGCTTTTGCCCGAAAGCGTGACCATCACCTGCTGGGGGGTGGTTTCGTTGTCGTTGAACAACAGCAGGGCCGTGCCGTTGGGATTGGTGGCCGCATATGCGCGCACGTCGATCGTGTCGCCCGCGACGGTCGCCGTCAGCACCGTCTGGCCGTTGACGGCCATCTGGCTGAACAGCTGAAACGCGCGCGCCGTGGGAGACATGGTACCGATGGGGCCCGCGCCCGGACAGGTGCTATCGGAGGCTCCATCGGAGAAGACATTGTAGGCTCCGAAATCCTGCCATCCATAGAGCGACGTACTATCGTTTCCGTTGGAGCCGTTGCAATTGCCGAAGCCAATCCACCAGGTCAGGCGCGAGACTCCATCGTTCATCATCTCGCCCAGCACTTGGCCGGCATACAACCCCTGGGTAATCGACCAGCTTTGCTTGCCCGGATTGCTATAAGGCCCTCCGATCTCGCCCACGTAAATGGGCGTGTTCGGAGTCCCCCACTTGGTCAGCTCTGACCTGAGGGTGTTGATGTTCGTGGTCAACTCCTGCGCGGCCTGCTGCACCAGGAAGGTGTCGTTTTCCTCGCCCGGCGTCTCGGGATAGTAGTGATATTCCACGAAGTCATAAGACCCCTTGGCATTGGCCATCACGGTGTTGTCCCATCCATTGGTCGCGTTATCGGCGTCCACATCGATGCCGACCAGCGTGTCTGGGCTGGACGTCTTAATCGACTGGTAGTAGCCGGTTGTTCCCACCACAGCGGCGGCGTAGATCGTGGGGTCGTTCGGAGTCGAGTGCAGGTCGTACTCCCAGCTCCCATACTCCTCGTTGCCCACCGTCATATGGCTCGGCGTGATGCCGTCGGCCAGCGCGGCCGTGACCCAGGCGGCAGCTTCGCTTGGCTCGCCGCCCGCGTTGCAAGCTGCGTTCGAGCCGTAATTCGCCGTCAATGCCACATCAAGGTCAGCGGGAACGGCCATGTCGTTGACGAAATTCGAAAACGTGTCATTCGCATCGGCATAGCCGCCATCGCACTCAGAATTGGTCGCCCAGTGGTAGAGGTCGGAATCCGATCCGCCCGGCCAACGCACCTGGGTGATGCCGGCGGCCTGGAAAGCATCCACTATTCCGGTCTGGTTGGAAACCAGATCGTACCAGACGGCCATGTTCATTCCCAGCAGCTTGTCGGTCACGGCGGGGCCGCTGCTCGCCAGGTCCACCGTCACCGAGGTAGCGACGGTTCCCGTTACTGTTACCGGGGCGGTCGCGGTGACCGCTGTACCGCTGGGATTGGTCACGGTGAGAGTGTAGGTGGTAGTCGTCGTGGGGCTCACGGTCACGCCTGCGCCGCTGGTGGCGGAAAGATTGCCCGGCGTGATGACGCCTGCGCCGTTCGCGAAGACGCCGGTCAGAGTCGCACTAGATCCTGTCGTAATGGTCGTCGGAATTCCGATGAAGCTGGTGATCGTTGGTGCAGGGTTCAGGGTGATGGTGGCCGTCGCGGTCACCGCTGTCCCACTCGTCGGAGTAACGGTCAGGGTATAGGTGGTGGTCGTCGCAGGACTCACGGTTACAGCTACGCCGCTGGTGGCTGGGAGATTGCCGGGGGTGATGACGCCTGTGCCGTTCGCGAAGACTCCTGTCAGCGCCGCGGTTGATCCATCCGTAATGGAGGTGCGATTCGCGGTGAAGCTGGTAATTGAGGGCGGTGGAGGCGGCGTTTGCGTGCTCGACGACCCACCTCCGCAACTGGTCATCCCTGCCAGGCCCAGACTGAGAGTCATGGCCAGCTGAGTTAGAACAAGAAGACGTTTCATGGGATTCCCCGTGTCTAGGTCAGGTAGAAGCCAGTGCCCGCCGTCTCAATTCCCGGGCCGGGTTACAGCCAGTCATTCCACCATAGGATCCCGCGTGATGGTAGTTACTGAGGATACGAACGACATTCGCTCTGATTCCGAATTGCCGGGTGCCCAATTACCTACTTCCCACACACTTTCGCGTGCGACAAAATTGATTGCGAAACGATGATCAGGCCATGGGCCGCGGCTTACATAGAATGTAGCCAAGAGCCACAGCGCAAAGACAGACCCGACCCAACTGTTGAAACATCGCCTCATCGACCGGTCGGGTCAGTTCTGGTGTCGGTGCGTTCTGAGATTTCCTGTATCCTCGAATGCCCACTGCTCTGAGGACGGATCACAAAAGTTTGAGACCGGCCGAACGTGAATGCCAGCACAGCGATTCCGGAGGGCCAGCCCCAACAATCCAGCATATACCGATAGTGATGCGCGAAAGCCTTCGTACGAGTACAATGCCTGCGTATTTGGCGGGAAGACGATATGAACTGGGCCCGACTCGTTGCGATCATTGTTGGCGCCGGTGTCGTCTCATCGCTCACTGACTGGTTCTTCGCCGGAGATTGGATTCATCGACGCTACACTTACCCGGAAATCTGGCGTCAGGGCGAGGAGAGTAGGGCGATTGCTCTGACCAGTCCGCTACCATTTCTGACCTGCGGGGTCTTTGCCTGCGTCGCCGCCCGGCTGGGTCTTCATTCTGTATCAGGCGCGGTCAAACTAGCTGTTGCGGTATGGCTGATCGGCCCGTTGCCACTGATCCTCACTAATGCCGCATTTATGAAGCTGCACCGGGTTTTTGTGGTGTCTTACGCGATCGGCTGGTTAATAAAGCTCACGATCGTTGCAGTGGCAGTTGGCTGGTTCCTTCGTTGAGGCCGGTCAATGCGCCTTTTATATTGCGTGCAATTCGTCAACAACCAAAGATTGCAGGGCTCCGACGTCTGGGTTCTTGGCGCTCACCGTCCATCCGATGTGACCCACGTCACTGACATTACCCGCTCATTCGTGTAGGTGTTACAACATCCCGCTTCACCGAAGAGCAGGTCCCACCACGGTGTGCACACCCCCTGAGGCGAGAGCTTTGAACGTCGGCCCATCTAGTAATTGTATTGTCGGTGACGATTCGTATTTTGGGCTGGCAGATCGAGGTCGGAACGCTCGTAGCTGAATGATCGACCTCGACCATGGCCCCCTGCTTCCGTCCGTGAAGGAGGTCTGCTATGACCGGCAAACCCACTCGTAATTATTCTCTCAGTGTTGTTGCGGCTCCTGTCGCAGTTCTGGCGATTCTGACTCTCTTGATCGTGGCCGCTTTGAAAGTAGCGTGACTGGAAGTGCAAACAGAGGGGAGTGGCGACTATGGACACTTACGGTGAGTGGATAATGAAGTCTGCGGGCATCGGCGCATCACTCGGTGGCGTCGCCGGGTCTTTCTGTGCAGCCTACATCATGGCGACCATCGGCGTTCTCAGCTGGACAGATGTATTAGGTACAGTGGAATCCGTTGTCGTTGTTTTTATATTCGCAGTCATGATAGGTAGCCTTTGTATCGCAATTGGTGGGCTGGCCGGACTGGTCTTAGGCTTCGTTACGTCCCCGCTTAGCAGGGTCAGGGTCCGGAAGACCACCAGATCGGAAGGAAGAACGGCAACAACCTAATCTGCTGCTTCCGGTAGTTGCGAACCGGCAGCCCAGCCATTTCGCTCTCGTAGAAATAAGTGCCATACCAACCAAGGCTCGCTCGTAATCAGTTCAGGTCAGAATCTCGGTCCGACCCATGCATCTCTTCGGTCACAACCTCGTTGAGGTCCGGAGTCTCGCCCTTAATCGGACGGATTGTTGTTCGTGCGACAGGGGACCGAGAGAGCTACTCGAAAAGTGTCACGCTCCGGGATGAATCAATCGCACCAGCCAGGATGCAAGCGCCGCCACAAATGCCGACGCCGGAATCGTCAAAACCCAGGCCCACACGATCCGCCTGGCCACTCCCCAACGCACGGCAGAGAGGCTATGAGTCGCTCCCACTCCGACGATTGCTCCGGTAATCGTGTGCGTAGTGCTCACGGGAATCCCAGCCAAAGCGGTCGAGAAAAGCGTAATAGCTCCTGCGGCCTCAGCGCAGAAACCTCCTACCGGCTTGAGTTTGGTGATGCGCGAGCCCATGGTGTGCACGATCCGCCAGGCTCCAAAATATGTTCCCAGAGCAA
This sequence comes from Acidobacteriaceae bacterium, assembly GCA_003138975.1. Classification (GTDB taxonomy): domain Bacteria; phylum Acidobacteriota; class Terriglobia; order Terriglobales; family Acidobacteriaceae; genus Sulfotelmatobacter. The sequence goes on along the minus strand of PLHQ01000098.1, from coordinate 5,083 downwards.
TCGCGGTATGCGCGACCAGAATGATGGGCCAATGAAACTTTCCCCAATTCCCGGCTACCTCCGTGGAGGTTAGAAAGTGCGCCCCGTACAGCGCGCTGGCCACTATCCCCATTGTCTTCTGCGCGTCGTTCCCGCCGTGACCCAAGCTATAGGCAGCGGCGGAGAGAAGCTGTAGCTTGCGAAACCAGACATCAATTTTCTGCGGAGGCTTATCGCGGAGAAGCCAGAAAATAGCGACCATGAAAGAGAAGCCCAGAATTAGTCCCATGATGGGAGCGACCACGATGAAAATCAGGGTTTTGTACCAACCCTCCGCAATAATCACATGCCATCCCGATCGCATCACTGCGGCTCCCGCAAAGCCCCCAATAAGGGCGTGCGAGGAAGAAGTTGGCAGTCCCCACCACCACGTCAATAGGTCCCATACAATGGCGCCGAGGAGGCCCGTGATCACTACATACTGCGTAACCTGCTCGATGTGAATCATCCCCGAACCGATAGTTTTAGCCACTGCGGTCCCGAGGAGAAAAGCGGCGACGAAATTGAAGAATGCGGCCCATAAAACCGCCAGTTTAGGGGACAAGACCCGCGTGGACACGACGGTCGCGATGCTGTTGGCGGCGTCGTGAAACCCATTCAGGAAATCGAAAATCAGGGCGACTAGTACTGTGACGATCAGCAGCAGCAGGTCAGGCTTCACAGTTTTCCTGTTTGCTCGGATTCATCGAATTTCAGGTGTTCTTTAGGACGACGGTTTCCAGCACGTTGGCTACGTCTTCCGCCTTGTCAGTGGCCCGCTCTAGGAATTCCAGCAATTCTTTGACTTTGATCAAGTTGATAGGATCCTTCTCGGACTCAAACAGCTTGGCAATCGCCTGTTGAGAAACCAAATCCGCTTCGTTTTCCAGGCGGTTAATCTCCACGCAATGGATGAGGATATTTCCGTTCTTTTGCATGAGAGACACCGCTTTTTGCAGTTCCTGGCACTGCATCAGGATGATCTTAGCTAGCTCTCTGGCGGCGGGCGGCGGATCGGTAATGCGATACATTACGATCCGGGCACCGGAGGCGTTGATGAAGTCAAGGACATCATCGAGCTTCGAGGCCAGCTGGTGAATGTCCTCGCGGTCGAAGGGCGTGATGAATGTCTGGTTCAGTTTGGTTAGAATGGCGTGCGTGAGCTCGTCACCCTCACGCTCGATTCGGTAAATCTCATCGATTTTGTTTCCGACGTCTTGGTAGTCATTGAATAGATCTACCAACGCACGAGCTCCCGCGATGAGGTTTTCAGACATCGCGGAAAACATCTTAAAGAAGCTGGTATCCTTCGGGATGAGCCGGAACATTTGGAAGAAACAAGCTTGGTTTCGCGATGAAAGCCAGCCACTATCTCACGCCACACCAATCAAGTCAAATCATGCAGCGGGAATGATAGAACCACGGGCCGCGAAACTCGTTATGCTGATGGAAGACGATGAGGATATTGCGCGTCTTGTGGTACATCATCTTCAGTCTGGCGGTTTCCGGACGCATCGTCCCTCCCGGCCGGAGGCTCTAATTTCGGAAGCCGAGACAGAGCAGCCGGCACTCTTCATCCTAGACCTTATGCTCCCTGAATTGGACGGTTTTGAGCTTTGTCGGAGCATACGAAGACATCAGAGTCTCGGAAAGATCCCGATTCTGATCCTTACTGCGAGGACGCGGGTGGAGGAGCGAAAAAGGGCAATGGAAAGCGGCGCAGACAGTTATATGACGAAACCCTTCACTCCGTCTGAGCTAATGCGGGCTGTGAAAAGGCTTTCAGGCGGAGACTATTCTCCAGGGCGGTAGTCAAGGAAGCTGTTAGGGTCTTGTGCGACGCGTGACGGCGCCCATTGAACGTCGAGGTATCCAAAGCCGTGTAATGAGGAGCAAAACAAATACGATACCTGCTCCGAGTGCAATTCGATGTAGAAAATCGAGAACGTGGGAAGTGACGCTGCTCATTCCCGCATTGTGCAACCCTTGTGGAGAAAACTCGATATTACGATGATGCTGGAACTAAGGTTTCAGGGCTCCGTTGAAAACAATGGCTCGACATCTGGAACGATCCGGGGAGTTAGTTCCCTGAAGTACACCACAGCCTGCGTTCATAACATTCATTTTTTTAACAGCAGCTCGGAGAATTGCCTTCTCGCTCAATCCTTCCAGAAATGTCTGCCGTTGCTTCTCTGGCAGAAACTTGAAGAACCTCGTCATCGAAAACAGCAGCATCTCTGGATCCCCGTGGTCCAGGTTGGCCCCCGCCAAGAAGGCCGCGCAGATCATTTCCAGACAGTAGCCGCGGGATCGGTCGCTACCCAACATCAAACACGCAGTTTCGATCGCCCGCTCAATGACCGGCAGCTGGCTCTGGTACAGTTTGAACCGAGTAGCCGGACGGGATTGCTCCCGTCCAGCCCTCTAAGAACTGTGCATGAAAGTTTCCTCTCACACAGCTCAAGCCCTTCGAACGCCTCTTTCGGGGAGACGCGGTTTCGAGATAGAAAGACGTTGGCGGTGAACCCTGTCATGGCACTCCGGATGAAGTAGAACACGGTTGTCTGCGCTTCGCGAACCACCCATCACGCGGGGAACGCAGTGGTGAAGGTGCCAGCCCGTGATCCGAGTGATTTGTGTATTACACACAGTGCAGAGCCCGCGTTGTTCATGCCAGAGAAAACGAAGCGTACGAGTACCCCGAAACGTTTCCTGCATATGGGTGCCTTCGCGTTGTTCGAAGTAGGTTTCATAGGCAGGGTCGTAGGGGTTCGCGTCACCTTTGACTTTAACATGTCGCTTGATGGGTGTGCTACGGGCGTGGAGCAGCCAAACTTGACTGGGCTGCCCCTCGTCATCACACGTTTCACCGAAGAAGGACCAGTCATGACCACGATGCAGCGCAAAGTACTTCTGCTTGCGCCAGCGTGTGTTCTTGTTCGGGTGTCTTCGTCGTGCCCATCGCCATAGACTAGAGAAGATTTCGTGATCAACGCGGACGTACGTGCGTTTACTCACCACGTGCCGATGATAGTTGGACCAACCTCGTATTTTGGGGTTGAGCCAACGGATCAGATCGGCGGCAGACATGCCCAGCGCAGCTTTGATATTTCCGCGGATGCCATCCAGAAAGGTCTTGATATTCTTTTTGGAAGGCTTAATGAGCAGTTTCCCGTTAGGGTACTTGCGCACGTTTTGTCCGAGAAAATCAAAGCCTTTCTCCACGTGTGTGATGACCGTCTTTTTCGGAGAGAGTTCGAGCCCTCGTTGTTGCAGAAATTGTTCAACGACGGGCTGGACCTCTCCTTCCAGTAGCTCTTTGGATTTACTGGTGATGACGAAGTCGTCCGCATAACGGATGAAGTTCACAGAGGCGGATTTACCCCCGAGAGACTTAAGACGTTTGTCTTGCGGGAATTTATCCTGCAGGAGTCGCTCCAGTCCATCCAACGCGCAATTGGCGAGCGCTGGGGAGATAATTCCGCCTTGTGGAGTTCCATCCGTCGTTTCGTGAAGGACGCGTTTGTCCATATATCCGGATTTCAGCCATTTTTGGAGAATGGCGCGGTCCATAGGGACGTGCGCCAGAAGCCAAGCGTGTGAAATCTTGTCAAAACAGTTCTTAACGTCAGCTTCCAGAATCCACTGCGTGTTCGGTGCATGGGACAGCGTGTTAAAACACTGTGCAATCGCATCGGCGCAGGACCGTTGCTGACGAAACCCGTAGGAGTTTTTATCAGCAGTGGTTTCCACCACGGGGTCGAGTGCAAGCAGATGCAAAGCTTGCTGTGCTCGATCGAACATGGTGGGAATTCCTAAAGGACGCTTCGTTTTTCTGTCCGACTTTTTCGGAATGTAAACACGTCGTAAGGGCTGAGGTTGATAGCCTCTGCGCTTGAGGTCATGTACTGCTTTTATTTTGTCCTCTGGTGTATCCCAGATAATACGGTCAACACCGGCGGTTTTCTTGCCATTGTTTTCCGTCACTCGTCGAACGGCGAGAACTTTGCCGCTATACGAGCAGGTGAGCAGACGTTGCAAGGCTTTCACCTTGTTCCATCGACCACCCTTCGTTGCCTGCACGATACGCACCTGGAGTCGACGAACGTTGCGGTGAATGGCGTGCCAGTCAATGGCATACCATTCTGCCGCTTCGCGTGAGACCGCACCAACAGTTTGCACTGTCGTCCTTTTGCTTTGCCCCATGAGTCGATTTGCCAATCTATCTCGTGTGAAGCACCAAATGGGAAGTGGGCTCGCTTTCGCGCTCGGTAATGTTGTTCCTGTGAGAAACTCAACCGATATTCGCTCCATTACAGAGCGACCTTCGCTTTTTCCTTCAATGCTGTCCGCATCGCCGTCGATCCATCTTGCGATGTGTCTACCCCTTGCGGGGAACGATACGGATTTACCCTGTTCCGTTGGAATGACGCGATAGGTTAGGTCCGCTCTTTACGCCGGCAGTGTTGGTTACCCATGACGGAGGAAGCAGAACCCCCCGTACTCACTGCAAGAAGAGCCGCGCAGCATATTAGGCTCTTCGAGGCTTACGACGCTTGCAAGCGTTTGTGTATTCTGACCAATGCCACCAAGCCTAGCCCCGTCTCCGCCTTATGCTGGCAGATGCACCGTTTCCTCGCGGTTGCGATGCCACTCTTTGCGAGTGTGGGTACATTGTCCGAGGGCTTCGAACGGTCTGTTGCCTCGCCGCTCCTACCTCATAGGCTACATCCGATGGGACGGATGGTTTGATCGTTTCCTCCTTTGTCAAACAATCATTTCCAGCAGCTTTCCAGGTCGCAGTCTGCTTTGCCTCATAGGCCGAT
>PLHQ01000098.1:0-196 GCA_003138975.1 Acidobacteriaceae bacterium | reverse complement strand
CCCATCTTGCGATGTGCTTTCCCCCTGTTACAGGGGAGCGGTATGGATTTATCCTGTTCCGCTGGAATGACACGATAGGTTAGGTCTACTCTGTACGCCGGCAGTGTTTATTACCCATGACGGCGGAATCAAGAGCCGCCGTACTCACTGCAAGAAGAGCCACGCAGCATATTAGGCTCTTTAAATCTAACGACGC
>PLHQ01000074.1 GCA_003138975.1 Acidobacteriaceae bacterium | reverse complement strand
CTAGCGCGCGCTGGAATACCTGAAAGATTATTTGGAAAGGACAAGCACCCCATGAAACGCAAGGCGAGCATCTCCCACGACGAGGCCAAAGTTCGCGAGCTACGCGACAATCCCGACTTCGCCGCCGAGTACCTCAAAGCTGCACTGGAAGACGCCGACGAGCCCAACGTGCTCCTCATCGCTCTGCGCCGCATCGCCGAAGCCAGGGCGGCATCGCCAAAGTAGCCAAAGCCGCCGGCATCGAGCGCGAGAGCCTCTATCGCGCCTTGTCCGCGCGCGGAAACCCTCGACTCTCCACCCTCGTCGCCGTGACCAAGGCGGTAGGTTTGAAGCTCACGGTCGAACCGGCGCCGTGATTTTGTCGTACGAGAGACGAAGATCCTGTTTCGCTGTGCAGAAAGGGATCCTTCGCTGGGAGTTCCTGCTCGGGGCGAGGAACTCCGCTGCCTCTGGATGACAGCCCTCGGGAGGTGGAGTGCCGGGTGCTGCCGACGAAATGCATAGGTCTCTTCGGCAAGCTCAGGGCAGGCTCTTCGGCCCGCAGAGAATGCGGGCCTCAGGATGACAAGGGCTGTTGGTGATGCACAAGGGCGGTTGTCGATGCACAAGGCTGCCTCGGATCGAGCCGGGTTATACTGTGAAAATGTCTGGGGATTCGCACAAGACCTTCTACCTCGAAACCTTTGGCTGCCAGATGAACGTCCATGACTCCGAAAAGGTCATTGGCACGCTGGTGCATGAAGGCTATCAGCAAGTAGAAACGGTAGAGCAAGCCGACTTGATTCTCTACAACACGTGCTCCATCCGGGACAAGGCGGAGCAGAAAGTCTTCCATCGTCTCGCGGACTACAAGAAGCTGCTGGCCCAGGGCAAGAAGTTTGGCCTGCTGGGGTGCGTGGCGCAGCAGGAAGGCGAAAAGATTTTCGAGCGCGCGCCGCATGTGGCGATGGTGTGTGGATCGGCGTCCTACCGCAACCTGCCGCAGATGCTGATCCAGATTGAAGCAGGGAAGCAGCGGGTCACCGGACTCGACGATCGCGAAACCGACGAGTGTTTCGAAACCGAATTCACCGCCCGCACCAATCCACATCGCGGATACATCACCATCATCGAAGGCTGCGACAAGTTCTGCGCCTACTGCGTGGTGCCGTTCACGCGCGGCAAGGAGCGCAGCCGGACGTCGGAGTCGGTGCTCGCCGAAGCCCGCCAGATGGCCGATCTCGGCTATACGGAAATCCAACTGCTGGGCCAGAACGTGAATTCGTATAAAGATCCGGACTGCGGATCCTCTGGGAAAAAGAAAACCTTCGCGGAATTGCTGGCGGCGGTGGGAGAAGTGCCGGGGATTCGGCGAGTGCGGTTTACGACTTCTCATCCGCGCGACTTCGGACGCGACATCATCGATGCCATCGACGCCGTCCCCACGCTCTGCGACCATGTGCATCTGCCGGTGCAGAGCGGATCGGACCGCGTGCTTAACGCCATGCAGCGCCTCTACACCCGCGAGCAATATCTGGAGCGCATCGCGTGGATGAAGTCCGCAAAGCGCGAGATCAGCATCACCAGCGACGTTATCGTCGGCTTTCCCGGAGAGACAGAAGAAGACTTCGCCGAGACTTTATCGTTGTTGGATGAAGTCGGCTACGACGCCGTCTTCACCTTCAAGTATTCGCCCCGTCCCAATACGCCGTCACTGGCGTTGGAAGACGCAATCCCAGATCAAGAGAAATCCCGCCGCCTGGAAGCGCTGATGGCGCGGCAGAAAGAAATACAGATTGCGCGCTACAAGAGATATATAGGAGAAGTAGTAGAAGTAATGGTTGAAGGAAAAAACGAGGCGCGTAAACAGTGGATCGGCCGTACCAGCCATAACAAAACCCTGAATTTCACAGCGCACGAGGAATCCGCTCTCCAGGCAGGATCGTATGTAAAAGTAAAAGCAACCCAAAGCTTTCCCAACAGCCTCCTGGGAGAATTGATGATATAAAAAGCAAAGACAGTCCGCGCAGCACGAAGTTAAGCGTTCAGGAGCTCCCATGGAAGTAGAAATGACAATCCGCGGCCTTTTGATGGATCCGGTGACGAATACGCCTATTGTGATTTTGAAGGATGTGGCGGGGGAATCAGTGTTGCCGATCTGGGTGGGAGTTTACGAGGCGAATGCGATTGCGCTGGAGATGGAGAAGGTGAACACGCCGCGTCCGATGACGCATGATCTGATCAAGAACGTGCTGACGGGGCTGGAGACGCAGGTGCACAAAGTTGTTGTGACGGAGCTGCGCGAGGACACGTTTTATGCGGTGATCTGGCTGGAACGCGGCGGCGAGGTGGTGAGCGTCGACTCGCGTCCGTCGGATGCGCTGGCGCTGGCGTTGCGGGTGGATTGTCCGATCTTCGTGGATGAGGTCGTGTTGAAGAATTCGAAGCAGGCGGCCAATATGTCGGATCGCGTGAGCGCTGAGGAACTGCGGAAATATCTGGAAGGGTTGAACGACGAGGATCTGGGGAAGTACAAGATGTAGTGGTATTGAGTCATTTAGCAATTGGGCGATTGAAGGGGCCTTGTCGGGGTTAGGGGCTTCGCCGAGTTTACATAATACTTCTTATCGGACATTGGCTTTATCCCTGGCTTCTCGATTCCTCCTGTTTGTGACTTAGTCCGTGTTTCCAATCCTAAAATACACCGCGCTTCCCCTGGTGTACCGGCAGCCGTGGAGGAATTCCTTGCGCGTTTACGAAACCCCCGATCTATTTGTCGATTTCTACAGCTGCACCCCGTTTCGCTTCGCTCAGGATGACAGGGCTTTCTTGGTGGCGGACTGAGGATCAGTGGCGAAGACAATTTTGGGATGGAATAAGGTGCCGGCGACGCGGGTGGCGATGGCTAGCAGCTCTGCTTGTCCGGAGAAGACTTTGACCTGGCGGGCGCGGGAGAGTTCGGGAAGGTTGACAGGTCGGCCGCTGCGGATGCGGGCGGCGGTGGCTTCGTCGGCGGTGACGGAAGGAAAATGCGGCAGGAGTTGGCGGGGGTGAATGAAGAGGGAGGCTATGCCGTTGCGGCGAGCCTTGTTGGCGACCTCTACGTTGCCGTTGACTTCAAGGAAAGCAGGTTCCTCCACTCCGCTTCCCTTTCCCTTCGGGAAAGAGAAGCTCCGGTCGGAATGACAATGCTTTATTTGACCTTCAATTGTTTGAGCTTCTGTTTGAGCTTCAATTTCGTCGAGGGTGTGGGCCTGACTGACGTCGAACTCGGCGACGGAGGTGCGGCGCAAGGATTCGAGATGGGCTCCGCAGCCTAGGCGCTGGCCCATTTCGTGAGCGATGGAACGCATGTAGGTTCCTGAGGCTACGCGGGCGCGGAAGTGGGCGCGGTCGGCCTCGACTGCGGTGATGTCGAATTCTTTAATCTCGACTCGAACCGGTTGCAGAATGACTTGTTTTTCCTTTCGCGCCAGTTTGTAGGCGGGGACTCCGTGTATTTTCTTGGCCGAGAATGGTGGCGGCACTTGCGCGATGAAGCCGCGGAATTCGGCAGCGAGTTTCTGGAGATCGTCCAGGCTGGGGCTGGCGGGGCAAACTTCGCCCAAAGGTTCACCATCGGCGTCATAAGTATTGGTGGCAAAGCCGAAGCGGATCACGCCTTCGTAGGTTTTCTCGGAAGCGGTGTAGAACTGCGCCAGTCGGGTGAGAGATCCGGTGACGAGTGGGAGGACGCCGGTGGCAAGAGGATCGAGCGTGCCGAGATGGCCGACCGAACGCTGCTGGAGAATGCGGCGCATGCGGTTGACTACGTCGTGGGAGGTCCAACCGGCGGGCTTGTCGACGATGATGACGCCATTCATGGGGAGATTTGGTAATGTGATTGAGCAATAGGGGAAATTGGGTCATTGAACTGCGCCGCGACGGTCGGCTTAGTTTCAATTGCTCAATTACTTAATTGTTCAATTACGCAATTACTAAACTACCAGATTCCTTATGCTTCCTATTCGCGACGACCAGCCTCGATATAGCACTCCGTTCGTGAACTATTTCTTGATTGGGCTGAACCTGGTGATTTTTTTGTTCGAGGCGGCGTTGGATCCGCAGAGTTTGAACCTACTGATTCATCAGTTTGGGGTGGTGCCGTATCATCTGGCGGTGTTTCTGGGAGGCTCACACCGGTATCCACTGCCGGCGATCGTGCTTCCCTTCTTCACGTCGATGTTTTTGCATGGGTCGTGGATGCATGTGATCGGCAACATGTGGTTTCTCTACATTTTTGGCGACAATGTCGAGGACTACCTGGGACACTTCAAGTATCTGGTGTTTTACATTCTTACCGGATTGATTGCGATGAGCACACAGGTGGCGATTGACCTGCACTCGACTGTGCCTACGGTTGGAGCCAGCGGAGCTATCGCAGGTGTGTTGGGGGCGTATTTTGTCCTGTATCCAAGGGCGCGAGTACTGACTTGGTTCTTTGTGTTTGTGCTGTGGGTGCCGGCGTGGGTGATCCTGGGGTATTGGTTTGTTTTGAATTTTCTGAGCGGGACCGCGACGACGCTGGCTGTGCCGGGGCAAAGCATGGGAGGCGTGGCCTTCTGGGCGCATGTGGGCGGATTTATCTCCGGAGCGCTGCTGGTGAAGGTGTTCGGCGAGCGGGGGTTGCGATATCCCTACGCGGTGGGTTGAGGGCGACAGCGTTGGCGCCGCCAAGTTGCATACGTCCTTCGCGCAAGGAACGCGCTCAGGATGACAGCGCGCGTTTTGGGGTAAGTTATTTCTTGGGGCGTGACTCCGGGGGGACAAGGCCCACGATGCGGTAGTAGACGACGAGCTGGCCGTAGTGCTCGCCGGAGTGCTCGATGAAGCCGTAAGCCACGTCGGAGATGCGGACCTGCTGGTTTCGGTTGGGGTCGACCACCAAATCGGACATTCCCTTGTCGCCCTTGGCTTTGATGGCGGCAGCGCCATCGGCAAAGGCTTTGTTCACGTAGGCAGCGATTTCAGCCTTGGACTTGAATTCGTCGCGTTTGGGATTTTCTTCTTTGGGCAGCGGCTGACCTAGGGCCAGATTGGTGAAGAAATAATTCACGCCGGCCGCATGCAGGAGTTGCTCGGCAAAGCTGCGCTGGGCGGGCGTAGGCTTGAAGTCGTATTTGTCCTCGGGAAAATCTTCGGCCATGGCGATGAGTTTGCGGCCGATGTCATTCCAGGATTCGAGCACAACCTGCGATGGGCCATCCGCCGGCTTTATGGCAGCTTCCTTCTTGGCATCCTGTGCGTGGACGGGAAAAGTAAGAATTGCTATGGAGAACATGGCTGCGGTCAGAAACGGGGCTTTGCGCATGGCGAATCCTCCGAGTATGCCTGATGAGGCGAGCGCAATCTTAGCCGGAAATTTCTTCTGTGTAAACGCCGGGTCACGGACAGTCGGAAATAAATTCCTAACCACGGGGGAGACGCAGGTTTCGGAACACAGAGGTCGTGTTTTGGTTATGGCCTCATAAAAGGCCGGCGGTCGGGAGGATTTCCAGCGTTTCTAAGGTCGCGTTCGGTGGCAGAAGGATTGCGTTAACGACTGCGCCGGCGACAGTGGCGGGAGACATCATCTTTTTTCGCGGGGCATGCGGCCAAAAACTGTTCCAGATTTCGGTATTGGTGGCGCCGGGCAACAGGGCGATGACGCGAATTCCTTTGGGGCGCAATTCTTCCCGCAGGGTATTCGTGAGGCCGAGCGCTCCGTGTTTGGAGGCAATGTAGGCAGCCGATCCGGCGAAGACGCGATTGGTTACGACGGAAAGACTATTCACGATGGTGGCGCCGCGCTTCATCATGGGGAGCGCGGCTTGCGTTACCAGGAACGTGCCGGTTAAGTCGGTGTCGATTACGTCCTGCCAGAGTTGGAGAGGCAGCTTATCTACAGTGAGACTGCTGTGCGGGATGCCGGTGTTGTTGATGAGGATATCGAGTCGCTTGAAGTCGCGACGGATGGCGCGGAAGCGATCGTCGATCGATTGCGGGTTGCGAAGGTCGCAGGGGTGGGCGAGGATTTGGACTTTTACGGACGCGAGTTCCCTGCTAATGCGACGAAGGGCGGATTCGTCGCGGCCGGTGACGATCAGATTGCAGCGCTGGCGAGGCGCGGGCGATGCCGCGGGTACCGCCGGTGACGAGGGCGAGTTGGTTGCGCAGAGGTTGGTTGTGAGGAACCGGTTTGGGCGGCACAGAGGTAATCTTATCGAACTAAAGTCAAAGCAAAGTCAAAATCTAAGAACAAAGTCAAAGGCGACGGACAGGAGTGTCCGTCCCACACGATCCGTGACGGGCGCCTATATCCCGTTCGGCCGCTGGCGGATCAGCGACAGGAATTCCGAGCGCGTTTCGTTCGAGTCGCGGAAGCACCCCAGCATGGAGGAAGTGACGGCGGCGGAATGTTGTTTTTCGACGCCGCGCATCATCATGCATAAGTGGCGGGCTTCGATGACTACGCCGACGCCTTGCGGCTCGATGACTTTCTGGATGGTCTCGGCAATCTGGGTAGTGAGGCGCTCCTGAATTTGCAGGCGGCGCGAGAACAGTTCGATCAGGCGTGGTACTTTGCTCAGGCCGATGACTTTGCCGTTGGGAATGTAGGCGACGTGCACTTTGCCGAAGAAGGGCAGCATGTGGTGTTCGCAGAGGCTGAACATTTCGACGTCCTTGACGATGACCATCTCGTCGTAGGAAACGGTGAAGAGCGCGCCTTTGAGCAAGGCCTCAGGATCTTCCGTGTAGCCGCGGGTGAGGAACTGCATGGACTTACGAACGCGCTCGGGAGTCTGCTGGAGACCTTCGCGGTGGGGATCTTCGCCGAGGCGAACGAGCATCTCCTGGACGAGGTCTTCGAAGCTGGCGCTGGTGAGCGTGGCGGACTCGCTGGCTGATTTCATCGGGTGATGGGTTCCATTTCTGCGCGGCTAATGGCTGGCTTCGCCGCCTGCGTATTCGAACGAGTTCATCATGGTTTCTTCCAGGCGCACTCTTTCAAGATGCGCCTTGCGGAAGCCACGGTGCACTATTTCGTAAATCTGAATACAGAGATTTTCCGTAGTCGGCACTTCCTGGGCGAATTCTTGCAAGGTGTTCAAATTTTCGTGATCGAAGCGTGAGAGCACTTCCCTTTCGATGAAGCCATCGAGATCGGTGAGATTGCAGACCATGCCGGTGTTCTCATCAACGGGACCGCTGACTGTTACTTCGACGACGTAGTTGTGGCCGTGTCCATAGGGATTGTTGCACTTTCCGTAAGTCGCCTGGTTCTCCTCTTCCGACATGGTTTCGCTGTGCAGGCGGTGCGACGCGGAGAACAGATAGCGGCGGGAGAGGTGCGCTTTCATCCTTCGCACCCCATGCATCCTTCGAACTTTGCACCCCTTCCTTTCCTCATGCTTCTCCGTAGAAATCGACAAATAGATCGGGGGTTTCGTAAACGCGCACGCGGTGCAGCTGGGCGCGTTCGAGCTTGGTGACAAGACGCTGCCAGACGGCGATGGCAATGTTTTCCGTAGTGGGGATTCGATTTAGAAATTCGGGGACTTCTTTGTTGAGGAAGCGGTGGTCCATGGCATCGAGCACTTCGCGGTGCATGACCTCTTTGAGCTGTTTGAGGTCGACGACGAAGCCGGAGCGGGGATCGACTTCGCCCTTTACGGTGACTTCCAGAGTGTAATTGTGGCCATGGCCGTTTGGGTTATTGCATTTGCCGAACACACGGTGATTTTCTTCTGGACTGAAGTCCGGGTTGTGATAGTAGTGCGATGCGGAGAATTCAGCTTTGCGCGTGAGATAGACCATGGTTCTCCTGCATTGTTGAATCTGGCTGGCTGGACGGTGTTGCGGATTCTTGACTGCCCGGATATCGCCGGTCTTTCCAGGAAACATTGCCACGCTTGTGAAATAGTTTAGAGCGCAACAACAGATAAGAGAAAAGAGGAAGTCCGATCAGAGCGAGGATATTTGCATCCCACGAGAAATGGGCCCGACGGATTCGCATGAGGAGAAACGTGTACAGGATCCCGCCCAGCATGCCCGCCAGGATCGCGGGCTGCCAGTGTCCGCGAAGAACATTTGCGATGGCGATGGCGAAACTGGCAAGGATCAGGACAAACTCAATTGTTCGAAGAGTGGCCAGGCGTAGCGGCGAAGGAAACAATAGCGCGAGGTTTTTCGTCCAGCCTTCGCGAAGTTGGGCGAAGGTGCGATACATACGGGTGCGGACGGCATCGCCGCCGAAGCGGAAGAATATTTTCCTGCCCGACCGCTTGACGGCTCGAGCGAGAGCTACATCTTCGAGCAGATTGCCCGCAATGGCCGCGTGTCCGCCAACGGCGCCGTAAGCTTCGCTCGTGATCAGGATGTACTGGCCGTTGGCGGCCGCCACGGGAGAGTCAGGATCGCTCACCTTAGATGGGCGAAAGCTCGCCGCGAGGTCCGCGAAGATCACGGGCATGACAGCCTTCTCCCAAAAGCTTTTCACGATTTGCTCGGGAGAGTAGGAGAGCACGGCCACGTTATGGCGCTTGGCTTCTTCGACACTTCGAGCTAGCGATCCGGGCTGGTGAATAGTGTCGGAATCGGTGAACAGCAACCATTCGCCACGAGCCACTCTGGAGCCAGCATGGACGGCGTTGTTCTTGCCGGTCCAACTTGCGGGGAGAAGGCCGGCGTCGATGACTCGGACTTGCTGGTCCGAAAACGAAGAGGCGATTTCGCGGGTGCGGTCGGTGGAATGATCGTTGACCACGATGATTTCGAAAGCGACTCCCGCTTGCGCGATCAGGGACTGAAGGCACGTGCGGAGGCAGGCTTCTTCATTGCGGGCCGGTATGATCACCGACACGGCGGGTTGACGGGTTGCTGTACCTGTCGCAGGCATACGCCGAATCTATTATTATAGCGGTGTGCGACGCATCCTTTGTTTTCTCAGCAGTGCTGCCCTGGTTTTCATTCTGCTTGCACTCTCCGGCTGCTATAGCGGTACGCGGCCGCCGCGGATCGGTTCGGCCGCTCCGGATTTCACGGTACGCGACGCCGAGCGGACGGTCACACTCAGTCAACTTAAAGGTCAAGTCGTAGTGCTGAATTTCTGGGCGACTTGGTGTCCTCCGTGCATCGAAGAAATGCCGTCGCTGGTGCAGATGCAGCAGCGTATGAAACCCAGAGGCGTGACTGTGCTGGCGGTGAGCGTGGATGTCGACCAGGACAACTACCAGCGGTTCCTGCGAGATCACAACGTGAATCTGCTGTCGGTGCGTGATGCCGACCAGAAAAGCAATGCGCTCTACGGGACGTTCAAGTTTCCGGAGACTTATGTGATCGATCGCGGCGGCATCGTGCGGCGCAAGTTCATTGGGCCTGTGGATTGGACGGAGCCGGACGTAATTGAGTATTTAGGGAAGCTGTGAGGCGCCACAGTGGCTAAAGCTCGACATCTTTTGGAGTCTCTTTACGCGGCGTTGGAGCGCCGCTCTTCCACGGTGCTGCAAGGCTTTCTTTTGTTATTTCTGCAGCATAGTACTGAAAATTAAGTCAACATCAACTTCAAAGGCGACGGACAGGAGTGTCCGTCCCACACAGTCACAACTTCACATTTCGCAAGCGTAGGGCGTTGGTGATTACCGAGACTGAACTGAAGCTCATGGCGGCGGCAGCGAAGATGGGGCTCAGCAGAAGGCCGAAAAAGGGATAGAGAATGCCGGCCGCGATGGGCACGCCGATCGCGTTGTAGACAAAAGCGAAGAAAAGATTCTGGCGGATGTTGCGCATGGTGGCCTGGCTCAGCTTACGGGCGCGCAGGATTCCGGTGAGGTCGCCTTTTACAAGCGTGATGCCGCCGCTCTCCATGGCGACGTCGGTGCCAGTGCCCATGGCGATGCCGACATCGGCTTGTGCTAATGCTGGGGCGTCGTTGACGCCGTCGCCGGCCATCGCGACAACTCTTCCCTGCCCTTGCAGTTTGCGGATGATATCCAGCTTACCTTCGGGTAACACTTCAGCTTCGAATTCTTCAATGCCTAGCGCCTGGGCGAGATTTGCCGCAGTGGCACGATTGTCGCCGGTGAGCATGACGATGTGAATCCCTTGATTCTTGAGGGCGCGGATTGCATCGGGAGTGGATGGCTTCAACGGATCAACGACGGAGAGCATTCGAACGAACCTGCCATCGATGGCAACATAGAGGCTGGCGCCAGCGCCGGGCTTGCCATCACGGAACTCCGTATTCGCGCGGACGAAGGCTCCCAACTCTGTCATGAGTGCAGCGTTGCCGACGGCGACCTGCTTGCCATCGACCATTCCCGTGATTCCCTTTCCCGGATTATTTGTGAAATCTTGCGGCTGTGAAAGCGAAAAGCCTTGTCTTTCGGCTGCCGCGGCGATTGCGCCGGCCAGCGGATGTTCGCTGGCTCGCTCCAGGCTGGCGGCGAGGCGAAGGGTTTCATCGGCGTCATTCTGCGACAAAGAAATCCCGATCAATTGTGGCTTGCCCTCGGTCAGAGTTCCGGTCTTGTCGACGACCAAGGTGTCAACTTTTTCCAGAATCTCCAGCGCCTCGGCGTTCTTAATCAGCACGCCGGCCCGGGCTCCGCGACCTACGCCGACCATGATTGCCATGGGCGTGGCGAGACCCAACGCGCAGGGGCAAGCGATGATGAGCACGGCGACCGCGTTCACGAGCGCGTGCGCGAAGCGCGGTTGCGGACCGAACAGAAGCCACGCGACAAAAGTGATTGCTGCAACTGCAACGACGATGGGGACAAACCATTTCGCCACGCGATCGGCGAGACGCTGGATGGGAGCGCGGCTGCGCTGTGCCTGGCCGACGAGTTGCACGATGCGCGCGAGCAAAGTCTCGCTGCCGACGCGCTCGGCGCGCATGACGAACGAACCGGTGCCGTTGATGGTTGCACCGATGACTTTGCCGTCCGGTGATTTCTCGACCGGCATGGATTCGCCGGTGATCATCGACTCATCAACCGCGCTGCGGCCTTCGAGGAGCACGCCGTCCACCGGAATTTTTTCTCCTGGACGTACACGCAAACGATCTCCAGGCTGTACTTGTTCGAGCGGAACATCCTTCTCGCTGCCGTCGGGGTTGAGCCGGCGCGCTGTGCGGGGACTGAGATCGAGCAGCGCCCGAATGGCCGCGCTGGTGCGGCTGCGGGCGCGCAGCTCCATGACTTGGCCGAGCAGGACCAGTGTGGTGATGGCGGCTGCTGCCTCGAAGTAAACGTCGGGATAGCCTCCCATGGTGCGCAACGATTCAGGAAAAATGCGCGGCGCCAGTGTGGCGATGACGCTGTATCCGTAGGCCACGCCAGTGCCCATGCCGATCAGAGTGAACATGTTTGGACTGCGGTTGATCAGCGAAGTCCAGAAACGTTGAAAGAATGGCCATCCGCGCCAGAGCACGACTGGCGTGGCCAGCCCGAACTCCAGCCAAGGCAGCGCCGCACCGGGCAGAAGCCGGTGCAAGGGCATCTCCCAGAGCATTGCAGCCATCGCGATCGCCATCAGTGGCGCGGTGAGTGCAAGGCTCACCCAGAAGCGCCGGGTCATGTCGCGCAGTTCGGGATTTTCTTCGAGAGTGGCAACCGCGCTAACGGTGCGGGGCTCGAGTGCCATGCCGCAGATGGGACACGATCCCGGCTCCTGGCGAACAATTTCCGGGTGCATCGGACAGGTGTACTCGGTGCGCTTGGACGCGACGGGGACATCTGCCTCGAGCGCCATTCCGCACGAGGGGCAGGCACCGGGCTTGGTTTCGCGGACCTCGGGGCACATGGGGCATACGTAAGCGACAGCTTGTGCGGAGTCGGAATGAGTATGAGTATGATCTTTGGCCTGCGGCGGTTGGTCTCGATGAACACTTTCAAGAGCAGTAGGAGGCGCGGACTGTGCGGCACCCAGCATCACTAGTCCCGATGCTTTTGCGGGCGGAGGTCCGCTCAGATATTTTTGTGGATCGGCCTTGAATTTTTCCGCGCAAGACGCGCAGCAAAAATAGTAGTTCTTCCCGCCGTGTTCGTAGACGTGTTTGGCCGTAGCAGGATTCACATTCATCCCGCACACCGGGTCTCGCTCGGGCGTTGACGGTTGATTCGATGGTTTCGGCATGAATCGACTTAGCTCAGGGGGCACCGCGATTATACAAACCGCAGGGCCCACAATTTGCCAACGCTACGCTGAGAGAAATTCTCCCTTCACGCCCGAAGACAGATCCTGAGGGGGGGGCACCTTGCTTCCCTAGGGTCGTTCGATGGGCGATGCTTTATATTGGATTCAGCCATGACGGCATGGCGTGTCTATTTCACTAGCGGAAGAGGACTCTTTTCATGACTTATCTGGACGCTGTTTTCCGATACGGAGCTGTGCCGGGGGAGACCGAACTGAGGGCCATCGATGGGATGCGTGAAGTTTACGGAATTCGTGGAGTGAAGTTTAACGAGGCGGACCGCACAGTGCGGGTGGGATACGATGGTTCGCGCCTGAAGGTAGAGGCCGTAGCTCGGCTGTTGCGTCAAGCCGGCGTGGATGTGAGAGAACATCTAGCGCTGGCGTAAACGAAAAAGGGGGGAGGGCTAGCGGTGTTCTCACTGGTAAATGCAAGGGGCGCCCAAGAGAACCTCTGGCCGAAGTCATCCTTGGAGCGCCCCGTTGCGCGCCACTTCGTCTGAAGAATTTGTTAGCACATGGCTTGCCGTTCGCTAAGCTACTCAAAATGCAGGCATCGATTTTTAATGGCTTTGTAGGAATTGCTCTACGCCTGGAAAGATTTACTTTTGAGGTGGGCTAG
This sequence comes from Acidobacteriaceae bacterium, assembly GCA_003138975.1. Taxonomy (GTDB): domain Bacteria; phylum Acidobacteriota; class Terriglobia; order Terriglobales; family Acidobacteriaceae; genus Sulfotelmatobacter. The sequence continues at coordinate 248 of PLHQ01000074.1, read as the reverse complement.
GCAAAGAAAAAAGTTCTTCGACCCTTGTCGAAAGCGTGTGTTAGCAATGGTTTGTCTACTCTGAATACCTTAGACGGCGCCTGCAAAGCTAAGATTGTCATCGCTAGTAAGGGGCTCACAAATGAATTTGCATCGTGTGGATCGTGGTGTCTCCCGGGCGTTCCCAGCGCAAGGCAACATCCGTTATAATTCCTGAGCGACTTCAGCAGCCAATCTGAAACTGCGCCCTTAGCTCAGCTGGATAGAGC
>PLHQ01000005.1 GCA_003138975.1 Acidobacteriaceae bacterium | reverse complement strand
GATTTGGACGAAGCCGCTGGCGCGGCGGACGCTTGCGCGTGTTTGAACTTCAGCAGATAGGAGAGGGAAAGAGTTGAGATAAGTTGGGTCACAGAAAAAGGAGGTCTCTATGACCCAACTTCGCCAAAAAATGCTGGAGGAACTCCAGCGACGTGACTATTCCCATCGTACCGCAAAAACCTACATCCGGATCGTCCGCGATTTCGCGGCATATTTCCACCGGTCACCGGACAAGCTGGGGCCAGAACACATCCGCCAATACCAAGCCTATCTGTTTCAAAGCAAAAAATTGTCGACGGCTAGCGTCAGCCAGTATGTATCCGCAATCCGCTTCCTGTTTGTCAAAACTCTACGCCGGCATTTTCTGACCGAGCACATTCCCTTTCCCAAATCTCCCCGGCGGCTGCCCGTCGTGCTCAGCCCTGAGGAAGTGACCCGGCTCATTGATGCAGCACGCAATCTCTATCACCGCACGCTACTCATGACCCTGTATTCGACCGCCGTGCGACGCTCCGAACTTTGCCGTCTCCAGGTCAGTGACATCGATAGCCAGCGCATGATGATCCGCATTCACCAAGGGAAGGGCCGCCGCGACCGCGACGTGCCCTTGAGTCCCAAACTGCTGGAAACCCTGCGCTTGTACTGGCGCTGGAGAAAGCCCAAGACCTATCTGTTTCCCGGCACCATCCGTGGCAAACGCGCCGACGTCCCCATCACCGCCAACATCGTCTGGCTGGCTTGTCGCCAGGCAGCCCAGCAAGCCGGTATCAGCAAACGCTTATCCCCACACAGTCTGAGGCACAGTTGCGCCACCCACCTGCTGGACGCCGGAGCCGACCTGCGCACCATCCAGGTCCTGCTCGGACACTCCCGCCTGGAACACACTCTGATCTATCTGCATTTGTCCCACAGACACTTGCAGGCGGTCCCGAATCCTCTCGATAGCCTGCAGCTTGCCAGTGTGGACGATGTCCAAACTTCGCGGAGGCTGCGGAAAAAATGACTCGGCCACCACTGGAGGTGGCCGATATCGTTCGCGCACAAGGTAATCGCTTTATCCGCACCAGTTGCCGCTGGATTCACTGGAGCCATCGCAAAGTGCTCCTGGCCATCGCACGCTGCCGCACCGCGGCACTGGGCGGACATCGCGACCAGTGTCCGCGCTGCGGCTATCGGGCCCTCTCCTTTAATAGTTGTCGCAATCGCCACTGCCCCAAGTGTCAAAGTGGGGCGCGCGATCGTTGGATTGCTGCCCGGCAGAGCGAGCTGCTACCGGTCCCTTATATCCACGTCGTCTTCACCGTGCCGCATCATCTCGTGCATCTGGCCCTAGTCAACAAGAAGGTCTTCTACGACCTGTTGTTCCACGCCACTGCCGAGACCCTGCTCGAGGTGGCCGCCGACCCCGAACATCTCGGCGCACAGATCGGTTTCTTTGCCGTGCTGCACAGTTGGGGTCAAAACTTGTTGTTCCATCCGCATCTCCATTGTCTGATTCCAGCCGGAGGTCTTTCCCCTGACCACACCCGCTGGATCCATCCCCGCTATCCCTTCTTCCTGCCGGTGGACGTACTCCGTCGGGTCTTTCGCGGCAAGTTCGTCGACGCTCTCCAACGACGATTCCAACAGCGCCAACTGATCTTCCCCGGCTCTCTTCGGCCTCTACAAAACCAGAAAGCCTTCCGCGCTTTCTTGCGCCCCTTGTTCCGTCAGAACTGGATCGTCTATGCCAAACCCCCATTCGGCGGTCCCCATCATGTCCTCGGCTATCTCGCCCGCTACACTCACCGCGTCGCCATCACCAACCATCGCCTGGTCGCCTTCACCAACAACCAAGTCACCTTCCGCTGGAGAGATTATGCCCACGGAAATCACAAGAGAATGATGACGATCGAGGCGGAAGAGTTCTTGCGCCGTTTCTTGCTGCATGTGCTGCCCCGCAGCTTTGTTCGCATCCGCTCCTTCGGCTTCCTGGCCAACCGTCGCCGCGCCACCCTCTTGCCGCTCTGTCAACGATTATTGTTGGATTATCCCCAGCCCACGACCCCAACTTCCCACACTCCCAGTCTCCCCCCATGCTTCCGTTGTCCGCAATGTGCCACCCCCATGCTACGAGTGGAATCTCTTTCTGCCTGGGATACGACCCAACTCCTGCACCGGAGGATTCGACTTGACTCCTCCTAAGCTGCCTCCTATACCGCTCCGCCTCAGGGAATCATCGACTCCCATCGCATTCGTGTCCCTATCTACCGTCACTGCTGTCGACCAGCCACTTACTTCTATGTCCAAACCTCGCCCCGATACTCTTTGCTGCTGTTCAAAAACCAAACTATCTTCACTTACTACTCTACTTTGGCATTCCCAAAGGCGAAGGATCTTCGAATCGCCCAAGCAAAACCCATAGCTCTCCCGCGTCCGCCGCAAACGCCAGCGGCTTCCTCCAAATCCCCCTATCGCAAATGCCCCGGCGGGACACACTCGGGCCTTACGCGGCTGCACGGCGCCGGCGCACTTGCGATAGGGTACTAAGATTT